>DATJIS010000011.1:0-128860 GCA_035493035.1 Casimicrobiaceae bacterium | reverse complement strand
CGCGAGCTTCTGCTTCTTGCGCAGCTTGGCGAGCAGGCGCGCCCGCTTCAGGGGCGAAAGTTTCTCGACGAAGACCTTGCCCTCGAGGTGGTCCATTTCGTGCTGGATGCAGACCGCGAGAAGGCCTTCGGCGTCGAGGGTGAAGGGCTGGCCGCGCTCGTCGAAGGCCCGCACGGTGATGCGCTCGGCGCGCGTGACCTTGTCGTAATAGCCGGGGACGGAAAGGCAGCCTTCCTCGCACTCGGCCTCGCCTTCGGCGGCCGTGAGCTCGGGATTGATGAAGACGCGCAGGTCGTCCTTGGTGTCGGAGATATCGATGACGATGATGCGCCTGTGCACGTCGACCTGCGTCGCCGCGAGACCGACACCGGGCGCAGCGTACATGGTCTCCGCCATGTCACGGACGAGCTTCTCGATCTCGGGCGTGAACGCGGAGACGGGGCTCGCGACCTTCTTCAGGCGCGGATCGGGGTATTCGAGAATGTTCAGCAGGGCCATGGAGTTAACTGAGGGCCTGCCTTGCCAAATGCAAGTGATCCATGCAGAATCAGCGTCAAGTACCTTATTTTACGGCGCTTTAGGACGTTAGCAAGCCCCGCCTTCCCGGGAAGAGGCCATATGCTTCAACACTTTATCACACGGTTTCGCCCCCTGGCCGCCGCGGCCGCACTGACCACGCTGGTGGCCGCCGGCCCAGCGTTCGCCCAAGGCGTTGCGGTCGCCGACAATGCGCCGCAGAGCTATACCGTGCAAAAAGGCGACACGCTGTGGGGCATCGCGGGCAAGTTCCTGAAGGATCCCTGGCGGTGGCCCGACATCTGGCGCATGAATCGCGACCAGATCCACAATCCGCACCGCATCTATCCCGGCGACGTCATCACGCTCGACACGAGCGACGGCAACCCGCGGCTGCGCCTCGCTAGCGCCTCCGGTCCGCGCCCCACGGTGCGGCTCGAGCCCACCGTGCGCGCGACGCCGCTCGAAGCGCAGGCGATCCCCGCCATTCCGCCGAGCGACATCGAGCCGTTCCTGACCAAGCCGCTCGTGACCGGGCCGACCGGCCTTTCGGGCGCGGCGGAGATCGTCGCCGGTCGCGACGAGCGCGTCGTGCGCGGCGCGAACGACGTCATGTACGCCGTCGGTCTCGATCCCAAGCTCGGCGACCTCTGGTACCTCTACCGCCCCGATCACAAGCTCGTCAATGCGGCCGGCGAGGTGCTGGGCTACGAGAACAAGTACCTCGGCACCGCGCGCGTGGAGCGCTTCGCCGATGTCTCGACGGTTCGCATCGAGAGCGCCCGTGAGGAGATCGTGCTCGGTGACCGGCTGCTGCCCGCGCCGCGCGAGGCGCTGCAGGACTACGTGCCGCACGCGCCCGGCCAGGCGATCGACGGACACATCATCCAGCTCGCGTACGAAGGCCAGGAGACGGGCCGCGGCTATGTGGTCACGCTCGACAAGGGCTCGTCCGACGGCCTCGAGCCCGGTCACGTCCTCGCCATCTACCGCGTCGTGCCGCCGATCCGCGACCGCCGTCCGGGCCAGGAGCAGCCGGCCACACTCCTGCCGTACTTCGACCAGACCACGTTCTACTCCGCGCCCAAGTACCTCGACGTTCCGGACGAGCGCACGGGGATCCTCATGGTGTTCCGCGTGTTCGATCGCGTGTCGTATGCGCTGGTGCTGAACTCCAGCGACTCGGTGCGCGTCGGCGACACGGTCCGCAAGCCCTGATCGCGGCCGCGCGCGATCGGCGCGCGATGGTCATGCCGATCGATCGTGCGCTCGCGTGGGCAACGCTCGCCGACAAGCACCTGAGTGCCCCGGCGCTCGCCGCGCTGCTGCGCGAATTCTCCGATCCCGCCGAGCTGCTGGCCGCGCCGCGCGCGCGCCTGACGCACCTGGTGCCCGAGGACACCGTGCGGCGACTCGCGACACCGTCGGACCCCGCCCGCGTCGAGCGAACGCGCGCGTGGCTCGCCGAGCCGTCGCACGAAGTCATCGCATGGGACGACGCGGACTATCCGCGTGCGCTGTTCGACATCGGCGACGCGCCGGCAGCGCTCTTCTTCATCGGGCGGCGACCGCTCCTGAACCATCCGGCGCTCGCGATCGTCGGCAGCCGTCATGCCACTTCAGGCGGCATGGACAATGCGCGTGCGTTCGCGCGCGCGTTGTCGGATGCCGGGCTCACGATCGTGTCGGGCCTCGCGCTCGGCATCGACGGCGCGGCCCATGAGGGCGGGCTCGCGGGCGCGTCGTCCACGCTCGCGGTGTGCGCGACGGGGCTCGATCGCGTCTATCCCGCGCGTCATCGCGCGCTGGCGCACGACATCGCCGCGCGCGGCGCGATGCTGTCCGAGTATCCACCGGGCACGCCGCCGGCGAAGGAGCATTTTCCGCGACGCAATCGGCTCATCAGCGGTCTCGCGCGCGGCGTGCTGGTCGTGGAAGCGACGCTGTCGTCGGGCTCGCTCATCACCGCCCGGTGCGCGGGCGAGCAGGGGCGCGACGTGTTCGCGATTCCGGGCTCGATCCATTCGCCGTTCTCGCGCGGTTGCCACAAGCTGATCCGCGAGGGCGCGAAGCTCGTCGAGACCGCGCAGGACGTGCTGAACGAGTTGGGAATCGCGCACGTCGTCCCCACAGTGACCCAGGCGACGAACGAATCCGCCGTGCTCGAAGGCGACGGCAAGTCCGTTCACCACGCGCTCGGGCACGATCCGTGCGATGTCGATACGCTCGTCGCGCGCACTCACCTCGACGCGGCGCGCGTGAGCGCCGCGCTGGTGGCGCTGGACCTCGCGGGTCGTGCCGTCGCGGTGCCCGGCGGGCGCTGGCAGCGCCGTTGAACGGATTCCGGACGCAGGATGTCAGACGTCGGGCCGCCTTCGGGCGGCCGCAATCATTTGTCATCTGGAATCAGTGATCTGACATCGAGCTTCCGACGCGCGTCGCAACCCGGCCAAATGTTTCCTTGCCGCGCCGCGTGCACCTTGGGTAGTATCGGCCTCCCTTTTGCGGGTACCTCGTGACCAAGAGCCTCATCATCGCCGAGAAGCCGTCCGTCGCCGCTGACATCGCGCGTGCGCTCGGCGGTTTCACGCGTCACGACGACTATTACGAGAGCGACCGTTACGTGCTCTCGTCAGCCGTCGGTCATCTGCTCGAGATCGCGATGCCGGAAGAAGAGGAGGTGAAGCGCGGCAAGTGGACGTTCGCGCACCTCCCGGCGATCCCGTCGAAGTTCGCGCTGCGGCCCATCGAGAAGAACGAGAATCGCCTGAAGGTCCTGCTGAGGCTCATCAAGCGCAAGGACGTCGGCATGCTGATCAATGCATGCGACGCGGGCCGCGAGGGCGAGCTCATCTTTCGCTACATCGTGCAGTTCGCCAAGGCCGACAAGCCGATCAAGCGCCTGTGGCTGCAGTCGATGACGCCCGCGTCGATACGCGACGGGTTCGACAAGCTGCGCGCGGACGAGGCGATGCGTCCGCTCGCCGACGCCGCGGTGTGCCGCTCGGAATCGGACTGGCTCGTGGGCATCAACGGCACGCGCGCCATGACGGCATTCAACTCCAAGGCGGGCGGCTTCCAGCTCACCACCGTCGGCCGCGTGCAGACGCCGACGCTCGCGATCCTCGTCGACCGCGAGGCGAAGATCCGCGCCTTCGTGTCGCGCGACTACTGGGAAGTGGTCGGCACGTTCGGTGCCCGGGCGGGCGAGTACAACGGCCGCTGGTTCGACGAAGCCTTCAAGAAGAGCGACGACGATCCCGACGCGCGCGCCGAGCGGCTCTGGGACAAGGACCGCGCCGAGTCCATCGCGGCGAAGTGCGCCGGCAAGCCGGGCATCGTTTCAGAGGAGTCGAAGCCGTCGACGCAGATCGCGCCGCCGCTCTACGACCTGACGAGCCTGCAGCGCGATGCGAACGGACGCTTCGGCTTCTCCGCGCGCACTACCTTGTCGCTCGCGCAGGCGCTGTACGAGAAGCACAAGGTGCTGACGTATCCGCGCACCGACTCGCGGGCGCTGCCGGAGGATTACATCGGGACCGTCACCGCGACGCTCGAGGAGCTGAAGGAGACCAACGCGTACGGCACGTTCGCGCGCAACGTCCTCAAGAACAAATGGGTCAAGCCGAACAAGCGCATCTTCGACAACGCGAAGGTGTCGGATCACTTCGCGATCATCCCGACGCTGGTCCGGCCCAAGCACCTCAACGAGGTGGAGCAGAAGCTCTACGACCTCGTGGTGAAACGCTTCCTGGCGGTATTCCATCCCGCGGCCGAGTACCTCGTCACCACGCGGATCACGCGCGTGGCCGGCGAGCCGTTCAAGTCCGAAGGCAAGGTGCTCGTGTCACCCGGCTGGCTCGCGGTGTACGGCAAGGAAGCCACCGGGGAAGAGGGAACGCTCACGCCGGTCGATTCGGGTGAGACGGTGCGCACCGAGAAGATCGACGTCGTCCCGCTCACCACGCGGCCGCCGCCGCGCTACAACGAAGCCACGCTGCTTTCCGCCATGGAAGGCGCGGGCAAGCTCATCGAGGACGACGAGCTCCGCGAAGCGATGCGCGAGAAAGGCCTCGGCACGCCGGCCACGCGCGCACAGATCATCGAAGGCCTGATCCAGGAGCGCTACATCCTGCGCGAGGGCAAGGAGCTCGTGCCGACGCCGAAGGCGTTTTCGCTGC
Source organism: Casimicrobiaceae bacterium (assembly GCA_035493035.1). GTDB lineage: Bacteria > Pseudomonadota > Gammaproteobacteria > Burkholderiales > Casimicrobiaceae > VBCG01. The sequence continues at coordinate 124,163 of DATJIS010000011.1, read as the reverse complement.
TCACGCTGCTGCACGGGCTCGGCATCCCCGAGCTCTTCTCGCCGGAGCTCACCGCCGAGTGGGAGTTCAAGCTCGCGCAAATGGAGCATGGCGCGCTGTCGCGCAAGGAGTTCATGCGCGAGATCGTCGGCATGACCCGGCACATCGTCGGGCAGGCGAAGAACTACGAGAGCGACACCATCCCGGGCGATTTCGCGACGCTCCGGACGCCGTGTCCCAAGTGCGGCGGCGAGGTGCACGAGAAATACAAGAAGTTCCAGTGCATCAACCCCGATTGCGACTTCGGCTGGTGGAAAATCATGGGCGGTCGCCAGCTCGACCCCGCGGAAGCGGAAACGCTGCTGCGCGAGCGCGAGGTCGGGCCACTCGAGGGCTTTCGCAGCCGCCTCGGCCGGCCTTTCTCGGCAAAGCTCAAGCTCAACGACGCCAACGAGGTCGAGTTCGACTTCGGCCCGCGTCTCGACTCCGACGACGGGGAAGCGCCCGACTTCAGCGGCCAGACGCCGCTCGGGCCGTGTCCGAAGTGCGGCAACGACGTGTTCGAGACGCCGAACGCGTACGTGTGCTCCAAGGCCGTAGGCGAAGGACGGAGCTGCGACTTTCGTTCGGGACGCACCATCCTGCAGCGGCCGATCGAGCGCGCGCAAATGGAGAAGCTGCTGCGCACGGGCAAGTCGGACCTCCTGCAGTTCGTGTCGGCGCGCACGCGACGCCCGTTCTCGGCCTACCTCGCGCGGCAGAAGGATGGCAGCGTCGGCTTCGAATTCGAGCCCAAGGATCCTGCGCGCAAGGGCGCGCGCCCGATGCGTGCCGCGCCGCTGCGCGTGCTCGGTGCGCATCCGCGGGACCGGCAGCCGGTCGAGCTGCACGCGGGCCGCTACGGTCCGTACGTCAAGCACGGCACCGTCAATGCGACGGTGCCCGATCGCGACCAGGTCGACGCGCTGACGCTCGAAGCCGCCATCGAGCTGCTGGACGCCAAGGAAGGGCGCACCACGCCGACACGCCGCGCGGGCGGCGGCACCCGCGCACGAACCTCTCGTGAGGCGGAAGTGCCCGCGTACGTCGCGAGCGCTGCGCTCAACGCCTCGCGCGAGCGGGCCGGCGGCGTCCCCACCGCAGCGGCGAAAGGCAAGCCGCTTGCAGGGCGGTCGACCGCCGCCAAGACCGTGACGGCGCGACAGGCGAAACCGGCAACCAAGACGACCAAGGGCGCGGCCACGACGCGCAGCGGCGCCAAGACGACGCGCAAGGCCGCCGGCACGCGCAAGACACCCGCCACGAAATCGAGGAAGACGACGCGCCGCGGGCGCACGTAGATCCTCATGGACGTTCGCGCAGCCGTCGCACACAAAGCGGGAGCGCCGCTCGAAGTACAGACCGTGCAGCTGGCAGGTCCCAGGGCCGGCGAGGTGCTGGTCGAGATCAAGGCGACGGGCATCTGCCACACCGACGAGTTCACGCGGTCGGGCGCCGATCCCGAGGGACTCTTTCCCGCGATCCTCGGCCACGAGGGCGCGGGCGTCGTGGTGGACATCGGCCCCGGCGTGACGAGCGTGCGCAAAGGCGACCACGTCATTCCGCTCTACACGCCCGAATGCCGTCAGTGCAAGTCGTGCCTGTCGCGCAAGACGAACCTCTGCACGGCGATTCGCGCGACGCAGGGCAAGGGCGTCATGCCGGACGGCACCAGCCGGTTCTCGATCGACGGCAGGCCCGTCCATCACTACATGGGCTGCTCGACGTTCGCGAACTTCACGGTGCTGCCGGAGATCGCGGTGGCGAAGATCCGCGACGACGCCCCGTTCGACAAGGTCTGCTACATCGGCTGCGGCGTCACGACGGGCATCGGCGCCGTGATCAACACGGCCAAGGTCGAGCCCGGCGCGAACGTGGTGGTGTTCGGTCTCGGCGGCATCGGCCTCAACGTCGTGCAGGGCGCCCGCATGGTGGGCGCCAGCATGATCGTCGGCGTCGACGTCAATCCGGCGCGCGAGGCGCTCGCGCGCAAGTTCGGCATGACGCACTTCGTCGATCCGCGCGCGGTGAAGGGCGATCTCGTGCCGTACCTCGTCGACCTCACGGGCGGCGGCGCGGACTATTCGTTCGAGTGCATCGGCAACGTCGACGTCATGCGCCAGGCGCTGGAATGCTGTCATCGCGGCTGGGGCGTCGCCACGATCATCGGTGTGGCCGGCGCGGGCCAGGAGATCCGCACGCGGCCGTTCCAGCTCGTGACCGGCCGGGTCTGGAAGGGCACGGCGTTCGGCGGCGCGCGCGGACGCACCGACGTGCCGAAGATCGTCGACTGGTACATGGACGGCAAGATCAATATCGACGACCTGATCACGCACGTGCTGCCGCTCGATCGCATCAACGAAGGATTCGACTTGATGCACGAAGGCAAGTCGATCCGCGCAGTCGTCACCTACTGACGCGGCCGCGCTCGTGTCCATGGGTGGAACGCCCGCGGCCCTGGTATCGCGCAGCCTTTGCTTCGGCGGCGTGCAAGCCGTCTACTCGCATGTCTCGCGCGAGACGCGCAGCATCATGCGCTTCGGCCTCTACCTGCCGCCTCGAGCGACGCACGGGCGCGTGCCGGCGCTGTACTGGCTGTCCGGCCTCACGTGCACCGAGGAGAACTTCATCGTGAAGGCGGGCGCGCAGCGCGTCGCGGCCGAGCTCGGGCTTGCGCTCGTCGTGCCCGACACGAGCCCGCGGGGTCTCAATATCCCCGGCGAGGCGGATGCCTCGGACTTCGGCGTGGGCGCCGGCTTCTACGTCGACGCCACGGTGGCACCCTGGTGCGACCACTACCGCATGTACTCGTACATCGCGCACGAGCTGCCCGAGCTGGTATCGGCACAGTTTCCGATCGACGCCTCGCGCACGGGCATCCTCGGTCATTCGATGGGTGGACACGGCGCGCTCATCGTCGCCCTCAGGAACCCCGAGCGCTATCGTTGCGTTTCAGCGTTCGCGCCAATCGCTTCCGCGACGCGTAGCCCGTGGGGCGAGAAAGCGTTGACCGGTTACCTCGGAAGCGATCGCGGCGCCTGGCGAGCCTACGATGCGACCGCGCTGGTCGAGGACGTCGGCTGGCGAGGGCCGCCGATCCGGGTCGACCAGGGCTCCCGCGATCCTTTCATCGATAATCAGCTCAAGCCGGCGCTGCTCGAGGAGGCGTGCGCGCGCAACGGTGTCGCGCTCGACCTGCGCATGCGCGAAGGGTACGACCACTCGTATTTCTTCATCGCGACGTTCATCGAAGAGCACTTGCGCTATCACGCGCAGAGCCTCGGATAGCGCGCGCCGCCGTGCAACGCCTGCTGATCGTCCTCGGCGTGCTGTTCCTCGTGGCGGGTGTGGCGTGGCCGTGGCTGGCCCGTATCGGGCTCGGCCGACTGCCGGGCGACATCCACATCGAGCGCGACGGCTGGTCCTTCCACTTCCCCATCGTCACCTGCATCCTGATCTCGCTGGCGGTGACGTTGCTGCTGTGGCTCCTGCGGAAGTGAAGCGCTAGGCGGAGACGTCGAACCGGATCCCCTGCGCGAGCGGCAGCTCGCGGCTCCAGTTGACCGTGTTGGTCTGGCGCCGCATGTAGGCGCGCCAGGCGTCCGAGCCCGACTCGCGGCCACCGCCCGTTTCCTTCTCGCCGCCGAACGCACCGCCGATCTCGGCGCCCGACGTGCCGATGTTCACGTTGGCGATGCCGCAGTCGCTGCCGCCCGCGGCGAGGAACGCTTCCGCGGTCCGCACGCTGCGCGTGAACAACGCCGACGAAAGCCCCTGCCGCACGCCGTTGTTGATGGCGATGGCTTCCTCGATCGTGTCGAAGGGCAGCACGTAGAGGATCGGCGCGAACGTCTCGCGCTGCACGACGCCGGCGTCGCGCGCAACGCCGGTGACGATCGTGGGCTCGACCCAATGACCCGGGCCGGGCCGCACCCGGCCGCCGCACTCGATGCGTCCGCCGGCCGCGCACACCTCGTCGAGCGCCGCGCGGTAATTGTCCACCGCCGTGGCGTCGATCAGCGGGCCCATGAGCGTGGACGCGTCGAGCGGATCGCCGATGCGCACCTGCTCGTACGCGTGACGCAGGCGCGCGAGGGCTTCGGCCTCGCGGCTGCGATGCACGATGAGGCGCCGCGTCGTGGTGCATCGCTGGCCGGCTGTGCCGACCGCGCCGAACACGACCGAAGGAACCACCAGGTCGAAGTCCGCATCCTCCGCCACGATGACCGCGTTGTTGCCGGCGCACTCGAGGAGCGACTTGCCGAAGCGGCCCGCGACGGTGCGCGCCACCTCGCGTCCGACCTGCGACGATCCGGTGAACGATACGAGATCGACGCGCACGTCGGCCACGAGCGCCGATGCGAGCGCGTTGTCGCAGATCACGAGTGAGAAGATGGGCGGCAGCCGCAGCTCCTGCATGAGGCGGTTCGCGAGCGACTGCACGGCGATCGCGCAGAGCGGCGTCTTGGGCGAAGGCTTCCACACCACGGCGTTGCCGCACACGCACGCCAGCATGGCGTTCCACGCCCATACGGCAACCGGAAAGTTGAACGCGGTGATGACCCCCACGACGCCGAGCGGGTGCCATTGCTCCATCATGCGGTGCGCGGGACGCTCGGAAGGCATGGTGCGTCCGTACAGCATGCGCGACTGGCCGACCGCGAAGTCGGCGATGTCGATCATCTCCTGGACTTCGCCGTCGCCCTCGGCCTTGATCTTCCCGTTCTCGAGCGCGACCAGCGAGCCGAGCGCGTCCTTGTGCTCGCGCAGCACCTCGCCGAAGCGCCGAACGACTTCGCCGCGGCGCGGCGCGGGAACATCGCGCCATGCATGCGCCGCCTGCGCAGCGCCCGCAAGCGCCTCATCCAGATCCTCGCTCGACGCGAGCTGCACGCGGCCGAGCAGGCGCTCGTTGGCGGGATTGCGCGATTCGATCGTCGCTCCGGAGCCCTGGAAGCGCGCGGGATCGACACACACGCCCGGGAGCACGTCCGAAGGCGCGACGTGAAGCCGCGCGAGCACGTCGCGTACGCGCTCGTCGAGGCGCACTGCATTCTCATGCGTCATGGCGAAGCCTCCGCTAGTGCGGCGCGCACATCACCACGAGGTCGGGTCCGTCGCCCTCGGCAACCCAGCCTTTCGCGACCATCTGATCGCGCATGGCGGGATCGGTCATGTAGCGATGATTGGCATCCGCGCGATTGCTGAACACGCGATAGATCGGCACGGTGCCGGCGGGGCAGTTGCCGCTCACCGGAAGCACCATCTGAATGAAGGCGGGATCCTCGAGCACGAACGTCGGGTTGCGCAATCCGGTGTTCGTGCATTCGGTGGTGCCGCGGCCGAAGAAATGCGAGTCGCCGAGCGCGGGCGGGATGTAGTACCGGCACACCGGGGAGCTCGCGGACGTCGCGACCTTGTACGCGTTGAACGCGTAGCCTGTTCGCACCCACTGGGTGGGCGTGTTGCCGGCGTCCAGGTTCTGCTGCTCGGCATCGACCCAGGTGATGAAGTAGTGGTCGAGCGACGCGTTGTAATACTCGGCGACGACGACGGTGTCGCGCGGCGGCGCGATCGCCGCCGTTGCCTGCACGACGTACCACGCGTTGGCGATGCCGGCGCCGCAGCTCTGCGTGTTGCACGTCGACGTCGCGGGGAACGGCTTGGCGTTGGACACGAGGATATCGCGCACCTGCTGCGCGCTCAGGTCGGGCGCCAGGCTCAGCATGAGCGACACGATGCCGGATACCATCGGCGCGGCGAGGCTCGTCCCGCCCCGCACACCGTACGTATCGGTGTCGGGCGTGGTGACGCCGGTGTTGAACAGCGTGACGATCCCTTGCGTGCCGAGGCGCGGGTTGTACTGTCCGCCGGGCGCGGAGATCGTGATGCCGCTGCCGAAGTTGCTGTACTGGGCTAGATCGCCGAGCGATGTCGTCGAGGCGACCGCGATGACGCCCGGGCAATTGGCGGGCGCCGACTGCGCGACGTCCTCGCTCTCGTTGCCCGCCGCCACGACGACGGCGCGCGTCGCGCCGTGCAGGTACACGGCCCCGATGGCCGCCATCTCGGCCTGGCTGCAATCGTGATCGCCGCCGAGGCTCAGGTTGATCACCTGCGCGGGATTCGCGTTGGACGGCACCCCCGGCACCGGCAGGCCGCCGGCCCACGCGATGCCGTCCACGATGTCCGATGTGTAGCCGCCGCACTTGCCGAGCACGCGCACGGGCAGGATCTTGGCGTACCAGTCGATGCCGGTCGTCCACACGTGATTGTTCGCGTCCGCAGCGATGACGCCTGCGACCGACGTGCCGTGCCACGAGCTCGACGACACGGTGCAGTCGGCGTGATCACCCGTGTTCTCGCCGGCCAGCAGCCAGTCGCCGGGGTCGCTCGGATCGGCATCGCGACCGTCGCCGTCGTTGGCCACGAACGGGTCGGAGATCATGTCGTAGCCGGGCAGCACGCGACCTGCAAGGTCGACGTTCGGCAGCACGCCGGTGTCGAGCACCGCGACGACGACGCTCGGCGAGCCTTGCGTGATGTCCCAGGCCGGCAGGGCGCCGATGCCCGCGGCATTGTTGTACAGGTAGGCCTGCGCCGGGAAGAACTCGTCGTTCGCGACACGCATCGCGTGCGCGCGGTAGTCCGGCTCCGCGTACTCGACGTCGGGTCGCGCAGCGATCTTCGCCGCGAGGGTCCGCGCGACGCCGGTATCGACGGGATGATCGAGCGCGACGACATCGGCGCCGATGGCAAGCGTGCGCAGCGGCGCCATCGCGACACCCGTCTCCTCGGCAAGGCGGGCGCTGCGCGCCTCGCGGGTCATCAGCGCCTTGGCGCTACCTTCCTTGAACTTCACGATGATGCGCGACGTCTGCTCGGCGGAAGCGGGCAGCGCCAGCGCGCACAGGACGAAGAGCAGTGCGCGGGCGAAGAGAATCATTGGATGTATCGCCAAAAGAGCGGGCGCGACGCGTGCCCGCATGGGTTCGTCAGACGTCGAGGTTCCTGACGCCGAGCGCGTTCGTCTCGATGAACGCGCGGCGCGGCTCGACCTGCTCACCCATCAGCGTGGAGAAGATGTCGTCGGAGCCGATGACGTCCTCGATCTGCACCTTCAGGAGCCGGCGCACGCTCGGGTCCATCGTGGTCTCCCACAGCTGGTCGGGATTCATCTCGCCCAGCCCCTTGTAGCGCTGCTGCGTCACGCTGCCGCGTGCTTCGTTGAGGAGCCAGTCGAGCGCTTCCTTGAACGACTTCACCGCCTGCTTCTTCTCGCCGCGCTTCACGACCGCGCCGGCGTGGATCAGTCCCTGCAGCACGTCGGCGGCCGCATGGATCTGAGCGGCGTCACCGCTCGCCAGGAAGTCGGCGTCGAGCGCGCTCGCATGCGGCGTGCCGTGATGCGTGCGAATGATGACCACGCGATGCGTCTCCGTCGTCGCGTCGTAGCGGGCCTCCACCGCGACTTCGGGATCGTCGATCGCGGCCTGCAGCGCCTGCGCGCTGGCTCGCGCCGCGGCCTCGCTCGAAAGGTCGAGGCGAACGCCGTTGAGCACCGCCCGAAGCGCCGCCGGGTCGACCAGGCGACCCAGCCGCTCGATGACCGCCTCGGCGAGCAGGTATTCGCGGGCGACGTTGCCGAACGACTCGGCGGCGAGCGCGGGCAGGTCGGTGCCGGGTACGAGCTCCGCGCCCTTGAGCGCCACGCGCAGCAAGTGCTGCTTCAGCTCGTGGTCGTCCTTGAGATAGACCTCTTCCTTGCCCTGCTTGACCTTGTACAGCGGCGGCTGCGCGATGTAGATGTGACCGCGCTCGACGAGCTCGGGCATCTGCCGGTAGAAGAACGTGAGCAGCAGCGTGCGGATGTGCGAGCCGTCGACGTCCGCATCGGTCATGATGATGATGCGGTGATAGCGCAGCTTGTCGGGGTTGTAGGCGTCCTTGTCGTCCTTCTCGCCGTTGTTCGACTTGCCGAAGCCCGTGCCGAGCGCGGTGATGAGCGTGACGATCTCCTGCGAGCTCACCAGCTTGTCGAAGCGCGCGCGCTCGACGTTGAGGATCTTGCCGCGCAGCGGCAGGATCGCCTGGAACTTGCGGTCGCGGCCCTGCTTCGCCGAGCCGCCTGCGGAATCGCCCTCGACGAGATACAGCTCGCACAGGGATGGATCGCGCTCCTGGCAATCGGCGAGCTTGCCGGGCAGGCCCATGCCGTCGAGGACGCCCTTGCGCCGCGTGAGCTCGCGCGCCTTGCGCGCGGCCTCGCGTGCGCGGGCCGCGTCGACGATCTTGCCGCAGATGATGCGCGCGTCACCCGGGTGCTCGAGGAGGAACTCGGCGAGCTTCGCGCTCACGACTTCCTGCACGATCGGCTGCACCTCGGACGACACGAGCTTGTCCTTGGTCTGCGAGCTGAACTTCGGCTCGGGCACCTTCACCGACAGCACGCAGGTGAGGCCCTCGCGCATGTCGTCGCCGGTGGTCTCGACCTTCGCCTTCTTTGCGACCTCTTCCTTCTCGATGTAGTTGTTGAGCGTGCGCGTCATCGCCTGGCGCAGGCCGGTGAGGTGCGTGCCGCCGTCGCGCTGCGGGATGTTGTTGGTGAAGCACTGCACCGACTCGGCGTACGAGTCGTTCCACTGCATCGCGACCTCGACGGTGACGCCGTCCTTCTCGCCTATGGCGCTGAAGACCTTGGGATGCAGCACGGTCTTGCTGCGGTTCATGTACTCGACGAAGCCGCGCACGCCGCCGACGTGCGCGAAGTTCTCGCTCTTGCCGTCGCGCTGGTCGAGCAGCTCGATCTTCACGCCGTTGTTCAGGAACGACAGCTCGCGGATCCGCTTGGCCAGGATCTCGTAGTGGTACTCGATGCGCGAGAAGGTCTCCGGCGAGGCCATGAAGTGGACCTCGGTGCCGCGGCGATCGGTCGTGCCGACCACGGCCAGCGGCGCGACGGCGACGCCGCGCCGGAACTCCATGTGGTGGATGTGGCCGTTGCGCCAGATGCGCAGCTTCAGCCATTCGGAGAGCGCGTTGACCACCGACACGCCGACGCCGTGCAGCCCGCCGGATACCTTGTAGCTGTTCTGGTCGAACTTGCCGCCGGCGTGCAGTTCGGTCATCACGATCTCGGCCGCCGAGCGCTTCAGCTCGTCGTCGTCCTTGACGTCGGTGGGAATGCCGCGCCCGTTGTCGACGATGGAGATCGAGTTGTCCGCGTGGATGACGACCTTGATGTCGTCGCAATAGCCCGCGAGCGCCTCGTCGATGGCGTTGTCGAGCACCTCGAAGACCATGTGGTGCAGCCCCGTGCCATCGGACGTGTCGCCGATGTACATGCCCGGGCGCTTGCGCACCGCCTCGAGGCCCTTCAGGACCTTGATGCTGGAGGAGTCGTAGTCGTCGCCGTTGCGCTGCGGGTGGCTGTTGGGCTGGGATTGCTCTGGGGTCATCAGATTCTCATCGGCATCACGACGTACTTGTAGTCGTCGCGGTCCGGCATGGTCACGAGCGCGCTCGAGTTGGCGTCGCCGAAGGCGAAGCACACGTCGTCGCTCGACAGGTTCTGCAGCGCATCGAGCAGGTACGTGATGTTGAAGCCGATGTCCAGGTTGTCGCCCTTGTAGGGCACCTCGAGCTCCTCCTCGGCTTCCTCCTGCTCGCTGTTCGTGCAGATGATGCGCAGCGTGTCGTCGGCGAGGACCAGGCGCACACCGCGGAACTTCTCGTTGGACAAAATCGCCGCGCGCTGCAACGCGGCCAGCAGCTCCACGCGCGAGAGCTGGATCTGCTTGGCGTGGCCGGTCGGGATGACGCGGTTGTAATCCGGAAACTTGCCGTCGACGACCTTCGAGACGAGCTCGACGTTGCCGAAGCGGAAGCGCGCCTGGTTGGCGAGGATGTCGATCGTGACCGGATCCTCGACGTCCTGGAGCAGCTTCGCGAGCTCGAGGACCGTCTTGCGCGGCAGGATCACCTCCTGGCGCGCGAAATCGCCGTCGACCTTGAGGCTCGCCCACGACAGGCGATGGCCGTCGGTCGCGACGGCCTGCAGCGAGCCCTGGTCGACCACGAGCAGCATGCCGTTCAGGTAGTAGCGGATGTCCTGCTGGGCCATCGCGAACTCGGCGAGGCGGAGCAAGGCGCGAAAGTCCCTTTGCGGCAGCGAGAGCGTCTGCAGCTGCTCGGCGCCGAGGCTGATGCGCGGATAGTCGGCTGCGGGCAGCGTTTGCAGGTTGAACCGCGAGCGCCCGGCGCGCACGGTCATCTTGCTGCCGGCCACGTCGAGGTTGAGCGACGCGTCATCGGGCAGCGCGCGCAGCAGGTCCTGCAGCTTGCGCGCACCCACGGTGGTGGACTGGCCCTCCTTGCCGGCGAGCTCGCTGACGGCGGTGATCTGCATCTCGAGGTCGGTCGCGGTCACGTTGAGGTGGCCGTTCTTCTGCTCGAGCAGCACGTTGGCGAGGATGGGCAGGGTGTGCCTGCGTTCGACGATCCCGGACACGGCCTGCAACGGACGCAACAGCGCATCGCGAGCGATCTGTTTCAGTTGCATTGTTGAAGTCTATAAACGCATGAGAACGTTAATAGGAGACCGCGGAAAACGCGTACAACCGGGTATTGCGCCGTGCGTTCAGACGCTTGGCGCTACGCGGACAGCAAGGAAAACCGCGGGAGCCGCTGTGGATCGTTTGGGGAGCGTTTTGAAGCATTTCTTCTAGGCCCTCCCAATCCCCAAATTATACATTGTTCCGGGCCGTTTTTCTAGACGAATCAGTGGAGTTACGTCACCGCACGCAATCGCGCCGGAGGCCGTTCGGCGAGGGCTCGAAGGTCGCGACAAAAGCCGCCCGGGGCGTCGAGCCCGCCCGGCCCCGCGCGTTGTTGCCGCCTGCGCGGGCAAGCTCAGCTGCGCAGGACCTGCAGCAGGAAATTGACGTCGTGATTGAGGTCGGAGTGCGTCTCGCGCAGGCTCGCGATCTGCCGGCACGCGTGGAGCACCGTGGTGTGATCGCGCCCACCGAAATTGCTGCCGATCTCGGGCAGTGACATCTGGGTGAGCTCCTTGGCGAGCGCCATGGCGACCTGGCGCGGCCGAGCGACCGCGCGCGAGCGCTTCTTCGAGTGCATGTCCGATACGCGGATCTTGTAGTAGTCGGCGACCGTCTTCTGGATGTTCTCGATCGAGATCTGCCGGTTCTGCACGGCGAGGAGGTCGCGGAGCGCTTCCTTGGCCATGGGGAGGTTGATCTCGTGGCCGTGGAAGTTCGAATAGGCCATGATGCGCTTCAGCGCTCCCTCGAGCTCGCGCACGTTGCTGCGAATGTGCTTGGCGATGAAGAAGGCCACTTGCTCGTCCAGGCGCATGCCGGACAGCGCGGCCTTGGCGAGCAGGATGGCGACGCGCATCTCGAGCTCCGGCGGCTCCAGCGCCACCGTAAGGCCCCAGCCGAAGCGCGAGATCAGGCGCTCCTCGATGCCCGCGATCTCCTTGGGATACGTGTCGCACGTGATGACGACCTGCTTGTGCGCCTCGATCAGCGTGTTGAACAGGTAGAAGAATTCTTCCTGCGTGCGGCTCTTGCCGCCGAAGAACTGGATGTCGTCGACGAGGAGCAGGTCGAGCGAGCGGTAATGGCGCTTGAAATCGTCGAAGGCCTTGTGCTGGTACGCGCGCACGACGTCGGAGACGTACGTCTCGGCGTGGATGTAGCGGATCTTGGCGGCGGGATTCTGCGACAGGATGTGATGACCGATCGCCTGGATGAGGTGCGTCTTGCCGAGGCCGACGCCGCCGTACACGAAAAGCGGGTTGTAGGAGGTCGGGTGATCGGCGACCTGGAGGCCGGCGGCGCGGGCGAGCTGGTTGGCCTTGCCCGCCACGAACGAGGCGAAGGTGAACGTGGGGTTGAGGCCCCCCGGCTCGGGCTTGCGGAGCGCGGGTTGAGGCGCGACGCCGGGCGGCCGGGGCGCCAGGGACGTCGGGCTTTCCACAGGCGCGGCGGGGCCGGCATGGCCGTTCACCGCCGGCGCTGCGGCCGGGGCGGCCGTCCGTTCGGGCTCGCGCGCCGGGGCGTCGGCGACCGCGAACTCGACGGCCACGGCGTCACCGCAGTTCTCTCTCGCGAGCGCCTGGATGCGCCCGCCGAAGCGGTCCTTCACCCACTGCAGCACGAATCGGTTCGGCGCGGTGAGGCGCAGCGTGCCGGACTCGTCCGCGCAGGAGAGCGGCCGGATCCAGGTCGCGTACTGCTGGGGCGTCAGCTCGCGCTGAAAGACGGCGAGACAGGCGGCCCAGGCGGGCGGAGGGGGTGCGATATTCACGTCCTGGAGTGATGAGACGGCGCGCGGAACATCCGGCACGCCCGGCTGCCTGACGCGATGCCGATCCGTTTCCGGGGCTGCGTCGGCTGCCGTTTTGTGCCGCGATTGTAGCCGCGCGCAACCGGGTTATCCACAGGCGCGCGCGAACGTCGTCGGCAAAACCGGGAAGCGCGCGGCTGCCGCGGCTGGCGGTGCGAGTGACCGCTTGCGTTCCGGCGGCATTTTCGCCCCGTCTTGACGACGGGCGCCCAACGCGCTCTAATGTAAGGCTTTTCCGCTGTCGCCGAGTCGGGCGGCAGCGCGCTTCCAGAGATCAAGGCATCGACCCCATGAAACGCACGTTCCAGCCCTCCAAGATCCGCCGCGCGCGCAATCACGGCTTTCGCGCCCGCATGAGCACCGTCGGTGGACGCAAGGTGCTCGCCGCCCGCCGGGCGAAGGGCCGCGTCCGCCTCACGCCGGTCTGACGCCGCGCGCTCCGCGCAGGACCGCCGGTGCCCGCGCCTATCGCCTGCGCGGCGCACGTGCATTCGAGGCGATCTTCCGTGACGGCGTCCGCATCGACGGACGCTTTCTGCAACTGGTCGCCGCGCCCGCCGGGCAGCAGCCCGGGCGCGTCGGCTTCATCATTCCGCGTCGCGCGATCGCGCTCGCGGTCGACCGCAACCGCTTGCGCCGCCGGCTGCGCGAGAAGCTTCGCGAGGCGCGGCCCGCGGTCGAGCGCTTCGACGTGATCGTGCGCGTGCGCCAGGCCGTGCCGCGCGAGGCGATCCGCGGCGCGGCGGCCGAGGCGGCCGCGCTGATCGAGCGGCTCGTCGCGTCATGAAGCGCGTGCTCGTCGCGCTGCTGCGCGGCTATCAATACGCGATTCGCCCGCTGCTCGGCGCCAACTGCCGCTTCTATCCGAGCTGCTCCGACTATGCACGCGAGGCGATCGAGCGCCACGGCGCACTTGCGGGCGGCTGGCTCGCGGTGAAACGCATCGCCCGCTGCCATCCCTATCACCCGGGCGGGTACGATCCCGTTCCCTGAACAGCATCCGTCACGGGCACGCACGCGAAAGTCATCTATGGCCGGTTTGGACACCCAGCGCCTCATCCTCCTGCTGATCTTCTTCTTCTCCGGGTTCTACCTCTGGCAGGCCTGGGAGCGTGACCACGCTCCGCCGCCGGCACCCGCGCCCGCCACCGCGCCAGCGCAGCCCGGCATCCCGCCGGCGAGCGTGCCGAGCGCGACGCCTTCGGCATCCTCCCCCGCGGCGGTTCCCGCGGCCGGTGCACCGCCGACGGCCGCGGCGCCGGCCGGGCAGATCGTTTCCATTCGCACCGACCTCTACACCGCGGACGTCGACACGACCGGCGGCGTGATCACCCAGGTCGCGCTCGCGAAGCACCGCGACGCATTCGATCAGAGCAAGCCGTACCTCGCGCTGATGCGCACCGCCGATCGCACCTTCGTCGCGCAGTCGGGCCTGATCGGCGAAGGCATGCCCAACCACCGCACCGCCTTCGAGGTGCTGCCCGGTCCGCGTGAGCTCGCGCCCGGCGCCGACTCGGTGCAGCTCAAGCTGCAGGCGACGGCGGCCAACGGCGACAAGGTGGTCAAGGTGCTGACGTTCCATCGCGGCAGCTACGTGATCGACACCGCGTTCGAGATCACCAACACCGGCAGCGCGCCGATCTCGCCCGAGGCGTACTTCCAGTTGATGCGCGACACCAAGCAGGCGGTGCCGACGCATTCGATGGCGCCCGCGTCGTTCGTCGGGCCGGTGGTCTACGACGACAAGGACAAGTTCAAGAAAGTCGAATTCAAGGAGATCGACAAGGAGGCCGAGGACCCGTCGCGCAAGGCGCCGTACACGCGCCAGGCCGACAACGGGTGGATCGGCATGATCGAGCACTACTTCGTCGTGGCGTGGCTGCCGCCGCAGGACAAGCCGGTGCCGCGGCAGTTCTACACCAACAAGCTCGACAACGGCCTCTACACCGCCGGCGTGCGCTACGACGGCGTGACGATCCCGCCGGGCCAGACCGGCGAGATCAGCGGCAAGCTGTACGTCGGCCCGCAGGACCAGGCAACCCTCGGCAAGCTCGCCCCGGGGCTCGATCTCGTCGTCGATTACGGCATCTTCACGATCATCGCGGCGCCGCTCTTCCTCCTGCTGAAGTGGCTGCATTCGCTGCTCGGCAACTGGGGCTGGGCGATCGTGGTGATGACGATCCTCATCAAGAGCGCGTTCTATCCGCTCAACCACGCGAGCGCGCGCTCCATGGCCAAGATGAAGCTCGTCGCGCCGAAGATGAAGGCGCTGCAGGAGCAATACGCCGGCGACAAGCAGCAGCTCCAGATGAAGATGATGGAGCTCTACCGCCAGGAGAAGATCAACCCGCTCGGCGGCTGCCTGCCCATCCTCGTGCAGATCCCGGTGTTCATCGCGCTGTACTGGGTGCTGCTGTCGGCGGTGGAGCTGCGCCACGCGCCGTGGATCGGCTGGATCCACGACCTGTCCGCGCCGGATCCGTGGTACGTGCTGCCGGTGATCTACGCCGTGACGGCGTACCTGCAGGTGAAGCTGTCGCCGACGCCGGTCACCGACCCGGTGCAGGCGAAGGTGATGCAGTTCATGCCGATCGCCTTCTCGGTGATGTTCCTGTTCTTCCCTGCGGGGCTGGTGCTGTACTGGCTGATCAACAACTGCATCCAGATCTTCCAGCAGTGGCACATGAATCGCGTCATCACGCGGGAGCAGGCCGCATTGGCAGCCAAGCGCCGGTAGGGGCGGCGGCGCTCCCCCGCGCCGCGCCGCAGATGCAACCGCTCGCGCGGCAGCAGCGCTAAGCCGTGGGTCCGCGAGCGCATCCGGAGACCATCGTTGCGATCGCCACGGCGCCCGGGCGTGGCGGTGTGGGCGTCGTCCGTGTGTCGGGCACGGGCATCGAACCGGTCGCGCAGGCGCTGGCAGGCGAGGTGCCCCCGCCGCGCGTGGCGACGTACGCGACGTTTCGCGATGCCGACGGCGCGCCGATCGATACCGGCCTCGCCCTCTATTTTCCCGCGCCGCACTCGTACACCGGAGAGAGCGTGCTCGAGCTGCAGGCGCACGGCAGCCCGGCGGCGCTGCGGCTGCTCCTCGCGCGCTGCATCGACCTCGGCGCGCGCATCGCCGAGCCGGGCGAATTCACGCGGCGCGCGTTCCTCAACGGCAAGCTCGACCTCGCGCAAGCCGAAAGCGTCGCGGACCTGATCGAGGCGGCGAACGCGACGGCGGCACGGGCGGCCGCGCGAACGCTCACCGGCGCCTTCTCGGCCGACATTCACGCCATCGTGGACACGGTGACCGAGCTGCGCGCGCTGACCGAGGCGTCGCTCGACTTCCCGGAAGAAGACATCGACTTCGTGCGCGCGGCCGATGCCGCCGCGCGCCTCGACGGGTTGCGCGCGCAGGTCGACGCGCTCCTCGTGCGCGCGCAGGCCGGCGCGCGCTTGAACGACGGCCTTTGCGTCGTCCTGGTCGGGCGACCCAACGTCGGCAAGTCGAGCCTGCTCAACCGCCTGGCGCGCGAGGATGCGGCGATCGTGACCGAGATTCCGGGCACCACGCGCGACACGGTCGAGCGGCCGATCGAGATCGGCGGCGTTCCACTCACTGTCGTCGACACCGCCGGCTTGCGCGACACCGACGATGCCGTCGAGCGGATCGGAATTGAACGTGCCTGGTCGGCGATCGAGCGCGCGGACCTCGCCGTGATCCTGGTCGACGCGCGCGAGGCGGGCGACGCGCTGCACGAGGAGGACC
The DNA here is from genome assembly GCA_035493035.1 of Casimicrobiaceae bacterium. Lineage (GTDB taxonomy): Bacteria > Pseudomonadota > Gammaproteobacteria > Burkholderiales > Casimicrobiaceae > VBCG01. The sequence goes on along the minus strand of DATJIS010000011.1, from coordinate 108,019 downwards.
GCGCGCTGGTCGCACGCCTGCCGCCTGCGCTGCCGCGCGTGATCGTGCACAACAAGAGCGATCTCGCCGCGATGGCACCGCAGGTCGAGCGTCGCGCGACCGGCACCCACGTGTGGCTCTCCGCGCTGACCGGCGAAGGGGTACCGCTGCTCGAGCACGAGGTGCTGTCGCTCGCCGGCGTCGACGCGGCGGGCGAAGGCGCGTTCATCGCGCGCGCCCGTCACGTCGCGGCGCTGGCGGCCGCACAGACGCATCTATCAACCGCGGCGGCGCATCTCGCGGCCGACGCGCCGCCGCTCGAGCTCTTCGCCGAAGACTTGCGGCAGGCCCAGCAAGAGCTCGCCACCATCACCGGCGAGGTCACCGCCGACGATGTGCTGGGGGTCATCTTCTCGCGGTTCTGCATCGGCAAGTAGGGGTCCCGGCTCGCCGGAAAATTTTTCCGGCGCGGCTGCGTAAGGATGCACCTAGGCGGGACAGTCCGCCTCGCCAAGTGCATGAACTACAAGCGCAATGTCGGTGGTATGCCTCTTGCGCAACCAGCGCGGGATCAGCAGCGCGTCCCGACATCGCATGCCAAAGAAGCATCCAGGGTTTTCGATGCGTCTCGCGGTGCTCGCCGCGTGTGCCGTCGCCGGCGCGATGGCGAACGCCGCGTCGCCCGGCACGAACGATGGCGACTGGCCCATGCCGGGCCGGGACTACGCCGCCACGCGCTTCTCCCCGCTCACCGACATCAACGCGAGCAACGTCGCGACGCTGAGGCCCGCGTTCACGTTCTCGACCGGCGTGCTGCGCGGCCACGAGGCCGCGCCGATCGTGGTGAACGGCACGATGTACATCGTCACGCCGTACCCGAACATCGTCTACGCGCTCGACCTGTCGAAGCCCGGCGCGCCGGTCAAGTGGAAGTACGAGCCGCATCCGAGCGCGTCCGCGCAGGGCGTCGCGTGCTGCGACGTCGTCAACCGCGGCGCGACCTGGGACTCGGGCCGCATCTTCTTCAACACGCTCGACGACCAGACGATCGCGCTCGACGCGTCCAGCGGCAAGCAGCTGTGGCGCACCAAGCTCGGCGAGATCAGCAACGGCGAGACCATGACCATGGCGCCGCTCGTGGTGAAGGGCAAGGTGCTGGTCGGCAACAGCGGCGGCGAGTACGGCGTGCGCGGATGGCTCACGGCCCTCGACGCGTCGACCGGCAAGCAGGTGTGGCGCGCGTACAGCACCGGGCCGGACAGCGAAGTGCTGATCGGATCCAAGTTCCAGCCCCACTACCAAAGCGACAAGGGCAAGGATCTCGGCGTGTCCACATGGCCGGGCACCGCGTGGAAGATCGGCGGTGGCACGGTGTGGGGCTTCGTGACGTACGACCCGCAGGCCGACCTGCTCTATTACGGCACCGCGAACCCGGGTCCGTGGAATCCCGAGCAGCGTCCCGGCGACAACAAGTGGACAGCGGGCATCTTCGCGCGCGAGCCGGACACGGGCGAGGCGCACTGGTTCTACCAGTGGAGCCCGCACGACATGCACGACTACGACGGGATCAACGAGAACATTCTCATCGATCTCGGTGACGGCGCATCGGCGCGCAAGGTGCTCGTGCATCCCGATCGCAACGGCTACATCTACGTCGTCGATCGCGCGAGCGGCCAGGTGATCTCGGCCACGCCGTATGCGGCGATCACGACGTCGACCGGCGTCGACCTCGAGACCGGCAAGCTCAAGTACGCACCCGACAAGATACCGAAGGACGGCACGGTCGTCCGCGACATCTGTCCCGCGTCGCCCGGCGCGAAGGACTGGCAGCCCGCGGCGTATTCGCCGCGCACCAAGCTCGTCTACATCCCGCACCAGAACCTGTGCCAGGACGCCGTGACGTCGCAGGCGAACTACATCTCGGGCACGCCGTACGTCGGCGCCGAGGTGCGCATGAAACCCGGTCCCGGCGGCCACCGCGGCGAGTTCGCCGCGTTCGATCCCGTGAACGCGCGCATTGCCTGGAAGATCGACGAGGACCTTCCGGTGTGGAGCGGTGCGCTCGTGACGGCGGGAGACGTCGTGTTCTACGGCACGATGGACGGCTGGTTCAAGGCGGTCGACGCGCGCGACGGCAAGCCGCTGTGGCAGTTCAAGACCGGCTCAGGCGTCATCGGTCAGCCGGTGTCGTATCGCGGCCCCGACGGCAAGCAGTACATCGCCATCCTCTCCGGCGTGGGTGGCTGGGCCGGCGCGCTCGTCTCGGGCGATCTCGACACGCGTGACGGCACGGCGGCGCTCGGATTCGTCAACGTGCTGCCCGATCTCAAGGACAAGACGACGAAGGGAGGCATGCTGTATGTCTTTGCGCTTCCGTGAGCGCGACGGCGTGCGCCTAGCCGCGCTCGTCATGGCGGGTGCGTCGGCGGCCGCGCTCGCCGGGCTGCCGAGCGCGATGGACAGCGGCGTGCTGCGCGTGTGCGCCGATCCGGACAACGCGCCCTTCTCGACCCGGGACGGCAGCGGCTTCGAGAATCGCATCGCATCCCTCATGGCCGACGCGCTCGGCGCCGAGCTGCGCTACTACTGGTGGCCGCAGCGCCGCGGCTTCGTGCGCAACACCCTGGATGCCGGCGTGTGCGACGTCGTCATGGGCGTGCCCGCGCACAGCGAGGCCGTGCTCACCACGCCGCCTTACTACCGCGCCGGCTACATGTTCGCGTATCGCGCGGATCGCGTGAGCGCCCTCACGAGCTACGACGATCCGCGGCTTCGCACCCTGCGCATCGGCGTCCCCCTCGTGGGCAACGACATGGCTGCCACGCCGCCGGGCAACGCGCTCGCGCATCGCGGCATCGCGGACAACGTCATCGGTTACGTGCCGCTCGGCACCGTGCCTGTCGGGCAGCGCATGATCGAGGCGCTCGGCGAGGGAACGATCGACATTGCGCTGGTCTGGGCACCGCAGGCCGGTTACTTTGCCCACCGCGAGCCGTTCGAGGTCAAGCTCGTCCCCGCGATCGACACGCGGGCGCGCGAGGCGCAGGCGTTCGACATGGCGGTGGGTGTTCGCCGCGGCGACACGGCGTTGCGCGAGACGCTCACGCGCACGCTCGAGCGGATTCGCCCGCAGATCGAGGCGGTGCTGCGCGAGTACGACGTGCCGGTGGGCGACGCGCAGCGCGTGTGGGCGTCGGCGCGGACGCCATGAACCGGCGCATCGCGCTCGTCGCAGTCATGATCGTGGCGATCGCGGGCTGCCAGCGCGAGCAGCGCAACTTCGACGAGACGCCGTCGGGCGCGACGGCGATCAAGTCGCTGCGCATGTCCGAGGTGATCCCCGGCGCGTCCGACCAGCCGCCGCACGTCGTCAATCCCGACGAGAACAACGCCTACGCGCTCTCGGAGGGCAAGCGTCTCTTCACCTGGTACAACTGCACCGGCTGCCACGCCGAGGGCGGCGGCGGATCCGGGCCGGCGCTGATGGACGACGTCTGGATCTACGGCAGCGACCCGGCCAACGTGTTCGCGACGATCGTGCAGGGCCGGCCCAACGGCATGCCCGCGTTCGGCGGCCGCATTCCCGAGAAGGAGGTCTGGGAGCTCGTCGCGTACGTCCGCTCGATGAGCGGGAAGGCGAGCAAGACCGCCGCACCGTCGCGCAACGATTCCATCCAGGCGAAGCCGTCGGAGAACCGCGTCGATCCGCAGCCGACGACGCCGTACGGCACGCCGCAGCCGCCGTCATGAGCCGCGCACGATCGATCGCGGCCGTGGTCGCGCTCGCATCCTCGAGCCGCGCGCTGGCCGTTCCGCTGCAGGATGCGCTCGACCCCGCGGGACCGCAGGCGCAACACCTCGTCGCGCTGTGGGACCTCACGCTCGCGATGTCGACCGTCGTGTTCGTGCTGCTCGTCGGCGCCGCGTGGATCGCGGTGCTGCGGCGGACGCGGCGCGAGATCGAGACGCCCGATCTTGCGCATTCTGAGCAGGAGCACCGGCGCCTCACGCGCATCGTGAGCGCGGCGGTGATCGTGTCCGCGCTCGGGCTCGCCGCGCTCGTGATCGCCACCATCGCCACCGACCGCGCGCTCGCCGGGCTGCCGTTGCAGGACGCGCTGCACATCGAGCTCACCGGCCATCAGTGGTGGTGGGAGGCGTCGTACGACAATGCCGATCCCTCCAAGGTCTTCACCACCGCCAACGAGATCCACATCCCGGTCGGCCGTCCGGTGATCTTCTCGCTCAAGGCCGACGACGTGATCCACAGCCTGTGGGTGCCCAACCTCCATGGCAAGAAGGATCTCATTCCCGGTCGCGTCGCGACGCACACGATCCGCGCCGACCGTCCCGGCATCTACCGTGGACAGTGCGCCGAGTTCTGCGGCTACCAGCACGCCTGGATGGGCTTGCTCGTCGTCGCCGATCCGCCCGACCAGTACGCGAAGTGGGAGGCTCATCAGCGCGAGACCGTGTCGACGCCGAGCGATCCCACCGCGGCGGCGGGCCAGCACGTCTTCGAGAGCGGCACGTGCGCGATGTGCCACGCGGTGCAGGGCACGACGGCCAACGGACGCCACGGCCCCGACCTGACGCACGTGGCGAGCCGCATGACGCTCGCCGCGGTCACGCTGGATAACACGCCGGCGAATCTCGCCGCGTGGATCGAGGACCCGGCACGCATCAAGCCCGGCACCAACATGCCGGGCAACAACCTGCCGCCGGCCGACATGGGCGCGCTGCTCGCCTATCTCGCCACGCTGAAATGAGGGACCGCGCGTCGTGAGCACGCCCGCACTGCCCGGTTCGAGCGACGTGTTCGCCGACCCCGCGCGCGATGCGCGCGACGCGCCGCTGCCCGAGGAGAGCGTTGGCCTGTGGGGCTTCCTCACCACGATCGATCACAAGCGCATCGGGCTGCGCTTCATCGTCACGGCGTTCGGGTTCTTCGTGCTCGCGGGAATCCTCGCGCTCCTCATGCGACTGCAGCTCGCGGTGCCCGAGAACGGGCTGATCGGCCCCGACCGCTACAACCAGATCTTCACCACGCACGGCACGACGATGATGTTCATCTTCGCCGTGCCGATCATGGCCGCGCTCGGCGTGTACCTCGTTCCGCTGATGCTCGGCACGCGCAACATCGCGTTCCCGCGCATGATCGCGTACGCGTACTGGCTCTACCTCTTCGGCGGCCTGATGCTGTACACGGCGTTCGTGCTCGACGTCGGACCGGATGCGGGCTGGTTCAGCTACGTGCCGCTGGCGGGCCCGCAGTACGGCGTCGGCAAGCGCAGCGACTTCTGGGCGCAGCTGATCACGTTCACCGAGGTGTCGGGACTGCTCGTCACCGTGTCGATCATCACGACGGTGTTCAAGCTTCGCGCGCCCGGCATGACGATCGAGCGCATACCGCTCTTCGTGTGGGCACAGCTCGTGACGATGTTCATGACCATGTTCGCCATGCCGGCGGTCATGGTCGCGAGCACGGCGCTCATCCTCGATCGCCTCGTGGGCACGCATTTCTTCAACTACGCCGAGGGCGGCGACGCGCTCTTGTGGCAGCACCTCTTCTGGTTCTTCGGGCACCCGGAGGTCTACATGATCTTCGTGCCCGGCCTCGGCGTGGTGTCGGCGATCGTGCCCGTGTTCGCGCGGCGCCCGCAGTTCGGCTATCCCGCGATGGTGGTGTCGCTGATCGCGACCGCGTTCCTGTCGTTCGGGCTGTGGGTGCACCACATGTTCGCAACCGCGCTGCCGGACGTGGGCAAGGTGCTGTTCACCGCGGCCAGCATGGCGATCGCCATTCCCACCGCCGTGCAGCTCTTCTGCTGGACCGTGACGCTCTGGACCGGGAAGACCGTCCTGCGCACGCCGCTCTGGTTCGTCCTGGGCTTCTTCTTCATCCTCGTGCTGGGCGGCCTGACCGGCATCATGGTCTCGTCGGTGCCCCTCGACCTGCAGCTCCACGACACGTACTTCGTCGTGGCGCATCTGCACTACGTGCTCATCGGCGGCGCGGTGTTTCCGTTGTTCGCCGGGTTCCATTACTGGTTCCCCAAGGTCACCGGACGGATGATGGACGAGCAGCTCGGGCGCTGGACGTTCTGGCTCATGTTCATCGGCTTCAACGTGGCGTTCTTCCCGATGCACATCCTCGGGCTCGAGGGCATGCCGCGGCGCGTGTACACGTACTCGGCGGCGATGGGATGGGGCGCCCTCAACATGACCGCGACGGTGGGCGCGATCGTGCTGGGGTTCGGCATCCTGCTTTTCGCGGTGAACGTCGCGCGGAGTCTTCGCTACGGCGCGCTGGCCGGCGCCAATCCATGGCAGGCCGACACGCTGGAATGGTGGTATTCGTCGCCCCCCGCGTTCGGCAACACGCATCGCATCCCCGTGATCACGTCGCGTACGCCGCTGTGGACGCCGGGCGGCATCGCCGGCGAGGTGCGCGGATTGTCGCGCTCGCCGCCGGAGACGCTCGTCACCAGCGGGCTCGAGGCGCATCCCGATCATCGCGTGGCGATGCCGACACCGACGATCTGGCCATTGATCTCGGCGATCGCGACCACCGTGCTGTTCATCGGCTCGATCTTCACGCCGTGGGCCGTGGTATGGGGCTCGATTCCCGTCGCCATCGCCCTGACCATCTGGTTCTGGCCCACGCGCGCCGAGGCGCGGCGCCATCGCGCGCTGGAGAAGAGCCCGTGAGCGAGGTCGTGCTCGATCCCGGCTCGCGCGATGTCGACGCGCGCGCCCTGCCGAGCTACGCGTTCGGCACGAGCTCGCTCATGTGGTGGGGCACGGTCGGCGTGGCGGCGATCGAAGGCACGGCATTCGCGCTGGCGATCATCATGTATTTCTATGTGCGCACCCGCGTGCAGACGTGGCCGCCGAGCGCCGATCCGCCCGAGCTCATCTGGGGCACGGTGAACACGCTGATCCTGCTCGCGAGCCTCATTCCCAACCAGCTCGCGAAAAAGGCCGGCGAGCGCCAGGACCTGCGCGGTGTGCGCATCTGGCTCTGCGTGTGCCTGCTGTTCGCGATCGCGTTCATCGTCGTGCGCGGGTTCGAGTACACCGCGCTCAACGTGAAATGGGACACGAACGCGTACGGGTCGGCGGTCTGGTTCCTGCTGAGCCTGCACACCACGCACCTCGTCACCGACACCTTCGACTCGGCGGTGCTCGCCGCGCTGTTCTTCACCGGGCCGCTCGAGGGCAAGCGCTACGCGGACGTGAGCGAGAACGCGCTGTACTGGTACTTCGTGGTGGGCGCCTGGCTGCCGATCTATGTCGTGCTGTACTGGGCGCCGCGCTGGATGTGACGACCATGGACGCTTCGCTGCGGTGGGCACCATGGTGGGCAGTGATCGTGGTGCCCAGCATGTTCCTCGGCAGCCTCTCGGTGGCATACGCGGTCGCGCCGCTCGCATGCCGCGAGCAGGCGCGCGCGCTCATGCATGTCGCACCGATCGTGACGCTGGTTGCGACGCTGGTCGGCCTCGCGCTCAGCGCATGGACGCTGCGCCGTTTGCGCGGCGAACCTGCGACGCCGCCGGTGGTGGCACGTCGCTTCCTCGGCGGCATCGGGCTCGCGCTCGGCGTGCTGTTCCTGTTCGCGACGCTCCTCCAATGGTACGTCGCCGCCGCTCTCTCGCCGTGCTTCCAGTGACGCGCCGATGGGTGAAGCGGCCGTCGCGATCCTCATCCTGCTCGCGGCGGCGGCGTATGCGCTCGGTACCCATCGCCTCGCGCTGCGACGCGCGGGGCGCCGCGGTCCGGCCTTGCACGACGGCTGGTGGTTCAGCGCGGGGCTCGCGGTGCTCGCGGCGTCGCTGTTCGGGCCGCTGGACGAGTGGTCGGAGCGTTCGTTCGCGCTGCACATGTCGCAGCACGAGATCATCATGCTGGCCGCCGCGCCGCTGCTCGTGCGCGGCAGGCCGCTCGCGCGCTGGGCGTGGGCGCTGGGACGGCGTGGGCGCGCGAGGCTGCGCGCGTCGCTGTCCGCCTGGCAATCGCTCGGGATCTGGCGCGCGTGCACATCGGTGACGGGCGCGTGCGTGCTGCAGGCGCTGGCGCTGTGGGCGTGGCACATGCCGCTCTGGTTCCGCGCGGCGCTCGCGCATCCCGGCGTGCACATTCTCCAGCACGCGACGTTCCTCGTCGTCGCGCTGTGCTTCTGGTGGAGCGTGCTGCGCCCGGGGCCGCCGCGCACCGTGGCCGTCCGCGGCATCGCGACGCTGTTCTTCACCACGCTCACGACGGGCGCGCTGGGCGCGCTCCTGACGTTCGCGTCGACGCCGTGGTATCTCGGCGCGGATGCAGAGCCGCCCTTCGGCCTGACGGTGCTCGAGGATCAGCAGGTGGGCGGCCTCATCATGTGGATTCCCGGCGGCGCGGTCTACCTCGCGTTCGCGGTATGGCTGGGTGCGCGCGCGCTATCGTCGGTCGCGGCACCGCCTGCCTGCGAGGCCCGATGATGGCGCGAAGCATCGCGCTCGGGGTCGTGCCGATGCTGCTCGTCACCGCGGCGCACGCGAACTCGCTGAAGCAGGACCAACAGAAGGTCCGCTCCTGGTCGGCGACCGCGCACATGGTTGCGCAGGCGTGGGTCGTGCACCAGATGCCGCGCGGCTATGTCGCACGCACGCTGAAGGCGGCGCAGGAAGGCGTTCGGGATACGGCGCGCGAGCTCTCCGCGCATGCGAGCGCCGTCGACGCGCGTGCCGCGCTGCGCGATCTCGCGACGGAGCTCGACGCGTCACTGACGGCTGCGCGCGCGGCGGCTGCGCACGACGATCGCGCCGCGATGGCGCCTGTCGTGGAACGGCTCGAAGCGACGTCGAAGGCGCTCGCTCGCCTGCCATGAAGAAGTTCCTGGAGATCGGGCTCGGCATCGTCACCGGCGTCGGCGGCTTCCTCGACATCGGGTCGATCACGACCGCAGCGCAGGCCGGGGCGCTGTACGGCTTCCAGCTCGCGTGGGCCATCGTGCTGGGCGCGCTGTGCATCATCTTCCTCGCCGAGCAATCGGGCCGGCTCGCCGCCATCAGCCACCGCACGATCACCGACGCGATCCGCGAGCGTTTCGGCTCCAACTACTTCATCGTGCTGTTCGGCGTGCTCGGCGTCGTCATGCTTCTCGTGCTGGGCGCGGAGCTCGGCGGGGTGTGCATCGCCGTCGAGTTCATGACGGGTATCGATTACCGGTGGTGGGCCGTGCCCGTGGCGCTCGTGGGGTGGCTCACGATCTGGTTCGGCAACTTCGCGGTGATCGAGGAAGGCGTGGCGGCCTTGGGACTCGTCACCATCTCGTTCGCCGTCGTCGCCGTGATGTTGCATCCGGATTGGATCGACGTCGCGAAGGGACTGCTGCCCACGACGCCGGACCACGACAGCGCGCGGTACTGGTTCCTCGCCTCGAACATCCTCGGCGCGTCGATCACGCCCTACCTCATGTTCTTCTATTCGTCCGGCGCCATCGAGGATCGCTGGGACCGCAGCCACCTCGTGATGAATCGCATCATCGCTTCACTTGGCATGGGACTCGGCGCGTTCATCTCGGTTGCCGTGCTGGTCGTCGCGGCGCAGGTGCTCGCCCCGCGCGGCATCGCGGTCGATCACTATGCGCAGCTTGGCCTGCTGATGACCGATGCCCTCGGCGCGGCCGGATTCTGGATTCTCGCCGTGTCGATCGCGATTCCATGCTTCAGCACGGCGCTCGAGGTCGCGCTGTCCGTGGCGTACATGGCTGCGCAAGGCTTCGGCTGGAACGGCTCGCAGAACGGTCGACCGAAGGACAACGCGAGATTCTGCACGACGTATACCGGCGCAATCGTGATCGGCGTGCTGCTGTTGCTCGCAGGGGTGAGCCCGGTGCGATTGACCAACATCGCGATGGCTCTCACTTCGGCCACGCTGCCCGTCGCCGTGCTGCCGTTCCTCTTCATCATGAACGACCGCAGCTACATGAAAGATCAGCGCAACGGCTGGCTGTCGAACGCCGTGGTGCTGTTCACGATGGCGCTTGCCTGCGTCCTCGCCGTCGTGACCATTCCGCTGGAGATCTCCAGTGGCGGCTGACCGCATCGATCTCGCGCGCGATTGCCTGGACAGCCGTGTGCTCGATCCCAATGGCGAAGTGCTGGGCCGCGCCGACGGCCTCGTGCTCGTCGACACTGGCCGCGGGCCGCCGCGCGTTGTCGCGATCGAGATCGGTGCTGTCGCGCAGGCGCGACGACTGTCTCCGCGCATCGGACGCTGGGTGGCGTCGCTGGCCCGGCGCTTCGGACGCGCCGACGCCGATCCATGGCGCGTCGCGTGGCGCGACGTGCGCCTTCAGGGCGGCGACTGCCACGTCAAGATCCACGCCGAGGCGGCGCCGCCACGCGCGTGGGAGCGTTTCCTGCGTGCGCGGCTCATCGGGCGCATCTGGGGATCGTGATGGCGCGGGAGCTGCACTTCGAGCTGCTGCTCAATCGCCGCGTCTACGACCGTGACGGCAACGCGGTCGGTCATCTCGAGGAAATTCGCGCAACGCGCGACGGCGTCGTGATCGAATATCACGTCGGCGCGTTCGCGCTGTTCGAGCGCCTCGGTGCGTGGTCGCTCGGACGCGCGATCCTTCGCGCGCTGCGGCTGTCGCGCAAGGGCGGCGGCTATCGTGTGCCGTGGGACCAGCTCGACCTGACGCAGCCTTCGCGGCTGCGGTTGCGCTGCGCCGTCGAAGCGCTGCGCCGTCTGGATGCCGCGTGACGATGCGAAACCGTCGCGCAATCGGTCAGGCCACCGGGCCAGAACAGGGCGACTGCGTAACTTACGTCGTGTGGTGCGTGCGTGCTAGAGTGATCGACCCGCCGCGCGCACGGTGGCGCAACGCTTTTACGTCGACGACATGAATCAACCTGAATCGCTTGCGACGCTCGCCGCGTCGGTTGGTGCGCCGAATCACGTACGCCACGCACGCCTGTTGGGCTGGGTGCGCGAGGTCGCCGCGCTGACGAAGCCCGCCCGCATCGCCTGGTGCGACGGAAGCCAGGAGGAGTACGACCGCCTGTGCGACGCGATGGTCGCCGCCGGCACGTTGCGGCGGCTCAACCCGGCCAAGCGCCCGAACAGCTATCTCGCATGGTCGCCGCCGTCGGATGTCGCGCGGGTCGAGGACCGCACGTTCATCTGCAGCGAGCGGCAGGAGGACGCCGGCCCGACCAACAACTGGGTCGCGCCCGCGGACATGCGCCGAACGCTTCATGGGCTCTTCGACGGCAGCATGCGCGGGCGCACGCTTTACGTCGTGCCGTTCTCGATGGGACCGCTCGGCAGCCCGATCGCGCACATCGGCGTCGAGCTGCCCGACAGCCCGTATGTCGCGGTCAGCATGCGCATCATGACGCGCATGGGAAAGTCGGTGTACGACGTGCTCGGCACGGACCGCGCGTTCGTGCCCTGCGTGCACTCGGTGGGTGCGCCGCTCGAGCCGGGGGCCGCCGACGTGCCGTGGCCGTGCAATCCTGCCAACAAGTACATCGTCCATTTCCCCGAAGCACGCGAGATCTGGAGCTTCGGCTCGGGCTACGGGGGAAATGCGCTGCTCGGCAAGAAGTGCCTCGCGCTTCGGATCGCCTCCGTGATGGGACGAGACGAAGGCTGGCTGGCCGAGCACATGCTCATCCTGGGTGTAACGACTCCAAGCGGCGACAAGCGTTACGTTGCCGCTGCGTTCCCGAGCGCGTGCGGTAAGACGAACTTCGCCATGCTGATCCCTCCGCCGGGCGTGGACGGCTGGAAGGTCAGCACGATCGGCGACGACATCGCGTGGCTCAAACCCGGCGCGGACGGTTGCTTCCATGCGATCAATCCCGAAGCCGGATACTTCGGAGTCGCGCCCGGCACGTCCTACGAGTCGAATCCCAACGCGATGGAGACGTTGCGCGCGAACGTCATTTTCACCAACGTCGCGCTGACTGACGACGGCGACGTGTGGTGGGAGGGGATGACGCGCGAGCCGCCGCCCCACCTGACCGATTGGCAAGGGCAGTCCTGGACGCCCGGATGCGGTCGCAAGGCGGCTCACCCCAATGCCCGCTTCACCGTCTCGGCCACACAATGTCCGTCGCTGGATCCTGCGTGGGACGACCCGGCGGGCGTGCCCGTTGCCGCATTCGTGTTCGGTGCGCGTCGCTCGGACACGATCCCGCTCGTGACGGAAGCGCCGACCTGGGAGCAGGGGGTGTATCAGGCAGCAACCATGGGTTCGGAGACGACCGCTGCCGCCGCCGGCGCAGTCGGCGAGGTACGCCGCGACCCGTTCGCCATGTTGCCGTTCTGCGGCTACCACGTCGGCGACTATTTTGCCCATTGGCTACGCATGGGCGGCGCCGTTCGCCAGCCGCCGAAGATTTTCACGGTGAACTGGTTCCGCAAGGACTCCGAGGGTCGCTTCATCTGGCCGGGATTCGGGCAGAACATGCGCATCCTGAAATGGATCGTCGAGCGTTGCACCGGTCAGGCCAAGGCCGTCGAGACGCCGCTCGGCTACGCGCCAAGCTACGACGACGTCGACTGGAACGGCTTGCCGTTCGACCCGGGTCGTTTCGGACGCGCGATGTCGGTGGATCGCGAGCAGTGGCAACGCGAACTGGCCTCGCATGACAGGCTGTTCGGCCGCCTCGGTTCGAAACAGCCTGCGCAATTGGCCGCCGAGCGCAGCCGGCTGGGCCGTCGCCTCGGGACCTGACCGCCCTTCGGTAGACCCTCCCTAGACGTCCCTTCGGTAGACCTCCCTTCGGTAGACCTCATGGTTCCACGTGGAACAGGGTCGAGGGCCTTGTTCCACGTGAAACATCGGTCATTCGCGCTAAGGGCGCAGCGTGTCCGCGTGGTAAAATGCGCGATGCCGGCGGCGCTTGTCAAGTCCTTGAAAACATGAAGTTCCCACAACGTTTCGACGTCATCGTGGTCGGCGGCGGTCACGCGGGAACCGAGGCTGCGCTGGCGGCGTCGCGCATGGGCAGCCTTACGCTGCTCCTTACGCACAACATCGAGACGCTCGGCCAGATGTCGTGCAATCCATCGATTGGCGGCATTGGCAAGGGGCACCTGGTCAAGGAGGTCGATGCCCTGGGCGGTGCCATGGCGATCGCCGCGGACGAAGCCGGCATCCAGTTCCGCATCCTCAATTCCAGCAAGGGCGCGGCGGTGCGCGCGACCCGCGCGCAGGCCGACCGCGTGCTGTACCGGCGCGCGATCCGCAATCGCCTGGAGCGCGCCCCGAACCTCACGCTGTTTCAGCAGCCGGTCGACGATCTGCTCCTCGACGGTGACCGCGTCTGCGGGGTCATGACGCAGATCGGGCTCGCCTTCGAAGCCGACGTCGTGGTTCTCACGACCGGGACCTTCCTGTCCGGCCTGATCCACGTCGGGTTGCAGAACTACGAAGCGGGTCGCGCGGGCGACCCACCGGCGAAGCGGCTCGGCGCCCGCCTGCGGGAGCTGAACCTTCCGGCCGGGCGGCTGAAGACCGGCACACCGCCGCGCCTGGACGGCCGGACCGTCGACCTCGCGAGCCTGGAGGTCCAGCCTGGCGACGATCCGGCGCCCGTGTTCTCCTTCGTCGGCAATCGGGCCATGCATCCGCGCCAGGTGCCGTGCTGGATCACGCACACCAATCGACGCACGCACGACATCATTCGCGGCGGACTCGATCGCTCGCCGCTGTTCACCGGCGTCATCAAGGGCATCGGCCCGCGCTACTGCCCGTCGATCGAAGACAAGGTCGTGCGATTCGCCGAGCGCGACAGTCACCAGATCTACCTGGAGCCCGAGGGCCTCGAGACCACCGAGATCTATCCCAACGGGATCTCCACGTCGCTGCCATTCGACGTCCAGCTGGATCTGGTCCGCTCACTGCCAGGCTGCGGGAACGCGCATATCCTGCGGCCGGGCTACTCGATCGAGTACGACTACTTCGACCCTCGCGCCTTGAAGTCCACGCTCGAGACCAAGGCCATCGCCGGGCTGTTCTTCGCGGGCCAGATCAACGGCACCACGGGCTACGAGGAGGCTGCCGCGCAGGGCCTCCTCGCCGGGATCAATGCCGCGCGAACGGCTCGCGGTCAGGACGGCTGGTGCCCGCGCCGCGACGAGGCGTATCTCGGCGTGCTCGTCGACGACCTCGTCACGCGCGGCGTAAGCGAGCCCTACCGCATGTTCACGTCGCGCGCGGAATACCGGCTGCAGCTTCGCGAAGACAACGCCGACCTCCGGCTGACCGAGCAAGGCCGCCGGCTGGGCGTGGTCGATGACGCGCGCTGGGACGCCTTCTGCCGCAAGCGCGATGCCATCGAGCAGGAACGCGAGCGGCTGAAAGTGACGTATGTCGGCCCCGGCTCGGTGCCGTCTGAAGTGGCGATACGAATTCTCGGCCAGCCCTTGGAACGTGAGCGCTCACTGTCGGAATTACTGAGGCGGCCTGCCGTTTCATATCCCGCGCTGCACGCCTTGCCCGGCGCCGGCGAGGCGGTCCAGGATCCGGCCGTCGCCGAGCAGGTCGAGATCGCGACCAAGTACGAGGGCTATATCGAGCGCCAGCACGAGGAGATCGCGCGCCGCCGCGTGGAGGAGGACATGCCCCTGCCCGGCGACCTGGATTACGCGAGCGTGCGTGGCCTGTCGATCGAAGTGCGGCAGAAGCTCGACGTCCACCGACCCGAGACGGTCGGCCAGGCGGCGCGGATCTCGGGCGTGACGCCGGCCGCGATCTCGCTTCTGCTGGTCCATCTCAAGCGACGGGCGGCTGCCCCCACGCCGCCGGTGCGGGCTTCCGCGTGAGCGTTGCCGTGCGGCGGGATGCGGCCCGCGTCGGCCTGGGAGACGGCCTGCGCGCCCTGGGCGTGCGCTTGCCCCCGGGCGGCGAGCACGCGCTCCAGCGCTACGTGGATCTGCTCGCCAAGTGGAACCGGACGTACAACCTCACCGCGATCCGCGAGCCCGAGCGCATGGTGACGCACCACGTGCTGGACGCGCTGGCGGTGCTGCCGCACCTGCCGATGCGCCCCGCGCTGCGCCTGCTCGACGTCGGCTCGGGTGGCGGCGTGCCCGGCATCCCGCTCGCCATCGCGCGCCCGGAATGGAAGGTCACGCTGCTGGACTCGAACAGCAAGAAGACCACGTTCCTCACGCAGGCGGCAATCGAGCTCGCGCTGCACAACGTCGACGTTGCAACGGCGCGCGTCGAAGCGTTCGAGCCGTCGGCGCCGTACGATGTCGTCATCTCGCGCGCGTTCAGCGAGCTCGGCGATTTCGCCCACGGGGCGGCGCGTCATCTCGCGCCGCACGGGGTGCTCGCCGCCATGAAGGGCGTCCATCCTGACGAGGAGCTGCGCGAGCTGCCGCCGCACCTCGATGTCATCGCCGCGCCGTCGATCGACGTACCGGGGCTCGATGCGCAGCGGCATCTCATCGTGATGCGCCCGCGCGAGCAGGCATGACGCGCATCCTTGCGGTCGCGAATCAAAAGGGCGGCGTCGGCAAGACCACGACCGCGGTGAACCTCGCCGCGAGCCTGGTCGCCATGAAGCGGCGCGTGCTCGTCGTCGATCTCGATCCGCAAGGCAACGCCACGACCGGCGCCGGCGTCGACAAGCGCGCATTGAAGGAGACGGTCTATCAAGTCCTGCTCGGCGAGCGTCGCATCGCGGACGTTCGCATTCCGTCCCCCACGAGCGGCTTCGACCTGGTGCCGGCGAATCGCGAGCTCGCGGGCGCGGAAGTCGAGCTCGTCGATCTGCCGGAACGCGAGACGCGCCTGAAGGACGCGCTGGCCGAAGCGCTGCAACAGATGAAGAGCGCGATCGACCAGGTCGCCGACGAGTACGACTTCATCCTGCTCGACTGCCCGCCGTCGCTCAGCCTCCTGACGCTGAACGGCCTCTGCGCGGCCGACGCGGTGCTCATACCCATGCAGTGCGAGTACTACGCCCTCGAAGGGCTGTCCGACCTCGTGCAGACGGTGAAGAAGGTGCGCGCGCATCTCAATCCGCGCCTCGAGATCGAAGGCTTGCTGCGCACCATGTACGACCCGCGCAACACGCTCGCGCTGAATGTCACCGCGGAGCTCGAGAAGCACTTCGGCGATCGGCTGTACCGGACCGTCATCCCGCGCAACATCCGTCTCGCCGAGGCGCCTTCGCACGGCATTCCCGCGTTGAAGCTCGAGGCGCAGTCGAAGGGCGCGCTGGCCTATCTCGCGCTGGCCGGCGAGATGCTGCGTCGCATGGAAGCGCGCGACGGCACCGCTGTCGAGCGGGCACCGCACGAGGCGAGCGAGGCGGCCGAATGATTCGTCCCAAGGGATTGGGGCGCGGCCTCGACGCGCTGCTGTCGGGCTCGGACGATCGCGCGCCGGCCGACGACTCGCTGCAGACGCTGTCGGTCGATCGCCTGCGTGCCGGCAAATATCAGCCGCGCACCCGCATGGACGCCGGCTCGCTGGCCGAGCTCGCGGAATCGATCCGCGAGCAGGGCATCGTGCAGCCGATACTGGTGCGTCCGATCGATGGCGGGCGCTACGAGATCATCGCGGGCGAGCGGCGCTGGCGCGCGGCGCAGCAGGCGGGACTGCGGGAAGTTCCCGCGCTCGTGCGCAGCATTCCCGACCAGTCGGCGCTCGCGCTCGCGCTGATCGAGAACATCCAGCGCGAGGACCTCAATCCGCTCGAGGAGGCGCACGGCCTCGCGCGGCTCGTCGAGGAGTTCGGTCTGACGCACGATGCCGCGGCGAAGGCGATCGGCCGCTCGCGCAGCGCCGTCACCAACCTCCTGCGGCTCACCGGGCTCGCCAAGCCGGTGCAGGATTACATGTACTCCGGCGCGCTCGAGATGGGGCACGCGCGCGCGCTGCTCGCGCTGCCGCTCGCCGAGCAGGGCGGAGCCGCCTCACGCGTGGTCGAAGGAGGCCTGTCGGTGCGCGAAACGGAGCGGCTCGTCCAGCGGCTGCTCGATCCGTCGCGCCGAGCGCCGGGCGCACGCGGCAACGCGGAGCGCAACGTCGATACGGCGCGGCTCGAGACCGAGCTCGCCGAGCGCCTCGGTGCGTCGGTGCGCATCGAGCCGGGGCGCAAGGGTGCGGGTCGGCTCGTGATCCGCTACGCATCTCTCGAGCACCTCGACGGCATCCTGGCGCGCCTGAAGTAAGCGCGCGCCGCGAACGACCGGCAACGCGCAGACGGCGGCCGCTCGGCCGCCGCGCGGCGTCGGTTCTTCGATCAGCCGACCTGCTTCAACAGCGTTTCGGCGTCGGACACTTCGTACTTGCCCGGCGCCTCGATGTTGAGCGTCTTCACCACGCCGTCGTCCACGAGCATCGAGAAGCGCTGGCATCGCACGCCGAGGC
Source organism: Casimicrobiaceae bacterium (assembly GCA_035493035.1). Lineage (GTDB taxonomy): Bacteria > Pseudomonadota > Gammaproteobacteria > Burkholderiales > Casimicrobiaceae > VBCG01. Next base: position 90,645 of record DATJIS010000011.1, on the reverse strand, counting down.
CGCGCGCGGTGAGATCGAACTCCAGACCGAGCTTCCGGGTGTATTCACCGCTGCCGTCGGCGAGCATGTGCACCTTGTCGCCGGTCTTCTGGTCGCGGCCCCACGCGCCCATCACGAACGCGTCGTTGACGGCCATGCAGGCGATGGCGTCCACGCCGTGCGCCTTCAGCTTGTCGTAGTTCGCGAGAAAGCTTGGAACGTGCTTTGCCGAGCACGTCGGCGTGAAAGCGCCGGGAAGCCCGAAGATGACGACCTTCCTGCCGCGGGTGAATTTCTCCATGTCGACCGGATTGGGACCGACCGAGCAGCCCTCGCTCGCGACGTCGTGGTATTCCTGGAGGGTTCCGGGTGGCAGTCGATCGCCGACCTTGATCGTCATCGCGTTCTCCTTGAAGGTTTGCGCACGGAAGACCTCCGAGCATAAGGAACGCGCGGCCCGTCTGGCAACCCTGCTTGCAGCCGCGCGGGCCACGGGGTAGCGTTGCACCCTTTGCGCCGGGGCCCATGAAGTCCCGGCCGCCGCGGAGGTCCCCAATGGCTCGTGCCAAGAAGACGCCGGTACCAACGGCGTCTACGAAGCGTGTTCGCTTGCTGGTCGCGACCCGCAAAGGGTTGTGGACCCTGGCGAGCGATCCGGCCCGCAACGCATGGAAGATCGCCGGCCCGCAATTCCTCGGGCACATCGTTCATCACGCCATGCTCGATCCGCGCGACGGCCGCACGCTGCTCGCGGCGGCGCGCACCGGCCATCTCGGGCCGACGGTGTTCCGTTCCATCGACAACGGGCGCACGTGGAAGGAAGCGTCGCGTCCGCCTGCGTTCGCCGAAGGCAGCGGTCGCGTCGTCGATCACACGTTCTGGCTCACCCCCGCGCACGCGAGCGAGCCGGGCGTCTGGTACGCCGGCACGTCGCCGCAGGGACTGTTCCGCTCCGGTGACGCCGGTGTCACGTGGGACGGCATCAATGGCTTCAATCAGCATCCGCAGCGCAAGGCGTGGTGCGGTGGCGACCAGGACGGCACGCCCGACGGGCCGAAGCTGCATTCGATCCTGGTCGATCCGCGCGACGCGCGCCACCTGTACATCGGCATGTCGGGCGGCGGGGTGTTCGAGTCCACCGATGGTGGCGCCGACTGGCGCCCGCTCAACAAGGGCGTGCGCGCGGATTTCCTGCCCACTCCGAATCCCGAGTACGGCCACGATCCGCACTGCGTGCGCTTTGCGGGCGGGCATCCCGATCGCCTGTACCAGCAGAATCATTGCGGCCTGTATCGCATCGATCGCCCGAACGACCTCTGGGAGGACATCGGCGTCGGCATGCCGAAGGCCGTGGGATCGATCGGCCTTCCGCTGGTCGCGCATCCGCGCGATCCCGACACGCTGTGGGTCTTTCCCATGGATGGCACCAGCGTGTGGCCGCGCACGTCGCCGGGCGGACGCCCTGCCGTGTATCGATCGCGCGACGGCGGCCGCAGCTGGAAGCGGCAGGACCAGGGCTTGCCGAAAGCGCAGGCGTGGTGGACCGTGAAGCGGCAGGCCATGACGTGCGATGCGCGCGACCCCACCGGCATCTACTTCGGCACCACGTCGGGCGAGGTGTGGGGCAGCCGCGACGAGGGCCGCACGTTTCGATGCCTCGCGCGGCACCTGCCGCACATCTACGCGCTCGAGTCGGCGTGACGCAGGGAACTGCATCGCCGGGCATCGGCCGAAGATAACGTTCACGCGGGCGCGCGACGCGCCCATCATCGGCTTCGCCACCATGCCCGCACAACTGTCTCCCGAAGCCGCCGCCATCGTGCGCGTGCGCATCCCATCGCCGCTGCGCAGCTACACCGGCGCGGCGGAGACCGACGTCGCGGTCCCGGTTCTCGCGCCGGAGCTGCCGCCGACGCTGCGCGGCGTGCTCGCGGCTCTTGATCTGGGGTACCCGGGAATCCGCTTTCGCATCATCGACGAGCAGGGGAACGTCCGGCGTCACATCAAGGTATTCGTCGGATCGAGGCTCGCAGGCGATCTGTCGACGCCCATTCCCGCGGGCGCTGAGGTGATGATCGTCGCAGCGCTGTCGGGCGGGTGAGCGCAACGCGCTGCACCGCAACAGCGGTTTGCGGGCCCGCGGCAAAGCGTAGTAAAATCGAAAAGTTTGCTTCGTTTCCCGGCGCGGTGTAGGCAACCCATCATCCGCGCGGCCCTCCGGGCGTGCAGCCGCCGCTTTCGACCAAGCCGTACCTGACGGTCCTCAAGTGGCAGGCGCTCGCGACCGGCGCGCTTGCTCTCGTGGCGGGCGTGTGGGCCGGCGGTCATGGCGCGCTGTCCGCGCTGCTGGGCGGGCTGGTCAACATCACGGCCGGCGTCGTCTATGCGGTAGTGTCCTTCGTCGGCAAGCGCTCGACTGCGGGTGCTGCCGTGGCGACGCTGTTCCGCGCGGAAGCAAGCAAGATCCTGGTGATCATCGGAGAGCTGTGGGTCGTGCTGTCGACGTACAAGGACGTCGTCACGCCGGCGTTTTTCACGGCATTCGTGATCACCGTTTTATTGTTCCGTGTTGCCTTGTTCGCCCGCGACTGATCGTCTCCCTCCGATGGCCGCCTCCGAAGAGCTCTCTCCGACCGAGTACATCAACCACCACCTGACGTTCTTCACCCAACCGGTGAACGAGTCGGGCGGATTCTGGGCGGTGAACGTCGACACCGTGCTGACCACGCTGGTGGTGTGCGTCCTCGCCTTCGGCTTCATGTGGCTGGTCGCGCGCAAGGCGAGCACCGGCGTGCCGAGCCGCACGCAGGCGTTCGTCGAGCTCTCGCTCGACTTCATCAACGACCAGGTGAAGGGCATCTACAACGGTCCGAGCGCCATCGTGGCGCCGATCGCGCTCACCACGTTCGTGCTGACGCTGCTGCTGAATGCGATGGATTTCCTGCCGGTGGACATCGTGTCGGGCGCGCTGCACGCCGTCGGCTTCGATCACTACCGCTTCGTGCCCACGGCCGACGTCAACACGACCTTCGCGCTCGCGCTGTCGGTGTTCGCGATGATGATCTATTTCTCCATCAAGGTGAAAGGGCTGGGCGGCTGGATCCACGAGCTCTTCACCGCGCCATTCGGCTCGAACTTCCTGCTGTGGCCGTTCAACCTGCTGTTCAACGCCATCGAATACATCTCCAAGCCGCTTTCGCACAGCCTGCGGTTGTACGGCAACATGTACGCCGGCGAGATCATCTTCCTGCTGATCGCGATGCTGGCCTCCGCCGCGATCGGCTGGACGCCGGTGGCCGTCGTGTTCAACCTCGCCTGGGCGATCTTCCACATCCTGATCGTCGTGCTGCAGGCCTACATCTTCATGATGCTGACCGTCGTGTACATCGCGATGGCGCACGAGCACCACTGATCTCCAACTCCCGCTACACGCAAACCAAGAAAGGAACACCATGGACAAGATGCAATTCGTCGCGATGATCCAGGCCTACACGGGCGTGGGCATCGGCCTCATGATCGGCCTGGGCGCGCTTGGCGCGTGCGTGGGCGTCGGCATCATGTGCTCGCGCTTCCTCGAAGGCGCGGCGCGCCAGCCCGAGCTCATCCCGCAATTGCAGGCGAAGGTCTTCCTGCTGCTCGGCCTGATCGACGCGTCGTTCATCATCGGCCTCGGCATCGCGATGCTGTTCGCCTTCGGCAATCCGCTCATCCCGGCTGGGTTGAAGTAAGCCGCTTCACCCGCACTCGCAAGGAAGCCGTCATGAACATGAACCTCACGCTGGTGATGCAGGCCGTCGCCTTCGCGCTGTTCATCTGGTTCTGCTACAAGTTCATCTGGCCGCCGCTCACGCGCGCGATCGAGACACGCCAGCGCCAGATCGCCGAAGGTCTCCAGGCCGGCGAGGAGGGCCGCAAGAACCTCGCCAGCGCCGAGCAGCGCGTCGCCAAGATGATGGACGAGGCGAAGCAGAAGGCCGCGGAGATCGTCGCCACGGGCGAGAAGTTCCGCACCGAGACCGTCGAGGCCGCACGCGCCGAGGCGCGCGCCGAAGCCGAGCGCATCATCGCGAACGCGAAGGCCGAGATCGGCCAGGAAGTCACGCGCGCGAAGGAGCAGCTGCGCAACCAGGTCGCCGATCTCGCCGTCGCGGGCGCCTCGCGCATCCTGAAGCGCGAGGTCGACCCGAAAGCGCACGCCGATCTCCTGGCCTCGATCCAGCAGGAGCTGTAAGGCGCCATGGCCGAATCGACCACCATCGCGCGGCCTTACGCGGAAGCGGCGTTCTCGCTCGCGCGCGACCAGAACGCGCTCGACGCGTGGTCGCAGATGCTGCGCTTCGCCTCCACCATCGTGCAGGACCCCCGCGTCGCGCAGGCGCTGGACAATCCGCGGCTCGGCGCACCGGAGAAGGAATCGCTGCTGCTGTCCGTCGCGGGCGACAACCTGGACCAGGACGGCCGCAGCCTCGTGCGCGTGCTGGTCGAGGCCGATCGCATCGCACTGCTGCCCGAGATCGCCGCGCTCTTCGAGACCCTGAAGGATCAGGCGCAGGGCACGGCCAAGGCCGAGATCGAGACCGCGATGGAGCTCTCGGATGCGCAGCTTGCCGAGATCAAGTCCGCGCTCGAGCGTCGCTTCGGCAAGCGCATCGAGGCGACGGTGCGCGTCAATCCCGCGCTGATCGGCGGCGCACGCGTCACGGTCGGCGACACGGTCCTCGACGGATCGGTGCAGGCGAAGCTCGCGGCCATGGCGAACCAGCTCCGAGCGTAAACGAACAAGGAGTCTTGCAATGCAATTGAACCCGTCCGAGATCAGCGAGCTCATCAGGACCCGCATCCAGAATCTCGACACGAGCGCGCAGGTGCGCACGCAGGGCACCGTCGTGTCGGTGACCGACGGCATCTGCCGCATCCACGGGCTGTCCGAGGCGATGCAGGGCGAGATGCTCGAATTCCCCGGCAACACGTTCGGCCTCGCGCTGAACCTCGAGCGCGACTCGGTCGGCTCGGTCGTGCTCGGCAGCTACGAGCACATCACCGAAGGCGACACGGTGAAGGCCACCGGCCGCATCCTCGACGTGCCGGTCGGTCCCGAGCTCATCGGGCGCGTCGTGAACTCGCTCGGCCAGCCGATCGACGGCAAGGGTCCGATCAACGCCAAGATGACCGACGTCATCGAGAAGGTCGCGCCGGGCGTGATCGCACGCCAATCGGTGTCGCAGCCGGTGCAGACGGGCCTCAAGGCCATCGACGCGATGGTGCCCATCGGCCGCGGTCAGCGCGAGCTGATCATCGGCGACCGCCAGACCGGCAAGACCGCGGTGGCCGTCGACACGATCATCAACCAGAAGGGCAAGGAGCTGATCTGCGTGTACGTCGCGATCGGCCAGAAGGCGTCGACCATCGCCAACGTCGTGCGCAAGCTCGAGGAAACGGGTGCGATGGCGTACACGATCATCGTCGCGGCGAGCGCGTCGGAATCGGCGGCCATGCAGTACATCGCGCCGTATTCGGGCTGCACCATGGGCGAGTACTTCCGCGACCGCGGGCAGGACGCGCTCATCATCTACGACGACCTCACCAAGCAGGCGTGGGCGTATCGCCAGGTGTCGCTGCTGCTGCGTCGTCCGCCGGGGCGCGAGGCGTATCCCGGTGACGTGTTCTACCTGCACTCGCGCCTCCTCGAGCGCGCGGCGCGCGTCAACGCGGATTACGTCGAGAAGTTCACCAAGGGACAGGTGAAGGGCAAGACCGGCTCGCTCACCGCGCTGCCGATCATCGAGACGCAGGCGGGCGACGTCACGGCGTTCGTCCCGACCAACGTGATCTCGATCACGGACGGCCAGATCTTCCTCGAGACCGACCTGTTCAACGCCGGCATCCGGCCCGCCATCAACGCCGGCATCTCGGTGTCGCGCGTGGGCGGTGCGGCGCAGACCAAGGTCATCAAGAAGCTCGGCGGCGGCGTGCGCCTCGCGCTCGCGCAGTATCGCGAGCTCGCGGCGTTCGCGCAGTTCGCGTCGGATCTCGACGAAGCGACGCGCAAGCAGCTCGACCGCGGCCGCATGGTCACCGAGCTCATGAAGCAGCCCCAGTACTCGCCGATGGCCGTCGCCGACCAGGCGATCACGCTGTTCGGCGCGAACCGCGGCTACTTCGACGACGTGCCGATCGAGAAGGCGCTGTCGTTCGAGCGGTCGGTGCACCAGTTCATCCGCAGCAAGTACGCGGACCTCTGGAACCGCATCGAGACGAACAAGGACCTTCCCGAAGCCGACGAGAAGGCGCTCGCGGCGGCGATCGAGGACTTCAAGAAGACGGGAACGTACTAGGCGACAGGGCGATGGCCGGTTCCAAAGAGATCCGCAACAAGATCAAGAGCGTCGCCTCGACGCGCAAGATCACCAAGGCGATGGAGATGGTCGCCGCGTCGAAGATGCGCAAGGCGCAGGAGCGCATGCGAGCGTCGCGGCCGTATCTCGAGCGTGCGCTCGCGATCGCGCAGCACATCGCCAAGGCGAATACCGAGTACCGCCATCCCTTCCTGGTGAAGCGGCCGGTGAAGCGCGTGGGCGCGATCGTCGTGACCACCGACAAGGGCTTGTGCGGCGGCCTCAACACCAACGTGCTCCGCCTGGTGAACCAGAAGTACCGCGAGTGGCGCGGCGCGGGCCACGAGGTCGACTTCGTGGCGATCGGCGCCAAGGGGCTCGGCTTCCTCAATCGCCTCGGCGCGAACATCGTGTCGAGCGTCGTGCACCTGGGCGACCGGCCGCGCCTCGACAAGCTGATCGGCCCGGTGAAGGTGCTGATCGACAGCTACCTCGACGGCGGCGTCGACGAGATCTACGTGTTCTACACCAACTTCGTGAACACGATGAAGCAGGAGCCGCGCAGCGGGCGCATCGTGCCGGTTCCCGACGAGTTCTCGGGCCAGCGGGCGGACGAGCAGGCGCACGCGATCACGAGCGGCGGCTGGGACTACATCTACGAGCCGGATGCGCGCGAGCTCCTCGACGGCATGATGCGGCGCTACCTCGAGGCCATCGTGTTCCAGATGGTCAACGAGAACATGGCCTCCGAGCAGTCGGCGCGCATGGTGGCGATGAAGGCCGCCTCCGACAACGCGGGCAAGATCATCCAGGAGCTGCAGCTCATCTACAACAAGACGCGGCAGGCGGCGATCACCAAGGAATTGTCTGAAATCGTGGGCGGCGCGGCTGCCGTCTAGCGAATCAAGAGGAAAACATGGACCAAGCGGTTACCCAAGCGACCGGAACCATCGTTCAATGCATCGGCGCGGTCGTCGACGTTCAGTTCGCGCGCGACCACATGCCCCACGTGTACGACGCGCTGACGCTCGAGGCCGACCCCACGAACAAGCTGGTCGAGCAGGGCCTCACTTTCGAGGTGCAGCAGCAGCTCGGCGACGGCATCGTGCGCACCATCGCCATGGGCAGCTCCGACGGGCTGCGCCGCGGCATGAAGGTCAAGAGCACCGGCGACAACATCAAGGTCCCGGTGGGCCCGGCGGTGCTGGGCCGCGTGATGGACGTGCTCGGCCGCCCGATCGACGAGCGCGGCCCGGTCAACGCCGATGAATATCGCCCGATCCACGCGGCCGCGCCGAAGTTCGACGAGCTGTCGCCGTCGGTGGAGCTGCTCGAGACCGGCATCAAGGTCATCGACCTCATCTGCCCGTTCGCCAAGGGAGGCAAGATCGGCCTCTTCGGCGGCGCGGGCGTCGGCAAGACCGTGACGATGCTGGAGCTCATCAACAACATCGCGACCCAGCACTCGGGCCTGTCGGTGTTCGCCGGCGTGGGCGAGCGCACGCGCGAGGGCAACGACTTCTATCACGAGATGTCGGACGCGAAGGTCATCGTGCAGGAAGACCTGTCGAAGTCGAAGGTCGCGATGGTGTTCGGCCAGATGAACGAGCCGCCGGGCAACCGCCTGCGCGTGGCGCTCACGGGCCTCACCATGGCCAAGCGCTTCCGCGACGAGGGCCGCGACATCCTCATGTTCATCGACAACATCTATCGCTACACGCTCGCGGGAACGGAAGTGTCGGCGCTGCTCGGCCGCATGCCGTCGGCGGTGGGCTATCAACCGACGCTCGCCGAGGAGATGGGCCGCCTGCAGGAGCGCATCACGTCGACCAAGGTCGGATCGATCACGTCGATCCAGGCCGTGTACGTGCCTGCGGACGACCTGACCGACCCGTCGCCGGCGACCACGTTCGGCCACCTCGACGCGACGGTCGTGCTGTCGCGCGACATCGCAGCGCTCGGCATCTATCCCGCGGTGGATCCGCTCGACTCGACGTCGCGCCAGATCGATCCCAACACCGTCGGCGAGGAGCACTACACGACCACGCGGCGCGTGCAGGCCACGCTGCAGCGCTACAAGGAGCTGCGCGACATCATCGCGATCCTCGGCATGGACGAGCTGTCGCCGGAGGACAAGCTCGCGGTTGCGCGCGCCCGCAAGATCCAGCGCTTCCTGTCGCAGCCGTTCCACGTCGCCGAAGTGTTCACCGGCTCGCCGGGCAAGTACGTGCCGCTGAAGGAGACGATCCGCGCGTTCAAGATGATCGTCGACGGCGAGTGCGACGCGCTGCCCGAGCAGGCGTTCTACATGGTCGGCACGATCGACGAGGCGTTCGCCAAGGCGAAGACGCTGCAATAGGAATCGCCATGGCCGCCACGCTACACGTCGACGTCGTCAGCGCCGAAGAGCAGATCTACTCGGGCGAGGCGGAGTTCGTCGTGCTTCCCGGCATGATGGGCGAGCTCGGCATCTATCCGCGCCACACGCCGCTGTTCACGCAAATCAAGCCCGGCGCGGTGCGCATCAAGGTGCCGAACCAGGCGCAGGAGGAGTTCGTTTTCATTGCCGGCGGCTTCCTCGAGGTCCAGCCGCACGTCGTCACGGTCCTCGCCGACACCGCCATTCGGGCCAAGGACCTCGACGAGAAGTCGGCGCTCGAAGCCAAGCGCGCCGCCGAAGAGGCCATGCGGAACAAGTCGTCGAAGGAAGAGATCGCGATGGCCGAGGCGGAGCTGTCGACGGCGATGGCGCAGCTCGAGGCCATCCGCAAGCTGCGCCATCGCGCATGACCCACGCGCCGGCCGGCGCGCGCGTCAGAGCGTCTTCCAGCGATCGATCTCCCACACCGGCAGGCCGCGGATGTCGCCGGCCCGGGTGTCGGTGAACACCGCCGCGTCGGGGAACTTCCCGGTCTTGTCGTAGGCTTCCCGCGCGAGCGGCGCGGCCTTGGCGAGCGTGCGCTTCACGAGGTCGCCGGTCAGCTCCTGCTGGTAGATCGATTTCACCTTCGACAGCCCCACGAGCGTGCGCGCATCGCCTTCGGTGATCCACGACCAGCCGCGCCGCCGGTAGAGGATGTTCTCGACGTACGGCCGCTGCGCGGCGCGGTCGCTGTTCCAGTCCTGGGCCGACATGTCGATCACCGCATCGGGCGTCATCTTGGTGACGAGCGTGCATGCGCGCTGGTTGGCGATCATCAGCGCCGTGACCGCCTTGGGATTCTTCTGCAGGAACTCCTCGCGCGCGACCCACCAGATGCGGTGCGGGTAGTACGCCTCGGGCGCGAACGGGGTCTTGGCGAAGCTCGCGATCTTGTGCCCTTCGCCCTTGCCCTCGGGGCCGTCGTACGCGGGGCCGGTCGTGCCGTCGTTGCGCAGCAGGTTCACGAGCTGACCCGAATTGACGGCACCCTGCGCGGCGGGCTCGACGCTCAGCACCGCGTCGATGCCGGGCTGCGCGCGCGTGAGCTCGGCGAACGCCTGGATGTTCTTCACCGTGATGCCGAGCGCCTTGGGATCGTCCGTGCCGAACTCGGCCTGCAGCATCAGGTTCAGCACGAGGTGAAGATCGGAGCCCACGATCGTGAGCACCGACTTGCCCTTGAGGCCTTCCAGATTCTTGATCGGCGAGCCGGGCGGCACCTGCAGCGGGAACTTGATGCCGCCGCCGGCATTGGCGATCGGAATCGCCGGCGCGGGAAGCGCGAGGTTGCGAATGGTCGGCGTCGATCCGAGCATGCCGATGTCGAGCTGCCCGGCCGCGAGACCTTGGAGCATGCGAAGCAGGACCGGGAAGTTGAGGTACTCGGGATCCGCGCGCAGGCCGAGCTCCTCCATCGCCTTTTCGAGCAGCTTCTCACGCTGCATCGCGAAGACGAGCGGCGCGCCGTCGTTGGTGAGGCCGACGCCCATCGTCATCTTCAGCGCCTGCGCGAGCGCGGGGCTTGCCGCGAAGAGCGGAATGCCGAGTATCGAGCCGATGCCGGCGGCGGCGCCGCCTTTGAGCAGCAGACGACGCAGACGGGATGGGTGGCGCATGATGATTCCTCCTGTTGAGTGACGCGGTCTCAAGCCGTTTCCTCGACGATGGCGCGTGCCGCCTCGTCCCGGATCAGGTTCCAGATGTAATCGATGTAGCGCCCCGCGGCAGCAGAGTTGCGCAGGCCCCGGCGCGGACGCGCAAGGTCGATGTCGACCGTCTCCTTGATGCGCCCGGGCCGGCGTCCGAGCACGAGCACGCGGTCCGAGAGATAGACCGCCTCGTCGATGCCGTGCGTCACGAACAGCACGGCACGCCGCTGCGCGGCATCGTCGCCGTCGCCCCACAGCCGCAGCAGCTCGTCCTGGAGGATGTTGCGCGTCTGCAGGTCGACCGCCGCGAGCGGCTCGTCCATCAGCCATACCTCGGGCTCGTTGGCGAGCAGGCGGGCGAGCGCGCAGCGCTGGCGCATGCCGCCGGACAGCTCGTGCGGATAACGCTGCTCGAACCCCTTGAGGCCGACGAGATCGATGTAGCGGTGCGCGATCTCGCGCATGGCCTCGCGCGTCGCGCCGCGCGCGAGCGGCCCGAACTCGACGTTGCCGAGCACCGTGCGCCACGGGAAGAGCGCGTAGTCCTGGAACATCACGCCCCGGCGCGGATCGGGGCCGGTGATCGGGACGCCGTCGGCGAGCACGCGGCCGGAGGTCGGCGCGACGAACCCCGCGACGAGCGCGAGGAGCGTCGATTTCCCGCATCCCGACGGTCCGACGATGCTCACGAACTCGTGCGGGGCGACGGAGAAGGACACGTCGCGCAGCGCTTCCACGCGCTCGCCGCTGCGCGCCGATACGTACGTCTTGGACAGGGACTGTGCGTCGATTTTTCCGCTCATGTCAGTGGCGCCTGGGCCGCCCCAAGCCGATGACCGCGCCCCATCGGGGGCAGGGAGCGCAGCGAACGTCGGGCTCGTTCATGTTCGCCACGGTGTGAGGCTGCGTTGCAGCCGTCGCATCGCGAGATCGATGCACAGGCTGATGATGCCGATCACGATCATGTACAGCACGAGGCCGTTCACGTCGCGCCGCACGTAGAGCGTGCTCACCATGAGCTGGCCGAGCCCCACCGCGCCCGACCCGCCCGAGGTGACCTTGATGCCCATCGCGAGCTCGGCGGCGATGATGGAGCCCCATGCGAACGCCATGGAAACCCGCGCGCCGGTCAGGATCGCGGGCAGCGCGCTCGGCAGCACGACCGAGCGCACGACGAGGGCACGGCTTGCGCCCAGCGCACGCGCTGCATTCACCAGGTTGCGGTCGATGAGCCGGGCACCCTGCGCGGCGTTGAGGACGAAGGGAAAGAACGCGGCGTACGTCACGATGAAGAGCGCCGCGTTGCCGCGGATGCCGAGCCACAGCAGCGCCATCGGGATCCAGGCGATCGGCGCGATCGAGCGCAGCGAATCGACGATCGGGCTCACCGCGCGGCCGATCGGCCGCACGAACCCCATGAGCACGCCGAGCGGAATGCCGCACGCCGCGCCGATGGCAAAGCCGATCAGCACGCGCAGCAGGCTGTTCGACGTCGACGCGACGAGCGAGCCGTCCTCGATCGTGCGCACCGCGGCGTCGACCACGCCCATGGGATAGGGATACGTTGCACGCTGCCCGTAATGGACCACGGCCGTCTGCCACACGAGGATCGCGACGGTGAAGAACGCGAGCGGCAGGAAGGCCCGGCGTGACGTCATCGCGTCTCGTCCACGGCGCTGTCGGGACTCCACCGCGTGATGCGCGCCTGCAGCGCGCGAAGGAGCGTGTCGAAGAGATAGCCGAGCACGCCGATGGTCAGGATCACCGCCATCACCTTGTCCATGGCGAAGAATTCCTGGTACCAGAAGAGACGCCATCCGAGGCCTGCATCCGATCCCGTCAGCTCGGCGGCGACCATGGCCATCCATGCCACGCCGAGGCTCAACCGTGCGCCGGCGAGCACGTATGGCAACGCCGCCGGCATGACGACGTGCGTCAGGATCATGCGCGACGAAGCGCCGAGCATCTCGGCGGCGTGCACGAGCCTCGGGTCCACCTGCTTCACGCCCGCCACGGTGTTCACGAAGATCGGAAAGACCGACGCGTAGAAGATGAGGAACACCGGCACCTTCGCGCTGATGCCGAACATCAGGATCGCGAGCGGGATCCACGCGATCGCACTGATGGGACGCAACAGCTCGACCAGCGGATCGATGATCGCCTCGAGCACCGCGAAGCGCGTACTGACCGCGGCCAGCAGCAGTCCTACGGCAACCCCCAGCGCGTAGCCGAGGCCGAGATGCAACAGGCTCGCCAGGATGTCCTCGCGCAAATCCGCGTGCAGCAGATCGATCCATGCGTGGAGCACGCGAAGCGGCGAGGGCAGCAGCGTGCTGTTGCCGACCGCGACGCTGGCCGCCTGCCACAGCGCGACCACCACGGCGAGCGCGACGAGCACTTCGAGGCCGCGCAGGAGCCGGCGCGCCGTCGGTCCCACGCCGATCGCCGGCGCCGGCGCCACCGCGCTGTGCGTCGCGTTCGCCATCGGTTTCAGGCCACCGCCTCGGCCGGCGCGACCGAGTGCCGCTCGAGCATGCGCGCGATCAGCGCCTGCTTCGCCTTCGCGGCATGCGCCATCGCGAGGCACGCAGCGACCTCGGCGTCGTGCGCCGTGAGCGCCTCGATGATCTGCCGATGGTCCGAAATGACGCCCGCGACGCGCTTCTCGCCGTATCCGTACAGGTTCCACAGCGCCGCGATCACGTGCCAGTGACGCTCGAGCACCTTGGCCGCCTCCGGATTTCCGGCGGCATCGTTGATCACGTCGTGGAACTCGCGGTTGAGCGCGAGCAGTGTGTCGAAGCCGCGCTTGCGCGCCTGCGCCTCGTAGCGCGACTGGATCGATTCGAGCGTGGCGATGTGGCGCGCCTCGATCCGCTCGGCCGCGCGTCGCGCCAGCATCGCCTCGATGGCGATGCGCAGGTCGAAGATGTTCCGCGCGAAGTCCACGTCGACGCCGCGCACGCGGGCGCCGCGGTTGGGCGTGAGCACCACCAGGCCCTCGCCCTCGAGCTGGCGCAATGCCTCGCGCACCGGCATGTGACCGACCGAGTAGCGTCGCGCCAGGAGGTCGAGGGTCAGGCGGCTGCCGAAGGACAGCGTGCCGGCGACGATATCGTCGCGCACGCGATCCCGGATCGTGATGGAGGCCGTGGTGAGCGCGTCGTCCACGGCGGCAGTCTAGCAATCCGGCTCAGCTTTGATCAAGACTGGCCGGCCGGTGCCTGTCCGACGGCCCCCTTGGGCTTCGTGGCGACCCTCCTTGATCAAGCGCGTCGCGGGCTATACTTGTTGCAATGCAGCAACCATGGGCCTCCGCATGCCTTCCCTGAACCGATCCGTCGACCGCGCCGCCGAACTCTCGCGGACTGTCGGCCATGTCCTCGAGCGCCGCGTCGCCGACGCCCGGGAGCGCTACCTGCGCCGCGTGCGCGACGCCTGGGGGCGCGCGCAAGCCCGCGAGCATGTCCCGTTGACGCCGCTCGAGGTTGCACGCCAGTGGCAGGACTACACCGTGGATTTCGTGCAGCGCTCGATGCTCTTCTGGGACACGCTGCGGCGCCGCGGCAACAACTGGCTCGAGCACGAGGCGGCCGGCAAGCCGCCGGTGCTCGCCTACGACTACGAAGTGCTGGCCGACGCGCGCACGTTCGAGCGGCCGGCCAACTACGCGCTCGTGCGCATCGTGCCGCCCGGGGACGTTCGTGTCGACGATCGCCTGCGTCCCTACGTGATCGTCGATCCGCGCGCCGGCCACGGCCCAGGCATCGGCGGCTCCAAGGAGGACTCCGAGGTCGGCGTCGCGCTGCGCGCCGGGCATCCGGTCTATTTCGTCATCTTCTATCCGGACCCCGTGCCCGGCCAGACGATGGCCGACGTATGCGACGCCGAGGCCGAATTCATCCGCGTCGTCGCCGAGCGTCACCCGCAATCGCCCAAGCCGGTGATCGTGGGCAACTGCCAGGGTGGCTGGGCGGTGATGATGCTCGCCGCCGCGCGCCCGGACATCACGGGACCTCTCGTGATCAACGGCGCGCCGATGTCGTACTGGTCGGGCAACGACGGCGAAAGCCCGATGCGCTACGCCGGCGGCCTGCTGGGAGGCACGTGGCTCGCGCTTCTCGCCGCGGATCTCGGCGGCGGCAAGTTCGACGGCGCGTGGCTCGTGCAGAACTTCGAGACCCTCAATCCGGCCAACACGCTCTGGCGCAAGTACTATCACCTGTTCGAGAACATCGACACCGAGCCCGGGCGCTTCCTCGACTTCGAGCGCTGGTGGGGCGGCTTCTACCTCCTCAACGAGGAAGAGATCCGCTGGATCGTCAGCAATCTCTTCATCGGCAACAAGCTGTCGCAGGGCGAGGCGCGCCTCGGACCGGGACGGTATTTCGACCTGAAGTCGATCCGCTCGCCGATCATCGTGTTCGCCTCGATGGGCGACAACATCACGCCGCCGCAGCAGGCGTTCAACTGGATCGCCGACGTGTACGGCTCGACCGAGGAGATCAAGGCCAACGGCCAGACCATCGTCGGCTTGCTGCACGAGGACGTCGGCCACCTCGGGATCTTCGTGTCGGGATCGGTCGCGAAGAAGGAGCACGCGCAGATCGTGTCGGTGCTGAAGTACATCCAGGAGCTGCCGCCCGGCCTGTACGGCATGCAGATCCACGAGGTGCAGGAGGACGACGGCACGGTGACGTACGACGTGACCCTGCACGAGCGCAAGCTCGAGGACCTGAAGCCGCTGCAGAAATACGGTCGCGTCGACGAGAAGCCGTTCGAGGCCGTGAACGCGCTCTCCGAGCTCACCGAGCGCGCGTATTCGCTGCTCGTGCGCCCCTGGGTGCGCGAGGCGACGCCGGAATGGCTCGCGAGCACGCTGCGCGACTGGCATCCGCTGCGCGTGGAGCGCTGGATGATCTCCGACAAGAACCCGTGGCTGTGGCCGCTGCCCTACCTCGCCTCGGCTGCGCGCGCCTCGCGACGCGTGCGCCGCGACGACTCGGTGCCGGTGGCGATGGAGCATTTCGCCTCGGAGTGCATCGGCGCATCGCTCGATCTTTATCGCGATCTGCGCGATGCGGCGTCGGAGGCGGCGTTCTTCCAGGTCTATGGAAACATGTGGTCGCTGTCGATGGCCGACGAGCGCGCGGAGATCCGCCGCCAGGCGCGCTTCGATCCGCGCGCGCTGCCCGCGGTGCGCCAGGTGCTCGATACGCTCGAGCAGGGCGGCCGCCGCGAGGGCCTCGCCCGCATGGCGATGCTCATCTCGCGTGCCGGGCACGGCAAGCTCAGCCTTTCGTACATGCAGCGCGTGCGCGATATCGTGCTGAAGGAGATGGACATCGAGGCCATGTCCGACGACGAGCGGCGGCGCCTGCTGCAGGAGGAAACCATCGTCGTCGAGTTCGAGCCGCAGCGCGCGAAGCGCTCGCTGCCGGCGCTCCTCCGCACGGCCTCGGACCGGCGCGTCGCGCGGAGGATGCTCGACAACATCGAGGCGCACTTCAAGCTCGACGAGCGGCAGCTGGAGCTGGTCGGGGAGCTGCGCGGGCTGCTGCCGGCAACTCACGCCGTGACCCGCGTGCGGCGACGCAAGGCGGCGTAGCGACGCGCCTCGCGTTCCTGCGCTGCGAGGCCGGTACAGCGTGTCCTCCACGGCGGGCGAGGCGAGCGCGCCGAGCCGGTCAGCGTGCTCCAGGGGAGTACCATTCGATCATGGCAGCGGCGAACGTTCGCATCGAAAAGGACGCGCTCGGCGAGGTCGCCGTACCCGCGGAGCACCTGTGGGGCGCGCAGACGCAGCGCTCGATCGACAATTTCCCGATCGGCGTCGACCGGTTCAAGTGGAACCGTCCGGTCATCAAGGCCTTCGGCATCCTGAAGAAGTGCGCGGCGCTCGCCAACGGCGAGCTGGGTGAGCTCCCGGCCGGCACGGTCAAGCTCATCGTGCAGGCGGCGCAGGAAGTCATCGACGGGAAGCTCGATCGCGAATTTCCGCTCGTGGTCTTCCAGACCGGCTCGGGCACGCAGTCCAACATGAACGCCAACGAGGTGATCGCCAATCGCGCGATCCAGCTCGCGGGCGGCACGGTGGGATCCAAGAAGCCGGTGCATCCCAACGACGACGTCAATCGCGGGCAATCGTCGAACGACACGTTTCCGGCGGTGATGCACATCGCAACGCTCGACCAGCTCGAGCATCGCCTCATGCCGGCCCTCGAGGCGTTGCAGGACACGCTGGAAGCGAAGGCGCGCGCCTTCGCCGACGTCGTCATGATCGGCCGCACGCATCTCATGGATGCCACGCCGGTGACGCTCGGCCAGATCATCACCGGTTGGGTGGGCCAGCTCGAGGACGCCGGCGCCAATCTCGCATGCGCGCGCGAGCAGCTCTTCCCGCTCGCGCTCGGTGGCACCGCCGTCGGCACGGGCCTCAACGCGCACGCGCGCTTCGGCGACGTCGTCGCCGCGGCGATCGCCCGGGAGACGGGCGAGCCGTTCGTGTCGGGGCGCAACAAGTTCGCGCTGATGTCGGCGCACGATGCGATCGTGAACGTCAGCGCGGGCCTGCGCACGCTGGCCATCGCGCTCATGAAGATCGCCAACGACGTGCGCTGGCACGCGAGCGGCCCGCGAGCGGGGCTCGCGGAGATCACCATCCCGGACAACGAGCCCGGCTCGTCGATCATGCCGGGCAAGGTGAACCCGACGCAGTCCGAAGCGCTCACGATGGTGGCGACGCGCGTGTTCGGCAACGACGCGACCGTGGCGTTCGCGGGATCGCAGGGAAACTTCCAGCTCAACGTGTACAAGCCGGTGATGCTGCACGGCGTGCTCGAATCGATCGGGCTGCTGGCCGATGCCATCGCGTCGTTCGACGTGCGCTGTGCGCAAGGGATCCAGCCCGCGCACGCCCGCATTCGCGACAACGTCGAGCGGTCGCTGATGCTCGTCACCGCGCTCAATCCGCACATCGGCTACGAGAACGCGGCGAAGATCGCGCAGACCGCGCATCGCGAAGGCACGAGCCTGCGCGAAGCCGCGCTGAAGCTGGGACTCATCAGCGGCGAGGACTTCGACCGCTGGGTGCGTCCCGAGGCGATGACGCGGCCGGGCTCCGGCCAGGTTTAGCGACGCCGTACAAGGCTCTACCGCAACGGCTTCGGCGGCCGACGCCTGCCGGCTGCGCGGATCGCGCCGAGCTGGAACGCATCGGCGTCGCGCGCACGTCCGGTTCGACGCGTGATCGTGCGCGTTCGCGGCCATCGCCGTCGAGCGCGGCGAGGACGCGCGCATTCGGTAAAATTGCCGGCGTCCATGACGCCCGCGATCCATGATCTGCTGATCGTCGGCGGCGGCATCAACGGCGTCGGCATCGCCAGGGATGCCGCCGGCCGCGGCCTCTCCGTGGTCCTGGTCGAGCAGGACGATCTCGCGGCGCATACCTCGTCGTGGAGCACCAAGCTCATCCACGGCGGGCTGCGCTATCTCGAGCACTACGAGTTCCGGCTCGTCGCCGAGGCGCTCGCGGAGCGCGAGGTCCTGCTGCATGCCGCGCCGCACCTGATCGAGCCGCTCGAGTTCGTGCTGCCGCACGAGCCGCACCTGCGCCGCGCGTGGATGATCCGCGCCGGCCTCTTTCTCTACGACCGGCTCGGCGGCCGGATGACGCTGCCGCGATCGCGCGGCGTGCGCCTCGATCACTCGCGCTACGGCGCCGGACTGAAGCCGCGGTTTCGCCGCGGCTTCGTGTATTCGGACGCGCAGGTGGACGACGCGCGTCTGGTGGTGACGAACGCCGTCGATGCGCGCGCGCGGGGCGCCGATATCCAGGTCGGCGTGCGATTCCTCGGCGCCACGCGCGAGGACGGCGCGTGGCGCGCGTCGGTCGACGGACCGCAGGGCGCCGCGACCCTCCGCGCGCGCGCCATCGTCAACGCGGCGGGCCCGTGGGTGCAGGACGTGCTGTCCACCGTGCGGGGCGTGACGCTGAATGCGCGCGTGCGCCACGTGAAGGGCAGTCACATCGTGGTGCCGCGCGTGCATGCGCAGGCGCATGCGTACATCCTGCAGAACGCCGACCAGCGCATCGTGTTCGTCATTCCGTGGCTCGATCGCTACTCGCTCATCGGCACCACCGACGTGGCGGTCGAGGATTACGACGATCCGCCCATCACCGACGACGAGGTGCGGTACCTGCTCGGGCTCGCCAACGAGTACCTCGCTGCGCCGCTCCGGCGCGACGACATCGTGTGGACGTACAGCGGCGTACGGCCGCTCTACGACGACGGATCGTCCGATCCCTCCGCCATCACGCGCGACTACGTGCTGAAGTCCGATGCGCTGCCGGGTCCGCCGGGTGCCGATCGCGCGCCGCTGTTGTCGGTGTACGGCGGCAAGATCACCACGTACCGCAAGCTCGCCGAGCACGCGCTGGCCGAGCTCGCGCCGTTCTTCCCGCGCATCGGCGCGCCGTGGACGCGCGATGCCGTGCTGCCGGGCGGCGATCTTCCCGGCGGACGCGAGGCCTTCATTGCGGACCTCGTCGCGCGCCACGCCATGCTGTCGAAGGATGTCGTCACCGGCATCGCACGGCGCCATGGCGCGGCGAGCCTGCAGCTCCTGTCGGGCGTGCGCAGCGCTGCCGACATGGGCGAAGATTTCGGCGGCGGGCTCACCGAGCGCGAGCTCGCGTGGCTCGTCGAGCACGAATGGGCACGCGATGCCGACGACGTGCTGTGGCGGCGCACGAAATGCGGCTTGCCGATGACGCCCGCCCAGCGCGCGCGCGTTGCCCAGCGCATGGACGCGCACGCGCGGGCATGAGCGAGCCGGCACCGCTTCGCACCATGCCGCACGAGGTCGCGCGCGCCATGCGCGGCGTGCTGACGGACATCGACGACACGCTCACCACCGGCGGGGTGCTGCCTCCGCACGCGCGCGCGTCCCTCGACGCATTGGGCGCGGCCGGCATTCCGGTGGTAGCCATCACGGGCCGCCCGGCGGGACTGTGCGAGCGGCTGCTCGGCGAATGGCCGCTCGCCGCGATCGTCGGGGAGAACGGCGGCGTGTGGATGCGGCGCGAGCCGAGCACGGGCGCGATCGCCGCGCATTACGAGCACGACGCCGACGAGCGCGCGCGGCAGCGGGTGGCGCTGGCGGCGATCGGCGAGCGCATCGTTGCGGCCGTGCCCGGCGCGGCTCTTGCGGTCGACGAGCATCGACGCGAAACCGACCTCGCGATCGACTGGTCCGAGCGCGTGACCCCGCTGGCACGACGGGACGTCGATCGCATCGTCGCGATGCTGCGCGCCGAGGGGCTGTCCACCGCCGTGTCCTCGATCCACGTGCACGGCTGGTACGGCGAGCACGACAAGCTGGCCACCACGCGGCGACTCTTCGCCAGCGCGTTCGGCGTCGATCTCGGCGCCGAGCGCGAGCACTACGTCTACGTGGGCGACGCGCCCAACGACGCGTCGATGTTCGCTTTCTTTCCGCACGCGATCGGAGTCGCCAACCTGCGGCGCTTTCTCGATCTCGTTCCGACGCCGCCCGCCTACATCACGGACGCCGAGGCCGGCGAAGGATTCGCCGAGGTCGCGGAACTGCTGCTGTCGGCGCGTCGACGCTGATGCGGCATCTTCACGCTGACCGGCGGCACGCGGTCAAGCGAGTGCTTACTTCGCGACGACGACTTTCGCGAGCCTCGACAAGTCGACCGCCTGCAGCGCTCCGGTGAGCTGGCCGGCGTCCACACCGTGCCCGCGCACGGTCACGCTGAAGCGATTGTTCACGAGCACCGCGGTCTCGCCGCTGCGGGCCTGGCGATCGTACTGCTCGTGCACGAGCAGGCCGCTGACCGTGCGCGTGCGCTCGTAGCCGGTCGCCGTCTCCTTCTCCACCTTCGGGTCGAAGCGCGACGCCATGCTGGCAAGCCCGGAGAGCGCTCCGATGTCGGCGATCTCGATCGTGACGCCGGCGTGGGCGCCGTCGCTGTACGTCGCGGTGGCGCTGGACGCCTTCATGCCCATCGCCTCGCCGCTCTGTCCGCTCGCCTCGGTGCGGTTGAGGCCCCCCGGCAGCGACGCGGGCAGGAGGTCCTTGAGCTGATGGAAGTCGACCGGCTTTACGTCCTTGCCGCCCGACATCATCGTGCCGACCGCCTTCACCGCGGCATCCATGTCGACCGCGTTGGCCCCCGCCACGGACGGGTCGCCGCCGGTCGCGCGCGCGTTCTTCTCGGCCGTGTCCGCCTGCTCGCCGAGCTTTTGCAGCGTGCTCATGGCGTCCTTCATGCGCGCCTGGTCGGCGGTGCTCTCGCCACCCATCATCTTGGAGACGATCGCCGCTGCGGCGTCGGCGCTTTGCGCGTCGCTCGCATGGCCCGCCTTGCCGAGCATGCCGGGGCCGGACCCCATCATGCCGATCACCGCACCGCTCACCATGCTGACGATGAACATCAGCACGAATGCGCAGATGACGATCACGATGGTGTAGCCGATCGACTTCTCCGGCGGATTGCGCATCAGGACCGGCAGGCCGAGGTACAGCAGGTACAGGCCGTACAGCGAGCCCAGCAACGCGAGGATGCCCAGCAGGGGAATGATCGTCACGACCGCCGCGACCCACGCCGCCGTGAAGCTGTACGCCGTGACCTTGAGCGAGCGCAGCGCGTCCTTCTGGCCGCCGAACGTCGGCGCGAGCGCGTCGACGA
Organism: Casimicrobiaceae bacterium; assembly: GCA_035493035.1. Classification (GTDB taxonomy): domain Bacteria; phylum Pseudomonadota; class Gammaproteobacteria; order Burkholderiales; family Casimicrobiaceae; genus VBCG01. Next base: position 69,543 of record DATJIS010000011.1, on the reverse strand, counting down.
TGAGCGCGATGACGAAGACGCCGACGAAGGTCAACAGGAAATGGAGGATCGCCCCGAGGAGCGCCGGCACGACGGGCGTGCGCATGGTGCCGAGCAACGGCACGCTCACGCCGATGGTCGTCGCCCCGATGAAGGACGCGACGACGCCGATCGCGGCGAGCGGCGCGACGTACCCGAGGTAGATGTCCCGCGCCGTCTTCGGCTCCGCGGCGATCACCGGCCACTCGGTGCGTGGCGACAACAGGATGCGCTTGACGCGCTCGATGACCCGTGACATCTGGGCACCCGGCGGCGGGACGCCGCCCGGTGCGGGGTCGACGCGCGGTGCCGTGAACGTTTCCGCCTGCGCCTTCGAAACGTCCGCCGCTGCGGCCGGTACCGCGGGCGCCTCGGCTGCGGCGGCCGGCGCAATCGTCGCCCCGCAATTGCCGCAGAAGCGGGCGCCTGCCTGGAGGGGTTTACCGCACTGTGGGCAGAACATCGTGGTGGTTCTCCTGAGCAAGTGGTGCGCGCGTGGGGGCGCATGCGCCCGCGATTCTGCCGTTACGCGAACGATTGCGCCAACCGTGAAATTCGACGAATGACGTCGCGCCGGCAGCGCCGTGTAAGTGCACACTCTCTTGCAGTTGCCCGGTTTTTAAGGAAATTACGCATCCATCCTGACCGGGCCGCACGGCGGATGCGACGTTCGTCGGGTGGCATGGACCTGCGGTATGCCTCTTGCATCGCTGTCGTCTCACGGCGACGAACCCTGCACGGAGCGCGGCATGATTCGATACGGCTTCAACATCAGAACCCGGACGGGACAGCGCGTCGACAACATCTCGATCATGGCGGGATCGCTCGCCGACGCCGAGCGCCGGCTGCGCCAGATGTACCTTCAGTGCGAGATCGTCGACTGCCGCGAGCAGGCGGTGCCGCGGCGGCTCGACCAGCCGCACATGGGCCGCGTGTTCGATTTCGCGGTCGCGCGGACGCCGCGCCTCAAGACCGGCACGCACTGACCCGTCACCACCCTCGCCGGTCGACGCGCGGCGGCGGTGCGCGCGCCGCCGTGGCGTATCATCGCCGTCTCCGCTCGTCGTCCTGGTCGCCGCCGTGCCGTCCCCCCTCAACATCGCCATCCTGGCCGCCGGCCAGGGCAAGCGCATGCAATCCGCGCAGCCGAAGATGCTCCACGCGCTGGCCGGTCGCCCGATGGTGCAGCACGTGATCGACACGATGCGCACGCTCGCCCCGCGCGCCATCGCGCTGGTCGTCGGGTTCGGCGCGGACGCGGTGGAGCAGGCGCTCGCGGCACCGGACCTGCGCTTCGTGCGCCAGGATCCGCCGCGCGGCACCGGCGACGCGACGCGGGTCGCACTGACCGCGCTGCCCGGTGATGGGGTCACGCTGGTCGGCCTCGGCGACGTTCCGCTCGTGCCGGCCGCGTCGCTCGAAGCGCTCGTCGCGCATGCACGCCATGGTCGCCTTGCCGTGCTCACCGTGCGCATGCGCGATCCGTCGGGCCTCGGTCGCATCGTGCGCAGCGCCGCCGGGCAGGTCGAGGCGATCGTCGAGCACCGCGACGCCGACGAGAAGCAGCGCGCCATCGACGAGATCAATACGGGCTTCATCGCCGCGCCGACGCAGGTGCTTGCGCGGTGGGTGGCCGAGCTCACGCCGCACAACGCGCAGAACGAGTACTACCTCACCGACGTGATCGCGCTGGCGCGCCGCGACGGCATCGACGTGGTCGCCGAGCTCGCGCCGGACGAGCGCGAGGTCGGCGGCATCAACGACCGCGCGCAGCTCGCCGCCGCCGAACGGCTGATGCAGCAGCGTCGCGCGCACGCCCTGATGATCGCCGGCGTGACGCTCGGCGACCCGTCGCGCATCGACGTGCGCGGCACGCTCGACTGCGCGCGCGACGTGACGATCGACGTGGGCTGCGTGTTCGAGGGGCGCGTGCGGCTCGACGAGGGCGTGCGCATCGGCCCCTATTGCGTGCTGCGAGACGTGACCGTCGGACGCGACACCCAGGTCGAGGCGTTCTGTCACCTGGATGGCGCGGAGATCGGACGGAATGCGCGCATCGGGCCCTACGCGCGGCTGCGTCCCGGCGCGGCGCTCGACGCGGACGTCCACGTCGGCAACTTCGTCGAGATCAAGGCGAGCACGCTCGGCCGCGGCGCCAAGGCGAATCACCTCGCGTACATCGGCGACTCGTCGGTGGGCGCGGGGGTGAACTACGGCGCCGGCTCGATCACCGCGAACTACGACGGCGCGCGCAAGCACAAGACGGTGATCGGCGACAACGTGCACGTAGGCTCGAATTGCGTGCTCGTCGCACCGGTGACGATCGGCGCCGGCGCGACGGTCGGCGGCGGCAGCACGATCGTCGACGACGTGCCGCAGGACACGCTGTGCGTCGCGCGCGCACGCCAGGTGACGATCCCGGGCTGGAAGCGGCCCCGCAAGGAACCCAAGGGCTGAAAGGCGGATAGGCGCATGTGTGGCATCGTCGGTGCAACGTCGGACCGTAACGTCGTTCCGATCCTGATCGAGGGCATTCGCCGCCTCGAATATCGCGGCTACGACTCGACCGGCCTCGCGGTGATCAACGGCGGCTCGAGCCCCGCGCTCGAGCGCCTGGTGTCGACGGCGCGCGTCGCCGATCTCGCCGCGCAGGCCACGGCAAAGGACCTGCACGCGACCACCGGCATATCGCACACGCGGTGGGCGACGCACGGCGCGCCGACGCCCGACAACGCGCACCCGCATCTCTCCGGCGGAGAGATCGCGGTCGTGCACAACGGCATCATCGAGAACTACGAGGAGCTGCGCGAGCGCCTCAAGGCGCAGGGCTACGTCTTCCGCACGCAGACCGACACCGAGGTCATCGCGCACCTCGTGCACGCGCACTGGCACGGCGCCGCCAACCGCGACCTGCTGTCCGCCGTTCAGCTCGCCGTGAGCGAGTTCAGGGGGGCGTACGCCATCGCGGTGATCTCGACGCGCGAGCCCGGTCGCGTCGTCGGGGCCCGCCAGGGCAGCCCGCTGGTGGTCGGGCTGGGCGAGACGGACCATTTCCTCGCGTCCGACGCGGCTGCGCTGCTGCCGGTCACGCATCGCGTCGTCTATCTCGAGGAAGGCGATCTCGCCGACGTGCGTCGTGAACGCTACGCCATCGTCGATGCGGCGGGCGCGCGCGTGACGCGCAGCATCGTGGAGATTGCCGGCTCGGGCGACGCGGTCGAGCTGGGGCCGTATCGCCATTACATGCAGAAGGAGATCTTCGAGCAGCCGCGCGCGCTGGCCGATACGCTCGACGGCATCACCGAAGTGGGACCCGGGCTCTTCGGCGCGGCCGCGGCCGCGGTGCTGCCCCGCGTGCGCTCGGTGCTCGTCCTGGCGTGCGGCACGAGCTATTACTCGAGCCTGGTCGCGAAGCAATGGATCGAGACGATGGCGCGCATTCCGTGCACCGTCGAGATCGCGAGCGAATATCGCTATCGCGACAGCGTCCCGCAGGACGACGCGCTGGTGGTCGTCGTGTCGCAGTCCGGCGAGACCGCCGACACGCTGGCGGCGCTCAAGCACGCGCGGACGCTCGGCCACCGGCATGCGCTCGCCATCTGCAACGTCGCGACGAGCTCGATGGTGCGCCAGACGGACATGGTGTTCCTCACGCGCGCCGGCGCCGAGGTCGGCGTCGCGTCGACGAAGGCGTTCACCACGCAGTTGCTCGCCCAGTTCCTGTTGGCGCTGACGCTGGCCAAGGTCCGCGGTCGCCTCACGGCCGAGCAGGAGGCCGCGCATCTCGACGCGCTGCGCCACCTTCCGGCGGCCGTGCGCGGTGCGCTTGCGCTCGAGCCGCATCTCATGTCGTGGGCCGAGGCGTTCGCCCGCAAGGAGCACGCGCTCTTCCTCGGCCGCGGCCTGCACTACCCGATCGCCCTCGAAGGCGCGCTGAAGCTGAAGGAGATCTCCTACATCCACGCCGAGGCGTATCCCGCCGGCGAGCTGAAGCACGGTCCGCTGGCGCTCGTCGATGCGAACATGCCGGTGGTGGCCATCGCGCCGAACGACACGCTGCTCGAGAAGCTCAAGTCGAACCTGCAGGAAGTGCGCGCGCGCGGCGGCGAGCTCTACGTCGTCGCGGACCTGGACAGCAGCATCACACCTGGCGACGGCATCCATCTGCTTCGTGTCGCGGAGCACCGCGGCTTGCTGTCACCCGTAGTCCACGTGATCCCGTTGCAGCTGCTCGCGTATCACGCCGCGGTGATTCGCGGCACCGACGTCGACAAGCCGCGCAACCTCGCGAAGTCCGTGACGGTCGAGTAGCACCCCGCATCGCCGGCGCGCGCTTGCCTCGCAGGCGCCCGCGGTACAGTGGCGCCTCCGACGCCATCGTGCCCGTGCCGCCATGTTCGGCTTCTTCGAACGACTCGTAGATCCGTATCCGGAAGCGCCCCCGGCCACGCCGCCGCGCGGCTTCTGGGCGTTCCTCTGGGCGTGCACGCACGGCCTGAGGCGCTACCTGCTCGCGATGACGATCCTGACGGCGGGCATCGGCGCGTTCGAGGCGCTGCTGTTCAGCATGCTCGGCCACGTCGTGGACTGGATGGCCGGCGTGAAGCCGACGGAGCTGTGGGCGCAGCAGAAGGGCACGCTGATCCTCCTCGGCGCGATCCTCGCCAGCAGCCTGGTGCTGGTTGCGCTGCAGTCGCTCATCAAGCAGCAGACGCTGGCCGGCAACTTCCCCATGCGACTGCGCTGGAATTTCCACCGGCTGATGCTGGCGCAGAGCATCGCGTTCTACCAGGACGAGTTCGCCGGCCGCATCGCCGCCAAGGTCATGCAGACCGCGCTCGCCGTGCGCGACTGCTGGATGATCTTCGCCGAGCTGCTCGTGTTCGTCGTCATCTATTTCGCGACCATGCTCGCGGTGCTGGGCGGCTTCGACGCCTGGCTGATGACGGGCTTTCTCGCGTGGCTCGCGCTGTACGCGCTGAGCCTGTGGTACTTCGTGCCGCGCCTTGGCCGCGTCGCGCGCGACCAGGCCGACGCGCGCTCGCTCATGACCGGGCGCATCACCGACGCCTACACCAACATCGCGACGGTGAAGCTCTTCTCGCACGCGCAGCGCGAGGCGGGCTTCGCGCGCGGGGCGATGCGGGAATTCCTCGGCACCGTGCACGTGCAGATGCGCCTCGTCACGGCCTTCGAGATCGTCAACCATGCCCTGTCGATGGCGCTGATCGGCAGCTCCGCGGGCTTGACGCTGTGGCTGTGGATGCAGGGCCAGGTCGGGGTCGGCGCGGTCGCGGCCGCCACGGCGATGGCGCTGCGGCTCAACGGCATCTCGCACTGGGTGATGTGGGAGATGGCGTCGCTCTTCGAGTACATCGGCACGGTGCAGGACGGCATCAACACGCTCGCGCGCGTGCACACGGTCGTGGACCGTCCGGACGCGAAGCCGATCGCGGTGACGCGAGGCGAGATCCGCTTCGAGCACGTGAGCTTCGGCTACGGCGGCGCGACGCGTGTCATCGACGATCTGACGCTCACCATCGCGCCGGGGGAGAAGATCGGCCTGGTCGGCCGCTCGGGCTCGGGCAAGTCGACGATCGTGAACCTGCTGCTGCGCTTCTACGATGCCGAATCCGGACGCATACTCGTCGACGGCCAGGACATCGCCCACTGCACGCAGGAGAGCCTGCGTGCGCAGATCGGGATGGTCACGCAGGACACGTCGCTGTTGCACCGCTCGGTGCGCGACAACATCGTGTACGGACGTCCCGACGCGAGCGACGCGAGCATGGAGGCGGCCGCACGCCGGGCGGAGGCGGACGCCTTCATCGCCGGGCTGGCCGATGCGAAGGGGCGCGCCGCCTACGAAGCGCACGTCGGCGAGCGCGGCGTGAAGCTTTCGGGCGGGCAGCGCCAGCGCATCGCGATCGCGCGGGTGATGCTGAAGGACGCCCCGATCCTGCTCCTCGACGAGGCGACGAGCGCGCTCGATTCCGAAGTCGAGGCGGCGATCCAGCAAAGCCTCTACCGCCTCATGGAGGGCAAGACGGTGGTCGCCATCGCGCATCGCCTCTCGACCATCGCGGCGATGGATCGGCTCATCGTGCTCGACCAGGGCCGCATCGTCGAGCAGGGAACGCACCGACAGCTGCTCGCACGGAACGGGCTCTATGCGCGCCTGTGGGAGCACCAGAGCGGCGGGTTCCTCGGGGACGAGGCCGACGACGAGGGCCCGGCCGTGCCCGCCGCCGCGGCGAACGAGGACGAGCTGGCGCTGGAGATCGAGCAGCCGGGCGCGCTCGAAGCCGCGCACATCGGCCACGACCAGCTCACCGGCTCGGAGCCGAGGCAGTGACGCCCGGCGAAACACCTGTGCCGCGCGTGCGGCACGCCGTGCAACCGAAGCGCGCGAACGCACTCCAAACCTGATACCGCGGAGCGAACGATGGCCAATCAACCCAGTCCCGCAATGGAAGACGACGCAGCGCCGCCCAGGACGCAGTTCGTCGAGCGCATGTTCTCGGGCTTCGGGCACGCGAGCGACCGTCCGGTGCGACCCGCCAGCGGGCTGCGGCCGCTCGGCGCGGCGTACCAGGCGCTGGCCGAGTCGAAGGCGCGGCCCGGCGCGACGTACCGGCTGCCCGCGGTCACGGAGGCCGCGCGGGTGCAGGCCGACTCGCCCGCCATCGACGTGATGACCGATCTCACGCACGTCGGCGCGGTGTGCACGCGGGCGCTCGCCACGATCCGCGAAGCGCAGGAGGCGATGATCGCCCATCGCGTGCGCGCGCTCTTCGTGCTCGGCCCGGACGGTGACGTGCAGGGCATCATCACGGCGACCGACCTCCTCGGCGAAAAGCCGGTGCTCCGCGCCCAGCAGCGCGGGGTGACGCACGACGACGTGCTCGTGCGCGACGTCATGACGCCCGCCGACCTGCTCGAGACCATGGACCTGCAGGACGTGCTTCGCGCCCGCGTGGGCGACATCGTGGCGAGCCTGCGACGCACCGGCCGGCAGCACGCGCTGGTGATCGAAGCCGCCATCGACGCGGCGTCGCCGGTGCGCACGATACGCGGCATCTTCTCGCTCACGCAGATCGCGCGTCAGCTCGGCGTGGCGTTGCACCCCGGGCACGACGTTCCGCGCACGTTCGCGGAGATGGAAGCCGCGATCGGCGCGTGAGCGGACGGTCAGCGCGCGAGATCGATCCTGAAGCGCAACCCCGGCTTGCCTCCGAAGGCCGCCGGCTTCATGAACTCGCCCAGCAGGACACCGCCGCACACCTCGATGACGCGCTGTGAGGGAACGTTGTCGACGTCGGTGGTGATGTCGACGTAGGGCAGGCCTTCCGACTTGGCGAGCGGCAGCAGCTGGCGCAGCGCCGAGCTCGCATAGCCGAGCTGGCGCTTCCAGGGCACGACCGAATAGCCCACGTGCCCGAGGCAATGCGGCGGCAGCGCCCCCGTGCCGCGCTGCCAGCGAAGTCCTATGACGCCGCAGAGCTCGCCGTCCCAGATCCACAAACGATAGCCCGGCAGCCGCGCAACGACGCTGCCGTCCGGCAGCGTGACGGGCTCGCCGCGCGCCTCGCGATCGACCTGTGCCGCGACGAATCCCGTCGGGTCGTGCTCGATGCGCGCGAGCTCGTCACGGGCCGCGGCCGCCCCGCGCACGTTGTCCGGCGACCACCCCCGGCGCAGCGCCGCCGCGTAGCTCGCGAGGTGCTCCATCGCGGGCCAGGCGAGCACCATGGGTGAACGGGATTTCACGAGGCGCAAGATAATGTGACGACACCGACGCACGATGCGTCGGTAGTCTATCGACTCCGGAGGTTCGCATGAACGCGCTCACCCAGTTGCTCGGCATGGCGTTGCCCATCATCCAGGCGCCGATGGCCGGCGTGCAGGCCGGCACGCTCGCCGTCGCGGTGTCCAACGCCGGCGGCCTCGGCTCGCTGCCCTGCGCGCTGCTGTCCGTGGACGGGATGCGCAAGGAGCTCGCGGCCATCGCGGCACAGACCGACCGGCCGTACAACGTCAACTTCTTCTGTCACGCGGAGCCCGTGCCCGATGCGCAGCGCGAAGCTGCATGGCGCACGACGCTCGACCCGTACTACCGCGAATTCGGCATCGATCCCGCGGGCATCCCGGCCGGGCCGGGACGTGCACCGTTCACCGCCGCGGCGGCCGACGTGCTCGCCGAATTCCGGCCGCGCGTGGTGAGCTTCCATTTCGGCCTGCCGTCCGAGGCGCTGCTCGCGCGCGTGCGCACGTGGAACGCCAAGGTGCTCGCCTCGGCGACCACCGTGGACGAGGCGCGATGGCTCGAGGCGCAGGGCGTCGACGCGATCATCGCGCAGGGCGCCGAAGCGGGCGGGCATCGGGGCAATTTCCTCACCGACGACCTGACCACGCAGGTCGGCACGCTGGCGCTGGTGCCCCAGGTGGCCCGTGCGGTACGCGTGCCGGTCATCGCGGCCGGTGGGATCGCCGACGCGCGCGGCGTGGCGGCCGCGCTGGCGCTCGGCGCATCCGGCGTTCAGCTCGGCACGGCGTATCTGCTGTGCCCGGAGGCGACCACGTCCGCGCTGCATCGCGCGGCGCTGAAGAGCGAAGGCGCGCGCCATACCGCGCTCACCAACGTGTTCACCGGCCGGCCCGCGCGCGGGATCGTGAATCGCATCATGCGCGAGGTCGGGCCGATGAGTGCCAGGGCGCCGGCGTTTCCACTCGCCACGGCGGCGATGGCGCCGTTACGGGCCAAGGCCGAAGCGAGGGGATCGGGCGACTTCTCGCCGCTATGGAGCGGCCAGAACGCGACCGGCTGCAGGGAAGTGCCTGCAGCCCAGCTCACGCGGGAGCTCGCCGGCTAGCGTACGACGAGCGACTCGGGCGACAGGTAGCGCCGCCGGAACGTCTCGAAGTCGACGATGTCGGCCGCTTCGATGCGCCGCTGCTTGTCGAGCGACGCCGTGGCTGCCTCGACCATCCGTGCCTGGATCTCGGCCGACAGCGGCTCGGCGGTGAGCGTCTCGCGATGTCGCTGCGAGTACGCGAGCACGAAGCGCACGTACGAGCCGTCGTAGCGCTCCCGTATCTCGCGCAGCATCCGCGCTGAAGGCAGCGCATCCGGCTCGCGGACGACCGCCTGCGCCGCCGCCACCGCCTGCGTGTAGCCGTTGCCGCGATACGCCGTGTCGAGCGCCGCCGCGATCGGCATGCATTGCGCCAGGATCTCGCGAGCCCACGCGTGCAGCTCGATCTCCTCGCCGTCGCGATCCAGCCGCAGCCCCGGCTCGCGCCCGCGCTGCGCGACGCGCTGCTTGTTGCGGTTGATCGATTGCACCTCCTGCGGCGAGTCGAGCGCGCTGTCGGTCAGGAGGCAGTGCAGCAGGAACACGTCGAGGAAGCGCGACGTCGCCGGCGCGATGCCGATCGCGGAGAACGGGTCGAGATCCATCGCGCGAACCTCGACGTATTCCACGCCACGCTCGCGCAGCGCGTGCAGCGGGCGCTCGCCCGGCTCGATCACGCGCTTGGGCCGGATCGTGCTGTAGAACTCGTTCTCGATCTGCAGCAGCGTCGTGGAGAGCTGGCGGTACTCGTCGCCGTCGCGGATGCCGATCGCTTCGTAGGGCGGATACGGCCGCGTGAGCGCGTCGGCGAGCGATTCGCCGTAGCTCTCGAGATCGTTGTAGCTGACGGCGAGCGCGTCCTGCGCTTCACTGAGATAGCCGAGCCGCCCCATGCGCAGCGACGTCGCGTACGGCAGGTGCAGCGTTCCCGGCGCGAGCTCGGTGAGCGCGTGCTGCCGTCCCGCGACGAAGGACGAGCACACCGCGGGAGAGGCGCCGAACAGGTACAGCAGCAGCCACGCGTGCCGGCGGAAGTTGCGGATCAGCGCGAAGTAGCCCTCGTTGGCATCCCCGACGCCGTCGATGGGCCACACGTCGGGCGCGACCGAGAAGTTGTAGTGCAGGCCGGAGATCGTCTGCATGCGCCGGCCGTAGCGATACGCGAGTCCGGTGCGGTACACCGTCTTGGCGCGGCCGATGTTGGAGGTGCCGTAGCGCCCGAGCGGAATCGAATGTTCTTCCGGCAGCTGGCACGGCATGCTCGCGCACCACATGAGCTCGTCGCCGATCTCGCGCAGGACGAAGGCGTGCAGCTCGGTGAGCTCGCCCGTGAGCTCGCGCACGCTGGCGTGCGCGCCGGTGATGAGCTCGAGCTGCGACTCGCTGAAATCGGTGGTGACGTGCGGATGCGTCAGCGCCGAGCCGAGCCCGGCAGGATGAGGCGTCAGCGCCAGCGATCCGTCCGGCCGCACGCGCAGGCTCTCCTTCTCGATGCCCCGCAACAGCCGCGGCAGCGCAGGTGCCAGCGCGCGCAACCTCTCTTCCAATGCACTCATCGGTCCGCCCGCCACGTCGTGGTTGAGGCGATTCTAGACGAACCGCCTTGTGCGCCGATCCTCTCCCGCGCGCGGCGAGGCCGATCTCATTTCACCGCGCCGGCGGTGAGGCCCCGAACGATGTGTCGCTGCGCGACGAACAGCAGCAGCAATGCGGGCAGCGTGGACAGCACCGCGCCCGCCGCCATCTCGCCGTAGCGCGTCTCGTTCTCCTGCGCGTACTTTGCGATGGCCACGGGCACGGTGGCGGTCTGCCGCGCGGTGAGGTTCAGCGCGACGACGAACTCGTTCCAGCTGTGGATGAACACCAGGATGGCGGTTGCCGCGATGCCCGGCATGACGACCGGCACGATGACGCGCCAGATCATCGCCAGCGTGCCCGCGCCGTCGATGCGGGCCGCCTCCTCGAGCTCGGGCGGGACCTCGCGCACGAACGTCGCCATCAGCCAGATGCCGATCGGCAGGTTGAGCGTCGCGTGCGCGAGGATCACGGCGGCGTAGGTGTTGTACAGGCCGATCGCGCGGAACATGACGTACCACGCGCCGACCAGCGTGATCGCGGGAATCGCGTTGAACACCGCCGCGCCGAGCAGGAACGCGTGCACCGCCATGCGCGGCCACGCCATGCGCTCGATCGAATACGCGGCCAGCGTGGCGGTGGCCAGCACGATCAGCGTGCTGCAGCCCGCGATCACGAAGCTGTTCGCGAAGTTCGCAATGTAATCGGACGTGCTGGAGAAGAGCAGCTCGTCGAAGTTCGCCGCGGTGGGCGTGAACGCGACCTCGCCGCTGAGGAGCGAGATCTGAGTCTTGAACGCCGCGAGCGCGATCCACGCGAACGGAAACAGCACGATCAGCGCCGCCACGGCGAGCCCGGTGTGGAGCGCCACCGCCTCGGCTCGCGCGCGCTTCATGCGAGCACCGTTCGCCGCTGCGTCGCGGCGCGCGCGACGATGAAGAGCAGCGCCAGCGCGAACAGCACCACCACCGACATCGCCGACCCGTAGCCGGTCTGGCCTTCGGTGAAGAATCGCCGGAAGATCGTGTAGCTCACGACCTCGGTGGCGGTGCCCGGCCCACCGCCGGTGAGGAGATAGATCTCGTCGAACACCTTGACGCCGACGAGGACGCGGAACACCAGCGTCACGGTGATGGTCGGCAGCATCAGCGGCAGCGTGACGTAACGGAGCTCGTCGACGAGCGTCGCGCCGTCGACGTGCGCGGCCTCGAACACGTCCCGGGGCAGGCTTTCGAGCCCGGCGAGCATCAGCAGGAACACGAAGGGCGTCCAGTGCCACACGTCGACGGCGATCACGGCCGCAAGCGCGGTCGCGCCGTTGCCGAGCCAGTCGACTGCGGGCAGGCCGAGGACGCCGGTGATCTGGTTCAGCACGCCGAAGTCGAAGTTGTACATCAGCTTCCAGATGGCGCCGATCACGATCCCCGGCACGAGGATCGGCAGGAGGAACACGCTTCGGTACAGCACGCGCCCGCGCGTCACGCGCGTCGTCATCAGCGCGAGCGCGAAGCCGAGCACCATCTGAACGAGCACGCCGGCGACGGCGAAGATGACGGTATTGACCACGCCGGCGCGGAACAGCGTGTCACGAAGGACCTGCGCGTACTGATCGAAGCCCACGAAGCGCCAGTGCGCGGAACCGCCGATCCAGTCGATGCGCGATAGACTCATCGCGAGAAGCTCGCCGATCGGCGCGACTGCGATGAGCGCGAAGAGCATCAGCGCCGGCGCAAGCGTCCACCAGCGGCCCGCCCGGCGGTGGGCAACCGCGCTCACGTGCTCCCGCGCACCACGATCTCGTAGCCGAGGTCCACGACCGGTTCGGGGACGGGACGCCCCTCCAGCCGGTCGAGGATCATCCGGGCGGCGCGCCGGCCGATCTCGTCCCGGGGGACGCGCACCGTCGTGAGCGCGGGGACGAGCCATGCGCCCAATCCCGCATCGTTGAAGCCGGCCAGCGCGATGCGGTCGGGCACCTTCCAGCCGCGGCGCTGGCATTCGAGCAATGCGCCGATCGCGCGCACCTCGCTTGCCGCGAACACGGCGGTGGTCTCGGGATGCCGCTCGAGGATGCGCAGCAACGCGTCCGCGCCGGCGCCGAGGTCGGAAGCGCACTCGATCGCGAGCGTCGGCGCATGCGCGAGGCCGTGCGCGTTCACCGCGTCGTCATAGGCGCGGCGGCGGTCGGCAGCCTGCGGATTGCCCGTCGTCGCGGCGCCGATGAACCCGATGGTGCGATGGCCGCGCGCCGCCAGGTGATCCATCATCGCGCGCGCCGCGGCGTGGTTGGAGAATCCCACCACCATGTCGATCGGATCGGTGGTGAGATTGCCGGTCTCCACGACCGGAACGCGCGCCCGCGACAGCAGGATGCGCGTCGCGTCGGCATGCTCGACGTTGCTCAGGATGACGCCGTCCGCGCGCCGTCCCAGGAATGCGGCCACGAGCTTGCGCTCGCCGTCCAGCGTGTAGCCGCTGTCGCCGATCAGCGCCTCGAAATTGCGCGCCCGCAGCACTTCGGTGAGGCCGGCGACGGTGGATGCGTAGATCGACGCCGTGATCGTCGGGATCACGAGCCCGACGAGGCGCGTGCGCCGGCTGGTGAGGCTGCTGGCAACGAGGTCGGGAACGTAGCCGGTCTCGGCGACGGCGGCCGCGACGCGCGCGCGCGCGTGGATGGAAACCTTGTGAGGCTCGCGCAGCGCGCGCGACACGGTGATCGGCGAGAGCTGCGCGACCCGCGCGACGTCCACCAGGCGCGCCGGGCGTGCGACCGGTTCGGCGGACGCAGGGCGGCGATGGAAGCGGGTCACCGGTGCAGGAGGCGCGTTTGACAGGCCGCGGGGACGGTAGCAAGATTTGGATGATTGCGCAATCATCCCCGGCGCGTTCCATGATTGCGCCACCATGAACACAACCGGAGGTTCGATGACCCTCCCGACGGATCGACGCCGCTTCATTCGACGGGCCGCGGCCGCGGGCTGCGCCGTGCTCCTGCCGGGCTTCGCGCGCGCGCAGAAGCCCGTGCGCGTGCCGCCGATCACGATGGTGATCAACCAGTCGCCGTGGTTCGACGGCTTTCGCCGCCTGGTCGAGCAATACAAGAACGAGACGGGCAACGCGATCGAGCTCGACGTGAATCCCTACGCCGGCGCGCTCGACAAGATCCGCAACTCGCTGCGCGCGCAAACCGGCTCGTACGACCTGCTCGCCATCGACAACAACTGGATGGTCGAATTCTTCGACGGGGGATTCCTCACGCCCATCGGCGAGCTCGTGCCCGGCTACAAGCTCGACCCGCAGGTCAGCACGTATGGCGGCACGATCTACTGGAACGAAAAGCTCCGCACCTTCGATCCGCACGGCGGCAAGCTCATGGGCGTGCCGGTGAACGGCAACGTCGAGGTGTTCTATTACCGCAAGGACCTGTACGACAGGCACGGGCTCAAAGTGCCCGAGACGTGGGACCAGGTGCTCGCCAACGCGCAGAAGCTCAACGACGGCTCGCGCGTGTACGGCTTCGTGCATCGCGACGATCGCGAGTCGGCGCTCGCCGATTTCTCCAACTACCTGTTCAGCTTCGGCGGCGACGTCTTCGTCAACGCGAGCGCAGGCGACTTCACGGTCGCGCTCAACAGCCCCGCGGCGCTGCGCGCGCTGGAGTTCTACCTGAAGCTCGGCAAGGCAGGCGGCTATCCCACGGCGGGCTCGGTGGGCCAGAGCCAGATGATCCAGCTCATGGCCACCGGCAAGGCGGCGCAGACGATCGGCATCGTCGGCGCATGGGCGCAGCTCGAGGATCCGAACAAGTCGGCGGTCGTCGGCAAGTTCGACACGGCATTGATCCCGCGCGGCGAAGGCGGCCACCACGCGAGCCGCGCGGGTCACTGGATCGGCGCCATCGCGCGCAACGTGCCGATCGAGCGACAGAAGGCGGCGCTCGAGTTCCTCACGTGGTTCCAGACGCTCGACCACCAGCTCGCATATACGCGCTATGGCGCGGTGCCGGTTCGCGTCGACCTCGGGCAGACGCCGCTCGCGCGGGACCCGAAGTTCCGCTTCCTCAAGGCGCAAAGCGACAATTCGCGCGTGGCCAAGATGTACGCGGTCATTCCCGAAGCGGCCCAGATGTCGTCGATCGTGTCGCTGCGCCTCAACGAATGCATCATCGGCAAGAGCGCGCCGGCCGAAGCGCTCAATCGAGCGGCCGCCGAAGTGCAGGAGCTGATTGCGCGAAGCGGACGCAAGACCGGCCGGCTGCCGGATCTGAAATGAAGGTCGTCCGCGCGGGCGCGCCGGCTGCGGGCGAGGCGATTGCGCTGCCACGCCTCGGCTACGGCGGCGGCAGCCTCTTCACCGTGCGCACCGAGCGCGATGCGACACAGCTCCTCGCCTACGCCTACGATCGCGGCTTTCGCTATTTCGACACCGCACCGCTGTATTCGAGTGGCCTCGGCGAGCACTTCTTCGGGACGGCGCTGCGACAGCGGCGTCGCGACGAGTTCGTCCTTTCGACCAAGGTCGGGCGGCGCCTCGCGCCGCGTTGCGTGAACCCGCCGCCCGAAGACCGGCTTTCGTTCGAGCCGTGGTACGACTACAGCTACGACGGCGTGATGCGCGCGCTGGAGGACAGCCTGCAACGGCTCGGCCTGTGCCGCGCGGACATCGTGTTCATCCACGACGTCAATCCGCGCTGGCAGGGTGCCGATTACGAGCGTCGCTTCGTCGAGGCGATGGAGGGCGCGTATCCGGCGCTCGAGCGGCTGCGCAGCGAGGGCGTGATCCGAGCGATCGGCGTCGGGGTCAAGGGCCCCGACGTGTGCATGCGGTTCGCGCGCGCGGGCAGCTTCGACTGCTTCATGCTCGCGGGCGGCTACACCCTGCTCGAGCATTCGCAGGCGCTGGAGGAGCTGCTGCCGCATTGCGCGCACAGCGGCATCGGCGTGATCGTCGCGTCACCGTTCAACTCGGGCATCCTGGCCACGGGCGCCGTCGCCGGCGCGACTTACTTCTACGCCGAGGCGGGGCCGGAGATCGTGGAGCGGACGCGCAGGCTGGAGGCGGTGTGCGCGCGCCACGGCACGCCGCTCGGCGCGGCCGCGCTGCAGTTCACGCTCGCGCATCCGGCCGTCGTATCCGCGGTGTGCGGCTATCGTACGCGGCAGGAAGTCGACACCAACCTGCGCTGGTCGACCATGCCGCTGCCCGATGCCCTGTGGCAGGAGCTGAAGCACGAGGGCCTCCTGCCCACCCACGCGCCGGTGGGCGCAGTCGCGGCATGAGCCCCGACGGGCGCCGCGCGCAGGAGGACGCTTGAGCGCGACCTTCGAGGGTTATCGCCGCGCCGACGGAACCGTGGGCGTGCGCAACCACGTGCTCATCCTGTCGGTCACGGGGCTGACCGGCCCGACCGCGCGGCGCATCGGCCGCTGCGTCCCGGGTGCGCGCGTGATCACCACGCAATACGGCAGCGGGCTCCTCGGCGACGACGCGCGGCTCCACGAGCGCGCGCTGACGGCGTTCGGCTGCCATCCCAACGTCGCGGCCGTCGTCGTCGTCGGCGCGACGCCGCCGCTGGTGGAGCGCATCGCGCAGGACATCGGGGCCACCGGGCGAGCGGTCGAGGCGCTCGTCTTCGACGCGTGCGAGCACGACGCGATCACCATGACGGAGCGCGGCGTTCGCACGGCTGCGCGCATGCTGCGCGAGGCCTCGCGCCTGCGCCGCTCGCGCGCCGATTTTTCGGAGCTCTTCCTCGGCATGGAATGCGGGCGCTCGGATCCGACGTCGGGCCTCGTGTCGAATCCGCTCGTGGGCACTGTCGTGGATGCACTGGTCGCCGCGGGCGGCCGCGCCGTGTTCGGCGAGACGGTCGAATGGCTCGGCGCCGAGCACCTGCTGACCGCGCGGGCTCGCGACGCACGGGTGGCGCACGACATCGAGCAGGCCGTGCTGCGGCGCGAGCGTGCGGCGATCGACGCCGGCATGGATCTGCTCGGCAACAACCCCGGGCCGACCAACATCGCCGCCGGGCTCACCACCATCGAGGAGAAGTCGCTCGGTTCCATCGCCAAGGGCGGACGCGCACCGATTCGCGGCGTGATCGAGATCGCCGATCGGGTCCCCGGTCCGGGCCTCTACCTCATGGACGCCCCGGCGTATGCGCCGGAATCAGTGGGGGGGCTTGTCGCGAGCGGCGCGCAGATCGTGCTGTTCACGACGGGTGTCGGCAACAGCTTCGTGAGCGGCATCGCGCCCACCATCAAGATCTGCGCCAATCCGGTGGCGACGCGAAGGCTCGGCGAGCAGCTCGACTTCGACGCGAGCGACGTCTTCGAGCGGCGCGCGACGCTCGAGGAGGCCGCGCAGCGGCTGCAGGGACTGATGCTCGAGGTCGCCTCCGGCATGCTGACGTGGGGCGAGATCCTCGACGAAGGCGAGGACGTCGTGAGCCGCCTGGGGCCGGCGCTGTGAGCGCGGCCCAGCGCGCCGGGGTGCGCACGTGAGCTGGCATGCGACCGCGCTGGCGCAGGAGGACAACGTTGCCACGCTGCTGCAACCGGTCGCTGCCGGCGAGACCGTGCGCGTGAAGCGCACCGACGGCGTGATCGAGGTTCGTGCGAACGAGGCCGTCGCCCTGTGTCACAAGATCGCGCTCGCGGACCTGAAGCCCGGCGACGCGGTGATCAAGT
The DNA here is from genome assembly GCA_035493035.1 of Casimicrobiaceae bacterium. Classification (GTDB taxonomy): domain Bacteria; phylum Pseudomonadota; class Gammaproteobacteria; order Burkholderiales; family Casimicrobiaceae; genus VBCG01. The sequence continues at coordinate 52,403 of DATJIS010000011.1, read as the reverse complement.
ACGGCGAGTGCATCGGCGAGGCCACGGCACCGATTACGCGGGGCAGCTGGGTGCACATCCACAACGTGCGCAGTCGCCGCGCGCAGGCATGACCTTCGATCCCGGCGCCTTCGTCGACGCCGCCGCGGCGGCGATCGATCTGCCGATTCCGGCGGAGGACCGCGAAGCGGTCGCGGCCAACATCGCGCGCCTGCACGCGCTCGCGCAGGACGTGCTCGCGTTCGAGCTGCCGCCCGAATCGTCCGCATGACCGCGGCGCTCGGCGCCGAAGCCACGGCGGTTGCAATCGCGGCCGCCGTCAAGGACGGTATGCCGGCGCGTGCCGTGATCGACGCGGCGCTGGCGCGCATCGAGGCGCGCAACACCGGACTCAATGCCTTCACCGCGATTGCGTTGGAGCGCGCGCGCCGGCGCGCAACGCAGCTCGACGAAGCCCGCGCGCGCGGCGTCGCGCCGGGGCCCCTCGCCGGCGTGCCGTTCGGCGTGAAAGCCATGATCGACATCGCGGGGCTGCCGACGACGGCGGGCTCGGCGCTGTATCGCGATGCGCCGCCGGCGCGGCGCGATGCGGAGGTCGTGCGCCGACTCGAAGCGCAAGGCGCGATCTGCGTCGGCGCGCTCAACATGGACGAGTTCGGGATGGGCGGCACGACCGAGAACGCGACCTTCGGCACGACGCGTAACCCGCACGACCCGACGCGCACGCCCGGCGGCTCGTCCGGCGGTTGCGCGGCCGCCGTCGCGGCGGGGCTCGTGCCGCTCGCCATCGGTAGCGACGCGCTGGGCTCGGTGCGCCTTCCCGCCTCGCTGTGCGGCATTTTCGGCCTGCGCCCGACGCGTGGCGACATCGATGCCACCGGCGTGCTCGGCAGCGGCGGCACGATCAGCACGCTCGGCCCGCTGGCGCGCAGCGCGGCCGATATCGGGCTTGCTCATGCGGTGATGGCCGATCGATACGATGCGCCGCCGGCGCAGGCGCTCCGCGTCGCAGCGGCGGGCGGCTATTTTGGCGAACGGCTCGACGCCGACGCTCGCGAGGCCGTCGCCCGCGCGCTGCACGCACTCGGCGCAACACGCGTGGTCGAGTTTCCGCAGGCGAAGCGCGCGCGTGCGGCGTCGACGCTCATCAACGCGAGCGAAAGCGCGACCGGCAAGCTCGGCCTCCTGCGCACGCGGCTCGCGCAGTTCGACCCTGCCACGCGCACGCGCTTCCTCGCGCACGCGCTGCTGCCCGCGCAGTGGTACCTGCAGGCGCAGCGCTTTCGCCGCTGGCACAACGAGGCGCTGCGGCGCCTTTTCGCCGACGTGGACGTGCTGGTCATGCCCGCCACGCCGTGCGTCGCGCCGCGGATCGGCACGGCCACGCTCGACATCGCCGGCGTCGAGGCGCCCACCGGACCGATGCTCGGCTGGTTCACGCAGCCGCTCGCGGGCACCGATTGTCCCGCGCTGACGGTTCCCATCGCGCGCCCGGGGCGGCTTCCCATGGGCGTTCAGCTCTTCGCGCCGCCGCGCCGCGAAGCGTGGCTCGTGCACCTCGCGGCCCGGCTGGAATCAGCAGGTGTCGCATCGTCGCCGGTTGCGCCGTGACGGCGGGGTCGCGCGTGCACTTCCGGCTGCGCCTCACCAAGGGCGAGGACATCGCGCTCGGCCCCGGCAAGGTCGCGCTGCTGGAGGCCATTGCGCGCACGGGCTCGATCACCGCGGCCGCGAAGAGCCTCGACATGTCGTATCGCCGCGCATGGCTTCTGGTCGACACCATGAACCGCTGCTTCCGCACCGCGGTGGTCGAGGCGGAGGCGGGCGGAGAGCGCGGCGGCGGCACGCGGTTGACGCCAGTCGGCGAGGAGGTCGTGCACCGCTATCGCGAGAGCGAGCGCCTCGCCGCCACGGCCGCGGCTCCAGAATTGCGCGCACTGCAGCGTCTCCTGCGTTGACCCGCGGCGTTTGATACGATGCCGGTCCTCCCGCGCATCGCGCGCGGCTGCCGCGTCCCGCCATGGATTTCGCGTTCATCCTCGACCCGCTGCCGTTCCTGAAGGCGTACAAGGACACGAGCATCTCGATGATGCGTGCGCTCGCCGGGCGCGGCCATCGCATTCACGCCATGACGCAGTCGGATCTCTATTGGCGCGAGGGCGTGACGTACGCACGCAGCCGCCCGCTCGACCTCCTCGACGACGATCACGACTGGTATCGCGAAGGCGATGCGCACGAGCGGCCGCTGCGCGACTTCGCCGCGGTGGTGATGCGCAAGGACCCGCCGTTCGACATGGAGTACGTGTACTCGACGTATCTCCTCGAGGCCGCGGAGGCGCAGGGCGCCCGCGTCTTCAACAAGCCGCGCGCGATACGCGACTACAACGAGAAGATGGCGATCGCGAAGTTCCAGCATCTGATCACCACCACGCTCGCCACGCGCGACATGGCCCGGCTCGGCGCGTTCATCGACGAGCATCGCGACGTCGTCGTCAAGCCCCTCGACGGCATGGGCGGCGCATCGATCTTTCGCGTGCGCCACGACGATCCCAATCGCAACGCGATTCTCGAAGCGGTGTCGCTGTACGGCTCGCGCACCGTCATGGCGCAGAAGTACATTCCCGAGATCGTCGACGGTGACAAGCGCATCCTCGTGATCGCAGGCGAGGTCGTGCCGTATTGCCTGGCGCGCATTCCCAAGCCGGGCGAGACCCGCGGCAATCTCGCCGCCGGCGGTCGCGGGGTGGCGCGTCCGCTGACGGCGCGCGATCGCGAAATCGGCGAGGCGATGGCGCCCACGCTGTGGCGCGACGGCCTCATCGTGGTTGGAATCGACGTGATCGGCCCTTATCTCACGGAAGTGAACGTCACCAGCCCGACGTGCTTCGTCGAGATCTCGCAGCAATCGGGCTTCGACGTCCCGGGGCTTTTCGCGGATGCGCTGGTCGCCGCCTGCGACGGCTAGGCTTGCGCAACGGTCCGCGTCACCGCGAGCGAATCGCGTAAGTGCGTGCTAACATCCAGCGCGCGAGATCCCATGATCGGCGTCCTCATCATCGCGCACGGCTCGCTCGGCGACAGCCTGGTCGAGGCCGTGACGCATGTCCTGGGCGCACGTCCGGCGCAGTTCGAGGTGCTCGACGTCGCGGCCACCGACGATCCCACCGCCATGCTGCCGCGGGCGCGCACCGCGATCGCATCGCTCGACACCGGCGAAGGCGTGCTGGTTTTCTCCGACCTGTACGGCGCGACGCCGTGCAATCTCGCGATCAAGCTCGCGCAACCCGGTCACGTGGAGATCGTATCGGGCGTGAACCTGCCGATGCTCGTTCGCGCGTTCACCTATCGCAACAAGGGCCTCGACATGCTGGTGAAGAAGGCGATCTCCGGCGGGTGCGAGGGCGTGCTGCACGTGGAGATCGATCCCGTCTATGCAGCAACGCGAGGTTGAGATCGTCAACAAGCTCGGGCTTCACGCACGCGCGTCGGCGAAGCTCACCCAGCTTGCAGCGCGCTTTCAGAGCGAGGTGCAGATCGGGCGCAACGGCCGCAAGGTGAACGCAAAGAGCATCATGGGCGTGATGATGCTCGCGGCCGGCAAGGGATCGAAGATCACGCTGGAGATCGAAGGTCCCGACGAGCAGCAGGCGATGGACGCGCTGTGCGCGCTCATCCGCGACTGCTTCGGCGAAGGACAGTGACGATGAGCGCGGCCGCGTCGCGAATCCGGCCCCGCTCCGCACGTTCGGCTCGTTGCGTAACAGCGTGGAACCTATCCGCGCGCGGCCGGCTCCATAGGAAGCCTCCCACCCACCCCGTGGAGCCGCATCATGCAGATTCGCGAAGTGCCGGTCACCAATCCACACGGTCTTCACGCGCGCGCCTGCGCACGCATTGTCGCGCTGGCGTCGCATTTCCGTGCCAACGTGTGCCTCGTCGTCGCGGGACGGCGCGCGAGCGCGCGCAGCATCGTGGCTGTCATGATGCTTGCAGCCGCGGTGGGCTCCACCGTGCGGCTGGAAGTCGACGGCCCGGACGAGCAGGCGGCAATGAGCGCGCTCGTCCAGTTGTTCGACCAGGGTCTCGAGCAGCGCGCCTGAACGCCGGAGGCTTCCGGTGAACGTCAGCTTCGCGCTGCACGGCATCGGCGTTTCGGGCGGCATCGCGATCGGACGGGCCCAGCTCGTCTCGCACGCGATGCTCGAGGTCGCGCACTACAACGTCCCCGCGAAGCAGGTGCCGGCCGAGATCGACCGCTTCGACGCGGCCGTGAAGGACGTTCAGCTCGAGCTCGAGGCATTGCATCGCGCGATGACGTCGGGTGACGTACCGGGCGAGTTCGGCGCATTCCTCGACGTGCACTGGATGATCCTCAACGATCCGACGCTGTCCGAGGTGCCGAAGCGGATCATCGCCGAGCAGCGCTGCAATGCCGAGTGGGCGCTCACGCAGCAGCTCGGCGTGCTGGTCGAGCAATTCGAGCAGATCGAGGACGCGTATCTTCGCGAGCGGAAGGCGGACGTGTTCCAGGTCGGCGAGCGCGTGCTGAAGCGCCTCATGGGCCGCCCGGGTGCCCTGCGCGCCGCGTCGGCGGAAGAACAGACGATCGTCGTCGCGCACGACCTGTCACCCGCCGACGTGATCCAGTTCAAGCATCATCACTTCGCCGCCTTCCTCACCGATCTCGGCGGCGTCACGTCGCATACGGCCATCGTGGCGCGCGGTCTCAACGTTCCCGCGGTGGTCGCGACGCACAACGCGCGGGCGCTGATACGCGATGGCGAGCTGCTCATCGTCGACGGCAACCATCACGTCGTCATCGTCAACCCCGACCGTGCGGTGCTCCAGGAGTACCGGCTCAAGCAGAACGAGCTCGACCTCGCCCGGCAGAAGCTGAAGCGCCTGCGCTCGAAGCCCGCGCAGACGATCGACGGCGTGCACGTGGAGCTCAACGCGAACATCGAGCTGCCCGACGACCTCGCTCAGGCGATCGAGAACGGCGCCGGCGGCGTGGGACTTTTCCGTTCGGAGTTCCTGTTCCTCAACCGCGAGGGTCTGCCGACCGAGGACGAGCAGTTCGAGGCTTATCGGCAGGTGGCCGAGGGCATGGGCGGCAAGCCGGTCACCATCCGCACGTTCGACCTGGGCGCGGACAAGAGCAAGGAAGGACTCGACGGGCTCGCGCGCGTCGCGCCCAATCCCGCGCTCGGCTTGCGCGCGGTTCGGTTCTGCCTGGCCGAGCCGCGGCTCTTCCTCACGCAGCTCCGGGCGATCCTGCGCGCGTCGCACTACGGCAAGGTGCGCATCCTGATTCCGATGCTCGCCTCGGTCGGCGAGGTCGACCAGACCATGGCGCTGCTCGAGCAGGCGAAGGAGCAGCTGCGCGAGCAGGACATCCCGTTCGCGCCCGACGTCCAGCTCGGCGGCATGATCGAGATTCCGGCGGCGGTCATCGCCATGGGCTCGTTCCTGCGCAAGCTCGATTTCATGTCGATCGGCACGAACGACCTCATCCAGTACACCCTCGCGGTGGATCGCGCCGACGACAGCGTGTCGCATCTCTACGATCCGATGCATCCCGCGGTGGTGAAGCTGCTCGCGATGGCGATCGGCACCGCGAACAAGGCGAGCATCCCGATCGCGGTGTGCGGCGAGATGGCCGGGGAGCTTCCGATGACGCGCCTCCTCCTCGGCCTCGGCCTGCGCGATTTCTCGATGCATCCCGCGCATTTGCTGAACGTCAAGCAGCGCGTGCTGCACACCGATCTGTCGCAGATCGTGCCGATCGTCGACCGCCTGAAGCGCGCCGACGATCCCGCGCGCATCGCCGCGCTCCTCGAGAAGCTGAACGCCTAGGCGCGGCCGGGACGAAGCGTCCGGAATGGCCGCGCGACACTGCTGTTTGCGCAACCGCGTACGGCCGTGCGTCTGCCAGTCGTCGGCCGGTGTTGAGTCGCCGTCCGCGAGCCTGCAATAATGCCAATGTCATGAAACGATCCGTACTCCTTCGCTGGGCGAGCGTCGCGCTGGCCGCGATGCTTCACACCGGTTCGGCGGTTGCCGTCGGCATCGGAGACGCTGCGCCGCCGTTCTCGCTCGCGACCTCGCAAGGCGAAACCATTGCGCTCGAGCGCCTGCGCGGGCAGGTCGTGTACGTGGATTTTTGGGCGTCGTGGTGCGGGCCGTGCAAGCGGTCCTTTCCCTGGATGAACGAGCTCGCCGCCCGCTACGGGCGCGACGGCTTCACCATCGTCGCGGTCAACGTCGACAAGAAGGCCGAGGATGCGCAGCGGTTCCTCGCCGCCACGCCGGCGCGCTTCACCGTCGTCTACGATGCGGCCGGCGCGACGCCGTCGGCGTACGCGGTGAAAGGCATGCCGAGCTCGTACCTCGTCGATCGCAGCGGCCGCGTGGTGATGGTGGAGCAGGGCTTCCGCGACGAAGACAAGGCGGCCGTCGAGGGCCGCATTCGCGAACTGCTCGCGGCGCGGTAGGGCGAGCGTCGATGCGCCGGTCCGCCTGCGTCCTCCTCGTCGTCCTTGCGTGCGCGGGCTGCGCGTCGTTCGCGCCGCCGCAGCCTTGGGAAAAGGGCGACCTCGCCAAGCCCCAGATGCAGCTCGATCGCGATCCGTTGACGGCCAAGGCGACGCAGCACATCTACCAGAGCAAGGAAGCCGCCGGCGGCGGTTACGGCGTCGGCGGAGGTGGTTGTGGCTGCAACTGACGAGCGTTGCGGCGAGCGACGCGGCAACGCGCTGCTCGCCGCGGCGCTCGCGTTGCCCGGAATCCTCCCCGCCGCGGCGCACGCGCAGACGGCGCCGGACCAGGGGGTCGTCGCGCTGCGCTATTTCGACTACCGCGATTGGCAGCCCGGCGCGGACCGCATGACGGTTCGAAGCCCGTCGCTCTACGTGCTGAAGCCCATCACCGACACGCTGTCGGTCGAGGGCTCGCTCGTCTACGACGCCATGTCGGGCGCGTCGGTGCTGTACTTCAACACCTTGTCGGGCGCCTCGGGCCTCGGCGTGACCGATTACCGCAAGGCCGGCGACCTCAAGGTCACGAAGTACTACGACCGCTTCGCGATCGGCGTCGGCGGCGCGTATTCCGTCGAGCGCGACTACCTGTCGCGCGCGCTTTCCATGGACCTCCGGACCTGGACGGCGGACAAGAACCGCACGTGGGCGTTCGGCGTCGGCGGCGCGCACGACGACGTCAACCCGACCAACGGCGCCGCCGAAGGCAAGCACCGCGAGACCTACGACTTCCTGGTCGGCGTCACGCAGGTGCTCAACGCGGGCGCGATCATCGAGTCCAACCTCACGTACTCCGACGGACGCGGCTACTACAACGATCCGTACAAGCCGCTCGACCGCCGTCCCGACACGCGCAACGTGTTCGCGTGGCTCACCCGCTACAACCAGTACGTGCCGAAGTTCGACGCCACGCTGCGTCTGTCCTACCGGTACATCAACGATTCCTGGCACGCCGATTCGCACACGCTCGACGTCGAATGGGCGCAGCCGTTGACGCAGGGATTCACTCTGACGCCGGGGCTGCGCTACATCACGCAGGACAACGCGTTCTTCTTCTACGGCCCGCCGCTCGGCAACGGATTGCGGCCGGGCCAGCCGTACACCGCCGACACGCGCCTGTCGGCGTTCGGCGCGTTCACGCCGAGCCTGCGGCTCGACAAGCAGTTCGCCGATGGCTGGAGCGCGGACGTCGCGGTAAGCTTCTATCGCCAGAGGTCGAGCTGGCATCTGTTCGGCGCGGGCAGCGAAGGGCTGCTCGATTTCTCCGCACGCTGGATCGAGGCAGGCGTCCAGAAAACCTTCTAGCGGTGGCGCTGTTCCGCTTCACGTTCCGCGCGATGGCGGCGGAGCACGAGCTCACCATCGATGCCGCCGACGCGTCGACGGCCGCCGCTGCTGCGCGCGCCGCGACCGCCGAGGTGCAGCGCATCGAGGCGAAGTACTCGCGCTATCGCGACGACGCGATCACGAGCAGGATCAATCGCGCAGCCGGCCGCGCCGCGGTGCCCATCGACACGGAAACGGCCGCGCTGCTGCGCTACGCCGACGAGTGCCATCGGCTGAGCGACGCCGCGTTCGACGTCACGTCGGGTGTGCTGAGGCGCGCCTGGGATTTTCGACGCGATCCGCCGCGGTTGCCGCAGGCAAGCGAGGTCGACGCGCTGCGCCGGCTCATCGGCTGGGCGCGCGTCGAATGGAGCGAAACGTCCATACGCCTGCCCGAGGCCGGCATGGAGATCGACTTCGGCGGGATCGGCAAGGAATACGCGGCGGATCGGGCCGCGACCGTGCTCGCCGATGCGGGCGTCGCCAACGCGCTCGTGAACCTCGCCGGCGACGTGCGCGCGCTCGGCAGCCAGCCGACCGGTGCACCGTGGCGCGTCGGCATCGTTCATCCGCGCAAACCGGGTGGCGTGATCGGCGCGGTCGAGCTGCGCGACGCGGCCGTCGCCACGAGCGGCGATTACGAGCGCTACTTCGAGATCCAGGGCCGGCGCTATTGCCACATCCTCGATCCGCGCACCGGCTGGCCGATGGATCGCTGGCAATCGGTGAGCGTCGTGGCCCCGCTGTGCATCGTCGCGGGCAGCCTCGCGACCATCGCGATGCTGCGGCCGGATGCGGCCACGTTCCTGCGCGAGCAGCGCTATCGCTTCCTGCTGGTCGATCGCGACGGCGGAATCGTGAGCGACGAAACGCCTCAGGCGTCCTGATCCGTCACTGCGGGGCGCACATTCCCACGCCGATTCCCGCGCCCTCGGCAACCCACGCCTTGTCGGGCGGGCGGCTCAGCATGCCGTCGCGCGTCGTGAGGTCCGTCGTGAAGCGGTGGTTGGGTGCGCCGCCCTGGCCGTTGTTGTACAGGCGATAGACCGGCAGCGTCCCCGCGGGACACGAGCCGTCCGCGCTCGGCATCGGCACGTTGAACACGTCGCCCTCGTATTGCCAGTTCGGATTCGCGAGCACGGTGTTGAACTCCGCCGGATTCGCCGTGTAGAAATGCGAGCTCTTGGGCGCGAAGCTGGTGCTGAAGAACCGGTGCACCGTCGAGCTGCCCGCCGGCGGATTCGTCGCCGCATAGACGTTGAAGGTGAATCCCGTGCGCTGCCAGCCGACGAACGTGCCGTTGTCGAGCTTGGTGATCTCGTCGGGAATCGCGGTGATGAAGTAGTGATCGAAGCCGGCGTTGTAATACTCGACGGCGAGCACCTTGGTGCCGCCACCGCCGGTAGCGGTTCCGTTGCCCAGCGCGGTGACGGCCTGCGGACTGCCGGTGGCGCTGCTCGAGATCGACAGCGTTGCGTTGCGCGCGCCGGCGGTCGACGGCCTGAAGGCGACGCTGAACTGGCACGCCGCGCCGGGTTGCACGGTTGCCCCGCTGCACGCGTTCGAGGTCAAGAGGAACTCCGCGCTGCTCGACGTGACGCTCGCGACGTTGACGGCCGCCGAGCCGACGTTCCTGACCGTCACGGTCGACGCCGCGCTCTGTGCGCCCACCGCCGTATCGGGAAGCGTGACGGTCGCCGGCGCGCTGAGCTGCCCGGTGCCGGTCGACACGACGTTGCCTGTTCCATTGAGTGCCACGGTCTTGGTCGCGCCATTCGTGGCGTTGCTCGCGATGGTCAGCGTGGCGTTGCGGGTGCCCGCGGCCGACGGCTGGAAGGACACCCCGATCTGGCAGGACCCCGGGTTCACGGCGCCGTTGCAGCCATTGCTCGAGACGCTGAAGTCGCCGGAGTGCGCGCCGGAGATGCTCACCGAAGCGAAGGTCACGGCGGCCGAGCTCACCGTGACGGTGAGGCTTTGCAGGTTGCTCGCCCCGGTGTTGACGGTTCCGAAGCCGAGCGACGCCGCGGCCGAGATCGTTCCGGGATTTCCACCGCCGCCGCCGCCGCCCGTGCCGTTGAACACCTGCTGCAGATAGGCCGAGATGTCCTGCAGATCGGCGTCGCTGATGAGCTGCTGGTCGTAGAACGGCTTCAGCAGGTCCGTCATGTCCGTGTGGCCATCGATCGGACCGTTGATGCCGAGGAGGATGTTCTGCCACACCGTTCCCGACTTCACGCCGCCGGACGGTTGCCCGCTCTCGGGATCGTTGCGCGGGTTGCTGCCATGGCAGTCGGCGCACCCCCAGGGCGACTGGCCATAGATCTGCGATCCGCGCGTCGCGTTTTGCGCGTGCGCCGCGGTGGCCGCGAAGGCGGCAGCGAGCATGCAAACGACGCCGAAGACGAGCCGCCTCACTGCCATGGACCACTCCAGGAGTCGTTGTTGTTCGGCAGGGCAGCGACGCCTCACGGATCGCGCCATGACGCCGGCATATTATTCCAGTGTCATGGGCCGGGGCAATGCGAAACGCGGCCGTTTGTCGGCAAGCGGCCTTGCGGGGCCGGCGGAGGCGCTCCGTCGAGCGATATCGCGAGCGGAGTAGAATGGCGGCGACGCGCCGATTTGAGCCAGCTTGCGGGCGCGGGGCGACGCGTTTCGCGCCCGACAAATACGGCTAAAGCGGTGTTGTCGCGGCGCAAGCGCCGTATCAACCCGACCGCAGCCCAAGCTGGTCGGGTTTTTCATTTCAGGACGGTCGAGACACCGGGCACCCGCTTCCGGGAACGACTTCACGCATGGCGTCGTTTGCAGCTACCACCGGCGGTGCCGACACCGCGCACGCACCCGAGACGTCGGTCGGCGTGGTCGAGCCGCGCATCGCGCACTTCGCCGAGCCGCTTCCGCTCGCCTGCGGGCGCGCGCTGCCCGCGTACGACGTGGCGTACGAGTCCTACGGCACGCTCAACGCGGACGCCAGCAATGCGGTGCTGATCTGCCATGCGCTCAACGCGTCGCATCACGTGGCCGGCGTGTACGCGGGGGAGCCGGACAACGTCGGCTGGTGGGACAACATGGTGGGGCCGGGCAAGCCGCTCGATACCAACCGCTTCCACGTCGTCGGCGTCAACAACATCGGAAGCTGCTTCGGCTCCACGGGGCCGCAGTCCATCAATCCCGACACCGGAGAGCCGTGGGGCAGCGACTTTCCCATCGTGACCGTCGAGGACTGGGTCGATGCGCAGGCCCGGCTCGCGGATCGGCTCGGGATCCGGCAATGGGCTGCCGTGATGGGCGGAAGCCTGGGCGGCATGCAGGCGCTCGCCTGGGCGGTGCGCTTTCCCGAGCGGATCCGGCACGCGCTCGTGATCGCGGCGGCGCCCAACCTTTCGGCGGAGAACATCGCGTTCAACGAGGTCGCACGCCAGGCCATCATGACCGACCCCGAGTTCTTCGACGGTCATTTCTACGCGCACGGCACGAAGCCGCGCCGCGGGCTTCGCGTGGCGCGCATGATCGGCCACATCACGTACCTGTCCGACGAGCAGATGGAGACGCGCTTCGGACGGCAGCTGCGCGAAGGGCTTCGCTTCTCCTTCGCGCCCGAGTTCCAGATCGAGTCGTACCTGCGCTACCAGGGCGAGAAGTTCGCGGACTACTACGACGCGAACACGTACCTGCGCATCACCAAGGCGCTCGACTACTTCGATCCGGCGTCGAAGACCGGCGGCGATCTCGCGCAGGCGCTGGCGCCCGCGCGCTCGCAATTTCTCGTGGTGGGATTCACCACCGATTGGCGGTTCCCGGTGGCGCGCTCGCGCGAGATCGTGCGCGCGCTCGTGCGCCGCCGTCACGAGGTCTCGTACGCCGAGATCGTCGCGCCGCACGGCCACGACGCGTTCCTCCTCGACAACCCGCAGTACCACGCGGTGGTGCGCAGCTACTTCGAGCGCATCGCGCAGCAGCGGGCGTCACCGCCGGAGCCGCGCACGCCCGTCACGACCCTCCATGCCGTGCCCCGGGTTTCCGAGGGACCGCAGCCAGCCGACGAAGGGCTCCGCGCCGATTACGCGGTCATCGCGGGCTGGATCGGGCACGGCGCGCGGGTGCTCGACCTCGGCTGCGGCGACGGCACGCTCCTCGCGCACCTGCGCCGCACGCGCGGCGCGACGGGCTACGGCATCGAGATCGCCGAAGCCGGCCTGCTCGCCAGTCTGCGCAACGGCGTGGACGTGATCCAGAGCGATCTCGAGCGCGGTCTCGCGGGCTTCGACGACGGCGCCTTCGATTGCGTGATCCTGTCGCAGACGCTGCAGGCGATGCGACATATCGAGGAGATCGTCGCCGAGATGCTGCGCGTCGGGCGCGAGGCGATCATCACGTTTCCGAACTTCGGCCACTGGTCGCACCGATTGCAGATTCTGCGCGGGCGCATGCCCGTGTCCAAGTCGCTGCCGTACCAGTGGTACGACACGCCGAACATCCATCTTTGCACCGTGGCCGACTTCGACGCGTTCCTCGCCGCGCGCGGCCTCGACATCGTCGATCGTGTCGTGCTGTCGCGCGCGCGGCCGGTGAACTTCGCGCCCAATGCGCGCGGCGAGCTCGCGATCTATCGGTTTCGTCGCGCCTAGCATCGCCGGCCCGCGTGCGCCGGGCGTATGATTCGCCGCGCACCGCCCTCGGGAGGCACCATGATGTTCGTGACCAGGGCGGCCGTGACGGTGATGGCCGCCCTCCTGCTGTGGGCGCACCAGGCACAGGCCGCGTCGGAGCAGATCGAGGTGCTGTGGCTGGGGCACGCCACCTTCCGCATCACCAGCGTGAGCGGCAAGGTGATCGTTGTCGATCCGTTCCTGAAGAAGAATCCGCGCACCCCGCTCAAGTACAAGGACCTCGCCGCCATTGGCAAGGTCGATCTGATCCTCGTTACGCATGGTCACCCCGACCATGTGGGCGACCTCGTCGAGCTCGCCCAGTCCACCGGCGCGATGGTGGTGGCGAACTACGAGCTCGCGAACAATCTCGTTGCGCTCGGAGTGTTGGACGCCTCGAAGACCATCGGCTTCAACAAGGGCGGCACGGTCGCGCCGCTGGGTCCCGGCATCAAGATCCACATGGTGCACGCGGACCATTCCTCGTCAATCGACATGCTGAGCCTGAAGCCCGACGCCACCGGAGTGCGGTTCTTCGACGGCGGCACGGCAGTCGGCTACGTGATCGAGTTCGAGAACGGCTTCACGATCTACGATTCCGGCGACACCGATGTCTTCGGGGACATGGCGCTGATCGGACGCATGTTCAAGCCGGACCTCGCGATCGTCTCGATCGGCGGGCACTTCACCATGGATCCGGAGGGTGCAGCCTATGCGCTGCGCGAGCTTATCCATCCTAAGCAGGTAATTCCGATGCACTACGGGACGTTTCCCGTCATCAACCGCACCCCGGCGGAGCTCAAGGCGGCGCTCGGGCATGCGCCTATCAAGATGATCGAGCTCAAGCCTGGCGAGGCGGCGCGCTTCTGAGCTTCTTCAATCGGGCACGCCGGCCTTGGCGAGCCCCGAGGCGAAGCGCTTGGCATCCGCCGGTTTCGCGAAGGGAAACCAGTACGCCACGGCACGAATCGTGAGCGGATCGTAGCTCGACGATCGCCCGCGGCGATCGCTGGTTTTGATCGTGGCGATCAGCCGCGCGGCGTCGTCTTGTCGTCCCGTGAGCCCATAGACCGACAGCAGCAGGCGCCGCGACCAGTAGTCGTCGGGATTCACGTCGACGGCGCGTTGCAAAGACTCCCTCGCGTCCACGAGGCGGTCGAGCGCGAACTGCGCGAGGCCGCGCTGGTACAGGTAGCTCGACGGATAGTGCGGATTGAGCCGCATGGCCCGGTCGACGGCGTCGAGTGCTTCCGCAGGCTGTCCCGCGAACGATAGCGCGCGCGCGAGCGCGATGTGACCCTCGGCGTCGCTTGGGTCGCTCTCTACGGCCCGCCTCGCCTCCGCAATCGCGTCGTCGTGCTGGCCCGACTGGACGAGCATCGCGCTCGCCACTTCGTGCGCGAGCGCCGTAGGCGCCGCCATCGCCTTGGCGAGATACTGCTCTGCGTCGTATCGCGAGTCCTGCCAGGCGTGGGTGATCGAGCCGTCATGTGTGTTACTCGACACCACGCCGGGCGTACCCCAGAAGCGCGTATACGCATCCCAGTAGACCGCGGCGAGCGCCGCGTATGCACGGGTGTAGGCCGGGTCGATCGCGACCGATTGCTTGAAGTCGTCGATCGCCGCCGAAAATTCCTCGGGCGTCTGCTGCTGGTAATGCTGCCAGCCGCGCAGGAACACGTCGTAGGCCTGCGCGTTGCCGGTCCCACGGTTGGCGACCTTGTTGCTTTCGTCCTTGGTCAGCTCCACTGACAGCGCCTTCGCTACGCTTCGCGCGATCGTGTCCTGCACGCTGAAGATGTTGCGAAGGTCGCCGTCGTAGCGATCGGCCCACACGTGTCCGCCGCTGGCGGTGTCGATGAGCTGCGCATTGACGCGAACGCTGTCGCCGGAGCGGCGTACGCTTCCTTCGAGTACATAGCGCGCGCCCAGCGCCTTGCCGATGTCGCGGATGTCCTGCGATTTGCCCTTATAGGCGAATGTCGAGTTACGTGCGATGACGAAAAGGCCGCCCACCTTGGACAGATCAGTGATGAGGTCGTCGGTGATGCCGTCGGCGAAATAAGCCTGCTGCGCCTCGCCGCCCACGTTGTCGAAGGGCAGCACCGCGATGGATGGCTTGCCCGAGAGCGCAGCGCCCGACCCGGCTGCGGTGACGGCGACCGGCGGCTGCAAAGCCGTCCACGGCCGCCACCAGGCGCCCCCCGCGATCGCGACGGCGACCAGCACTGCCACGCCGGCGTACGCAACCGCGCGGAAGGACAGCACGGGATGTGAACGCGCAGCACCGCGGATCTGCCCCATTCGTATCGCGAACGCGCGGACGGGCTCGGCGATGTTCTTCGCTTTCTGACGACCGAGGTCGTCGAAGTCGACGGCGACGCGCTGCTTGACGGCGCTGCGCACGGCTTCGGAGACCACCACGCCGCCCGGCTTGGCCAGCGTCTGCAGACGGGCCGCGATGTTGACGCCGTCGCCATGCACGTCGCCTGATGGGCTGTGCATGACGTCGCCGAGGTGCACGCCGATACGAAACTGAAGAATCTGATCCGCGGACGCCTCGTGCGGCGCGGCTCCGAGCGCGCGCTGCACGTCGATGGCCGCGGCCACCGCGCCGGCGGCGGAGTCGAAGATCGCGAGCACCGAATCGCCCGCGGTGTTGACGACGCGGCCATGATTCGCGGCGGCCGCACGCACGAACACGTCGCGCGCCGCTTCCAGCGCGGCCAGCGTCGCGTGCTCGTCGGCCTCCATCAGGCGCGAGTAGCCCGCCGCATCGGCAGCCAGGATGGCCGCGAGCCGCTGGGTCTGACCGCCGTCGCCCATTGCCGCGTTTGCTCCTGAGGCTGCCCGGGACGATGTTACGCCCGCCTGGAAACCCTGTCGCGGCATCGCTGGTTAGAATCGCGGCGATGGGGGAACCGCGTTCCGAACCGGTGCAGGCGTCGTCGCGCGCCGAGTCTCGCGAAACGCTGCACGAGGCGCTGCTCAACCGGCGCATTCTGATTTGCGTGTTCACCGGGTTCTCGTCGGGCCTGCCGCTGTGGCTGCTCGTCAACCTGCTTCCCGCATGGCTGCGCACCGAAGGCGTCGACCTCAAGACGATCGGCTTCTTCACGCTCGTGCAGCTGCCGTACACGTGGAAATTCCTGTGGTCGCCGCTCGTCGATCGCTACGCGCTGCCGCTGCTCGGCCGCCGCCGCGGCTGGATGCTGGTCACGCAGCTCCTGCTGCTCGGAGCCATTCCGCTCCTGGGCGCGCTCGATCCGACGACGGATGTGTGGCGCGTCGTGGGCCTTTCGGCCGCCGTGGCGTTCTTCTCGGCATCGCAGGACATCGTGCTCGACGCGTTTCGCCGCGAGATCCTTCCCGACCCCGAGCTCGGCCTCGGAACGTCGATCCACGTCAACGCGTATCGCGTCGCGAGCCTCGTGCCGGGCGCGCTCGCGCTGATCCTCGCCGACCACCTGCCGTGGTCGACGGTTTTCGGGATCACGGCGCTTTTCATGCTGCCCGGCATCGCGATGACCCTGCTCGTGTCCGAGCCCGCGCTCGTGCACGGACGACCGACGACGCTGCGCGAAGCGGTCGTCGAGCCCTTCCACGAATTCCTGGCGCGCAACGGCGTTCGCGCGGCGCTGCTCGTGCTCGCGTTCATATTCCTCTACAAGCTCGGCGACTCGATGGCCACCGCGCTCGCGACGCCGTTCTATCTCGACATGGGCTTCAGCAAGACCGACATCGGCGTGATCGCCAAGAACGCCGGCCTGTGGACGAGCCTCCTCGGCGGGCTCCTCGGCGGCCTGTGGATGGTGCGCATCGGCATCAATCGCGCGCTGTGGGTCTTCGGTGCCGTGCAGGTCGTGGCCATCCTCGGGTTCGCGTGGCTCGCATACGTGCACCGGCCCGACCGCGTGCTGCTCGCGGTCGTGATCGCGTTCGAGGCGCTCGGCGTGGGGCTCGGCACGGTCGCGTTCACGGCCTACATCGCCCGTGCCACCGACCCCCGCTATACCGCGACGCAGTTCGCGCTCTTCACGAGCCTGGCGGTCGTGCCGCGCGCGCTCGTCAACGCCTCGACCGGCTGGATCGTCGAGCGCCTCGGCTGGCTGGATTTCTTCCTGTTATGCACAGTGCTCGCGCTGCCCGGGATGGCATTACTCTTGCGTGTCGCGCCCTGGCGTGAGCGGGTGCCGGAGTCCCAAGGCGCCGCGCCGGCCGGACCTTCCGCGGGAGGCGGATGAACCCACAGAAATTCAGCGCGATCGCGCACCGCGATCACGACTACTGCAATCCCATCTCGGCCGCGAAGATCGAGCGGGTGCTCGATCTTCTGCCGCTCGACGAATCGTCGCGCGTGCTCGATCTCGGCTGCGGACGTGCCGAGCTCAGCCTGCGCATCATCGAGCGCTTCGGTTCGACGGTGGTCGCGATCGACCACTCTTCGTACATGCTGGATGCCGCGCGCGAGCGTGCCGAATGGACGGGCGCGCTCGGCAAGCTGCACCTCGACGACACCGACATCCGCGACTTCCAGGCCGACCCGGAGACGTTCCATCTTTCGGTGATGCTTGGCGGCGGCGGGATTCCTGGCGGCATGGGCGGCATCTGCCGCCAGCTGAAGACGTGGACGAAGTCGGGCGGTTACGTGCTGATCGGTGAAGGCTATTGGCGCGCGCGTCCGAACGCCGAGTACCTCGCGTTGCTCGGCGGCCCCGACTCGCAGTTCCTCGACCATCGCGGCAACGTGAATGCGGGCATCGAGGCGGGCCTCGTTCCCATGCATGCAGCGACCGCATCGCCGGACGAATGGGACGAATACGAGTGGAAGTACAACCGCTCGATCGAGCGCTACGTGCGCCAGCAGCCGGACGACCCCGACGCGAAGGCCATGCTCGATCGCAGCCGGCGCTGGCGCGACGCGTATCTGCGCTGGGGACGCGACACGCTGGGCTTCGCGGTGTACCTGTTCTACCGGCCGGGTCCGTCGATCGGCTGACTGCACGCGACTCGCTGCGCGCGTCAGGCTGACGGCGCGCCGTCCAACCGCTCGAGCGCTTCCGCGATCTCGAGCCATTCCGACTCGAGCCGCGCGAGCGACCACGTGAGCTCGCCGCTGCGTTCCATCGATTCGATCAGGCGCTGCTTCGCCTCCTCGGCGTACGCCTCGGAGGACGCGAGCCATGCGTCGAGCGCCTGCTTCTCGGCGCCGAGCGTCGCGAGCTCGTCCTCGATCGCGCTCTGGCGCGTCACGTACGGCTTGCGCGCATCGGCGCGCTGCTGGCGCGCGGCCGCTTCACGGCGCTTTTCCGATTTGCGGTCGAGGCTCGGGCGCGCCTTGGCTTCGGACGCATCGCGTGCCGCCGCTGCGCGCCGCCGCAGGCCGAGCACCCAGTCGCGATAATCGTCGAGGTCGCCGTCGAACGGCGCGACGCGACCTTCGTGCACGAGCCAAAGCTCGTCGGTTGTCGCGCGCAGCAGATGGCGGTCGTGCGCCACGACGATAAGGGCGCCGTCGTAGTCCTGCAGCGCTTCGGTGAGCGCTTCGCGCATCTCGATGTCGAGATGGTTGGTGGGCTCGTCGAGGAGCAGCAGGTTCGGGCGCTGCCGCACGAGCAGCGCGAGCGTGAGGCGCGCCTTCTCTCCGCCCGACATCTCGCCCACCGGCGCGAGCACGCGCGACCCGCGGAAGTCGAAGCCGCCCAGGAAATCGCGCAGCTCCTGCTCGCGCGTATCGGGCTCGAGGCGCGCGAGATGCCACAGCGGCGACTCGCCGCCGCGCAACTGCTCGACCTGGTGCTGCGCGAAGTAGCCGAGCACGAGCTGCTGCGCGGTCCATCGCGTGCCGCCCAGGGGCTCGAGCACGCCCGCGATCGCCTTCAGGAGCGTCGACTTCCCCGCGCCGTTCGGGCCGAGCAATCCGATGCGCGCACCCGCGAGCACCGACCAGTCGACGCCGGCGAGCACAGGAGGCGCGTCCGGGTAGCCCAGCGTGACGTGCTCGAGCCGAACCAGCTGGCGGGCCGTGACCGTCGTCGGCGCGAAATCGAACGCGAACGGGCTGTCGACGTGCGCGGCGGCAATCACCTCCATGCGCTCGAGCGCCTTGATGCGGCTCTGTACCTGCTTCGCCTTGGTCGCCTTGGCGCGAAAGCGGTCGATGAAGCGCGACAGATGCGCGATGCGCCGCTGCTGGTGTGCATACGCCGACTGCTGCTGGGCGAGCTGCTGCGCGCGCTGCGACTCGAACTGCGAGTAGTTGCCCGAGTAGCTGCGCAGCTTCGCGGCGTCGATGTGCACGATCGTGTCGACGACGGCGTCGAGGAAATCGCGGTCGTGCGTGACGAGCAGCAGCGTGCCGGGATAGCGCGCGAGCCAATCCTCGAGCCATAGCACGGCGTCGAGATCGAGGTGATTGGTCGGCTCGTCGAGCAGCAGCAGATCGCTGCGGCACATGAGTGCCTGCGCCAGGTTGAGACGCATCCGCCAGCCGCCGGAAAAGCTCGACACGGGGTCGCGGTGTCGTGCGTCGGGGAAACCGAGGCCGGCCAGGAGCGTGGCCGCGCGCGCGCGTGCGCCATAGCCGCCGACGGACTCGAATCGATGATGCAGCTCCGCGAGCGCCGTGCCGTCGACGCGCGCGGTGTGCAGGCCTTGCGCTGCGCCCGCGGCGGCGAGCGCGCGCTCGATCTCGCGGAGCTCGCGATCGCCGTCGAGGACGAACTCGATGGCCGGCGTCGGCGTGGCCGGCGTTTCCTGCGCCACGTGTGCGAGCACCCAGCGCGGCGGGCGATCGATCGTCCCGGCGTCGGGCGCGAGCTCGTCGCGCAACGCGGCGAACAGGCTCGACTTGCCGCTGCCGTTCGGCCCGATCAACCCGACCTTGTGGCCGGGATGGACGGTGAGGCTCGCGCCTTCGAGAAGACGCCGGTCGCCGCGCGCGAGCGTGAGGCCGGTGATGCGCAGCACGGCGAGGTCCTACGGGTCGGTCGCACGCGACATCGAGATCACCGCAGCTCGAAGTCGTAATCGATGATCAACGGCGCGTGGTCGGAGAAACGCCGGTTCTTGTAGATCGAGGCGGCGCGCGCGGTGGTCGCGATGCCCGGCGTGGCGATCTGGTAGTCGATGCGCCATCCGACGTTCTTCGCCCACGCCTGGCCGCGGTTCGACCACCACGTGTACTGATCGGGACGCGGATCGACCTTGCGGAACACGTCGACGAAACCCAGATCCTCGAAGACGCGCGTGAGCCACGCGCGCTCCTCGGGCAGGAAGCCCGAGTTCTTCTGGTTCGCACGCCAGTTGCGAAGATCGATCGGCTGGTGCGCGATGTTCCAGTCGCCGCACAGGATCACCTCGCGGCCCGATCGGACGAGTTGCTCGAGATGCGGCAGGAAGGCGTCCAGAAAGCGGAACTTCGAGGCCTGCCGGTGCGGTCCGCTCGACCCGCTCGGCAGGTACACGCTGATGACGGACAGCGCGTCGAAGTCCGCCTGGAGGTAGCGGCCCTCGGGGTCGAACTCGACGTGGCCGAATCCGCCTGCGGCGCGATGCGGGCGCTTCGCATACAACGCCACGCCGCTGTAGCCCTTGCGCTCGGCATGATGGAACGCCGCGTACGACTTGCGCGGCGAGCGCAGGTTGCGCGGAACGTCGGCGTCGACGCATTTGATCTCCTGCACGCACACGACGTCCCACGGCTCGACGCGCGCGAGCCAGCGCGCGAAACCCTTGCGTTCCGCCGCACGGAGCCCGTTGACGTTGCAGGTGATGATCCTCATGCTCGCACCGCCGATCGCTATAATTCGCGCGGCAAATCCCGCGTATCCTTGCCGCGATGTCCGACTTCCGCCAGGAGTTCCTCGCCTTCGCGATGGCACGCGAAGTGCTACGTTTCGGCTCATTCGTCACCAAGGCGGGACGGCAAAGCCCCTACTTCTTCAACGCTGGACTGTTCAACGACGGCGAGAGCCTGCGCAGGCTGGGCGGATTTTACGCAACCGCGCTGCTCGACTCGGGCCTCGCATGCGACCAACTCTTCGGTCCGGCCTACAAGGGCATCACGCTTGCGGCCGCGACCGCGATCGCGCTTGCCGAAAAAGGTC
This sequence comes from Casimicrobiaceae bacterium, assembly GCA_035493035.1. Lineage (GTDB taxonomy): Bacteria > Pseudomonadota > Gammaproteobacteria > Burkholderiales > Casimicrobiaceae > VBCG01. The sequence goes on along the minus strand of DATJIS010000011.1, from coordinate 31,799 downwards.
ACAATTTGCCGTACAGCTTCAATCGCAAGGAAGCGAAGGATCATGGCGAAGGCGGCAGCCTGGTCGGGGCTCCGCTGGCCGGCCGCGTGCTCGTCGTCGACGATGTCATCACGGCCGGCACGTCCGTGCGCGAATCGGTCGACACCATTCGCGCGCAGGGCGCAACGGTTGCCGGCGTGCTGATCGCGCTCGATCGCATGGAGCGCGGCCAGGGCGATGTGTCCGCGGTGCAGGAAGTGCGCGACCGCTTCGGCGTGCCGGTGGTCGCCATCGCGACGCTCGACGACGTCATGCAATTCCTCGCCGCACGCCCCGAGCTCGCCGCGCAACGTGACGCGGTTTCCGCCTACCGCAGCCAGTATGGCGCGCACTGAACCCACGACCGACAACGGTAAACCGCACATGCAGACTTCCCCCGGCATCGCGCGCATCGTCACCGTAACGATGGCAGCGCTGCTCCTCGCCACGACGGCCGCGGCGGCGACGTACAAGTGGGTCGACGACAAGGGGATGGTGCATTACACCGACAAGATGCCGCCCGAAGCCGTCGACAAGGGCAGCGTCGAGCTCAACAAGCAGGGCCTTCCCGTCAAGCGCACGGATCCCGCGCCAACCCTCGAGCAGCGCCGCGCCAAGGTGGCCGAGGAGGAGCGCCAGCGGCAGCTCGCGCGCGAGCGCGAGGTGGTCGACCGTCGCGACCGCGCGCTGATGCAGTCCTATACGAGCGAGGACGAGATCGATCTCGCACGCTCGCGCGCCCTTGCGACGATCGACACGCAGGTGCAGTCCGCGCAGGCGTACAGCGTGCAGCTCACCAAGCGGCGCGTCGAGCTCGAGGACAAGCGCAAGAGCTTCGGCGACAAGCCGGTCCCGCCGGCGTTCGAGCGCGAGATGGAGAGCATCGGCGAGGAGCTTGCGAAGCAGGACGCGCTCATCGCGGAAAAGAAGCGTGAAGCCACCGCCGTCACGGCGCGTTACGATGCCGACAAGGCGCGCTGGCGCGAGCTGCGGGCGATCGCACAGGCAAAAGAAGGCCTGGCGCCGACAGCGACGAAATAGAGCTCAGACAGGAGCCACGAACGGGCGCCATCGCGCCCGTTTTTTTTCGTGCGCGCGGCGCGGTCGTCGTGCCGGGACAGCGAGGTGAACCGGCTAGCAGGAAGCGGTCGCCGGCGCCTGCCATAATCACGGGCTTACCGGCATTTTCCGCGGCAGCTCCCAATGGCTCAGTACGTCTACACGATGAATCGCGTGGGCAAGGTCGTTCCGCCCAAGCGCGTGATCCTCAAGGACATCTCGCTGTCCTTCTTCCCCGGCGCGAAGATCGGCGTGCTCGGGCTCAACGGCGCCGGCAAGTCGAGCCTGCTGCGCATCATGGCGGGCGAGGACAAGGAATACGACGGCGATGCGACGCCCATGCCGGACCTGCGCATCGGCTTCCTTCCGCAGGAGCCGCGCCTCGATCCCGAGAGCTCGGTGCGTCGCGCGGTGGAGCAGGGCATGGGCGACGTGCTCGAGGCGAAGAGCAAGCTCGACGAGGTGTACGCCGCGTACGCCGAGCCCGACGCGGATTTCGACGCGCTGGCCGGGGAGCAGGCGCGGCTCGAGGCCATCATCGCGGCGTCGGGAAGCGATTCCAACGTGCAGATGGAGATCGCCGCCGACGCCCTGCGGCTGCCGCCGTGGGATGCGACGATCGGCAAGCTGTCCGGGGGCGAGAAGCGCCGCGTGGCCCTGTGCCAGCTGCTCCTCTCCAAGCCCGACATGCTGCTGCTCGACGAGCCCACCAACCACCTCGATGCCGAAAGCGTCGAATGGCTCGAGCAGTACCTGCAGAAGTTTCCCGGCACCGTGATCGCGGTCACGCACGACCGCTACTTCCTCGACAACGCCGCGGAATGGATCCTCGAGCTCGACCGCGGCTACGGCATCCCGTGGAAGGGCAACTACAGCTCGTGGCTCGAGCAGAAGGAGCAGCGGCTCGCCACCGAGGCCAAGCAGGAAGCCGGCCGCATCAAGGCGATGCAGAAGGAGCTCGAGTGGGTGCGCCAGAACCCCAAGGGCCGCCAGGCGAAGAACAAGGCGCGCATCCAGCGCTTCGAGGAGCTCGCGTCGTACGAGCACCAGAAGCGCAACGAGACGCAGGAGATCTTCATCCCCGTGGCCGAACGCCTCGGCAACGAGGTGATCGAGTTCAAGAACGTGACGAAGAGCTTCGGCGATCGCGTGCTGATCGACGACCTGTCGTTCCGCGTGCCGCCCGGCGCCATCGTCGGAATCATCGGGCCCAACGGCGCGGGCAAGACGACGCTGTTTCGCATGATCACGGGCCGCGAGAAGCCCGACAAGGGCGAGATCGTCATCGGCCACACCGTGCAGCTCGCGGTGGTCGACCAGACGCGCGAATCGCTGCCGAACGACAAGACCGCGTGGGAAGCCATCAGCGGCGGCCTCGACATCCTGCAGGTCGGGCGCTTCGAGATGCCGTCGCGCGCGTATCTCGGGCGCTTCAACTTCAAGGGCCCCGATCAGCAGAAGATGGTGGGCGCGCTGTCCGGCGGCGAGCGCGGGCGGCTTCATCTCGCCGCGACGTTGCTGCAGGGCGGCAACGTGCTGCTGCTCGACGAGCCGTCGAACGACCTCGACGTCGAGACGCTGCGCGCGCTCGAGGAGGCGCTCACCGAGTTCGCGGGCAGCGTGCTCGTGATCTCGCACGATCGATGGTTCCTGGATCGCATCGCGACGCACATCCTCGCCGCGGAGGACGACTCCAGATGGGTTTTCTACGAGGGCAACTTCCATCAGTACGAGGAGGACAAGAAGCGACGCCTCGGCGAGGACGGCGCGCGTCCGCATCGACCCCGGTACAAGCCGCTGATGCAGTAGGGTCTTCTCGCAGCGCTGCTACCGGTGTCGTGCCGGCTTACAGCTCTTCCGCTTCCTCGAAATCGCAAACATGCACACAGCGTTGTCCCGTTTCCCGGCCGGGTTGGGCGCAAAAGATGGACGTCGATCGCAGGAACACCGATTGACCTGCTCCTGCTTGCATTTTCATGTGCGGCTCGCGGCAATGCGGCGATTTCGCGGGCGCGGGGTCGAACCCCCGCGTTGCGCTGGTATCAGCCTCGACGTTCTCGCGCAGTTTGCACCTCTGTCGGCGAGGTTTACAGACCTGTTTCGCCGGGTCTGTCGGGTACAGTAAATCTTTGTGATAAGAAGGTCTTACGTCGCCGGGCTTACGACTTGCTTAAAGTGTTGCCACAACAACCGCACGTTCAGGGGTCACCATGTATCAGCAGATTTCAGTCCATAAGGGTTGGACACGCCGTTTCCTGATCCCGGCCGCCGTTGCGCTGGCGATGGCTTCGTCAGGGGCATCGGCCACGCTCATCACGTTCACCGGGTCAGGCTTCAATTCTCAGAACTCGGCCGAACCCGTATCCGCGCAGGCCGATTTCGACGTCGAGAACGGCCTCCTGACACTGACCTTGACGAACCTGCTCACGGCGAGCCAGGTCGTCAGCGCCGGCCAGGCGCTGAGCGACATCTCCTTCGACCTGAGCGACGACGTCGGGACAGTTGGAACGGAGACTGCGACGGGGCAGTTCGGAAACCTCGACAATGCCGGCAACGTGACGCTTGTCGCGACAGATGCCCGCACCGGGGACTCGACACCCACCCGCTGGTTCACGAACGGCTCGGTGAGCGGGACCAGCATCACCCTTGAGGCCATCGGTGGTGGCAAGCCCTCGCAGATGATCCTGCCGTCCGCCACCTCGTTCCCCAACTCGAACGCCAGCCTGGTCCAATTCAACTCATCGGTGATCGGCCCGGCGACGTTCACGCTCGCGCTGTCCGGGATCACGCAGGACACGACGATATCGAACGTGACGTTCTCCTTCGGTACGACCCCGGACACCTTCATTCCGGGCACCTGCACGGTCAATTGCACGCCGCTTCCCAGCGTGCCGGAGCCTGCGTCGATCCTGTTGCTGGGGGCAGCGCTCATCGGCCTGGGCGCAAGCCGGAAAGCCAAGCGCCGCTAGCCGAACCCTGCTAGCAAGCCACAAGGGCGGCCAAGGCCGCCCTTGTCGTTCTTGCGCAATGTCCGGCGCTAATCCGGCGTCGAGACGACTTCGATCCGTGCGCGGGTTACGCCGCCGTCGTCGGTCAGGCCGATGGCGCGCGCCGCCGCGGGCGACAGATCGGCGATGCGTCCCTCGACCGCCGGCCCGCGGTCGTTGACGACGACCTCGACGCTGCGCCCGTTCTTCAGGTTGGTCACGCGCACCCGCGTGCCGAAGGGCAGCGTGCGATGCGCCATCGTCAGAGCCTGCGGATCGAAGATGTCGCCGCTGGCCGTCTTCTTGCCGGTGAAGCTGGCGGCGTAGAACGACACTTCCCCGGTCTGCGTGAACGGCCGGGTCGGCGCCGGTTTCGCTGCCGGTGTCCCCGCGGGAGGCGCCGGCGGTGCGGGCGGCGACACGGTGACGGGCGGCGCGCTTGGTTGCGCCGGTGGCACGGCGGTTGGCTCGGTGGGTTCCTGCGGCGTTTGTGCGCACGCCGCCAGAAGCAGCGCCGTAGCCGTCACATGACGCAGCCTCATCAGGCGCCGAGCTTGCGCTTCAGGAGCGCGTTCACCCGCGCGGGATTGGCCTTGCCCTTCGATGCGCCCATCACCTTGCCCACGAGCGAGTTGAACGCCTTTTCCTTGCCGGTGCGATATTCGGCGACGATGCCCGCGTTCGCCGCGAGCACGTCGTCCACCAGCTTGGCGATCGCGCCTTCGTCGGAGATCTGGCGCAGGCCCTTTTCATCGATGATGCTGTCGACGAATGCGGTGAGAGAACCCGCGGTGGCTCGCATTCCAAGGCTCGTCAGCGGCACTTCGATGCTTGAAGTTCGCCGCCACATCTCGTCGAAGACGTCTTTCGCGGCCTTGCCGGAGATCGTGTTGTCGACGATGCGCGCGAGCAGGCCCGCGAGCGCTCGCGCATCGACCTTCGCCTGCGCGATGTCGAGCTCCGCGCGATTCAGCGCCGCGGACACTTCGCCGAGGATCCACGTCGCCGCGAGCCGAGCGTGCTGCGCACCCAGCGCCGTGACCGTGTCCTCGAAATAGCGCGCCATCGCAGGGCTGGACGTGAGCGCGGTCGCCTCGTACGCGCTGATCCCGTGAGAGGCCACGAAGCGCTCGCGCATCGCGTCGGGGAGCTCCGGCATGTCGCGCTCGGTGCGCTCGATCCAGGCCGGGTCGATCACGAGTGGCGGAAGGTCGGGATCGGGAAAATAGCGGTAGTCGTGCGCCTCTTCCTTGCTACGCATCGAGCGCGTCTCGTTGCGGTCAGGGTCGTAGAGGCGCGTCTCCTGCACGACCGTGCCGCCGTCCTCGACGAGCTCGATCTGACGCCGCACCTCGAACTCGATCGCATGCTGCAGGAAGCGGAAGCTGTTGAGGTTCTTGATCTCGCAGCGCGTGCCGAGCCGGGTCTCGCCCCTGGGACGCACCGAGACGTTGGCGTCGCAGCGGAAACTGCCTTCCTGCATGTTGCCGTCGCAGATGCCGATCCACATGACGAGGCTGTGCAGCGTCTTCGCGTACGCGACTGCCTCGGCGGCGCTGCGCAGGTCGGGCTCGGACACGATCTCGAGCAGCGGCGTGCCCGCGCGATTCAGATCGATGCCGGTCATGCCATGGAAGTCTTCGTGCAGCGACTTGCCGGCGTCCTCCTCGAGGTGCGCGCGCGTGAGCCGCACGCGCTTCTCGCCCGCCTCGGTGACGATCGTGATGCCGCCGCCCTGCACGACGGGGATCTCGTACTGCGAGATCTGGTAGCCCTTCGGCAGATCGGGGTAGAAGTAGTTCTTGCGTGCGAAGACGCTGCGCGTGTTGATCGTTCCCCCGACCGCCAGTCCGAAGCGGATCGCGCGCTCGACCGCGCCCCGGTTCAGCACCGGCAGCACGCCGGGCAGCGCGATGTCTACCGCCGACGCCTGCGTGTTGGGCGCCGCGCCGAAGCGCGTCGATGAGCCCGAGAAGATCTTCGCGGCCGTCGACAGCTGCGCGTGCGTCTCGAGACCGATGACGACTTCGTAGTCGCGCGTCATGTCGCGAACGCCGGCGCGCGCCGGTGCCAGTCGGTCGCCTGCTGGAAGCGATGTGCGACTTCGAGCAGGCGCGCTTCCTCGAAATAGTTGGCCTGCAATTGCAGCCCGATCGGAAGACCCTGATGCGACAGGCCGCCCGGGATGGAGATTGCCGGCGTGCCCGTGAGGTTGCCGGCGATGGTGAAGATGTCGTTGAGATACATCTGCACGGGGTCGTCGGTCTTCGCGCCGAGCTCGAACGCGGCCGTCGGCGCGGTGGGGCCGAGGATGATCTCGCACTGTGCGAACGCTCGCTGGAAATCGTCGGAGATCAGGCGCCGCACCTGCTGCGCTTTCAGGTAATACGCGTCGTAATAACCGTGCGACAGCACGTACGTGCCTACCAGGATGCGCCGCTTCACCTCCGCGCCGAAGCCCTCCGCGCGCGTCTTGCAGTACATGTCGGTGAGGTCGCGGTACTGTGTCGCGCGATGGCCGTACCGCACGCCGTCGAAGCGCGAGAGGTTCGACGACGCTTCGGCGGGCGCGATCACGTAGTACACGGGCACGGAGTACTTCACCGCCGGCAGCGTCACGTCCACCGTGGTCGCGCCGAGCTTGCGCAGGTCCGCGATCACCGTTTCCATGGCCGACATGACGTCCGGCGCGACGCCATCGCCGAAGTATTCGCGCGGCAGGCCGATCCGCAGTCCTTCGAGCGGGCGCGCGCCGCCGGCTTGCCGGAGCTTGCGCGCGTAATCCTCCTTCGGCCGGTCGATGGACGTCGAGTCGCGCGCGTCGTGACCCGCCATCGCGTTCAGCAGCAATGCGCAATCCTCGGCGGTGCGCGCGAACGGGCCCGGCGTGTCGAGGCTCGACGCGAATGCGATCAAGCCGTAGCGCGAGCAGATGCCGTACGTGGGTTTCAGGCCGCAGACCCCCGAAAGCGCTGCGGGCTGGCGGATCGAGCCGCCCGTGTCGGTGCCGGTCGCGGCCGGCACGAGTCGCGCCGCCACCGACGCCGCCGACCCGCCCGAGCTGCCGCCCGGCACATACCGCGTGTCCCAGGGGTTGCGTACCGGGCCGTACCAGGAAGTCTCGTTGGACGAGCCCATCGCGAACTCGTCCATGTTCGTCTTGCCGACCAGCACCGTGCCGGCGGCCTTCAGGCCTTGCACGACGTGCGCGTCGTACGGCGCGGTGAAGTTGTCGAGCATGCGCGACCCGCACGTGGTGCGCAGGCCCGCGGTCATCAGCACGTCCTTGTGCGCGATGGGGATGCCGGCGAGCGGCGGCGCATCGCCGCGCGCGATCGCGGCGTCGGCCGCGCGTGCCGCCGCCAGCGCGCCGTCACGGTCGACGGTGATGAACGCGTTGAGCGCCTGCTGCGCCGCCTCGATACGCGTCAGCGTCTGCTCGGTCAGCTCGACGCTGGAGAGCTTCCGGGCGCGCAGCGCGGCGGCGAGGTCGGCGACCGTCTCCATCGTTATTCGATGACCCTGGGAACGAGATACAGCCCGTCCTCGACGGCCGGCGCCACGCTCTGGTACAGCGCGTGCTGATCGCCTTCGGAAACGCGGTCCTCGCGCATCGCGAGCGCCACGTCCTGCGCGTGGGACATCGGCACGATGCCGGTCGTGTCGACGGCCTGCAGCTCGTTGATCATGCTGAAGATCGCGGTGAGCTTGGCGTGGACTTCCGCCGCCGCCCCCGCGTCGATCTCGATGCGGGCGAGATACGCGATGCGATGAATGTCTTCGAGCGTCAGAGCCATGGGATCCGGTGGGGACGAGCGGCGGCGACGCGCGGTGTTGCCCGCGAGCGCTCGCGAGACCGCGGAAAAACGCCGAAAAACCGCGTCAAATCAGTGCAGAAGCAAAGCGCCTTAGGTTATCATACCGGCCACTTCTTTCGCGCGGTCCGCGCGCCACCCGCATTCACGGGCGCGTCGCCGCAAGCCCGGCTCACCAGATAATGTTCGAGTTCTTCAAAGGCTACTTCGGCAGCGACCTCGCAATCGACCTCGGCACCGCCAATACGCTGATCTACGTCCGGGGCAAGGGCATCGTGCTGAACGAGCCGTCGGTGGTCGCCATTCGCCAGGAGGGCGGGCCGAACGGCAAGAAGGTCATCCAGGAAGTCGGCCTCGCCGCCAAGCAGATGCTCGGGCGCACGCCCGGCAACATCACGGCCATCCGGCCCATGAAGGACGGCGTGATCGCCGACTTCACGGTCACCGAGCAGATGCTGAAGCAGTTCATCAAGAAGGTGCTCGACTCGCGCCTGTTCTCGCCGAGCCCGCGCATCATCATCTGCGTGCCCTGCGGCTCGACCCAGGTCGAGCGCCGCGCGATCCGCGAGTCCGCGCTCGGCGCGGGCGCGTCCAAGGTCTATCTCATCGAGGAGCCCATGGCCGCGGCCATCGGCGCGGATCTGCCCGTGGGCGACGCGACCGGCTCCATGGTCGTCGACATCGGCGGCGGAACGACCGAAGTCGGCGTGATCTCGCTCGGCGGCATGGTGTACTCGGGCAGCGTGCGCGTGGGCGGCGACAAGTTCGACGAGGCGATCGTCAACTACATCCGGCGCAATTACGGCATGCTGATCGGCGAGACCACCGCCGAGCAGATCAAGAAGACCATCGGCTCGGCGTTCCCCGGCTCCGAAGTGAAGGAGATGGAAGTCAAGGGCCGCAACCTCGCCGAAGGCATCCCGCGCAGCTTCACCGTGTCCTCGAACGAGATCCTCGAGGCGCTCACCGATCCGCTGAACAGCATCGTGTCGTCGGTGAAGAGCGCGCTCGAGCGCACGCCGCCGGAGCTCGGCGCCGACATCGCGGAGCGCGGCATGGTGTGCACGGGTGGTGGCGCGCTGCTGCGCGATCTCGACCGCCTGCTCATGGAAGAGACCGGCCTTCCGGTGATCGTCGCCGACGATCCGCTCACGTGCGTGGTGCGCGGCTGCGGCAAGGCGCTCGAGAACATCGAGAAGCTCGGCCCGATGATCTTCACCAGCGACTAGGACGGATCGTGGGTGCGCACGTTCCTCTCCACGCGCCCGTCTGAGCAGTTGCAATGCGCCCGATTCCCGTCGAACCTCCGGCCTTCTTCCACCGGGGGCCGAGCCCGCTCGCGCGACTCGCGTTTTTCGGTGTGCTGTCACTCGCGCTGCTGTTCGCCGACACGCGTTACCGCTATCTCGAGAACATCCGCCAGTTCGCCGGCACGGTGCTCTATCCGGTGCAGCGCGCCGTGGAGATGCCGATCGAGGCCGTCGCGTGGGTCGGACGCTATTTCGCCGACAAGGCACGCCTCGCCGAGGAGAACGAGGACCTGCGCGAGCGCCTGATCGCGCAGGCACCCGTCGTCGGCGCGTATTCCGAGCTGCGTGACGAGAACGCGCGGCTGAAGACGCTGCTCGACCTGCAGGCGCGCTACGGTGGCGCGGCGACGGCCGCCGAAGTGCTCTACACCGGCCGCGACCCGTTCACGCAGAAGCTCTTCGTCGACAAGGGCACGCACGCGGGGCTTGCATCCGGCGAGGCCGTGATCGACGATCGCGGTGTCGTCGGTCAGGTCACGCGCGTATTTCCCTACATGGCCGAGGTGACGCTGGTCACCGACAAGGATCAGGCGGTCCCCGTCAAGGTCGAGCGCAGCGGCGTGCGCAGCGTGCTGTACGGCAACGGCACCGGTCGCGCGCCGGAGTTGCGCTTCACCGCGCCCTCCGCCGACGTGCGAGTGGGCGATCGCCTCGTGACCTCCGGCATCGACGGCACGTATCCGCCCAACCTGCCGGTCGCGGAGGTGATGGACATCGAGCGCGACACCGGGCAGATGTTCGCGCGCATCGCGGTGAAGCCGCTGGCGGGCGTCGACCGCAGCATGCAGGTGCTCGTGCTCGCGCAGGCGGCCGCAAGTCCGGCGCGCCCGGAAGAGCCCGCCGAAAGCGACGGCGTGAAGCGCGGCCGGGGCAAGGGGCGGCGCGGATGAGCGTGGCGCGGCAGGGGCAAGGGGCGGCGCGGATGAGCGTGGCGCGGCAGGGGCAACGGCCGGCGCGGATGAGCATTCCGAAGGACGCGGTCGCGTGAGGGTCCTTCCCGACGTGGGCACATTCACGCCTGCAGCGCCCGAGGAGATCCTCCGGCCGCCGCACCCATGGTTCGTGGTCGCGACCATCCTGGCCGCGTTCATGCTGAACATGGTGCCGGTGTCCGGCGTGGCACTCGCGCTGCGCCCCGACTTCCTTGCGGTCGTGCTGCTGTACTGGTGCATCCAGGCGCCGCGGCAGGTCGGCGTGGGCACCGCGTGGTTCGTCGGACTCGCGATGGACGTCGCCGACGCGACCCTTTTCGGGCAGCACGCCCTCGCGTATGCCGTGCTCGCCTTCGCCGCCGATTATTTCCGGCGTCGCGTGCTGCGCTTTCCGTTGTGGCAGCAGGCGGTGCAGGTCGCGGTGCTGCTCGCGGTCTGTGCGCTGCTCGTGCTGCTCGTGCGCTTCATCGGCGGTGCGCCGTTGCCGCGCTGGACGTACGCCGCGCCTCCGGTCGTCGGCGCGTTGCTGTGGCCGCTGTTGTCCGTGCTGCTGCAGCGCCCGCAGCGGCCGCGGCGCCGCAGCGAGGTATAGCGCGTGAACCGGCGTCGTCTCCTCTTCGCGTCGCGTCGCCGGGCGTCGGGCTTCGGCGCCTCGGAGCTGCGCAATCCCGAGCGCGAGCTCTTCTATTTCCGTCGTCGCCTGATGGTCGCGGGCGCCCTGGTCGTGGTCGCCTTCGCGGGACTGTTCGCGCGCTTCTTCTACCTGCAGGTCGTGCAGCACGCGCACTTCCAGACGCTCGCCGAGACGAATCGCATCGCCATCGTCCCGATCGTGCCCAACCGCGGCGTGATCACCGACCGCAACGGCATCGTGCTCGCGCAGAGCTATTCCGCGTACACCCTGGAGGTGACGCCGTCGCGCGTGCGCAATCTCGACCAGACGATCGACCAGCTCGCCGAGATCGTGGACGTGCAGCCGCGTGACCGCAAGCGCTTCAAGAAGCTGCTCGAGGAATCGAAGAACTTCGAGAGCCTGCCGCTGCGCACGCGCCTCACCGACCAGGAAGTGGCGCGCTTTGCCGTCAATCGCTACCGCTTTCCCGGTGTCGAGATCAAGGCCCGCCTCTTCCGCCAATACCCGTTCGGCGCGCTGGCGTCGCACGTCGTCGGGTACATCGGCCGGATCACCGACAAGGATCTCGAGCGCATCGCCGACTGGGACGACACCGCCAACTACAAGGGCACGGACTACATCGGCAAGGTCGGCGTCGAGCTCTCGTACGAGCGCGAGCTGCACGGCATCACCGGCGTGGAAGACGTCGAGGTCGACGCCGGCGGGCGCGCGGTGCGCACGCTGTCGCGCACGCCGCCGGTGTCCGGCAACAACCTGCGGTTGTCGCTCGACATCAAGCTGCAACAGGCTGCCGAAGCGGCGTTCGGCGACCGGCGCGGCGCGCTCGTGGCCATCGATCCGACCTCCGGCGACGTGCTGGCGTTCGTCTCCAAGCCCGGCTTCGACCCCAATCTGTTCGTCGACGGCATCGATCCCGCCAACTGGCAGGAGCTGAACGAATCGCCCGACAAGCCGCTGCTCAACCGGCCGTTGCGCGGCGCGTATCCGCCCGGATCGACGATCAAGCCGTTCCTCGCCATGTCGGCGCTCAACTCGGGCAAGCGCACGCCGCAGCAGGCGATCTTCGACCGCGGCTTCTTCCAGATTCCCGGACAGGCGCACGTGTTCCGGGACGACAAGCCGGGTGGCCACGGCACGGTCGACATGTACCGCTCCATCGTCGTGTCGTGCGACACCTATTACTACCAGCTCGCGAGCGAGACCGACATCGACGAAACCGCGCGATTCCTGTCGGCGTTCGGCTTCGGCGCGAAGACGGGCATCGACATCGAGGGCGAGCTGACCGGCACGCTGCCGTCGCGTGCCTGGAAGCGCCAGCGGTTCCCGAAGGACGCGAAGTGGTACCTCGGCGACTCGATCTCGGCGGGCATCGGCCAGGGCTACAACGCATTCACGCCGATGCAGCTCGCGCACGCCATCGCGATGATCGCCAACGACGGCGTGGGGTACACGCCGCATCTCGTGAAGTCGGTGCAGGACGTGCGCACCGGCGCGGTTCGCGAGATCGCGGCGCAGCCCTCCTCGCGGCTGGACATCAAGCCCGAGTACCTCGCGTTCATCAAGCACGCGCTGCAGGGCGTGAACAAGGAAGGCACGAGCGCGGCGGCCTTCAAGGATGCCCGGTATCCGAGCGCGGGCAAGACCGGCACGGCGCAGGTGTTCTCGCTCAAGGGCGAGAAATATTCCGAGCACAAGCTCGACGAGCGGCTGCGCGACCACGCCTGGTTCATGGCCTATGCGCCGGCGGACCAGCCGCGCATCGCGGTCGCCGTGCTGGTCGAGAACGGCGGCTTCGGTGCGCAGGCCGCCGCGCCGATCGCCCGCAAGGTGTTCGACTATTACCTGCTCGGCAGCAACGAGCCCGGCCCGGTGCCGGCGGGCGCCGACAAGCCGTCCGACGACGAGAGCGACTGATGCTGAACTTTCTCTCGCGCGTGTGGGAAGTGCTCACGCGCCGCATCGACTCGATGCTCTTCGCGTGCGCGCTGGCGATCGTCGGCGTGGGGCTGGTCACGCTGTTCTCGGCGGCGGACGAGAGCGTTCCCCGCGTTACCAGCCAGCTCGCGAGCATCGGCTTCGCCGTCGTGCTGATGTGGGTCGCGGCGAACGTCCCGCCGCAGACGCTCGCGCGCATGGCGGTTCCGCTCTACGCGGTCGCAGTGATCATGCTCGTCGGCGTCGCCCTGTTCGGCGTCGTGGTGAACGGATCGCGGCGCTGGCTCAATCTCGGCGTCGCGCGCTTCCAGCCCTCCGAGCTCATGAAGATCGCGCTCCCGATGATGCTCGCCTGGTACTTCCAGAAATTCGAGGGACGCATCGGCTGGAAGGACTTCGTGGTGGCGAGCATCCTGATCGTGGTTCCGGTGTACCTCATCAAGCGCCAGCCCGATCTCGGGACGGCGCTGCTCATCGCCGCGTCCGGCTTCTACGTGCTGTACCTCGCGGGGCTGTCGTGGAAGATCATCGTCGCGCTGTTCGCCGTGGGCACGGCGGGCGTGGTCGCGCTCTTCACCCTCGGCGAGGACGCCGGGCCGCTCGCCTGGTTCCACCTGCACGGCTACCAGCGCGAGCGGGTGTTGACCTTCATCGATCCGACGCGCGATCCACTGGGCGCCGGGTATCACTCGACGCAGGCGTCGATCGCGCTCGGCTCGGGCGGCGTGATCGGCAAGGGCTGGCTGAACGGCACGCAGACACACCTCGACTTCCTGCCCGAGAAGCACACCGACTTCATCTTCGCGGTGTTCGGCGAGGAGTTCGGCCTGATCGGCAACGCGCTGCTGCTCGTGCTCTACCTGCTGCTCATCTCGCGCGCGATGGTCATCACCGCGAACGCGTCGACGCTCTTCGCGCGGCTGCTCGCCGGCGCCGTCACGTTGATGTTCTTCACCTACGCCTTCGTGAACATGGGCATGGTAAGCGGCGTGCTGCCGGTGGTGGGCGTTCCCTTGCCGCTGGTGTCGTACGGCGGCACGGCGCTCATCTCGCTCTTCATCGGCCTGGGCGTGCTCATGAGCGTTTCGGCGCACAAGAAGCTGGTGACGACGTAGTCACGTTCGTTGTCGCCGCAACGTCCACGCGTACACGCCGGCGTTGAACACGACCAGGAACACCGCGATCGCGACCTGGGTCGTGGGCGTCAGTCCGGGCGGATAGATCACCCGCACGAGGTAGTGCTCGACGAAGCCGCCGGCGTAGCCGGCCTGTCCCGCGGCGTGGCGGAATGCGTTCTCCAGCGGCGTCAGCGGGCAGATGGTCGCCGTCGCCTCGGTGTACAGCCCCCACGCGAGCGCGGGCAGGTGCAGCAGCGCGAACGCGCGGCGCCAGACGGTCAGCAGGCCGCCGAACAGCACGAACAGGATGAACGCGAGATGCGCCACGACCAGCGCGTCGGCGATGACGCGCTCGCGCACGCGGCGTCAATCCTTCGCGCCGGCGAGATCGCGCATGCGGCGCAGCCGCGGCAGCCCGTACCAGAGCGCCATGAAGATGAGGAACAGCACCACGGCGGCGCCGAGCGCGACGCCGAAGTCGACCACCACGCGCGCGACGAGATAGAAATCGAGCGAGATCCCGATGGCGAGCGGCAGCATGCTGAGGATCAGGAGGCGGGACGCGAGGCGCAGGAAGCCCGACGACACGTGCCGCGTCGCGGTCTGGCGATGGAACGCCGCCGGCGTCATGATCAGCGCCACCGCGATCGCCACGAGGCCGGTCGCGGCGAGATGCAGCACGCGGCCCGTGTCGCTCACGTGGCTGTCGAAGCCGTCGGAGAAGACGACGATGAGCTGGAAGCCGAAGAGCGCCTGGATCCCCGGCAGCACCATCCGGCATTCGTCGATGACGTTCTCGGTGGCCTGAACGAGCGAGACGCTCTCGCGCTCGTCCGCGGCTCCCGGCGGTTTGGACGACGAAGCCATGTGCGCGGCCGATCCGGCGTTCAGTCGTTGTCGCCGTGGCAGGCCTTCGGTTCCTCCGCGGCCAGCGCCTTCACCGGGACGTCGACCCAGCCGGCGCCTTCCTTGCGCTGGAGCTGTGCGGCGCCGTGCAGCGACACCATGGTGTAGCCGCTCTTCGTCTTCGCATCGAGCAGGATCATGGTGCATCCCGATCCCGCGATGCCGACACGGCCCTCGTGCCAGCCGGGCTCGATGCCCGACGCCTGCACGCGCACGCGCGTGTCCTTGGCGAGCGCCGCCGCATGCGCGCCGCACGCAACCGTCGCGAGCGCCAGCGCGCCCAGCCCGCACGCAAGACGAAATGCCCTCTGCATTCAGGAGCTCCAGTTGAGGTAGTGCACGAATACGAAGCCGATCAGCGCCGGCAGCACCAGCGCGAGCACGAGGCCGAGCACCGCGAGGCCGGCGGCGAGCGCGCCGCGCGGTCGCGCACGAAGCGCTGCAACGGCAACGACGGCGGCGGCGAGCGCCAGGCCGAACCACGGCCAGGGAAACGCGCTCGGCATGGCGATCGGCACGAGCGCGTGCACCGCCGCGTAGACCGCGGGCAACGCGCCGAGGATCACCGAGACGGCGCCGAGCAGACGGGCACGCCCGTGATGCGGCGTGCCGGTCGTCGACGACACCGCCGCATCCGCGCTTTCGTTCATCGCACGGGAACGCGGCCCCGAGGGGCTGCCGGCCGGTTTGGACTGGTCGGCAGTATAGCGGGCGTAACGGCCACCCGGCCGTCAGGCCGGTGCGCACATGATGGTGGCGTCGGGCCCGTAGCCTTCGGCGATGTAGCCGCGCGCGATCATCGCCGCCTTCACCGTCGCGTCCGTCGTATAGCGGTGATTCGCGTCAGTCCGGTTGTTGAAGAGCCGATACACGGGCGTCGTGCCGGCGGGACACGCGCCGGTCGTCGTGTCGGGCAGCGCGATGAAGAACGCGCTGGCCGTTTCCTCCACGTAGCCGCTGTAGTTCGGGTCGACGCCGATCTTCGCGAGGACGGCATTGCATTCGTCCGGCGACGCGGAGAAGAAGTGGGAATCGCCGTGCTCGGGCGGAATGAGGAAGCGGCACACGCCATTCACGCCGGCGCTGCCGGCGGCGGCCGTGGGAAACACCTTGAACGACAGGCCGGTACGCATCCACCCCGCGATGCGCCCCGTGTCGAGCGCATCGATGTCGGGCTGCAGGGCGCTCACGAAATAGTGATCGAGCGCCGCATTGTAGAACTCGACCAAGGTCACGGGCGTCGCGGACAGCGCCGTGCTGATGCCGGCGAAGTTCATCGGCGTTGCCGGCCCCGTCGTGCCGGCGCGGTTCAGCGCATTCAGGCCGTCGGTGGGCAGCGCGGCGTACGTCATCTGATCCACGCCCGCGTAGTTGAGCGTGCCGCCGTCGGTCGCCAGGAAACCGTTGGGCATCACGAAGTCGGGCTGCCCGTTCGCCACGACGGGTGGCTGCGGCGGGGGCGGCGGCGGGGGCGGCGGGTAGTAGTAGAGCGGCGGCGACATGCCCATGCCGGGCGTTGCCGATTTGCTCGCGAGATCCGCGTAGCCCTGCGTCGCGATGAGGAAGCGCCTGCCCGCGGTCGCCGTGCCGGGCAGCGCCTTGGTGAACGTGAACGTCTTGGTCACGCCGGCGTGCGTGCTGGTCAGCGTGTAGCCGTTGAGAAAGCTCTCCCCGTCGAAGCCTGCCGACTCGTGGAGCATCACGTACTGGACCGTGCCGTCGGCGTTCGAGTACAGCTGCTCGATCACCCACGTGTGGAACGACGCCGCCGCGGGCAGCGCAAGACAACCGAAAGCCGCGGCGGCCAACCCCCTGAATGCGCGCATCATCGCCTGCTCCTTAGCCGGCCGGAAACGCCGGCTGCGAGCAGCGAACATCGCCTGCGGCGCGCCTCTTCCCCTAGAAAGCGGATTTCACGACGCCGCCGTCGACACGGAGCGCCGCGCCCGTCGTGGCGGACGCCAGCGGGCTCGCCACGTACGCGACGAGCGGCGCGACCTCGTCGGGGCTCGCGAACCGGCGGATGAGCGACGTCGGGCGCACGTTGTCGAAGAACTCGCGCTCGAATGCATCGAACGACTTGCCTTGCGTGCGTGCGAGGGAATCGACGAAATCGTTGACCCCGCGCGAGCGCGTGGGTCCCGGCAGCACGCAGTTCACGGTGATGCCCGTGCCGGCCAGCGACTCGGCGAGGCCGCGCGACACCGCGAGCTGCGCCGTCTTGGTGGTGCCATAGTGGATCATCTCGGGGGGAATCTGCACCGCGCTCTCGCTCGAGATGAAGATGATGCGCCCCCAGTTGCGCGCGCGCATCGACGGCAGGTAGAGGCGCGCGAGCCGGACGCCGGAGAGCACGTTGACCTCGAAGAAGCGGCGCCAGTCTTCGTCGGGAATGGCGTCGAACGGCTTCGCCTCGAAGATGCCGAGATTGTTCACGAGGATCTCGACATCCGGATGCGTGCGTGCGAGCCGTTCGGCAACCTCCGCCGACGCGGCGTCGCCGGCGAAGCCTTCGACATCGGGCCCCGCCTCGCTGCGCAACCGCGCCACGGCATCGTCGACGCCTTGCTGCGTGCGTCCGTTGACGACGACGCGAGCGCCTTCGCGGGCGAGCGCCGCCGCGATGGCATATCCGATGCCCGCGGTGCTTCCGGTCACCAGCGCCCGACGGCCACGTAGCTGAAGATCCATGAGATTTGTCGCGCGAGCGGCGGCGCCACGGGGACGCCGCAGGCGTGTCGGCGCTAGAGAATCCGGTTGAACCACATGACGGAGAGCATGGCGGCGATCACGGCGAGCAGGGTCGCCGCCGCCGCGAAGAGCGCGGTGATCTCCGTCTCCTTCTTCTCGAACACGAGCTTCGTGTTGAGGTCGGAGTAGATCTTCTTCAGGTCGAGCGCGGTGCCGGCGTAGAAGTACTCGCCGCGCGTGATGTTGGCGATCGACTTCAGCGAATCCTCGTCGAGGCGCACGCGCATCGACCAACCTTCGAAGCCGATCACCTCGCCGTTCACCGTTCCGACGCCGACGGTGAAGATGCGCACGCCACGATCGGCCGCCATGCGCGCCGCTTCGATCGGATCCGGGCCGGTCGTGGTCTGCCCGTCGGTCAGCAGGATGATCGCCGCAGCCTGGTAGGACCCGGGCGGCACGGGCTTCACGTCCTTGGAGTCGGTCGCGTCCTTCTTGTCGAGCGAGCGCGACGCGCGATTCGCCTCGGGACGCGGATTGCTCCCGCGAAGGTCGAACTCGACGTCGGGAAAGATGGCCTTGAGCGACACGAGGATGCCGCTGCCGATGGCGGTGGCCCGCTGCAGCTGCATGCGGTCGATCGCCGCGACCAGATCGTCCTTGTTCTGGGTGGGGGGCTGCACGAGCGCCGCGGTGCCGGCGAACGTGACGATGCCGATCTTCGCGGTGCTCGGCTGGTCGTTGATGAACTGCTTCGCGGCGTTCTGCGCCGCGGTGAGGCGATTGGGCTCGACGTCGCCGGCGCGCATGCTGCCGGACACGTCCATCGCGAGGATCACCGTCTCGTGCTGCGACGGCAGCGTGATCACCGCCGCCGGCCGCGCGATGCCCAGCACCATCAGGATCAGCGCGATCAGGAACAGCGCCGGCGGAACGTGCCGGCGGAAGCGCGAGCCCATGCCCATCGCGCCGCGAATGAGCCCGAGGCTCGCGTAGCGCACCGCCTGCTGCTTCTTGCGTCGCAGGAGCCACAGGTAGAGCGCGATCACCACCGGCACGCCGGCCAGCAGGTAGAGCATGTGCGGCCACAGGAACGTCATGAGGCTCAGGCCGCGGTGATATGCGCCGGGAGCGCGCCGCCCTGCGCGAGCTGGCTGCGCCGCTTGCGCAGGTCGGCGAAGCGCATGATGGAATCGACGAGATCGTCCGCCGTGGACAGCTCGAGCGTGTCGACCGCCGCGGCGCGCAGCGCCGTACGCAGCGCCTGCTCGCGCTCCTCGGCGAGTCGCGCGAAGCGCTTGCGAAAGCGGCGGTCGTGCGTGTCCACGAAGAGCTGCTCCCCGGTCTCGGCGTCCTGCACCACGACCATGCCGAGGTCGGGAAGCTCCATCTCGAGCGGGTCGTACAGGCGCACCGCGAGGATCTCGTTGTGCTGCGCGAGGATCGACAGCGGCCGGTCCCATCCCGGCTGGCTGATGAAGTCCGACACCACGAAGACCAGCGAGCGCCGCCGGATCATCGACTGCGCCGCCTGCAGGAACACCTGCAGGTTCGTCGCC
Source organism: Casimicrobiaceae bacterium (assembly GCA_035493035.1). Classification (GTDB taxonomy): domain Bacteria; phylum Pseudomonadota; class Gammaproteobacteria; order Burkholderiales; family Casimicrobiaceae; genus VBCG01. The sequence continues at coordinate 12,835 of DATJIS010000011.1, read as the reverse complement.
TGCGCGCGCGGCAGCTCGGGGCGCGTCAGCATGCGGTGCAGGATGTGCAGCACGTGGCGGCGGCCGCCGCTCGCCGGAATCACCGCATCGACGGTGTCGCCGTAGAAGAGCGCGCCGACCTTGTTGCCGTGGCGCGTGAGGAGGCGCGCGAGCACGGTGACGAAATCGACCGACACCGAGCGCTTGCGCACGTCGCCCGAGCCGAAGTCGATCGAGGGACTGAGGTCGAGCAGGAACCAGGCGGTGATCTCGCGATCCTCGTTGAACTCGCGCACGTAGGGCGTCTGCAGGCGCGCCGTGACGTTCCAGTCGATGTGCCGGACGTCGTCGTGGTACTGGTACTCACGCAGGTCCGCGAGGTCGAGGCCGAACCCGCGGAAGAGCGTGCGGTAGTCGCCGTGCAGGAGGCCGTCGAGCCGCCGGATGACGGTCCACTCGAGGCGGCGCAGGATCGCCTCAGAGCTGCGGTGCGAGTCGGACATGCGCTTCGAGCGGCTTATCGGGCGCGGGAATCTGCTGCATGATCTTCACGAGCAGGTTGTCGGACGTCAATCCTTCGGCCAGCGCCTCGTACGAAAGCACGAGGCGATGCCGCAGCACATCGGGGATCAGGTCGGTGACGTCCTGCGGCAGGACGTAGTCGCGCCCGCGCAGGAACGCGAGCGCGCGCGCGCCCTCGATCAGGTGGATCGACCCGCGCGGGCTCGCCCCGAATTGCAGGTAGCGCGACAGATCCTTGATGCCGTAGCGATCGGGCTCGCGCGTCGCCGCGACGATCTTCACCGCGTACTGGACGAGCGACGGATCGACGTAGCCCTTGCGGCATTCGCGCTGCAGCGCGACGAGCTGGTCGGTGGTCGCGACCGGCACGAGCTCCTTGCCCACACCGGTCACGCGCTGCACGATGACGAATTCCTCTTCCTCGGTCGGGTACCCGACCAGCACCTTCATCATGAAGCGGTCGACCTGCGCCTCGGGCAGCGGGTACGTGCCCTCGGTCTCGATGGGGTTCTGCGTCGCCATCACGAGGAACGGCTCGTGCACGTGGTGCGTCTCGCCGGCGATGGTCACCTGGTACTCCTGCATGACCTCGAGCAGCGCGCTCTGCACCTTGGCCGGCGCGCGATTGATCTCGTCGGCGAGGAGCAGGTTGGTGAAGACCGGCCCGAGCGAGGTCGCGAAATCGCCGGTCTTCTGGTTGTAGATGCGCGTGCCGACGAGGTCCGCGGGCACGAGGTCGGGCGTGAACTGGATGCGCTTGAACGATCCGCGAATGGTGCGCGCGAGCGTCTTGACCGTCAGCGTCTTCGCGAGCCCGGGCACGCCTTCGACGAGGAGGTGACCCTGCGCCAGGATCGCGACGAGCACGCGCTCGAGGAAATGATCCTGGCCGACGACGATCTTCTTCACCTCGTAGAGGATGCGCTCCATCAACGAGGAAACCGGGTTGCCGTTGAGCTCTCGTGTGTCCATAGGGGTCCGTTGTTGTCGGAGGGCGCGAAACAGCCGGCGAGGTGCGCGAGCAGCGGCTAGAACGGCGGGGTGCCGAACGCCGAGGCGGCGTTCTCGATCGGCACGGCGAAGCCGATGCCGACGAAGAACCGCTGGTTGGTCGGGTTCAGGATGCCGGTGACGATGCCGACGACCTCGCCGTCGGCCGTGACCAGCGGGCCGCCCGAATTACCGGGGTTGGCCGCTGCATCGAACTGGATGAGGTTGGTGAGCACACGCTTGCCTTCGGGCGACCGGTACTCGCGACGCAATCCGGAGACCACGCCCGACGACGCCGACGGGCCGATACCGAACGGATATCCGATCGCCATCACGTCGTCGCCGACCTGCAGGTCGGCCGTCGATCGCAGCGTCGCGGGCTGAAGGTCGTCGGGCAGCGTGCGCGCCTGCAGCACGGCGAGGTCGTTCTCCGGTTGCGTCGACACCACGTCGGCGTCCGATTCGGTGCCGTCCCAGAACAGCACGCCGACGCGCTTCGCGCCGGCGACGACGTGCAGGTTGGTGAGGATGATGCCCTTGTCGACGATCACCACGCCCGTACCGACACCGCGCTCGACGTCCTCGCGGCCGTCCTCGCCCGCTTCGTAGTCGCGCACCTTCACCACCGACGGGCGCACGATGTCGTACGCCTTGGCGGCCCAGCTCGGTAGCGGCTTCTCCTCGAGCGTGTGACGCACCGCCTTGTCGATGTCGTCCTGCGTGAGGCGCTGCGGCGGGGTCACGAGCGCGGCATGGCCGAGGATCATGCCCATCACGATGCCGAGCGCCGCGAGCACCATCAGCGGCGTGCGCGAGCGCGCCCACGCGCGGCGCCAGCGCTTCGGCGCGGGCGGTGTCGCGGCGGCTTCGGTTTGTGCGGTCGTCTCGCCGGAGTCGGCGACGGAAGGCGGTTGCGCCGGCCGCTGCGCGCTGCGCCCGCGGATCGACGTGCTGTAAAGGCTCGTGCGTTTCATGGTGGGCGGTGTCCGGGTGGGAAGGTGGCCCGGGCTTCGCCTCGCCGGCGTCGCGGGACACTAGAGCATAGTGCGTCCGAGACCGCCGCCGGTTCCGCAGTATGTACCAGACGCACCGAATGTGCATCGGGCCGGAGCGCGTGCGCCCCGGGGATTGCGCTCAGCGCGCAGCGCGCGGGACGGTCGCGCCGGCGCGGAACTGCATCACGACGAAACGCCGGCCGTTGGCGGCGACATGGCGCGTCTCGTCGGCCGGCGGCGGCACCACGCTGCGCCAGAAGGCGCGAGCGACGACGTTGTCCTCCAGGATCTGGAGGTGCCAGAAACCGGGGTGCCGCTCGAAGAGCGCGCTCACCGCATGGCGTCCCACGCCGAGCCGGCGCCAGGCACGCTCGACGTAGAACTCCGCCATCTCGTGCAGGCGCGCCTCCATGTGATCGCGCACGAGCGCAAAGCCGACGTCCTCGACGCCGACCCGGATGACGTACGGCAGGCGATCCGGATCCTCCCAGTAGAGCTCGAGCCGTGGATAGAGCGACGAGGCGCCGGGCGTGAGCTCGTGCAGGTACGGCGTCATCATCGCGCGGATCGACGCCGGATCCGGCGCGGCCACGACGTGCGCGACGATGTCGCGCGGTCCGCCGGGGCCATCCGGGGGCTCGACGTTGCTGCCCCGACGGCGAGGCCAGGCGACGCTCATGTGCGCGTGCGCTGTCCCCACACGGCCGTCAGCACGCCGAGGCCGATGAACGCGCTGGCCGTCACGTAGCGCCCGGCGCGCGCAATGCCCGACGCGCGTGCAAGCCGCGGCCGTACGGCGCCCGCGCACACGGCGTACAGGCTGTCGGTGGTGGCAGCGATCAGCACGAAGAGCACCCCCAGCGTGATGGTCTGGCCGTAGGGCGACGGTCCGTGGACGAACTGCGGCAGGAACGCGGCGAAGAAGATCGCCGTCTTCGGATTGAGCAGCGCGACGAGGAAGCCGTCGACGAACGTCCTGCGAAGCGCGGCGTCGTCGACGGCGATCGCTTGCCGTGCCGCGGCGTCCGGTCGGCGCAGCGCCTGCACGCCGAGCCAGATCAGGTAGACGGCGCCGAGGTACTTCACGACGGTGAAAGCGACGCTGGAGATCGCGAACAGCGCCGCGAGCCCGAGCGAGGCGCCGATGGCGTTGCCGAGATTGCCGAGCGCGACGCCGCCCACCGAGGCGAGGCCCGACAGGCGGCCCTGCGACACGCTGCGCGTGACGATGTAGAACACGGCGGGACCGGGCGTGATGGCGAGCACGAGGCTCGCCGCCAGAAAGGCGCCGAGCAGCGGCAGCGGCGGGAAGAGCGCGTCCATGACGAGTCCTCGAACGGAGGACCGCCAGTGTGGGTCAGATGCGCAGGTCGATCAAGCGCGGCTGCGCCTCGTCACCCTCGACGGCGATCTCGCCGACTGCGACGGGGAGGGTGAACCGCCGCGGTCCCGCGCTGCCGGGATTCACGTACCAGACGCCCCGGCGTTGCTCGCACGATGGCCGATGCGAATGCCCCGACACCACGACGCGGTGACCGGCTGCACGCGGGTCGATCGTCATCGTCGCGAGATCGTGGATGACATACATCGACACGCCGTCGACGATGAGCACAGCGTCGTCCGGGATGGCCGACGCCCAGGCGCCGTGGTCGTTGTTGCCGCGCACGGCGGTGACCGGCGCGATCTTTGCGAGCGCATCGAGGATCGCATGCGCGCCGATGTCGCCCGCATGCACGATGTGGTCGCTGCCGCGCAGCGCGTCCAGCGCCTGCGGGCGGAGCAGGCCGTGCGTATCGGAGATGAGGCCGACGCGCTTCACGCCGTGCGCGCGGCGGGTGCTGCCTGGCGCGTCAGGCGCCGGGCTTCTTCGGCTGCTTCGGCTTCTTGGGTTCCTTGCGCTGCTTGTCCCGGTTGCCCATGACATCCTCCATCGACGCCGCGTTGCGCGGCTCGGCGCAATATAGCGCGATTGCACGCTCAGCGCGTGCGCAGCCGGCCGAAAAAACGCGCGAGCGCGGAGCGTCGGCGCGGCAGCGGCATCGGCATGGGGTCGAAGTAGCGCGCATGCACATAGCACCAGCCCCAGCTCTCGCCGCGCTCGAGCGACGAGATCATCGGGTGACCCGTCTCGTTGTAGTGCTGCAGCGCGTGCGCGTGCGGAGAATCCTCGCAGCAGCCGACGTGGCCGCACGTGAGGCAGATGCGAAGCTGCGTCCACGGCTCGCCGAGCGCCAGGCATTCCTGGCAGCCGTCGGTGACCGGCGCGACATCGCGGATCGAATCGAAGTGCTCGCAGCGGTCGGACGTGCCGGGCATCACCGCTTGAACAGCAATCCCACGCCCAGGACGATCAGGATGAGCGGCCACCACTCGCGCAGGAGCGGCCCCAGTCTCGGCACGAGCCCGAGGTTCGCGAGCAGGAACAGCACGCCGATCAGGATCAGCACGACCGCGCTGAATCGAAAGCGCATGGAGTCTCCGAGGGGGCAGGGTTGCCGACGGGAAACGATACCACCGCTCCGCTCGAGCGGGCCTTCGCGCCCTACCGGCGTCGCGTGGTCAGAAATCGATCACGAACGGCAGTGCCGCCAGGATGGCGCCGACCGCGAGCTGCCACGCCCAGCCGTCGAGGAAGTACGAATACACGCAGAGCGCCAGCCCGGCGATGATCGGCACGAACTTGACCTGGCGCTTGCCGTACGTGATGTAGGCGAGGCCCAGCGCGCTCGTCACGATGCCGACGAAGATGCTCGCCGCGGTCACGACGCGAGCTCGTGATCGCGCGCGTCGCGCTCGAGCGGCGCGTCGGCGTAGCCGTGCTCGACGATCTGCCGCAGGTACACGGGCAGGTAGGCCTCGATGGATCCGGACTCCTCGTATTGATGGACGTGCCGGAATTCGTGTGACAGGAGCCGCGTCGTCTCGTGGCCGGCCACGATCAGCACGGCATACCCCAGCGTGAGGCCGATCGCATCGGGGCCGAGGAGGCCGGTCTGCGACGCCGCGGCGCGCAGCGCCTCGCCCTCCGGGAGCGGCAGGCGCCTCACCGTCGCCTTGCGAATCAGCTCGGGCCGCGCCACGCCGACCGCGCGCGCGAGCGCCCGCTCGACCGGCGTCAGCGCCGCGCCATGGATCTGCACTTCGCGCGACCGCGCCTGCGCCCATGCGATAGCGTCGGGCAATAGCGCCGGCAGCGCCGCGAGCAGGTCCGACGACGCCGTCATGCTCGACGCGCGCGCTTTCGCGCCGCGTGCCATTGCGCCACGCGCGTCTCCCACCACGGCTCGAGCGCGTCGGCGATCGTGCTCGGCATGCGCGTGCCCGACTGCCGCACGGCCCAGCGGAAGCGCGAGTACGGTGGCCGCGCCAGCTCCTCGAACGTGATGAGCGGCAGGTCGTTCAGGAACTCGAGACGCAACCGAATGTAGTTCGTGGGCGTTCCGGCGGCCGCCTTCTCGGGCCGCCAATGGACGCCGCGTTGCGGGTCGGTCAGCGTGTGTCCGGATCCGATCACGCCCTTGGGCGGCACGCCGAGGCGCACGAAGAACGCGCGGCTGCCCGGCTCGATCACGCGCGTGCGCCCGCTCGACCACTCGATGTCGACGTGGCCGCGGCGGCGCACGCGGCGCATGTCGTCGGGCAGCTCGGGCCAGCCCCACAGCCTGGGGTTCCACGCGAAGACATACGTCGGCATGCGGCCAGCATACCGCGCGCGGAGACTCAGGCGCCGGTCCCGATGCGCACGTCCTGCTCCCTGAAGCGGTCCAGGAGCTCCCGGCTCATCGCGTCCTTGACCTCGCGATTGGTGTCGTAGCCGCAGAGGAATCGCAGCGAGAGCTCGAGCGCGTTGGCCTTCAGGCGATAGTAGACGCGCGGGTCGAGCTGCTCGTCGCGCACGAAGTAGCGATCCTGCATCCGCCGCAGCGCCGCCTGCGCCCGGGGGACGACGGCCCCGACGTGCCGCCGGGCGACATCGAGCATCTCGCGCTCCGCCTTGCCGCGGTCCGTGCCATAGGGCAGCATGAGGATCAGCTCCTCCCACACGTAAGGGAAGTCGCGCGTGTAGTTGTAGATCGGCTTGTCGAACACGACGCTGTTCGCGACCGACACCACGCGGCCGGTGAACTGCCGGTTGTTCTCCCACATCGAGGCGGAGTCGCCCTCCTCGGGCCGCGTCTGCCCCATCTCCATGATGGTCGTCTGCAGGAAGCCGAGGCTGATGACGTCCCCGCGCACGTCGCCCATGTCGATGCGGTCGCCGAGCTCGAACGTCTTGCCGCGCAGGATGAGGACGTAGCCGGCCGCCGACGTGATCACCCGCTGCAACGCGAACGCGATGCCGGCGGTGAAGAGACCGATGAAGCCGGCGAGGCTGCGCGTGCTGTCGAACCACACCGACAGCAGGCCGACGGCTACGAACACGAGCACGAGGAGGCTGATCGCCTGCCGGGTCCAGAACCATCCGCGCGGCGCGTGCGACTTGAGCGTGGCGCGCGCCAGCAGGCCGAGCACGAGCCGGCCCACCAGCGCGATGACGATCACCGCCAGGCTCAGGAACAGCTTGTGGCCGGTCTCGGCGTTGACGCCGAGCAGCGGAATGCCGAAGAGCTCCATGAATCCCCCGGATGGAAGGCAGGTGCGAATGCGCGGCCGGCGACGGGCGGCGTGGCATCACGGGGGTGGATGCGACTCGCCACTATGGACTCGCACGCGACGGCCGGGGTTCCGGCGCGCGCACGACTCGCGCTCGCGCGCGCGTGGTGCTAGATTCCGCAGCGGATCTTCACCACCGTTCACGCATTGCGCCGCGCATTCGCTGCGATCCTGGTTCTGCTGCTCGCTGCCTGCAGCACGTCGCCGCGTCGTGAATCGGCGACAGGCGGTTCCGCTTCGGCGCCGATCGCCTCGCCTGCGCCGTCGACGCGGTACTACAAGGACGACGGTCCCGGCGACAATCCTCCCGCCGATCTCGACGCAGTGCCCGACGCGGTGCCGCGCATCGAGCCTCTCGCCCGCGCCGCCAATCGCCCGTACACGGTGCTCGGCCGCGAATACATTCCGGCGACGTCGCTCAAGGCGTATCGCGAGCGCGGCATCGCGTCGTGGTACGGACGCAAGTTCCACGGCCAGAGGACTTCGATCGGCGAGACGTACGACATGTACGCGATGACGGCAGCGCATCCCACGCTGCCGCTGCCGAGCTACGCGCGCGTGACCAATGTCGCGACCGGCAAGAGCGTGGTCGTGCGCGTGAACGACCGCGGGCCGTTCCTGCACGATCGGCTGATCGACCTGTCGTACGCGGCGGCGCACCGCATCGGCATCGCGCAGCATGGCAGCGGCGAAGTCGAGGTCGAGGCGATCCTCCCGGGCGCGCCGTCGCTGCTCGCCACCGCGGCACCCCTCGCGCCCGTCGCGCTGGCGCCGGTCGTGGCAACGCCGGCGGAGGTCGCCGCCGTGCCGGTGCCGGCGCCCGCGTTCTCGCAACCGTCCAGCGGTGCGCCGCATGGCGGCTACGCCGTGCAGTTGGGCGCATTCGCAAGCTATCCCAACGCGCTGAATTTCCTCGCGCACGTCCAGAACCAATTGCGCGGCGCGGAGGTCGAAGCGAAGGTCCGCCAGTCGGGCGGGCTCTATCGCGTGTACGTCGGTCCTTATGCCGAGCGCGACGAAGCCCGCCGGGTCGGTGAACGCATCACGCAGGCGTTCGGCTTCACAACCAGCGTCGCGGCGCACTGACTGCACACGTGCTCGCGCGCCGGCGTCGACCGCGGCGCTCGCGTCTCCTCGTTATAATGCAGGTGTCGTATTCGCGCATCGACCGTTTTGCGCAGTTTCCGCCTGTCGTCGCGGACCACCCCGTCCGCGGCTCGCCGCCTCGTCCTTCCCGCTCTGGTGATGACTCGATTCCTTCGCCTCATGGCCGCGTTCTGCGCGCTGGCCCTGCTTCCGCTTGCCGCGCGCGCCCAGCTCACCATCGAGATCGTCGGCGGCGCCGGCACGCAGATCCCCATCGCGGTCGTGCCGTTCGACGGCGAGAGCAACTTCCCCCTCGGCATCAGCGGCATCGCGGGCGCGGACCTGCAGCGATCGGGCCTTTTCCGCATGGTCGATCCCATGGGCGTCACGCCGCGACCCGCGCGTGCCGAGGACGTCCAGCCTGCCGTGTGGCGCTCGCGCAATGCCGACGCCGTCGTGGTGGGCTCGATGCGTCCCCTCGGCGACGGCCGCGTGGAAGTGCGCTTCGGGCTGGTCGACGTGGTGAAGCAGCAAACGCTGGCGTCGATGGTCTTCACCGTCACGCAGCAACAGTTCCGCGCGACCGCGCACAAGATCGCCGACGTCGTCTACGAGAAGCTGACGGGCAGCCCGGGCGTGTTCTCCACGCGCATCGCCTACATCACGAAGTCGGGGCCGCGCTATCAGCTGCTGGTCGCCGACGCCGACGGCTTCGACCCGCAGGTCGTCGTCACGTCGCAGGAGCCGCTGCTCTCGCCCAAGTGGTCGCCCGACGGCACGCGCCTCGCGTACGTGTCGTTCGAGAATCGCAAGCCCGTGGTGTACGTTCAGTCGCTCGAGACCGGTCAGCGCCGCGCGGTGGCGAACTTCCGCGGCAGCAACAGCGCGCCGGCGTGGTCGCCGGACGGCCGGCGCCTCGCGGTAACGCTCACCAAGGACGGCGCGTCGCAGATCTACCTGATGAACCCGGACGGCAGCGGGCTCGCGCGCCTCACGAACTCGCAATCGATCGACACCGAGGCTGCGTTCTCGCCGGACGGCCAGTGGGTGCTGTTCACGTCGGATCGCGGCGGCACGCCGCAGGTCTATCGCACCAACATCGTCACCGGCGCGGTCGAGCGCCTCACGTTCGATGGCAACTACAACGTCACGCCCCGGCCGATGCCCGACGGCAGCGGCTTCGTGTACGTGCGCCGCGAAGGCGGCAGCCGGTTCCAGCTGGCGCTCATGGATTACGCGACGCGACAGGTGCAGATCATCACGCAGGGTCCGGGCGACGAGAGTCCCAGCATCGCGCCCAACAGCAAGATGATCATCTACGCGAGCGAGGCGGGAGGGCGTGGTATATTGGCTGCCGTCTCCAGCGACGGTCGCGTCAAGCAGCGTCTCGTCGCGCCCGCGACGGATGTGCGCGAGCCCGCGTGGGGCCCTCTCCCCCGTTCCTGATTTCACCGATGCTTCGCCCGAAGCGCTGCACGTTTTCCATCTTTCGCTCAAGCTTTCGTCACGGCAGGAGGTTCCATGCGTAACTTGATTTTGGCGGCGCTTTGCGCGCTGGTGGTGGTCGGCTGCAGCAGTACGCCGACGACGGAGACCGGTGCACCGGTCGAGGACAAGAGTGGTGCCACCGTGGTGCCTGGGGGCGCGTCGACGAGCGGCGCGGGCACCGGCAACGTGAGTGGATCGAACACCGGCGCGGGCAGCATGAGCGTCGGCAATCCGCTGCGCGATCCGAACAGCCCGCTGTCGAAGCGCAGCGTCTACTTCGACTTCGACAGCTTCGTCGTCAAGGACGAGTTCAAGCCCACGATCGAGGCGCACGCGCGCTATCTGCAGCAGAACCGCAACGCGCACATGACGATCCAGGGCAACACCGACGAGCGCGGCTCGCGCGAGTACAACATCGCGCTCGGCCAGAAGCGCGCCGATGCCGTCAAGCGGATGATGCTGTTGCTCGGCGCCACCGACAGCCAGATCGAGACGGTCAGCTACGGCGAAGAGCGGCCGAAGAACGCGGGGCATGACGAGTCGGCGTGGGCGGAGAATCGCCGCGACGACATCGTGTACGGCGGCGAGTGATTCCGGCCTTCGCGGCATGACGCCGATCGCGGTTATCCGGTCCTTCCCCGCGTGCGGGGAGAGGGTGGGACGAGAGGCCCGCATGAAGCGAACACATCTTGCGGCGGCGGCCGTCACGATCTTCCTCGTCGTGCACGGCGCGCAGGCGGCGCTGTTCGACGACGAGGAAGCGCGCCGGCGCATCGAGTCGACGAACGTCCGCCTCACGCAGCTGCAGCGGCAGATCGAGGATCGTGTCACGGCGCTCGAGCAGCGCATGCAGGGGCAAGGGCTCGCCGATCTCGCCAATCAGCTGCAGCTGTTGCAAGGCGACATCGCGAAGCTTCGCGGGCAGATCGAGGTCGTGACCTATGAGCTCGAGCAGGCGCAGAAACGCCAGCGTGACCTCTACGTCGACCTCGACACGCGGCTGCGCAAGATCGAGAGCGCCGCGGCGTCGGCGGCGGAAGCGGCCAATGCAGCGAACGCAGCCAACGGAGCCAATCCGGCGAACGCAGCCAGTGCCGGAACAGCTGCTCCGAATACAGCGCCTGGTCCCGACGCTGCCGCGCCGGGCGCCCCGCCGCGGCCGACGTCGCCCCCTGCGGCCGTGCCTGTGCCGCCCGGACCGGTCGCAACGGCGCCGCCGGTGCGCAATCCGAGCGACGGCGTCGCCGAGCAGCGAGCGTACGACGCAGCGCTCGACCTGTTCAAGCGCGGCGATTACGCAGGCTCCATCACCGGGTTCAACGCTTTCCTCAAGGCGTATCCGCGCAGCCCGCTCGCCGCGTCCGCTCAGTACTGGATCGGCAACGCGCAATATGCGCGGCGCGACTATCGCGGCTCGATCGCGACGCAGCGGCAGCTGCTGAAGGAATACCCCGACAGCAGCAAGGCGCCCGATGCGCTTCTGAACATCGCGTCGGCGCAAGCGGACATGGGCGACAACGCCGCGGCACGCCGCTCGCTCGAGGAACTGATGGCGAAGTACCCGAAGTCCGATGCGGCGACGCGGGCGCGCCAGCGGCTCGGCGTGCGCTGAATCCTTCGCCGCCCGCGTCGTCGCCTGGCAGCGGGCGCACGGCCGGCGCGATTTGCCGTGGCAGAACACGCGCGACGCGTATCGCATCTGGCTTTCGGAAGTGATGCTGCAGCAGACGCAGGTCGCGACGGTCCTCCCGTACTTCGCACGATTCGTCGACGCGTTCCCGAGCGTAGAGGCGCTCGCGTCGGCTTCGCTCGACCGCGTGCTCGGGATGTGGAGCGGCCTCGGGTATTACCGCCGCGCGCATCACCTGCACGCCGCCGCACGCGCGGTCGTCGCGCATCACGCGGGCCGCTTTCCTGTCGATAGCGCGACGCTCGCGACGCTGCCCGGCGTCGGTCGCTCGACGGGCGCTGCGATTGCCGCGTTCGCAAGCGGCGAGCGCGCCGCGATACTCGACGGCAACGTCAAGCGCGTGCTCGCCCGTCACCGCGGCATAGACGGCTGGTCGGGAGTGCCGCGCGTGCAGGCGGCGCTGTGGCGCGAGGCGGAGGCGCTGTTGCCGTCCGCTGACGACATCGAGGCGTACACGCAGGGCATGATGGACCTCGGTGCGACGATCTGCACGCGTGCGCGTCCGCGATGCGGTGGCTGTCCCGTAGGCGAGGACTGCGTCGCGCGCCGCGACGCGCGCATCGACCAATTGCCTTCGCCGCGCCCGCGCAAGCCGCTGCCGCAGCGCGCGATCGCCGTGCTGCTGCTCGAGCACGGTGAGCGCATCCTGCTCGAGCAGCGGCCGGCGCTCGGCGTCTGGGGCGGCTTGTGGAGTCTGCCCGAGATGCCGCTGGAAGCGAATGTCGCCGATCATCTGATGCGGCGCTTCGGGCTTGCGGCGCAGCCGTCCGATCACCTGCCCGCGATCGGGCACGCGTTCACGCATTTCCGGTTGACGATGCATCCGCTGCGCGTGCCGGTGACGGACGAGCCGTCTGTCCTTCGCGCGCCCGGCGTCGAGTGGTTCGCGCGCGATGAAGCGCTGCGTTGCGGCTTGCCGGCACCGATCCGGCGGCTGCTTAGCGCAAGGACGGGATCGGAGCGGTGAGTATTCGCGCACGCTGACTGCGCCACCGGTTCTGACCACATCGATCAACGCGGCGACGCAGCGGATTTCGCGTGCGATTGCGCCGCAAACGCACGCAGATCGTCGGGCAGCCGCGCGTCGGCATCGGCGAATGCCGCGCGGAACCGAGCCAGTTCCTCCGCGGCTTCGTCGCGCCGCGATTCACGCAACAGCGTCCGGATGCGCTGGATCCAGGCCGTCGCGTCGTGTCCGGCATCGACACGCGCAGCAGCCCGTCCTAGAGTCGGCGCGGCGGAGGCTGACGGTGCAGCAGGGGCTCCGGCAAGCGTAGCGGCAGGCGCTGCGGCAGGCGCTGTAGCGGACGCGGTGGCTGGCGGCTCGGCGGCCGCTGCCTTCCTTGCCTCCCGCTTTTGCGTCGATAAGTCGTGTTCGGGCGCGACGGGCGCTCCCGATGAACGCGAATTCGCGATCACGCGCTGTTGCGGC
>DATJIS010000010.1:0-55261 GCA_035493035.1 Casimicrobiaceae bacterium | reverse complement strand
GCGGCGGTGCAGCGGGAGCTCGATCTGACCCCCGACCATCTGCGCTACAGCGCGCGCATGCTGCGCGACCACGGCAACCTCAGCAGCGCGTTCGTGTATTTCGTGCTGGAAGAGGCGCTGCGCGACGAGGCGCCGGGCGGCGCATGGTGGATGTCGGCGTTCGGTGCCGGCTTCAGCTGCCATGGCGCGCTGCTGGAGGTCGCGTGACGACGGCGATGCCGCGCGAGGTGGAGGCGGAATGGCTCGACGTGCTCGATGCCGACGATGCGCGCGCCCGCCGCTCGCGCGGCGACCTGCGGCGCATCAACGCGCTGATGGGCAGCCTCGGGATCGCGCTTCGCGCAGTCGATCGCGCGGTGGCATCTCGCGTGCCGCGCACGATCGTCGAACTCGGTGCAGGCGACGGCGCCTTGATGTCGCGCATGGCACGGCGGCGTGCGGCGCGCTGGCCGAACGTCGAAGTGACGCTGATCGACCGGCAGAGGGTCGTGAGCGAGGGCGCGCTCGAACGCATCCGCGCCGCGGGGTGGCGCCCGCGCGTGCTCACCTGCGACGTGCTCGACTGGGCCGCGGCGACGCCACATCGTCCGGCGGACCTCGTCTTCGCGAACCTGTTCGTCCACCATTTCACCGGCGAGGCGTTGCAGCGATTGCTCGCGGGCGTCGCCGCGCACACGCAGGCGTTCGCGTGCTGCGAGCCGCGCCGCGATCGCATGTCGCTCGCGGCGAGCCGCCTGGTCGGACTGGTGGGCGCCGGCAGCGTGGCGCGCCACGACGCGGTGGCGAGCGTGCGGGCCGGGTTTCGCGGCGGCGAGCTTGGCGACTGCTGGCGCAACGCCGGCTCATGGCGCATGTCGGAATACGAAGCCGGATTGTTCACGCACTGCTTCGTGGCGACGCGCACGGCATGATGCCCGACTACGACGCGTTGATCATCGGTGGCGGCCCCGCCGGTGCCACCACGGGCGCGCTGCTCGCCCGCGCCGGGTGGCGCGTCGCCGTTGCGGAGCGCGCGCGGTTCCCGCGCCGCAAGGTGTGCGGCGAGTTCGTGTCGGCGCCGAGCTGGACGCTCCTTCGCGCGCTCGGCATCGACGCGCGATCGGCGGGCCCCGCGATCCGTCGGATCGCGCTCTATGCGGACGACGCGTCGCTCGATGTGCCGATGCCTGCCGCGCGCGACGGCTGGGGGCACGCGCTCGGCCGCGACGTTCTCGACACGGCGCTCCTTGCATGCGCGGCGAGCCACGGCGCCGACGTGCTGCAGCCGTGCAGCGTGCGGTCGGTCGAGCGCATCGGGGGCGTGCACGCGTGCACGACGGGCGCGGGCGAGCGCATCCGCGCACGCATCGTGGTTGCCGCGCACGGCTCGTGGGAGACCGGGCCGCTGCCCACGCAGCCTCCGCGCCGGCAGCGTCGTCCGAAAGACCTTCTCGCCTTCAAGGCGCATTTCCGCGACGCGCGCCTCGCGCGGCACACGATGCCGCTGCTGCTCTTTGCGGGCGGTTATGGCGGCATGGTTCACACCGACCAGGACCGCCTGAGCCTCTCGCTGTGCATCCGGCGCGACCGCCTCGCCGAATGCCGACGTGCGGTCGCGGCGGGCACGAGCGCGGGCGACGCCGTGCTTGCCCGTCTGCTCGCATCGTGCGGCGGCGTGCGCGAAGCACTGCGCGGTGCAACCCGGGACGGCCCCTGGCTCGCTGCGGGGCCGATCCGGCCCGGGATCCGCGGTCATGCAACGCCGGGTATCTTCCGCGTGGGCAATGCCATGGGCGAAGCGCATCCGCTCGTGGCCGAAGGCATCAACATGGCCATCCAGTCGGCCTGGCTGCTGACGACGTTGCTGACGCGTCATGGCGTCGTGCTGCGCGGCGCGGCTGCGGACGACGCGTTGCACGCGGCCGCGCGCGCGTACGTCGCCGCGTACCGACGTTCGTTCGCGCTGCGAATCCGTGCCGCGGCATGCTTCGCGATGCTCGCCGTGCACGAGCCCACGCGCGTTGCGATGAGCGCGGCCGTGCGCCACGCGCCGGCGCTGCTCGCGCTCGGCGCGCGCTGGAGCGGCAAGACCCGCCCTCTGACGCCATGACCGACACGATCGTCGAGCTGCAACGCATCCTGCGCGAGGGATTCGACATCCCGTCCGAAGCGCTGAGCCGCGACACGCGCCTCGAGTCGCTGGGCATCGATTCGCTGCGCACCATCGAGATTCTCTTCCAGGTCGAGGACGCCTTCGACATCCGCATTCCATCGGTGCAGGAGCAGCCGGCGCAGAAGCTCGACACCGTCGGCGACGTGGTCGATCTCATCGATGCGCTCGTGGCGCAAAAGGCGGCCGCCCAGGGCGCTTCATGAGGCGCGTCGCGGTGACGGGCATCGGCGTCGTTGCGCCGCACGGCAACGATCCACGCACGCTGTTCGAGCGCCTGGTGAACGGCGAATCGGCGGTGCGGCGGCTCGACGTGCGCCGCGGCGAGCGATGCGTCAACACGGTCGGCGCGCCTGCGGCATTCGAGCCGCCGGGGGACTGGCCGGCGCAGAAGGTGCGCATGCTCGATCGCGTATCGCAGTTCGCCCTCGCGGCGGCCGCGCGCGCGATCGACGACGCCGGCGATCCCTTCGAGGACCGCGCGCGTGCCGGTGTTTTCATCGGTACGGGGATGGGCGGCAGCGCGACGATGGACGACGGCTATCACACGCTCTACGCCGAAGGCTCCGATCGCGTGCAGCCGTTCACCGTGCTGCTCACGATGAGCAACGCGCCGGCCGCGTGGATCGGCATCGAGCATCGCCTCTCCGGCCCCAGCCTGACGTATTCGACCGCGTGCTCGTCGTCGGCGGTGGCCATCGGCGAGGCAGCGCGGCGGATCGCCATCGGCGAGGCCGACGCGATGATCGCCGGCGGCGCGGAGGCACCGCTCACCTTCGGCACGATCCGCGCATGGGAAGCGCTGAGGACGCTCGCGGTCGAGGATGCGCGCGACCCGGGCGCCTCGTGCAAGCCGTTCGCGAGGAATCGCACGGGGCTCGTGCTCGGCGAAGGCGCCGCCATCGTCGTGCTCGAGCCGCTCGACCGCGCGCGCGCGCGCGGCGTGCATGTCTATGGCGAGCTCGCCGGCTACGGCGTCTGCACCGACAGCACGCACATCACGCGGCCGAGCGTCGAGGGCCAGGCGCAAGCGATGCGTCTCGCGCTCGCGTCGGCGGCGATCGCGCCGGAGTCGATCGGGTACGTCAACGCGCACGGCACCGGAACGCTCGCCAACGACGGCGTCGAGACGGCGGCACTGCACGCGGTGTTCGGCGCGCACGCGCCGCGCGTGCCGGTCAGCGCGACCAAATCGATGCACGGCCATCTGCTCGGCGCGGCGGGTGCGCTCGAGCTGGTCATCGCATTGATGGCCATGGTTCAGGGCACCGTCCCTCCGACGATGAACCTGCACGTGCCCGACCCGCAATGCGATCTCGACTATGTTCCCAACGCCGCGCGTCGCGGCATCGCGATCGACGCCGTGATGTCGAGCTCCTTCGCGTTCGGCGGCACCAACGCGGTGCTGGTCGCGCGCAGGGCCTGAACAGCCCTATAATGGCCGCCGTTTCCGCACGCGATGCATGGCACGATCCGTTGACGAGCTGTCGGTCGATGAAATCCGGCAGCGTTACCTCGAAGGGCGCGAGCTCGTCTCGGCGCGCGTCCTGAACATCCTGCAGCGCGATCCGCGCCAGGGTGTGCGTCGCCTCCACGCCGCGCTCAAGAAGCGCTACGCGCGGCAGCGCGAAGAGCGCCTGCGCCTCGACGCCATGCGTCACTTCGAGCTCGTGCTGTGGAAGTCCGGTGTGCGCGACATCGCAGGCGTCGACGAGGTCGGCATGGGCCCGCTCGCCGGGCCCGTCGTGGCCGCGGCGGTCGTCTTCCCGCCCGAGACCGACATCGCGGGCGTCGACGACTCGAAGCGCCTCGAGCCCGCCGTGCGCGAGGAGCTCGCGCTCGAGATCCGCGCCAAGGCGACGGGCATCGGCCTCGGCATCTGCTCGGTCGAGGAGATCGACCAGGTGAACATCTATCACGCCGGGCTGCTCGCCATGCGGCGTGCCGTCGAGGCGCTGCCGTGCAGCCCGCAGCACGTGCTGGTCGATGCGCGCACCATTCCCGGTGTCGAGGCGCCACAGAACACGTTCAACAAGGGCGACGGTATCAACTTCAGCATCGCGGCGGCGTCGATCATCGCCAAGACCGAGCGCGATGCCATGATGGAGACCCTCGACCGGCAATACCCTGGCTACGGCTTCGCGAGCCACAAGGGCTACAGCACGCCGGAGCATCGCGACGCGCTCGTGCGGCTCGGGCCTTCGGCGGTGCACCGGATGTCGTTTCCCGTCCTGCACGAGCTGCAGGGCGAGTTCTCGGCGCTGTTCTACACGCTGAAGAAGCAGCTCGACGAGGCGCGCACGCGCGTCGCCCTCGACGCGTTCGAGAGCGAGCTGCGCGCGCAGGCCGCGATCCTGGCCGAGCGCGAATGCAAGAAGCTGCGGCTGCTCGTTGCGCGCCGCTGGAAGGTGATGGGCTAGCGCGAGCCGCGCCCCGGCCCGAGCACGGACCGGGGCGGCACCACCGTCCAAAAGCAAGGCGCTACGGGCAGCCCCGGGCGGTTGCGCCTAGGCGCGCTATTGCGCGGCCTTGCAGTTCCCCGAGCTCAGGCACGCCTGGACGAGCGAGCACGTCGTCTGGACGCCGTCGAGATAGCAGGTGCAGGTGCTGCCGAAGGTTCCGCACCACCAGCCTTGTCCCCTGGCCATGTCCTTGTACGTCTCGGAGGTCGAGGTGACCCGTGTACCGGTCGCGGCGCAACCCGCCAGCATCGCACCCAGCATCACTGCTGCGAACAAACCACGCTTGGTCTTCATATCGAGCCTTTGTTCTCCATGTTCGTGCACGAGATCCCACCCGGGGCCACGGGTCCCCGTCGTTGGACCGGATAGCGAGCGGAAATTCCCCGCGCGCCCCGCTGCAGCGCGCGTCCGCCGGCGTTAAGCTTGGATTCCAGTCCAGCGGAGGATTCCATGCACCTCGACGAAGCGCTCGCGGCGACCATCGCCGATCTCACCCGGTCCGGGCGGGGCATTCTCGCGGCCGACGAAAGCCAGCCCACCATCACCAAGCGGTTCAAGGCGCTCGGCATCGAGTCGACCGAGGAGACCCGGCGCCAGTACCGGACACTCCTCTTCACGACGCCGGACGCCGGGCAATACCTGTCGGGCGTCATCCTGTTCGAGGAAACGATGGGCCAGCGCGCCGACGACGGCACGCCGCTCGTCGAAGTGCTGCGACGCAACGGGGTCGTCCCCGGCATCAAGGTCGACAAGGGCACCACCGCGCTCGCCAACGCGCCCGGGGACCTGGTCACGCAGGGCCTGGACGGCCTCGCCGAGCGGCTCGCCGGCTACCGCGAGCAGGGGGCGCGCTTCGCGAAGTGGCGCGAGGTGTACGGCATCACCGATCGCAATCCCACGGCGCTCGGCATCGAGGCCAACGCGGAGGTGCTCGCGCGGTACGCGGCGATCTGCCAGCAGGAGCACATCGTGCCGATCGTCGAGCCCGAAGTGCTGATCGACGGCGATCACACCATGGAACGGTGCCACGAGGTGAGCGAGGCGGTGCTGTTGGCGGTGTTTCGCGCCCTGGCGCGCCATCGCGTCGCGCTCGAAGGCATGGTGCTCAAGCCGAGCATGGTGTTGCCGGGCAA
The DNA here is from genome assembly GCA_035493035.1 of Casimicrobiaceae bacterium. Lineage (GTDB taxonomy): Bacteria > Pseudomonadota > Gammaproteobacteria > Burkholderiales > Casimicrobiaceae > VBCG01. Next base: position 49,517 of record DATJIS010000010.1, on the reverse strand, counting down.
GGCGAATCCCGCCAAGGCGGCGGCCGAGGACGTCGCGCGCGCCACGGTGCAGGTGCTCAAGCGCACCGTGCCCGCCGCCGTGCCGACGATCAATTTCCTTTCCGGCGGTCAAAGCCCGGAAGAGGCGACGGCGAACCTCAACGCGATGAACACGTTGTATCCGCGGGCGCCCTGGGTCCTGTCGTTCTCGTTCGCGCGCGCGCTCCAGGATCCGGCGATGAAGGCGTGGGGCGGCCGCGCGCAGAACGTGCAGGCGGGACAGCAGGCGTTCCATCGGCGCCTGAAGATGAACTCGCTCGCACGCGGCGGGCAGTGGAAACCCGAGATGGAGAAAGCGGCCTAGGCGATGAGCATCGAGGCGATCAACCCGGCGACCGGCGAGGTCGTCGGGCGGTACGAGGAGACGGCGCCGGCGGACGTCGACGCCATCGTCAAGGCGGCGCACGCGGCGTACACGGCATGGCGGCGACGCTCGTACGCGGAGCGTGCCGTGCCGATGCATGCGATCGCCGGTCTGCTGCGCGCCCGGGCGCGCCCGCTCGCGGAGCTGATGGCCCGCGAGATGGGCAAGCCGGTTCGCGATGGCGTCGCCGAGGCGCAGAAGTGCGCCACCGCGTGCGAGCACTACGCCGAACACGCCGAGCGCCTGCTCGCGCGCGAGCCCGTTGCGACCGAAGCGCACAAGAGCTTCGTGACGTTCAATCCGCTCGGTGTCGTGCTCGCCGTGATGCCGTGGAACTTCCCGTTCTGGCAGGTGTTCCGGTTCGCCGCGCCGGGATTGATGGCGGGCAATGCCGCGGTGCTGAAGCACGCGTCCAACGTGCCCGGCTGCGCGATGGCGATCGAGTCGCTTTTCACGGAGGCCGGCTTCCCACCCAATCTCTTTCGCACGCTCATGATCGGCAGCAAGCAGGTCGAGAGCGTCGTGGCGCATCCGCTCGTGCGGGCCGCCACGTTGACGGGCAGCGCGGCGGCGGGGCGCGCCATCGCGCGCAAGGCGGGCGAGCTGCTGAAGAAGACCGTGCTGGAGCTCGGCGGCAGCGATCCGTATCTCGTCCTCGACGATGCCGACCCCGATGTCGCAGCCGAGATATGCACGCGCGGGCGCCTCGTCAATTCCGGCCAGAGCTGCATCGCCGCGAAGCGCTTCATCGTCGTGGGCAGCGTGCGCGAGCGCTTCGAGCGGTCGTTCGTCGAGCGCATGGCGGCGAAGCGCATGGGCGATCCCCTGCGCGAGGACGTGGATATCGGACCGCAGGCGCGGAAGGACCTGCGCGACGCGCTGCACGGGCAGGTGCAGCGCAGTATCGCCAAGGGCGCGCGCTGCCTGCTCGGGGGCAGCGTGCCGGACGGGCCGGGCGCTTTCTATCCGCCGACCGTGCTCACCGATGTGGGCAAGGGCATGCCGGCGTTCGACGAGGAGCTGTTCGGTCCGGTGGCCGCCATCATCGCCGCCCGGGACGAGCGGCATGCCATCGACCTCGCCAACGACTCGTCCTTCGGGCTCGGCGGCGCGGTGATCACGCGCGACCGCGTGCGCGGCGAGCGCATCGCCGCCGACGAGATGGAGAGCGGCTGCGTATTCGTGAACGACAACGTGAAGTCGGACGTACGCCTGCCGTTCGGCGGCGTGAAGGAAAGCGGCTACGGTCGCGAGCTCTCGGGCTACGGCATCCGCGAGTTCGTGAATATAAAAACCGTCTGGGTTGCGTGAGCCGCTGCGCGGCCACGCAGGATGATCACGGGGGGCGCCGAGGCGCCCCCCGAACTTTTGTTACTTCGGTTGTGCCACCGTCCGCAGATACGGCTTGTGCGTCTTGAAGCCCTGCGGGTACTTCTTCTTCGCGTCGTCGTCGGACACCGAGGTCGGGATGATCACGTCCTGCCCCGGCTTCCAGTTCACCGGGGTGGCGACGGCGTGCTTCGCGTTGAGTTGGAGCGCGTCGAGCAGGCGCAGCACCTCGTCGAAGTTGCGCCCTGCGCTCATGGGATAGATCAGCAGCGCCTTGACCTTCTTGTCGGGACCGATGATGAAGACGTTGCGCACGGTCTGGTTGTCCGCCGCGGTGCGCGGCCCGCCGCCGCTCGCGTTGGGATGGATCATGTCGTACAACTTGGCGACGTGCATGTCCGCGTCGCCGATCATCGGGTAATTGACGGCCGTCCCCTGGGTCTCCTCGATGTCCTTGGCCCAGCGCCCGTGATCGTCCACCGGGTCGACGGACAGCCCGATGATCTTGGTGTTGCGCTTGTCGAACTCGGGCTTGAGCTTCGCCATGTAGCCGAGCTCCGTCGTGCAGACGGGCGTGAAATCCTTCGGATGCGAGAACAGGATCGCCCAGCTGTCGCCGATCCATTCGTGGAAGCGGATGCGTCCCTGGGTTGTCTCGGCCGTGAAATCGGGTGCTTCGTCCCCTATGCGTATTGCCATTGTGGACCTCCATTCGGCTTCGGAAATGCCAATCCCGACGCGCGTGCGCGCGGTGCGGGTGAAGCCGCCATTATAGGACGCCGGCGCGACGCGGCCGCGTTGCGGCGCGTCGCTGCACCTCAGCGATGCCGGCGCCAGACGACGAATGCGATGCCGACCACCGCGACGCCGACGAGCGCCAGCGTGCCCGGCTCGGGGAGGTGAATCGCGGCGAACAGTCCATCGCGCTCGTCGTTGATGCCCGCGGTGAGGTACAGCACGTTCGGCAGGCCGCCGGCGCCGCCGTTGCCGAATTGAAGTCCCCACAGTCCGTCGTTCACGAACGGGTTGCCGTGTGCGTCGCGCAGCGTGCCGAGGAACGTGCCGGTCGCGGGGTCGAACGCGTTGATCGTCCCGTCGCCGAAATTGCCGACGAGCAGGTCGCCTTCGAATGCACCGAAGCCGGCCGGCACGAGCGCAAGCCCCCACGGCGCGTTCAGCGCGCCGCCCGGTCCGGCGAGACGGCGCAGCAGGTTGCCGTTGGTGTCGAACACGTCGACGATGCCGAGGCCGGCGGACGCGACTTCGTCGCCCGTGGTCGAATCGCGGACGGCATACGTGACGTAGAGATCGCCGCCGATGTCGCGAATGCCGAACGGCGCATAGCCGGCCGGCAGGTTCGGGTCGGTGAACCCGCCGGGCGAGGCGACCGGCGCGAACGATGAATCGAAGGCGGCGATCGTGTTCTGCCTGAAATTGGTCGCGAAGAGCGTGTCGCCGTCGTTCGCGAGCCCCGTGTACTGCGCCACGGAATCCAGCGCCATGGTGACCGCGCTCGTGCCCCCGGACCATGCGGCGATCGTGCCGACCTCGGTCGCGAAGATGAATCGTGCCCCGTCGAACGCCTGCGGATCGGCGTTGAACACGATGCCCGTCGGGGATGCATCGCCACCGAGCGGCGACGGGATGCTCACGACCAATCCCTGCGGCACGCCGGCCGTGTTGTACAACGTCGACAGCGACGTGCCGTTATCGGAGACCCAGAAAGGCGTCGAGGCGCCCTCGGCGATGCCCCATGGGTTCTTGAGATTGGCGTCGACATGGGCGGCCAATCCGGGAATGTTCGAGACGAGATTCTCCTGGGTGAGCAGGGTGGCGCTGGCGAACGGTGCCACCCCGGCGGCCAGCAGCAGGGCGGCGGCGCCCCGGCGAACGAGCAGGAACTGCGTCGATGTCTTCACGGGCCCCCCGAGGCTGCAGCGCATGAGCAGTTGTCAAGCACAACATGTGCCGCAACAGGGTGAATCATGAAACGATACAAAATCAGCGGCTTGGCGCAGGACCTTCAAGCCGTTTTAACGCATGTGCAAAACCGGCCGACAGTGGTGCACGCCGCCTCGAGCCGAACCGAGCCTCGTCGCCTACAATAGGCCGGAACATGCAATCCGACGCCGGCCCGACCGCCGACCCCGTGCCGGGCGGCATTGCGCAAGCCCTCGCAGAGGCGCGCGCCCATCATGAAGCCGGACGCCTGCGCGAGGCTGAGGCGATCTGCCGCGACGTGCTGCATCGCATGCCCGACGAGCCCGACGCGCTGTATCGCCTCGGCGTTCTCACGTGGCAGGCGGGTCGCGCCGACGCGGCCATCGACCTCCTCGACCGGGCGGTCGCGCTGCGGCCCGACGCGGCGGACTATCACCTCGATCTCGGCAACGTGCTGCAGGCGTCGGGACGCCTCGACGACGCGCTGGCATCGTTTCGCCGCACCACGGCCCTCGCACCCGCGAACGCCGACGCGCACTTCAACGCCGGCACCGTCCTGCAGCAGCTGGGCCACGACGATGAAGCCGCGGCGAGCTATGCCGAGGCGTTGCGTCATGCGCCCGATCTTGCCGACGCGCACGTCAACCTCGGCACGCTGCACGAGCGGGCGGGTCGCTTCGACGACGCGGTGACGCAGTACCGCCGCGCGCTCGCGATCTCGCCGCGCTCGGTTCACGCGCTCTACAACCTCGGCAACGCGATGTGCACGCTTGGCCGGTATGCCGACGCGGCGGCCGCGTACAACGAAGGGCTCGTCACCCGGCCGGACTACATGCCCTTGCACTACGGCCTCGCGCGCGCGCTCGAGGGCCTTGGTCGCATCGACGACGCGATCGCGCGGTATCGGCGGGCTCTGCGCCTCGCGCCGCGCAACGCGAGCCTGCACAACGATCTCGGCGCAGCGCTCGCAAGAGCGGGCCTCACGCGTGATGCGTGCGCGGCGTTTCGCGCGGCGATCGAGGTGCAGCCCGAGCTTTCCGAGGCGCACACCAACCTCGGGCATGCGTTGAACGCGCTGGGCGATGTCGCCGGCGCGGTCGCCAGCCACCGCCGGGCGCTCGCGCTCCGCGACACGTCGCAGATCGGTGCAAACCTCGCGCACAGCCTGCGCGCGCTCGAAGCCGACGGTGTCGTCGTCCCCGACGCGGACGCGCTGCTCCTTCTGGCGCTCGAACGCCGCTGGGCTCGCCCGGATGACCTCGCGCGCGCCGTCGCGCGGCGCATGGACGCCGCCGGCTTGCGCGCCGACGACCTCGCGGGCCTCGCGCGCAACCGCTTGCTCTGCGCGCTGCTCGTGCGCGCGCCGGTGGTGGGAGCCTCGCTCGAGCGCCTGCTCACCGCAGCGCGGCGCAATCTGATCGACGCCGCGCTGGCGGGCGACCTCGATCCGGACTCGCTCGATTTCGCGTGCACGCTTGCGCGGCAATGCTTCATCAACGAGTACGTGTTCGCGTGCGACGACGACGAGGCCGCGCGGGCGCTCGCGTTGCGCGATGAAATCGCGGCGGCGCTCGAGCGTGGCGATGCCGTCCCGCCGCAGCATCTCGCCGCCGTCGCCGCCTACGTGGCGCTCGGCACCATCCGCGGCGTCGAACGCGCGCTGGACCGGGCGTGGCCTGTCGCCGTGCACGCATTGCTGGCGCAGCAGGTGACCGAGCCGCTGGACGACGCACGGCGTTCGGCGACCATCGAGCGCCTCACCGACATCCGCGATCCCGTGTCGTTGCGCGTGCAGCGACAGTACGAGGAAAACCCGTACCCGCGCTGGACCGACGTCGCGGTCGAAGCGCCCTCCATCTCGCCCGATGCATGGCTGCGGCAGCGCCTGCCGGGCGCGTCGTTCCGCGCGGTGGAGCGCCGTGAGGCGCCCGACATCCTGGTAGCCGGCTGCGGCACCGGACGCGAAGCGATCGAGATGGCCCAGCGCTTCCCCGGTGCGCGCGTCCTGGCGATCGATCTCAGCCGCGCGAGCCTCGCTTACGCGGCGCGCAAGCGCGACGCGTTGGGCCTCGGCAATGTGCACTTCGCGCAGGCCGACATTGCGGCGCTCGAATCGTCCGGCGATTCCTTCGACGTCGTCTCGTCGGTGGGCGTGCTGCACCACATGGCCGAGCCGACGCTGGCGCTGCGCACGCTCGTGTCGCGGCTGCGTCCCGGCGGCTTCCTGCAGATCGGCCTCTACAGTGAGCCGGCGCGGCGCCACGTCGAGGCTGCACAGCGATTCGTCGCGTCACGAGGCTTCGCTGCCGACGCGGAAGGTATCCGGCGCGCGCGCATCGCGCTGCGCGACGCGGACGATGCGCGCCGGTTCGCGAGCGTCGTGGAGTCACCGGACTTCTATACGACGAGCGAGTGCCGTGACCTCCTCTTTCACGCGCACGAGACGCGGTTCACGCTGCTGCAGGTGCGCGACATGCTGCGCGACGCGGGCGTGCGCATGATCGGCTTCGTGCTCGATCCGCGCGTGCAGGCACGGTACGCGGCCGAGTTTCCCCAGGATCCCGACCGCACGAGCTTCGAGCGCTGGAGCGCCTTCGAGGCACGGCACCCGGACACGTTCATCGGCATGTACGTGCTCTGGGCGCAGAAGCCCTGAGCGCCCGGTCGCAGCCCGGCAACGGTCAGAGCGTGCGCTCGAGCGCGACGCGCGGCGAGCGCGGCGGGTTGAGGGCAGGCGTGAGGGTGCCGGCTGCGGCGTTGACGGCGGTTGCGACCGTCTGCGCGACCCGTCCGGGCGGCAGGCGGCCGGCGGCGCCGAGCGCGGCGCCCGCCAGCGTGACGCAGAGGACCAGCGTGACCAGCGCGGCCTTGACGATGCCCTGCAGCGATGTGATGGGGTAGTCCATGAAATGCTCCTCGTGCAACGCCGACAGGATGTCATCGAGCGCGCTGCCGGGGCGCCCGAGCAATGCCCGGCGCGCGTGCGGACTATTCGACAAACCGTAAGAATTACAACGAGCGTGTACGGCGTGCCGAGGCGGTCGCGTGCGCGCCGTGCGCGCGCCCGGGTCCTACCCAAGGTCCCCTCTCGCCGTACGCAGTTGCGCGCCGGCAATCACGGCGCGGCACGCGGTTTGCTCGATTGCGCCCGTGTTCGTTAGCCAGGAGACGACGATGCCCGAACGCAAAACCATCGAGCGCGCGCGCAAGGACAGGCGCGAAGGCAAGGCCGCCACGACGCAGGCCGGGGAGTTCGTGCGCGAGGAGATGGATCACATCCGCGAAGGCAAGCACGGCGCGCGCTCGACCAAGCAGGCGATCGCGATCGGATTGTCCAAGGCGCGCCGCGCCGGTGTGAAGCTGGCCCCGCCCAAGAAGGGCGAGGCCAAGGAGCGCACGCGACGCAGCGCCGAGCGCGCCGTCGCAGCCGGACAGCGCGGCGACCACAGCGTATCGCGCAAGCGATCGCGTGCGGTGACCGGCGCGCTGAAGCGCGAAGGCCGCGCGGCGGCGTCGAAGCCCGCGCTCGCGAAGCAAGCGCGATCCGCCGCGCGCCGGCGCAGCGCGGCGGACCGCTCCGCGGCGGCGAAGAAAGCCGCGCGCACCAAGGGCGCGTCCGAGCGCTCGGCGGCGGCGCGCAAGGCGGCGCGCACGCGCGCGCGCAAGCGCAGCGCCTGAAGCGTCGGCGGGCCCGCGCGTTCTGCCGGACGGTGCATTCGGCCGCGTTCTGCGGCATGCTACGCGAGCTACGGGCGCGCGAGCGCCGCACCGGGAGAATCGAATGGCAACATCCAGCCTGCGCGGGCTCGCCGCGCTCGTTTGCACGCTCTGTCTCGCGTTGGCCGTCCCCGCCGCTGCGCAGCAGGCGCCGCTGCTTCCGATCCGCATCGGCGCCGCCAACGCAACCGATCATGCCGCCGCCTTCATCGGCGTGGAGCGAGGCATCTTCGCCAAGCACGGGCTGGACGCGAAGATCGTGATGTACCAGACCGGTCCCGAAATGATCAACGGCCTGCTGAACGACGCGCAGGACGTGAACATCATGGGCTCGGTGCCGTTCCTCGCCGGCGTTTCCCGCGACCAGCCGCTGGTGCTCATCGGCCACCTGCACGGCGACGCGACGCGCGACTACTACGCCGACAACAATTCGATCGTCGCCGGCGCGGGCAGCGGGGTCAAGGCGAACGACGTGAAGTCGCTGGCAGGCAAGAAGATCGGCCTGCCGCGCGGCACGGGCGCGGAGGGCTATCTTCTCGGCATCCTTGCCGAGAACGGCATGAAGGACGGCTCGGTCACCCTCATCAACCTCAAGCCGTCCGACCAGCCCACCGCGCTGCGCCAGGGCGACGTGCAGGCGGTCGCCGCATGGGAGCCGTGGGCCACCACCGCGGTCGATCGCGTGCCGGGCGCGTATCGCGTCGTCTCGGGCGGCTGCCACGGTTGCTACGACCCGGGAAGCATCCTCACCACGCGGCAGACGATCGCGACCAAAGCCGAGGCGTTGCGGCGCTTCATGGTGGCGTTTGCCGAATCCGAGCAGTGGCTGCGCGAGCATTTCGACGAAGCCGCCGAGATCAACATCCGCTGGGTCACGGGTGTCGACCTCGACGTGATGAAGACGGCCATTCGCCGCTCGCACTATGACCTGCGCCTGTCGCGTAACACGATCGACGGCTACGACAAGAAGGCGATTCCCATGCTCCTCGCCGACAAGCGCATGGCGAAGCCCGTTTCCGCGGCCTCGGTGATCGACCCGCAGTTCTACCTCTACGCCGAGCGCACGGCGCCGCAGTTCTTCAGCGACCTGCCGCCGATCCCGAAGGACCGCCACCTGTGATCGGCAGCATCACGCGCGAGGCATGCCGGCGCGACAGGAAGACGGTGTTGCGCGCGACACGGATCGTGCGGCCGGTGCCCTCCGGCGCACCGGTGTTCGGGTTGACGTCGAATTTCGGGAAGTTGCTCGATGAGACGTCGAGCCGGATGCGATGGCCCGCCTTGAACCGGTTGGCCGTGGCGAACGGAATGATCGTGATGCGAAACGGCTCGCCCGCCACGATCGGGGCCGGGTTGTCGAAGCCCGTGCGATAGCGACAGCGGAAGATGCCGTCGGTGAGATTCATGGCGAAGCCGGTCGGGTAGTCTGCGCTCGGCGGATACACGTCGATCAGCTTGGCCGTGAAGTCCGTGTCGGGTGCGTCCGACGAAACCCACAGCTCGACCGTGATGGGCCCGATCACGGTCACGTCTTCTGCAAGCGGCTCGGTCTCGAACGCGAGCACGTCGCGCCGCGCCGACAGGGGCATGCCCGGGCGCGTGCAGCCGTAGAAGCGGGCGTCCTCCCGCTGGTCGTGCGCGCCACCTTCGAAGATCGGCTCGCCGCTCGTCAATGCGCCGCCGATCGTCGGGACCGGATCGCGCGGATCGAAGTCGTACGTGATCGACGCGTCGGTCGCGTCCGGCGGCGCCTCGCGCAGCGTGCCGTCGGCGTGCAGATGGAATGCGCGCATGCGGACGTCGGGCAGCGGCCACGCCGGCGCGTCGATCCAGCGGCCGCCATGATCGAGGTGACCCTCGGCGGTGCGTCGGCCCGAGCCGCCGCCCATGACGAACAGCCGCACCGGCGGCGCGTCGTCCTCGGGCGCATCCTTCAGCCAGCGATCGAACCAGGCCCGCCGGCACTCGATCCAGTTCTGCGCGACGTGCCCGTCGAATGTCGCTTGCGCGCCGAAGTCGACGTCGCCGAACACGGTGCGATTGCGATTGCCATGCGTCCAGGGACCCATGACGAGGCCGACCGGGCGCCCGGGACGCCGGCGAAGACCGGCGTAGTTCTCGAGCGTCGTCGGCACGTACACGTCGAGCCAGCTCGACATCAGGAGCACGGGAACGTCGGGCAGCGTGTCGTAGTACCCCGCCGCGTAGAGGCCGACCTGGCGCCAGTAGTCGTCGAACGTGCCGCGCTGCCATTGATCGAGCAGGTACGCCTCGTACTCCGGCTCCCAGCGCACCGGTGAGCGGCCTCGACTCCAGGGCATGGCGCCGAACCATGCGCGGATGTCCTCGCGCTCGAGCGCGCGCACGATCGATGGATCAGCCTCTGCGCGGCGGCTCTCCTTCGCCTGCTTGTAGGCCCAGGTCGCCTGCTTCAGCTCGAACGCGCCGCCCTGGCGAATGCCGCAGGTGTACGCGTTGGAGAATCCGCCCGAATCGAGGACCATGCAGGCGAGGCCGGGCGGATTCATGCATGCGGCCGCCATCTGCGCATGCGCGGCATACGAGAGCCCGAACGTGCCGACACGGCCATTGCACCACGGCTGCTGCACGATCCACGCGAGCGTGTCGAACCCGTCGGCGCCTTCGGACAGGTACTTGGTGAACTCGCCTTCCGACGCGTACCGGCCGCGACAATCCTGGAAGATCACGACGTAGCCCGCTGCCGCGAACTCGCGCGCCACGGCGCTGCGCAGGCGCGGCTCGGTCATGCCGGCGTCGATCTCCGAGCGGGATCGCAGGTGCTTGCCGTACGGCGTGCGCTCGAGCAGCACCGGCAGCGTCGCCTCGAGCGCAACGCCGTCGCGCGCGGGACGGTAGACGTCCGTGGCGAGGCGCACCCCATCGCGCATGGGCACCATGACGTCGCGCTGCACGACGACGTCGTGCGCGAGCGCTTCCGTCGACGTCATTGCCCGACGCCCGCCAGCGACGCGCGCGTGTCCTCGTCCTTGCCCGGCACGTACGTGATGTTGCCGTGCGCGGCCCAGTACAGTTTCGGCCAGTACAGCGGGATCAAGGCGACGTCCTTCATCGCGATTCGCGTCGCATCGGCCAGCAGGGCGCTGCGCTTCGCGTCGTCGAATTCCTGCATGGCCTTGGTGAGCGCGGCGTCGAATGCGGGGTTCGAGTAACGCGTGCGATTGAACGCGCCGGTGCCGGCCGCCTCGTCGTAGGTCTCCAGGACGTTCTGCAGCGCGAACGACGCGCTCGGCGTGGTCGTGCCGAACGAGAAGACGAACGCGCTGTACTCGCGCTTCGTCGCCGCGGCCGCGTAGACGTTGTAGGGATGCGTCACCACGCCAACCACCTTCAGGCCGCCGCGCGCGAACATCTGGCCGATCGCCTGGCCGATGTCCTTGTCGCCGTGGAACCGGTCGTTGGACGAATGGACGGTGATGCCGAATCCATCCTTGTAGCCCGCTTCGGCGAGGAGCGCCTTCGCGCCGGCGACGTCGTAGGCATCCGGCTTGAGGTCCGCAGCGTGGCCGATCAGGCCTTCGGGCACGAGCTGCCCGGCCGCAACGCCGGCTCCGTCGAGGATGCGGTCGATGATCAGCTGCCGGTTGATGAGCTTCGACAGCGCTTGGCGCACCTTCACGTTCCTGAGCGGATTGGGCGAGAGCGGCTTGCCGTCGGCGCCGACGACATAGGGCGTGGGGTCGCGGCTCGTGTCGAGCGCAAGGTAGATGATCCGCGCCGACGGCGTGGAGAAGAGGTGCATGCCGGCGGTGGCTTGTACGTGCTTCAGGTCCGCCGGCGGCACGCTGTCGATCAGATCGACCGCACCGGAGAGCAGCGCCGCGACGCGCGCCGCGTCGTTGGTGATGAAGCGCACGGTCACCGTGTCGAACGCCGCCTTGCGTCCCCAGTACGCCGGGTTGCGCACGAGCACCATGTGATCGCCCGGCACCCATTGCTTGAGCTGGTAGGGGCCGGTCCCCACCGCGACGGCGGGCGAGTTGAAGTCCTCGCTCTTGTGGCCCTCGGTGGCCTTCCTCGACACGATGTACACGCGGCCGATCTGCTCGATGAACTCCGGCGTGGGCGCCTTGCTCTTGAAGCGGATGGTGCGCGGATCGACGATGGTCATGCTGGCGATGCCGCGCACCGCGCCGGCGAAGGTGGCCGGGCTGTTGCGGATCTCACCGGCGCGCTTCATCGAGTACACGACGTCTTCGGCGGTCAAGGGACTGCCGTCGTGGAATTTCACGCCGTCGCGGAGCTTCACCTCCCACGTGAGCGGATCGACGGCCTTCCACGAAACGGCGAGCGCCGGCTTCGTCTGCAGGTTCGCGTCGTTCTCGATCAGGCGATCGAACACGTCCTGCGCCGTCATGAGGTTGTTGCCGGTGCGCGAGAACTGCGGGTCCATCGACGACTGCTCGTTCGAGCGGCCGATGCGCAGGTCCGCCGCGTGCGCGAGCGCCGCGCACGCGAGCGCGGTGACGAGCGCGACCAGCCGGCAGGCTTGTACTTGCGAGGTCATGGGGATGTCCTGGGGAAGACGCACATCATGACGCCGGCCGCGGCAGCACGATCGCCGCGTCGTCGTCGAACGCGACACCGGCCGCGGCGCCGCGCGCGAGCGGCCGCCGCACATCCGCGTCGAACACGAGCAGCTCGCCCCACGGCGTGTCGACGACGTACTCGATGCGGCTGCCGAGGTAAGCGATGCGCTTGCACTGCGCGGGCAGGAGGCCGGCGTCGGCGGCCGTCATGCGCAGGCGATGCGGCCGCACGGCGAGCGTAGCGGGACCCGCGACGATGCCGTCGCGGCGCACCGGCACGCTCACGTTGCCCGCGGTGAAGCGCATTCCATCGGCCGCCGCGCTCACCTCGCCATCCACCAGGTTGGCGTCGCCGATGAAGTCGGCGAGGAAGCGGCTCGCCGGCGATTCGTAGAGGTCCGCGGGCGAGCCCTGCTGCGCGATGCGCCCGCCTTCCATGACGATCACGCGATCGGATACCGCGAGCGCCTCCTCCTGGTCGTGCGTGACGTAGATCACCGTGAGGCGCAGCGACTGCTGCAGCTCGCGTATCTCCTGGCGCACGCGCCGGCGCAGCTTGGCGTCGAGGTTCGACAACGGCTCGTCGAAGAGCAGCACGGCCGGCTCGAGCACCAGCGACCGCGCGACCGCGACGCGCTGCTGCTGGCCGCCGGACAGCTCCGCGGGCAGCCGCTGCTCGAGGCCGGCGAGGCCCAGCATCGCGAGCTTGCCATGCGCGAGCTCGCGCGCCTTCGCCTTGTCCATGCGCATCGAGACCGGTCCGTAGCACACGTTGTCGAGCACGCTCATGTGCGGAAAGAGCGCGTACGACTGGAACACCATGCTGACGTCGCGCTCGCTGGCCGCGCGGCGCGTGACGTCGGCACCACCGATCAGGATGCGGCCGCTCGACACCGACTCGAGGCCCGCGACCATGCGCAGCGTGGTCGTCTTGCCGCAACCCGAGGGCCCGAGCAGCGTGCAGAGCGTTCCCGGCTCGACGGTGAACGAGACGTCGTCGACGGCGGTCACGTCACCGTAGCGCTTGGTCACGTTCTCGAACGCGACCCCTTGTGAAAGTTTGGACATGGCTATTGGCCCGCGGCCGCCATCACGGCCGCGCGTCGACCGAGCCGCGCCTCGCCGACGAAACGGCGCAGTGCGAGGAGCACGATGAGCATGAGCACGATCAGCACGCAGGAGTAGGCGATGGCCAACGGGTACTCGCCGGCCTCGACGCGGTTGATGATATAGACCGTGGAGAGGTTGTACTGCGCGGTGGCGAGGAAGATCACCGCGCTCACCGCGGTCATCGCGCGCGTGAAGCTGAAGACCAGCGTGGTGAGCAGCGCCGAGCGCAACAGCGGGAGCACGATGGTCGTGAGCGTGCGCCAGGTTGATGCGCGCAACGTCGACGACGCTTCGTCGAGCGTCCGGTCGATCTGCGCCAGCGCCGCGACGCCGGAGCGCACGCCCACCGGCATGTTGCGGAACACGAAGCACAGCACGAGGATCGTGAGGCCGCCGGTCAGCTCGAGCGGCGCGACGTTGAAGGCAACGATGTACGAGACGCCGACCACCGTCCCCGGGATGGCGAAGCTCACCAGTGTCAGGAATTCGAAGGAGCGGCGCCCGGCGAAGCGGTGACGGGCGATCACGTAGGCCGACAGCAAGCCGATGATCGCCGTGAGCGGCGCCGCGATGGCGGACACCTCCACGGTGTTGAACAGGCTGTCCCACGCCGAGCCGCTCCACACGAGCCCGAACTTGCCGGCATCCACGCTGAAGGCCGACGCGAAGTGCCGCACGGTGATGGTCATGTCACCGCGACCGATGTCCTTGACGAAGCCACCGGTCGCGATGACCGCGTAGCACGCCAGGGTGAACACGATCCACGCCGCCGCGATCCAGTAGCACGTCAGCCACAGCCCGCGCGGCAGCGGCGCGGGCATGCCGCCATCGCCCTTGCCGCTCACCGTGACGTACGATGCACGCCCGAGCCAGCGCTGCTGCAGCCAGAACGCGACCAGCGTGAAGGCGAGCAGCACGCAGGCGAGCACGGCCGCGCGCCCCGGATCGAACTGCGCACCCGCGATGGCGAAGTAGATCTTCGTCGACAGCACTTCGTAGTTGCCGGCCAGCACGATCGGATTGCCGAAGTCGGCCAGGCTCTCGACGAACGCGAGCAGGAAGGCGGCCGCGAGCGCGGGCCGCAGCAGCGGCCAGGTCACGGTGCGGAAGACGCGCGCGCGCGATGCGCGCAGCGTCTGCGCCGCTTCCTCGAGCGCCGGGCTGATCGCGCGCAGCGCGCCGTGCAGCACCATGAACGCGATGGGCGCGAAGGTGAGGAGCTGCGCAAGCGCCACGCCGGGCAGGCCGTAGATCCATCGCGAGCGGCCGATGCCGAAGAGCGTGTCGAGCCAGCCGGTGACGATCCCGGTGCGGCCGAAGAGCACGACGAGCGCCAGCGCGAGCACGAACGGCGGCGTGATGACCGGCAGCATGGACATCAGCGTCAGCAGGCCGGCGTAGCGCTTGCCGCCGCGCTGCACGACCAGCGCGAACACGAGGCCGAGCAGCGTCGAGAAGACGCCGACCACCACACCGAGGATGCCGGAATTGATCGCGACGCCGCAGCGCGTGCCGCCGCCGATGCAGCCGAGTCCCCAGATGTCCTGCGTGAAGAGGCGCTCGCCGGCGAGCGCGGGCGCGAAATGGCCCTGGCTGTCCTGCACGGCAGACACGAGCGCCTTGCCGATCGGGAAGAACACGAAGATCAGCAGCAGGCCCGCGGTCACGATGACGATCGTCGCGATGGTGCTGTCGTTGCGGAACGCGCCGAGGCGCGCCGCCGCGCGCGAGAAGCAGACGCCGGCAAGCGACAGCGCTACGGCCGGCCCGTAGCTCCACGCGGGCCCGCTGGTGCCCGCGGCAAACGCGATGCCGAAGGCCCAGGCGAGGACGAACGCGCTGGCGAGCGCCACGCCGCGAGGCCGCGACAGCCCCGCGAACACGACGAGCGCCGCTGCACCTGCCACCACGGGCGCGAGCGCCACGGCGGGCGAGAACGCCGGCCACTTGCTCGAGCCCGCACCAAGCAGCCAGGCGAGCGCCGACGGCGTGCCGGCCCCCCACGGCAGCACGGCGAGGGCCACGAACGCCGCCGCCGCGAACGCCTGCGTCACACGGTCGCGCGTCGAAGTCGCGACCGTGAGCGGCGCGAAGGCGGCCGGCGAGGCGGGTGTGGCCACGAATCGAAGTCCCGTGCCGCCGCAGCGCGAAGGCCGCGTCTACGCGCGGACGACGCCTATTTCGGCAGCGTCGAGACTTCCTTGTCCCAGCGCGCCAGCAGGCGCGAGCGCTCCGCCGACGAGCCGTACTTCGGGAAGTCGTAGTTGATGAGCTTGATCTCCGAGAACTTCGGCGCGAGCGGAGACACGGGCGCGTTCTTGTTGGACGGGAGCTGGTAGGAGACCTTGGCGTCGAGGCCGATCGCCTGCGCTTCCGGCGACAGCGCCCAGTCGTACCACTTCTTCGCGTTCTCCATGTTCTTCGCGCCCTTGATGATGCTCATGCTGCCGATCTCGTAGCCGGTGCCTTCGCACGGCGAGACGATCTTCATGTGCGCGCCGCCGAGGATCTGGTAGAGCGCGTCGTGCTGGAACACGATGCCGACCATCGTCTCGCCCGTCGCGACCGCGCGGGCGGGCGCGGCGCCCGACTTGGTGTACTGGTTGACGTTCCGGTGGAGCTGCTTGAGGTAGTCGAACGCCTTGTCCTCGCCCATGATCTGCACGAGCGTGGCGAGCATGTTGTACGACGTGCCCGACGAATTGGGATTCGCGACCTGCACCTCGTCCTTGAACTGCGGCTTCACGAGGTCCGACCAGCACTTCGGCTCGGGGATGTTCTTCTTCTTGAGGAGATCGGTGTTGTACGTGTAGCCGAGCGCGCCCGCGTACACGCCGACGGTGCGGCCCTTCGAGGCATCCCATACCTTCACTGCCCAGTCCTGCAGCTCGGCCATGCGCGGCGACTTGTAGGCCTCGGTGAGACCTTCCTCGGCGGCCTGCAGATGCGGATCGCCCGTGCCGCCCCACCAGATATCGCCGCGCGGATTCGCCGCCTCGGCCTTGATCTGCGCATAGAACTCACCGGCGCTCTTGCGCGTCATGGCAACCTTGATGCCGGTGGCCTTCTCGAAGGCCGCGACCATCGGACGACACCATTCCTCCTGCACGGTGCAGTAGACGACCAGCTCGCCCTGCGCGGCGGCGGCGTAGGGCAGGGCGAAAAGCAGCGCGGCGCAAAGACCACGCAGCAGCGAGACGGCACGCATCGACTCCTCCTCGGGGCGCTTGTGAATGGCGATCGGATTCCGGCGCCGAGTGTAGCGCAAAGGGATGGCGCGCCGCACTTTCGTCGCCCGCGCCGGACAGCTGTGCGCCGACAGCCCCGGCGCACGAGCGACCATGGGCGCTCCTGCGCCGGCAATTCACGACCGGCATTCGCGGGTGGGTGCTTCATCCGTCGCGCGAAGGCGAGCGGCGGCGCGCCGGGTGGCGACCCGGTGCCGCGTCGGGGCAATGGTCAGGGCGGGAGATCGCTCGGCCCCCAGCGTCCGACGGTATGGATCTTTTCGCCCATCACGATGTGGCGCGGACCGCCGGTCGCCGGTACGTCCGGCGCGAAGGCGTCGGGCAGGGCGGCGCGCAACGCCTGCGCGACGTCCGCGTCGGCGACGGCGTGCGCGAATGCGTCGGCATCGCGCCATGCGGCGTGGCCGGACTCGACGCGCAGCCAGATGCGCCCCGTTTCGCGCACCGCGAAGTTCACGAGCGGGATGCGCTCGATGCACTGGCGCAGGAACGCGCTGTTGTGCTCCGCGCGCAGCGCCGACGCATCGGGAAAGAGGTCCTGCGGGCGGGTCGCGTTGACGTTCACGCGCCGGTAACGCTCGACGTCGATGAGCGTGCCCACGTCGAGCAGGTTGAGCGCGTCGTTCCAGCCGAACGCGACGGTCAGCGGGCGCTCCCCCTGCGGCACGTTGTTGTCGAGGAACTCGACGTGCACGCGCTTGTCGTGCCTGCGCGCCCAGATGAAGTACAGCTCGGGCATGCCGGCGTACGCCTCCACGCCGTGCGCGAGCGTATCATCGACCGCCTTGTAGCGACCCACCTGCAACCCGCGATTCCACGCGCGCTCGACGAGCTGTGCGGGTGGCGTGATGAGCAGGAACAGGTAGACGACCTGCCCGAACCGCGTCAACAGATTGCTGCCCGCCTCCTCGGAGTCCGGCGCGAAGCTGTCGAAGCGGAAGCGGTCGATCAGCAGGTGCGGCATGTCGTCGCGCGCCGCCTTGGCGGCCATGTAGCGATCCAGCTTCTGGTCGATGATGGCCAGCTCGTCGCCGGTGAACGCGCCGCCGTAGCGAAAATGCGGGCCGAGGCTGCCGTAGTCGAGGAGCTGCTTGCGCCAGATGTCGGGGCTGATCAGCGCGAAGTCGCTCCAGCGCACGCCGATGTTTCCCGCCAGCGTGCGTTGCAGCGGCCGGATCGTGCTCTTGCCCGCCGCCGACGGCCCCTTGGTGTTCATCACCACGGGGCGCTCCTGCGCATGCAGCAACGCGTAGCCTTCGCGCGCCGCGGCCTCGCGCACGAGCGGCGCGACGAGCGCGCCGATGGCATCGGGGCCCGCCTCGTTGCATGCGAGGTCGGTGACGAGGCGCGCGAGCACGCGCGCGTCGCCCCACGCGCGACCATGACGAACGATGAGAGCCGATGCGACGCGCAGCAGCGCGCGAAGCACGACGCGCTCCACGGGGTGCTGCGCTTCGGACAGCCGCGTTTCCCAGCGTTCGATCACGCGACGCTCGCGGGACGCCGCATCCTCGACCGACGGCGGCTCGGTGCGCCGGCGACCGAAGAACGCGAGGCGCGTGCTGCGCGGCGGTGCCGTGGGGGTCGGTGCGGCGAGGAGGGCATCGAGCTCGCGCCCGACGCGGGCCGCGACGTCGGCCCGCAGCGCCGCGTACGCCGCAACGATGTCGGACATCCGCGGCGCCAGGTAACGCTCGACGATGGCGGTGGTTATCGCGCGGAAATTGATGCCGAGGTCTTCGATGCGCGGTCCGTCGGGCACGGAGACGTCGGCGGTGACGCGCACGAGCAGCTCGTGAAGCGCGAGCCGCTGTGGCCGCAGCGCCGCGATGTCGGCGAGCGGCAGACCGGTGAGATCGTGCAGCTCCTCGGCGTCACCGTAGGTCGTGGACGCGTGCTCGGGCCTGAACAGCGTCATCAGGGGGCGCAGCTCGCGCGGCACCGGCGACACGATGCCCGGGTTCCACGGGCCCGCGGCGTCGACGGCAGACGTTGCGGTGGCGAAGCCGTTCTCGAGGGTTCCTTCCGCGGGCATGGGCGTCATCTTATGCTTCGCACGTCGAGTGCCACCGGCCTGACGGTGGGCCGAGCGCGAGGTCGACCGCGCCTTTCGCGATGGCGTTGCGCAAGCGCTCGCGTGGATGGCACAGTAGCGCATGCCGGTTGCGAGGACGTGATCGTCGAGC
Source organism: Casimicrobiaceae bacterium (assembly GCA_035493035.1). Classification (GTDB taxonomy): domain Bacteria; phylum Pseudomonadota; class Gammaproteobacteria; order Burkholderiales; family Casimicrobiaceae; genus VBCG01. Next base: position 31,015 of record DATJIS010000010.1, on the reverse strand, counting down.
GCGTCACGAACGCGCGGCCGGCGCGGGTCATCGATCGCATCACCAAACGCCGCACGAGGCTGGCGACGTTCGTTGTCGCTCGATGCGGAGTTGCGGGAAGCGCTCGCCTGGAGGAAGCGCAATGCCGCGTTTTGCCGCGAACCTCACGCTGCTCTTCAACGAGGTGGATTTCCTCGACCGCTTCGCCGCCGCGCGCGACGCAGGATTCGAGGCGGTGGAATACCTGTTTCCGTATGCGTACCGCAAGGAAGAGCTGGTTGCGCGCCTGCGCGACCATGGTCTTCAGCAGGTGCTGCACAACCTGCCCGCCGGCGATTGGGCGGCGGGCGAGCGCGGCATCGGGTGCATTCCAGGGCGGGAGCGCGAGTTCCGCGACAGCGTCGATCGCACGATCGAGTACGCGACGGCGCTTCGCTGTGCGCAGGTCAACTGTCTCGCGGGCATTCCGCCTGCCGATGCGGACCCCGCGCGCGTCCGCGCCACGCTGGTCGAGAATCTCGCGTACGCGGCGGCAAGGCTGCGCGATGCCGGCATCGCGCTGCTCGTCGAGGCGATCAACACGCGCGATATTCCGGGGTTCTACCTCACCCGCTCGCAGCAGGCGATCGACCTGATCGAGGCGGTCGGCTCGGACAATCTCTTCCTGCAGTACGACATCTATCACATGCAGGTGATGGAGGGCGACCTCGCGCCCACCATCGAGCGCCACCTGAAGCGCATCCGCCACATGCAGCTCGCCGACACCCCTGGGCGCCACGAGCCGGGCACGGGCGAGATCAACTATCCCTTCCTCTTCGATTTCATCGACCGCGTGGGCTACGCGGGCTGGATCGGTTGCGAGTACAAGCCCGCGGGCGCGACGCGCGACGGGCTCGGCTGGCTACAATCGTGGCGCACGCGTCATGGAGGCCCTCGATGAAAGTCGGATTCATCGGCCTCGGCATCATGGGCCGCCCCATGGCGGGCCATCTTCTTGCCGGCGGCCATCAGCTCTGGGTGCACAGTCACAAGCCCGCGCCTGCGGAGCTCACCGCCAAGGGCGCGACCGATTGCAGGAGCGGCAAGGAGGTCGCGCGCAACGCCGACGTGATCATTGCAATGGTGCCGGACACACCGGACGTGGCCGACGTGCTGTTCGGACGCGACGGCGTCGCCGAAGGCCTCTCCGCGGGCAAGATCGTCGTCGACATGAGCTCGATCTCGCCGGTCGAGACGAAGACGTTCGCGAAGCGCATCAACGAGCTCGGCTGCGCCTATCTGGACGCGCCCGTCTCGGGCGGCGAGGTCGGCGCCAAGGCGGCCACGCTCACGATCATGGTGGGCGGCGACGAAGAGACGTTCGGCAAGGTGAAGCCCCTGTTCGATCTGATGGGGAAGAACGTCACGCGGGTCGGCGGCAACGGCGATGGCCAGACGTGCAAGGTCGCCAACCAGATCATCGTCGCGCTCACGATCGAGGCCGTCGGCGAAGCGCTGCTGTTCGCGTCGAAGATGGGGGCCGATCCCGCGAAGGTGCGGCAGGCGCTGATGGGCGGCTTCGCCTCGTCGCGCATTCTCGAAGTGCACGGCGAGCGCATGATCAAGCGCACGTTCGAGCCGGGCTTTCGCATCGAGCTGCACCAGAAGGACCTCGGCCTCGCGCTGTCGGCTGCCCGCGCGATCGGCCTGTCGTTGCCGAACACCGCCACGGCGGAGGAGCTCTTCAACGCGTGCGCGGCGCACGGAGGCTCGAAGTGGGACCACTCGGCGCTCGTGCGGGCGCTCGAGATTATGGCCCGCCACGAGATCGCGAAGCAGTAGCCGCCGCACGGCGCGGGCGTCCAGGTCTGCGACCGACGGCGGGCGGTCCGAGGCGCGAACGCGTTTGCCGGCCGCCGCTCGGCGACGATGGCGGCGAGCGGCACGTCACGCGCGGGCGTTTCTCGGGCGGCACACGGCTCGCCGGGCCTGCTCGGTCGACGATTCGCGCCTGGCATCGGTCAGTCAGCTGTAAGTCTGCGGTCAGCCGCATGTAGCGCCCGGTGACGGCGCGCGGGAGCCGTCACGCCACCGTCCCGCCGGGCACGTCGTGCGACCCTGGTTATTGACTTCTGGAACAAGCACTTGCGCTTATCCTGAGGCTGCGCGCGCCGGAGCCCATGTCACCCGCGGCGTCCTCGCGCATCCGTCAGCCATCGTCCAGCCCCCGGCGCTCATAGTCCGACTCGTGCCAAGCACGATGACAACAAGGACGCAGGAGCTCGCGATGAGAACGACATGGATGCGACGGCTGGAGATGCTCGGGTCGATGTTCCGCAAGGCGGGGCCGTACGTCGCGCTCGAGCTGGTCATGCCAGGGGGCACGATCCTCGCGCTCGCGCTGTTCCTGTACCAGCAACGCGCCGACGCCCGCGTGCGGCGACCGCTGCGCCGGGTGCGCCGGTGGCTGCATGGCGTGCGCAACTTCGTCACGCCGCCGGCGCACGTGCGCGCATCCATGAGCGCGCTGGTGCGCATTCGTGCAAGCGTGTGAGGGGAACCCCACGCAGCCGTTGTGTACTATGGTCGAAGGCATGCGACAGCCGCTTCTGCGCGGCTCGGTGCCCGGGGAGCTCGTACGATGGGAGCGGGCGATGACCGCGGGGTGGTCGTCACCTACGCGTGCACGCAGCAGGATCCGCGGGGCCACGAAGCCGTCACGCGCGAAAGGGTCGCGCGCCGCCTCGCCTCGTTGCTCGGGCTCGCGTACGCCGGTGAATACGACCCGGCGGCGCGCTATCCCGGCCGCGTGTATTTCGTGCCGAGCGACACGATCGTCGGTCACGCGGTCGCCCGCGACCTCGGCATACGCGGCATGCACGATCTCTTCGGCGCCGTCGTTCCGCACGCGTTCGTCGCCACCAAGTCGATCACGCACGCGCTTCCCGACGGAGCTCGCGTGCCACCCGGCTGGTCGCACGCATTTGCCGCCGCCGTTCGTCCCTGGGTGCTCGAAGGACTGACCGCGTTCGATCGCGACGATGCGTTGCGCGGCGCGCGCCCGTTGCTCGCGCATGGCGACGTACGCGTCAAGCGGGCGCTCGGCATCGGCGGCGGCGGGCAGTTCGTGGTGCGCAACGCGGCCGAGCTCGAGACCGTGCTCGACGCGACGGAACCGGACGAGCTCGCGCACTACGGCGTCGTGATCGAGCAGAACCTGAGCGACGTGCGCACCTACAGCGTGGGCCGGGTCCATGTCGGCGACACCGTGGCGACCTACTGCGGCACCCAATGCCTCACGCGCAACAATCACGGCGCCGAGGTGTACGGGGGCTCCGACCTCCTGTTCGCGCGGGGCGACTTCGAGGCCCTGCTCCGGCTGGACCTCGACGCCGGGCGGCGCAACGCGATTGCGCACGCCCGCGCTTACGACGCGGCGGCCCACGTGCATTTCGACGGCCTCACCGCCTCGCGACGGAACTACGACGTGGCGGAGGGGCTCGATACCCATGGGACCCGCCGCACGGGGGTGCTCGAGCAATCGTGGCGCATCGGCGGGGCAAGCGGCGCCGAGATTGCGGCACTGGAGGCTTTCTCGGCCGATCCGGCGCTCGCGACGCTGCGCGCGCGCAGCGTCGAGCTGTACGGCGACAACCACGTCGCCCCCGGGCATGCGACCCTCTACTATCGCGACATCGATTCCCGCGTCGGCATGCTGACCAAGTACAGCGTCGTGGAGCCTCATGCCCACCCGGGATGAGGTGATCGACATCCCGGTCGAGGACGAGCTCATCGAGGGCACCCTCGTGACGCCCGGCACGCTCGTGCCGGGCGTGCTGTTCGTGCACGGCTGGGGCGGCAGCCAGCAGCAATACCTCACGCGCGCCCGCGAGATCGCGGCGCTCGGCTGCATCTGCCTGACGTTCGACCTGCGCGGCCACGTTCGCACGCATCGCCAGAAGGAGACGGTCTCCCGCGAGGACAACCTCGAGGACGTGCTCGCGGCGTACGACGTCCTGGTCCATCAGCCGGGCGTGGACCTGTCGTCGATCGCCGTTGTCGGCAGCAGCTACGGCGGCTACCTCGCGACGATCCTCACGTCGCTGCGGCCCGTGCGCTGGCTCGCGCTGCGCGTCCCCGCGCTGTACAAGGACAGCGACTGGGACCTGCCGAAGGGCCAGCTGCGCAAGCTCCAGGAGCTCGAGTCGTATCGCCTGCAGCCGGTGCGTCCGGAGGAAAGCGTCGCACTGAAGGCGTGCGCCGGATTCACGGGCGACGTGCTGCTCGTGGAATCCGAGCATGACAGCACCGTGCCCCACCAGGTGATCATCAACTATCGCGATGCGTGCACGAGCGCGCATTCGTTGTCGTATCGCGTGATCCGCGGTGCGGACCATAGTCTCAGCGACCCGCGCTGGCAGCAGGCGTACACCACGCTGCTCGTCAACTGGTTCTCCGAGATGCTCGGTGGCGCGCGCGGCCATTGGGAGGCGGGCAGCAGCGACTCGCGCACGCCCGCCCTCGCCGGGCGGGCACAGAACCGCGCGTGACGCCGTCGCGCGCGGCTCGCGCGACGTTCAGATCAGCTTGTCGAGCGTGATCGGCAGCTCGCGCAGGCGAACACCCGTCGCGTGATAGACCGCGTTGGCGAGCGCCGCGGGCACACCCGTGATGCCGATCTCGCCGATGCCGCGGGCGCCGAGGGGGCTGAAGACCGTGTCGTTCTCGTCGACGAAGCGCACGTCGATCGCGCCGACGTCCGCGTTCACCGGGACGTGATACTCCGCGAGGTTGTTGTTGGCGATGCGGCCGTAGCGCTCGTCGAGGAGGCTCTTCTCGAACAGCGCCATGCTGAGCCCCCAGACGATCCCCCCTTCGAGCTGGCTGCGCGCGGTCTTCGCATTCATCAGGCGGCCCACGCTGTACGTCGCGACCACGCGCGGGACGCGAACGATGCCGAGCGCCTCGTCGACGCGCACTTCGACGAACACCGCGCCGAATGAACGGCTCGCGTAACGCTTTTCCTCCTCGCCCGGCTTCGCGCTTCCGCGCGCCTCGATCGGGCCGCCGTTGCGCGCCGCGAGCGCGGCGAGCGCCTCGCGCCGGCGCGGATCGCTGCGCACCACGACATAGCCGCCGTCGACGGCGATCGCGTCCGGCGACGCGCCGTGAGCCGGCGAGGCGCTGTCCTGGATGGCACGCGCGATCACCGCATCGCGCAGGGCGCGGCAGGCAGACTGGACCGCCGGCCCGACGCTCGCCGCGGTCATCGATCCGCCGGACACCGGGGCCTTCGGCATCGTCGTATCGCCGAGCTCGAAGCGGACGTGCGCGACCGGAACGCCGAGCGTTTCCGCCGCGACCTGCGTCATGATCGTGTAGGTGCCCGTGCCGAGATCCTGCGATCCCGACTGGACGAGCACCGAGCCGTCCGGCATGAGCCGCGCGAGTGCCTCGGCGGGCATGCGGTGACCCGGATAGGTCGCCGTCGCCATGCCGTATCCGACGCGCCAGCGACCCTCGCGCATCGAGCCCGGGTCGCGGGCGCGCCGCGACCAGCCGAAGCGCGCGGCCGCGTCGCGATAGCAGTCGAGGAGCTTCTTGCTCGACCAGGGCTTGCCCGTGCTGGGCTCGACGTCCGCGTGATTCGCGATTCGCAGCTCGAGCGGATCCATGCGCAACGCGTACGCGAGCTCGTCCATGGCGGACTCGATCGCGAACGATCCGGTCGATTCGCCGGGGGCCCGCTGGAACGTCGCCACGCCGACGTTGAGCGTGGCGAGGCGATGCGTCGTGGTGCCGTTCGGGCAGGCATAGAGCGCGCGTGTGGGCGCCGCCGCGTATTCGACGAAATCCTCGAGCTCCGACGCGTGACAGATCACGTCGTGCTTCACCGCCGTCAGGTGCCCGTCGCGCCGTGCGCTGAGCACCACGTGCTGCTCGGTCTGCGGCCGGCCGCCGGCCGGCCCGAACATCTGCGGACGCGCCAGCACGAGCTTCACCGGCCGCCGCACCTCGCGCGCCACCATCGCCGTGAGCACGACGTGCGACCACGTCGAGCCCTTGCAGCCGAACCCGCCGCCGACGAAGGGATCGACGACGCGCACATTGTCGACCGGGATGCCGAGCGTCTTCGCAACCGTCTCGCGAACGCCGGACACGTATTGCGTGGCGTCGTACAGGGTCAGCCGATCGCCCTGCCAGTGCGCGACGGTCGCGTGCGGCTCCATCGGATTGTGGTGCTCCATGGGCGTGGCATAGACGGCGTCGATGCGAACCTCGCCGGCATTCGTGCCGGCGTCGTAGTCGCCCCACGCCACGTCGCTCTTCGAAGGGCCGTCCTTCTTCGCCTTGTGCGGCGATTGCTTCGCACGCTCGAAGCTGAGCTCCGGTTGGTCGAGCTGGTACGACACGTGGACCCGTCGGGACGCGGCCGTCGCGCGCTCGAACGTGTCGGCCACGACGACCGCAACGGGCTGGCCGTTGTAATGCACGGCGTCGTCCTGGAGCAACGACAGCGTGCGACCCGCCGGCGGATTCACCGCCGCCAAGCCCTTTTGCGGCAGCTGCGGCGCGTTGCGGTGGGTCAGCACGCCGAGCACGCCCGGCGCGCGCTCCGCATCACCGGTATCGATGCGCACGATGCGGCCGCGGGGCACGGTGGCTTGCACCATGACCGCGTACGCGAGATCGTCGGGTGCGAACTCGGCTGCGTACCGCGCGGCGCCGGTGACCTTGGCGACGCCGTCGACGCGGTCGATCGGGGCACCGATGAGAGCGTCGTCGCTCATGCGAGGCTCATCCTGCCGCCGTCCGGATGGCGCGCGCCACCGCGCGTTGCGCGAGGGGCACCTTGAACGCGTTGTCGCGCACCGGTTGCGCGCCATCGACGGCGGCGCGCGCGGCGTCGTCGATGGCTGACGCGTCGAGCCGGCTGCCGATCAGGCGGCGCTCGGCGGCCGGCACGCGCCAGGGCTTGTGCGCGACGCCGCCCAGCACGATGCGCGCATCGCGCACGGTGCCGTCGCCGGCGCGGTCGAGCGCCGCGGCCACGGACACCAGCGCGAACGCGTAGCTCGCGCGATCGCGCACCTTGAGATAGTGCGCGTGGTCCGCGAAGCGCGATGGCGGAAGATCGACGGCGACGATCAGCTCGTCGGGCGCGAGATTCGTGTCCTGCTGCGGCGTGCTCGCTGGAAGGCGGTGGAAGTCCTGCAGCGCGATCCGCCGCTCGCCATTGGGTCCGCGCGCCACGACGAGCGCATCGAGCGCGACGAGCGCTACGGCCATGTCCGACGGGTGCGTGGCGATGCACTGGTCGCTCGCGCCGAAGATGGCGTGCTGGCGCGCATGGCCCGCGCGCGCGGCGCACCCCGACCCGGGGCTGCGCTTGTTGCACTCGGCGTACGCCACGTCGTAGAAGTAGTGGCAACGCGTGCGCTGCAGGAGATTGCCGCCCGTTGTCGCCATGTTGCGCAACTGCGGCGACGCACCGGCGACCAGCGCCTGGCTCAACAGCGGATAACGTGTGCGAACCAGTGGATGATTCGCGGCGTCGCTGTTGCGCACGAGCGCGCCGAGCCGCAAGCCCCCCTCCGGGAGCTCGACGACGTCGACGAGCGGCAGATGCGTGATATCGATCAGCACGGCAGGCTGCTCGACGTCGCCTTTCATGAGGTCGAGCAGGTTGGTGCCGCCGGCGAGGACCTTCGTCCCGGGGCGCCGCATGGCCTCGACCGTGTCGTCGACGGCCGTGGCGCGCACGTAGCTGAAGGCTTGCATGCCGCGCGGCCTATCCGTGAGCCTTGTCCGCGTCGCGGACCGCGGCGACGATATTGACGTACGCGCCGCACCGGCAGATGTTGCCGCTCATGCGCTCGCGAATCTCGTCATCGGTGAGCTCGATGGGACCTTGCGCACGCACGTCCGGCGTGACGGCGCTCACGGCGCCCGCGCGCGCCTCGTCGATGCAGGCGACCGCCGAGCAGATCTGGCCGGGCGTGCAGTACCCGCACTGGAAGCCGTCCCGCGCGACGAACGCCTGCTGCACGGGATGCAGCGTGCCGCCCCGCGCGAGACCTTCGACCGTCACGACGCGCGCGCCGGACGCCGTGGCCGCGAGCGTGAGGCATGCGTTGACGCGCCGCCCGTCGAGAAGCACCGTGCAGGCACCGCATTGGCCACGATCGCACCCCTTTTTCGTTCCCGTCAGGGCGAGACGCTCGCGCAAGGCGTCGAGCAGCGTCGTCCTGGAATCGAGGCTGAGGTCGTAGTCGCGACCATTCACGCTGAGATGAACCCGCGTGGTCTGCGCGCCGGCGGGCGCGCCGTCGCCGGCACGCTCCGGGAGGGCCGTCGTCGCGCCCCCGGCGATGGGGGCGGCGGCGAAGCCCCCGGTGATGACGCCGGTCTCGATGAGAAACCGTCGCCGCGCGGGCGATCGGGGAGGGTCCATGCGCTCGGTGACCGGGTTGCCTGTCGGGATAGGAGCGCGCACCCGCGCCAAAGTTTCGGCGTGCCGGGGGCCCGAGGCGACATTCCGTCGACCACCGGTGCACGCGCGCACCACGTATCGTGAGCCGCATCGGGGTGGCGCTCGGCACGCCGCTTGCTCGGGCTTATCCTTCGGATCTCGAGCGCTGCATGACCGGTGACGCCACGTGCGGCCCATGCTCCTGATGCGCGCCAACCACGCAAATACTGCAAAGCGGCTGGCAAAACGTACCGCGACGGCCGTGGCCGTCGCGTCGGTCGCGCTCATGTTCGCGTGCGCCCCGCGGCCGGCGGTGCTCGCCGATGCATCGGCGCCAGCGTCGTTCGATGCAGCCCTCGTCGCGACCGGCGCGCGGCTCGCCGCGATCAGCGATTGCATGGGCTGCCACACGGCCCCGGGCGGCAAGCCGTTCGCCGGCGGCCGGGCGCTTCGAACCCCGTTCGGAACGGTCCATGGCACCAACATCACGCCGGATGGCGAAACGGGCATCGGACGCTGGTCCGAGGCGGCGTTCGTGCGGGCGATGCGCGAAGGCATCGACAACGACGGACGCCATCTCTATCCCGTGTTCCCGTACGACCACTTCCGGCTCGCCAGCGACGCCGACCTCCACGCGTTGTACGCCTATGTCATGACGCGCGATCCCGTGAGGGCGCCGCCGCATGCGAACGACTTGCGCTTTCCCTACAACGTGCGGCCGCTGATCGCGTTCTGGAACATGCTCTATCGTGATCGCGGCGTCGTGCCGCAGGATGCGGCGCAGGGCCCGCAGTGGAACCGTGGCGCGTATCTCGTCGCGGGACTCGGCCATTGCGGCGCGTGTCACACGCCGCGCAACCGACTCGGGGCCGAGCGCCTCGATGCGCCGCTGTCGGGCGGCGATGCCGAAGGCTGGCATGCGCCGGCGCTCGACGCATCGTCGCCCGCGCCGGTGCCCTGGACGGAGCAAAGCCTGTTCGTGTACCTGCGCGGTGGCGCGGCCGAGCGTCACGACATCGCGGGTGGGCCGATGGCCGGCGTCGTGCGCAGCCTTGCGAGCGCGTCCGAAGACGACGTGCACGCCATCGCGACGTACGTCGCCTCGGTCGGCGCCGCCCACGTCGACGAGCGCGAGCGTCGCGCGAACGAGCTCGACGCGAGAGTGCAGCGCGAGAAGGTGCGAGCGCAGGAAAAGGGCGAGCCGCCGGGCAAGCCGCCCACGCTCGCGAGCGCGACCGGCAAGGCCGTCTACGACGGCGCCTGCGCGCAATGCCACGAGCCGGGACGCGGCAACGCCGTCGAAGGTGCATTGCCGCTCAGCGCGAGCACGGCAGTTGCGGCGCCGACGCCGCGCAACCTCATCCAGATCACCTTGCACGGCATCCAGCCCGCTGACGGCGAGCGCGGGCCGTGGATGCCCGCATTCGGCGGCGCGCTCACCGATGCGCAACTCGGCGCGCTCGCCGATTACGTGCGCGCTACGTTCAGCGACCAGGCGCCGTGGCAGGATGCCGAGGGCGTGGCGAGGGACGTTCGCGCGAAACCGGAGGGTTGAAACGATGCTTACCCTGAACGTCAACGGCCAGAAGCGCGACGTCGACGCCGACCCGGCGACGCCGCTGCTGTACGTGCTGCGCAACGATCTCGGGCTGAACGGCGCGAAGTTCGGCTGCGGCCTCGGTCAATGCGGCGCGTGCACGGTGCTGGTCGATGACGCGCCGGTCTTCTCGTGCATCACGCCGATCTCCGTGCTGCAGGACCGCCGCATCCGCACCGTCGAAGGGCTCGGCACCGCCGCCGATCCGGGTCCGCTGCAGCGGGCGTTCATCGACGAGCAGGCGGCGCAATGCGGCTACTGCATCGCGGGAATGATCGTGCGCGCGCAGGCGCTGCTCGAGCGCAACCCGAATGCGAACGAGACCGAGATCCGTCGCCACATGAGCCCCAATCTTTGCCGGTGCGGCACGCACATGCGCATCCTGCGCGCGGTGGCGCGCGCGGCGAAGGCGATGCAGGGCGCCTCGGTCGCGAGCGCCAAATGAACATGGACCGGCGAGCCTTCCTCGCGTCGAGCGGCGCGCTCGTGGTGAGCTTTGCGCTGGGATCCGCGGGTGCCGCTGTCCAGGAAGCGGGCGGCGGCAAGAATCCTTTGCCGGGAAGCCTCGAGCAGGATCCGATGCTCGACGCCTGGATCCGCATCGGCAGCGACGGGACCATCACGGTGTTTACCGGCAAGGCCGAGCTCGGGCAGGGCATCAAGACGGCGCTGATCCAGGTCGCGGCCGAGGAGCTCGTCGTCGATCCGGCACGCATCGCGCTCGTCACCGCGGACACCGCCCGCACGCCCAACGAGCAGTACACCGCGGGAAGCCAGTCCATGCAGCACAGCGGGACGGCGATCATGAACGCCGCGGCGCAGGTGCGCGGCCTGCTCGTGAATCTCGCGGCGGCGAAATGGGGCGTCGCTGCCGAACAACTGTCGGTGCAGAACCAGGCGGTGCGCGCGCCCGACGGGCGCACGATCGGCTACGCCGAGCTCGTTTCGGACGGCGTACTGCACGTGCGCGCGGAGGCATCGTCGCCCCTGCGCGACCCGAAGGCACGCACGGTGATCGGGCGTGCGTTCCCGCGTGTGGACATTCCCGCGAAGGTGACGGGCGGTGCAGCGTACGTGCAGGATCTGCGCTTGCCCGGCATGGTCCATGCGCGCGTGGTGCGGCCACCGAGCTACGCCGCGAAGCTCACCGACGTGGCGAGCGACCGCGTCGAGCGCTTGCCGGGCGTGCTGAAGGTCGTACGCGACGGCAGCTTTCTCGCGGTCATCGCCGAGCGCGAATGGCAGGCGGTCGTCGCCATGCGCGCGCTCGACGCCGCGGCGCGGTGGGAAGAGCAACCGACGCTGCCGGATCCCGCGCAGCTCTTCGAGCATCTGCAGAGCCTTCCCGTGAAGGATCGCATCGACGCGGGCGACGCCGCGACCGCGGTCAACGCCGGCGGCCTGGACGCGACGTTCCGCCGGCCGTATCAGATGCATGCATCGATCGGACCTTCGTGCGCGGTCGCGTGGATGAAGGACGACGCGCTCACCGTGTGGACGCATAGCCAGGGCGTATATCCGCTGCGCGACGCGATTGCCGAGCTCGTGCACATGCCACCCGAGCGCGTGCGCTGCATTCACGTCGAAGGGTCGGGATGCTACGGCCACAACGCGGCCGACGACGCCGGCGCCGACGCCGCGCTGTGCGCACGCGCGCTGCCCGGACGCCCGGTGCGCGTGCAGTGGATGCGCGAGCAGGAGCACGCGTGGGAGCCGTACGGCTCGGCGATGGCGACGCGCATACGGGCGGCGCTCGACAGCGACGGCAACGTCGCGCGGTGGAGCTACGAGGTGTGGAGCTCGTCGCATTCGACGCGCCCCGGTCCCGCCGGCAATCTCGCGCCGGCCTGGACGCTGCAGCAACCGTTCACGCCGCCGCCGCCCAAGCCGGTTCCGTTGCCGAGCGGCGATGGCGATCGCAACGCCATTCCAGGCTACGCGTTCCGCGACCCGCGCGTGGTGTATCACTTCATCGAGCAGATGCCGCTGCGCTGCTCGGCCCTGCGCTCGCTCGGCGCGTACGCGAACGTATTCTCCATCGAGAGCTTCATCGACGAGCTCGCGCGCGCCGCGAAGGCCGATCCCGTCGTGTTCCGCCTGCGCCATCTCACCGACCCGCGGGCCCGCGACGTCGTGCAGACGGCCGCCGAGCGCTTCGGGTGGGCGGCGTTCGAGCGCACGCGCGGCCGCGGCCGTGGCTTCGCTTACGCGCGTTACAAGACGCTCGCCGCGTATTGCGCGATGGCGTTCGAGGTCGAGGTCGAGCGCGACACGGGCCGCGTGCGCGTCGTGCGTGCCGTCGCCGCCATCGACAGCGGTGACGCGGTCAATCCGGACGGCATCCGCAACCAGACCGAAGGCGGCATCATCCAGTCGATCAGCTGGACGCTGTTCGAGTCGGTGGCCTTCGACCGCACGCGCATCGTCAGCCGCGACTGGGCGAGCTATCCGATCCTGCGATTCAACGATCTGCCGGACCTCGTCAACGTGCACGTGATCAACCGACCCGGTGCGCCGTTCCTCGGCACCGGCGAAGCCGCGCAGGGTCCCGCCGCCGCGGCGATCGCGAACGCGTTCGCCGATGCGACGGGCGTGCGCCTGCGCGAGATTCCGTTCACGCGTGAACGCGTGAAGGCGGCGCTGGGCGTCTAGAGCACCGCGGCCACGACACCCGTAGCGGCGTACGCAGCCGCCGCGATGAGCGCCGCGGCGGGGATCGTGAAGATCCAGGCCCAGACGATGCGCTGCGCGACCTGCCAGCGCACCGCGGACGCGCGCCGTGCAGCCCCGACGCCGATGATCGCGCCCGTGATGGTATGCGTCGTCGACACCGGAATGCCGAGCCCGGTGGCGATGAACAGCGTCGCGGCGCCACCCGTCTCGGCGCAGAAGCCCTGGATGGGCTTCAGGTGCGTGATGCGCGAGCCCATCGTGTGCACGATGCGCCAGCCGCCGATCAGCGTGCCGAGCGCCATCGCGGCCTGGCAGGACACGACAACCCAGAACGGCACGTGGAACGTGCCGCCGAGCAGGCCCTGGGAGAACAGCAGCACCGCGATGATGCCCATGGTCTTCTGCGCGTCGTTCCCGCCGTGTCCGAGCGAGTACAGCGAGGCGGAGAAGAGCTGCAGCACGCGAAAGCGCCGGTCCACCGCGAACGGCGTCGAGCGATGGTCGAGCCATTGCACGATCAGCACGAGGAGCTGCGCCAGCACGAAGCCGAGCACGGGCGACAGCACGATCCACAATACGGTCTTGCCGAGGCCGCTCCAGACGATCGTGGACAGCCCGGCCTTGGCGATACCCGCGCCCGCGAGGCCGCCGATGAGCGCATGGCTGCTGCTCGAAGGCAGCCCGCGCCACCACGTGATGAGATTCCACGCGATCGCGCCGACCAGCGAACCGAACACCACGCGCGCGTCGACGATCGCGGCGTCGACGATGCCGGTGCCGATCGTGCGCGCGACGTGCAGGCCGAACACGAGGAAGGCGATGAAGTTGAAGAAGCTCGCCCAGGCCACGGCGACCTGCGGCTTCAGGACGCCCGTCGACACGACGGTCGCCACCGAATTCGCGGCGTCGTGCAGGCCGTTCAGGAAGTCGAACAGCAGCGCGACGCCGATCAGCGCGAAGAGCAGCGGCAGCGCGAGGCTCGCGCCGTTCACGCGAGCACGCCTCGACGCGGCGACGCCGCCGCGCCGGCGACGGGCACCTCCGTCGAGCACGGGTCGTTCACCGCGCTAGACATGCTTCGCGGTGATCGCCTGCACCGCGTTCGAGATGTCGTCGCACTTGTCGACGCCATCCTCGAGCAGCTCGTAGATCTCCTTGCGGTCGATGTAGCCGACCGTATCGACCTGCCCCGCCCGGAGCTGCGCGCGCAGCAGCGCGAGTCCCGTGTCGAAGCACTGGTCGGCTTCCTCCTCGATGTGGCCGACCTCCTCGCACAGCTGGAAGATGGTGCGATGCTGCTCGGTGATCGCGTCGAGCAGCGGCATCACCCGGTGCAGCACGTCCGCGGCGCGCGCGCCGGCATGGGCGATCGCGCGCATCTCGCCGGGGAACTCGCCGAGCGCGTAGCGCTGGATCGCCTTGGCGGTGTCCTCGATCAGGTCGACCGCGTCGTCCATGCGGTTGGCGAGGTCGATGATGTCCTCGCGATCGATCGGCGCGTTGAACGTGCGGTTCGCGGCGAGGAATACCTTGCGCGCGACGGCGTCGGCGTCGTGCTCGATCTGGCGGATCGCGGCGACGTGCATGTCGAGCGCGCCCTTGCCGTCCACCAGGTCGAGCAGCTCGTGCGCGCCCTGCACGATGCAGCGGGTCTGCTCGCAGAAGAGGGCCGTGAACGCCTCTTCACGCGGCATCAGACGTCCGAACAGGTTGAGGCTCATGTCGCTCCCGTGGATTGGCCGAGGTGGCCGCGCCGATGCGCGCTCGCGCCGCTTCGGTGTCATGATATCGGACCGTCGCGGCGTCCAGGCGATCCGTGCGGCGTCCGGCGATACCGCCGGCGACACCCTGTCAACGCAGACGATGGAGGTGCGACATGAAGGACGTGCTCACTCGCTCGTGGTGGATGCTCGCCTTGCGCGGGGTGGTGGCCATCGCGTTCGGCGTGCTGGCGATCGTCATGCCCGGACTCACGCTGCTGTGGCTCGTCGCGATGTTCGCGGCGTTCGCCGTGATTGCCGGTATCGCGTCCGTCGTGGGTGCCACCCGGGCGCGCGGACATGGCGGATGGGGCCTCATGCTGGTGCTCGGCATCGTTTCCGTCGTCGCGGGCGTGCTCGCGATCATCTATCCGGGCGTCACCGCGCTGACGCTCATCCTGCTGATCGGCGCCAACGCGCTCGTGACCGGCGTGCTCGATCTCGTCGCGGCGGTGCGCTTGCGCCGTCAGGTCGAGCATGAATGGCTGCTCGTCGCCGAGGGCGTGGTCTCGATCGTGTTCGGCGCGGTCGTGCTGATCTTCCCGGGTGCCGGGGCGCTCGCGCTGGTGTGGTTCGTGAGCGTCTACGCCACGTTGTCGGGCATCCTGCTGCTCATCGTCGCGATGCGCGCGCGTCGCTGGCAGCGAGACCAGGGGATCAGCGCCACCACCCCGGCGCCGGCGGCGCCGCGATGAACGGCGCTCCTCGTCCTTTCCGACGCAATCTTCTCGGCTCGCGGCGAGAGCACCGATGACGAGATGGCGTCAGCCGACGTGGCCCGCGAGCAGTCGCAGGCACAGCCGCTCGAACTGGCGCCGCTGCGTGGCGTTGAGCGGCGCCATGAGATCCTCCTGCACGCGCTCGACGTCGCGTGCGGCGCGACGCAGCAGTGCGCTGCCGGCGCTCGTCAGCGTGACGAGCTTCATCCGCCGATCGGTCCGGCTCGACTCGCGTGCCACCCAGCGCTTGGCGAGAAGCCGGTCCACCACGCCGCCGATCGTGGCTCGGTCGTAGCCGATCAGTGCGGCGAGTGCCGCCTGGTCGCACGTGCCGTTGTGCTCCAGCGCGGCGAGCGCCGCGTACTGCACCGGCGTGATGGCGTAGCGGTCGAGGCGGCGCGCGAACAGCGCGACGGCAATCTGCTGCAGCCGGCGGATGTAATGGCCCGGCATGTGATGGATCGGCACCGTGCTGGTGCGCAGGTCCGCGTAGGTGAACGGTGCGCCGGCGCGGGGATCTACGCGAGGCATCGCTCGGCCGTCCAGCCGTAGAGCCATTCGAGCGCATCGTAGTGGCGCTCGGGTGTGCGGTCCTTCCACAGCGAGTTGCGCACGAGCCGCTCGACGCCGCGCGCGTGGTAGATGCGCCCCATCTCGCGTGACGCGTACACCACGCGGGCCGTTCGCACGATGCGCCGCGACTCGTAGAGGCGCAACCCCGCTTCGATCTCCATGTCGCACGCCGTGATGGCTTCGCGCAGCGTCACGGCGTCCTCGAGCGCCATGCACGCGCCCTGCGCCATGTACTGGAGCATGGGATGCGCGGCGTCGCCCAGGAGCGTCGCGCGGCCCCGGCCCCAGCGATCGACGGGATCGCGGTCGGCCGTCGCCCAGCGCTTCCACGACGTGGGGCGATCGAGCAGCTGGCGCGGCCGCGGTGCGATGCCCTCGAAGTACGACAGCACCTCGGCCTGCGAGCCTTCCCGCACGCCCCATTCCTCGCGCTCGCGACTGTGGAACGTGACCACCAGGTTGTATTGCTCGCCCCCGCGCAGCGGGTAGTGGACGAGGTGGCAGTTCGGACCCGCCCACAGCGCCGCGGCGTTCCAGCGCAGATCCGCCGGCATGTCCTCGCGCGGCACTACGCCGCGGTACACGACGTGACCCGAGACGCGGTGCGTGTCGCCGACGAGCGCCTGGCGCACGACCGACTTGACGCCGTCGGCGCCGACGAGCGCCACGCCGCTGCGCACGTTCCCGTCCGCGTCGATCACGCGCACCGCGTCGGGCCCGACGTCGACGTCCGTGATGCGCGTCGAGGTGATGAAGGTCACGTTCGGCGCCCGCTGCACTTCCTCGAGGATGGACAGGTGGATGTCGGCGCGATGGATCACGGCGTACGCATCGCCGAAGCGCTGGCGAAATGGCTCGCCCAGCGGCACGCACGCGACCTCGCTCTCGTCGAGGGCGTCCATCATCACGAGCCGGTCGACGTACACCGCGCGGCGACGAAGCCGCTCGCCGGCGCCGAGCGCGTCCATCGCGGTGAATGCGTTCGGTCCGAGCTGGATGCCCGCGCCGATCTCGCCGATGTGCGCGGCCTGCTCGATGACGGTGACCGCGAAACCGAGCTGCGACAGCGCAAGGCAGGCCGCGAGACCGCCGATGCCACCGCCGACGACGAGAACGGTCTGCGGAGGGCTCAGGGCGGGCATCGTTGCGCGCGACACGCTCATTCGCGCGTCTCGAAGACGCCCAGCTTGCGGTGAACCGGCGACTCGTCGGCGACGATCAGGAACAGCGGGTCGCGCCCCGATCCGTTGGCAATGCGCGTCGGCGCAAAGCCCGGCGCGCAGAAGGTGTCCGCGGGCTCGAAGCGCACGTCCTCGTCGCCGATGCGCGCCTCGCCGGCGCCTTCGATCACGTGGAACACACGTGCCGCGGAGATACGCTTCAGCAGCTGGGTCTCGCCGGGCCGGAGCATGAGCGCGGAGAAGGCGATGGTATTGAGCGCGTCCGTTCCGGTTTCGGGGTTGACGTAGGCGACCTCCACCGGGCCGTCGCGCCCGGCCGACGCACCCAACGCGATGAGCGCCTCTCGCGTGCGCCGCCACTCGTAGCGCAGCAGGGGATAGCGCGACGTCGTTGCGCGCCCGTGCACGCGGGGCAGCACGCCGCCGCTGGCGTAGCTGGCCGGCTCGCGGCGCACCTTCTGCGACTCGCCCGGGACGACGTAGGAAACGTCGAGGTACACCATGAGCGGCAAGTCGAGCACGTCGAGCCAGATGAAGGGACCTTCGCCTTCATGCCGATGCTCGTGCCACAGGCCACTCGGGGTCAGGACGAGGTCGCCGTGCTCCATCGGGCAGCGCTCGCCGCCGACGATCGTGCACGCGCCCGCGCCTTCGACGACCACGCGCGCCGCGTTCGGCGTGTGCCGGTGGTTGGGCGCGACCTCGCCGGGCAGCACCAGCTGCATGCCGAGATAGATGGCGCTCGAAGCCTGGAGGTTGTCCAGGCCGCGGCCGGGATTCGCCAGCACGAGCACGCGCCGCTCGGCCTTTTCGATCGGCGTGAGCGCGCCGGCGCGCAGCAGCAGCGGCCGGATGGCGCTCCAGCGCCAGTGCGTCGCGCGCGTGCCGCTGTTCGGGCGCTCCGGCGGCAGCAGCGAGCGCAGGCTCGGCCACAGCGGCACCAGGTTCTCTCCGCGCAGCGCCGTCAGGTAATCGGCCGGCAGGTCGCCGAGCGTGCCGAGCTCATCCATGGCGTTCTCCTCGAGCCCACTGTAGCAAATCGTAAGTACACTTACAATCTTGCGCGGGGGCGGCGGAGGGGCATCGGCGCGGTTCGGTTAAGCTTTGCACCAGGAGGAAGTGGATTGAACGCACCCGACCCGGCGGCCGACGGCTGGCCGGACACGCCGCTCGCATCCGACGCGGGCTCGCTGTTCGGCAGCGACGCCATCGCCGCGATGCTGCGGCGCCTCGCGATTCCGTATCTTGCGCTCAACCCGGGCGCGAGCTACCGCGGGCTGCATGACAGCCTCGTCAACTATCTCGGCAATCGCGCGCCCGCGATGCTGCTGTGCCTGCACGAGGAGAGCGCGGTCGCGATCGCGCACGGCTATGCAAAGGTCACGGGCCGGCCGATGGGCGCGGTGCTGCATTCCAACGTGGGGCTCATGCACGGCTCGATGGCCATCTTCAACGCGTGGTGCGATCGGGCGCCGATGCTGCTGCTCGGGGCGACCGGGCCGGTCGATGCGGCACTGCGGCGCCCGTGGATCGACTGGATCCACACCGCGTCCGACCAGGCGGCGCTGGTGCGCGACTTCACGAAGTGGGACAACCAGCCCGGGTCGATCGCCGCGGCCTTCGAGGCGCTGCTGCGCGCACACCAGATCGCCTGCACGCCGCCCTGCGGCCCGACGTACGTGAATCTCGACGCCGCGCTGCAGGAAGCGCCGCTCGCGGCCATGCCGCCTTTGCCCGATCCGGCGCGCTTCGCGGCCGCGGCGCCGCTGCGGCCCGGCGACGCCTCCCTCACGCGAATGGTCGCGCGTCTCGACGCCGCGAAGGAGCCCGTCATGCTGATGGGCCGCACAGCGCGTGACGAAGCGTCATGGCATGCGCGCGTTGCGCTGGCCGAGCGGCTGCAGGCACGCGTGATCACCGACCTCAAGATGCCGGCGGCGTTTCCGACGGACCATCCGCTGCACGCGGGGCCGCCGGGCGTGTTCCTCTCGCCCGCATGCATCGACGCGCTGCGCGGCGCCGACGTGCTGCTCGCGCTCGACTGGTACGACGTCGCCGGGACGCTGAAGCAGGCGCACGGCGATGCACCGATCGGCGCAGCGGTGATCAACGTGTCGCCCGACGCGCACGTCCATCGTGGATGGAGCATGGACCATCAAGGGCTCGCGCCCGCGGACGACTACCTGATGTGCGAGCCCGACGTCGCGGTCGCGGCGCTGCTCGAGCGCGTCACGCGTCATGCGCCGCGTCCGACCGCGGTGCCGGCGGCCTTGCCACCCGCCTCGAACGCCGTCTCGATCCGCACGCTCGCCGAAGCGCTGAATGCGGTCGCGGCGCGACGCGATATCTGCCTCGCGCGCGTGCCGCTCGGCTGGCACGGTGCGTATCGCCATTTCCGTGCGCCGCTCGATTACATCGGGCTCGAGGGCGGCGGAGGCGTCGGCGCGGGCCCGGGCCTCACCGTCGGCGCGGCGCTCGCGCTGCGTGGCAGCGGCCGGATGCCGGTCGCGATCATGGGCGACGGCGATTTCCTGATGGGCGTGACGGCCATCTGGACGGCTGCGCATTACCGGTTGCCTTGCGTGATCCTCGTCGCCAACAACCGCTCGTTCTACAACGACGAGGTGCACCAGGAGCGCGTCGCGCGGGCGCGCGGGAGGCCCATCGAGAACAAATGGGTCGGCCAGCGCATCGACGCGCCGGACATCGACCTCGCCGCGCTGGCGCGCGCGCAGGGCGCGCACGCGATCGGTCCGATCGAAGCGCTGGCGCAGCTTCGCCCCGCGCTGGAGCAGGCGCTCGCGGCCGCGGATGCGGGCCGCGTCGCGGTCGTCGACGTGCGCGTGCAACCGGGCTACGACGCGAACCCGAGCGGCGCGGCGAGCCACCAGCGAGCGACCCGATGAACGAGACGAGCCCATCCGCGGTGGAGCGCGCATTGCCTGAGCATCGCGATCTCTTCTACGGCGGCGACTGGCGCACGCCGTGCGGCGGCATGCGCGACACGTTCGACCCCGCGACGGGCGCATCGCTTGGCGCATGCGCCGACGCGAACGCGGAGGACGTCGATGCCGCGGTGGCTGCCGCCGTTGCCGCGTTCGACGAATGGCGGCGTTCGAAACCCCTGGAGCGGGCGTCGATCGTGCGCGCCATTGCCGCGAAGCTTCGGCAGCACGCGGGCGAGCTCGCCCTGATCGATGCCGTCAACGGCGGCAATCCGATCGCCGAGATGGGCCGGGACGTGCACGCCGCGGCGGCACAGCTCGACTACTTCGCGGGGCTCGCGACCGAGCTCAAGGGCGAGACCATCCCGATGGGTCCCGACGCCGTCGACATGACCGTGCGCGAACCATTCGGCGTGTGCGCGCGCATCGTCGCGTACAACCATCCATTGATGTTCACCGCCGGCAAGATGGGACCACCGCTCGTCGCCGGCAACACGGTGATCATGAAGCCGCCGTACCAGGCGCCGCTGTCGGCGCTGCGCATGATGGAGCTGATCGCGGACCTCGTGCCGCCCGGCGTGGTGAACGTCGTCACCGGCGGCACCGAGTGCGGCGCCGCGCTGGTCGCGCACCCGCGCGTGCCGCGCATCTCGCTCATCGGCAGCGTGCCCACCGGCCGCGCCATCGCGAAGTCCGCCGCCGAGCGGCTCAAGCACGTGAGTCTCGAGCTGGGCGGCAAGAACGCATGCGTGATCTATCCGGACGCGGACATCGATCGCGCCATTGCCGGCGCGGTCGCGGGGATGAACTTCACGTGGTGCGGCCAGTCGTGCGGCTCGACGTCGCGCGTGTTCGTGCACGAGTCGATCCACGACCGCGTGGTCGAGGGCATCGTCGCCGCCGTGCAGCGCTACCGCCCCGGCCTGCCGACGGATCCCTCCACCACGATGGGTGCCATCGTGTCGAAGGCGCAGCACGAGAAGATCCTGTCGTACATCGCGCTCGGCAAGGCGGAGGGCGCGACGCTGGCGCATGGCGGCCGCGTGCCGCGGGACGACGCGCTGGCGCGCGGCTGGTTCGTCGAGCCCACGGTGTTCACCGGCGTGCGCCAGAGCATGCGCCTCGCCAACGAGGAGATCTTCGGGCCTGTCCTTTCGGTCCTCGTGTGGCGCGACGAGCACGCGCTGTGGCGCGACGTGAACGCGGTCGAGTACGGCCTGTCGTGCTCGATCTGGACGCGCGATCTGGCGACCGCGCATCGCGCCGCATCGCGCGCCGAAGCCGGCTTCGTGTGGATCAACCACACGGGCCAGCACTTCATCGGCGTGCCGTTCGGCGGTTACAAGCAGTCGGGGATCGGTCGCGAGGAATCCTTCGACGAACTGCTAAGCTACACGCAGATCAAGAACGTCCACATCGCGCTGTGACGCCGGGCACGTCCTACACCGTCGAAGTTCACCCGAACATTCCTCCGCGCCTGGCGCGGCTCTCGGAGCTCGCGGGCAACCTGTGGTACTCGTTCGACCGGCCGACGCGCGCGCTCTTCGCGCGGCTGCATCCGGCGCTCTGGGACGCGGTGGGCCACAACCCCAAGGCGATGCTGAAGCGCATCGACGAGGCGCGGCTCACCCGCGCGGCGTCCGACCCGGTGTTCCTCAACAACTTCAACCGGGTGCTGTCGGCCTTCGACACGTACATGAAGGAGCCGCTCGGCCCGCCGCCGCCCGGCGCCTGGCAGGAGCACCGCGAGCTCACCGCCTACTTCTGCGCGGAGTTCGGCATCCACGAGAGCCTGCCGATCTACTCGGGCGGCCTCGGCATCCTCGCAGGCGATCACTGCAAGGCGGCGAGCGATCGGCGCCTGCCGTTCGTTGCGGTGGGTCTCCTGTATCGACAGGGCTACTTCGTCCAGACCGTCGATCTCGAAGGCAATCAGCGCGCCGACTACGTGGAGTCGGCGTTCGATGACCTGCCGATCGAGGCGGCGACGCTCGCCGACGGCACGCAGCTCGTCGTCGAAGTGCCGCTCGCGTCGCGCATCGTGCGTGCGCGCGTGTGGCGCGCGCAGGTCGGCCACGTCACGCTGTATCTTCTCGACACCGCGGTGGAGGGCGCGCCCGACCGCGACCGCGACATCGCGCATCGCCTGTACGGCGGCGACACGGCAACCCGCCTCGAGCAGGAGATCGTGCTCGGGGTGGGCGGCGCGCGCGCCCTCGCGGCGCTCGGCATCCAGCCCGCGGTGTGGCACATCAACGAAGGACATGCCGCGTTCCTCGTCATCGAGCGCGCGCGCGAGCTCATGCGACGCGGACTCGGCTTCGACGCAGCGCTCGAAGCGGTCGCGGCCAGCACGGTCTTCACCACCCACACACCCGTGCCGGCCGGCCACGATCATTTCCACGACAGCCTCATCGTGCCGTACCTCGAGCCGCTCGCGCGCGAGGCCGACCTTCCGGTGGACCGGCTCATCGCGCTGGGTCGAGCGCCCAACGGCGACGACTTCAACATGACGGCGCTCGCGCTGCGCGGCTCGCGTCATCACAACGGCGTGTCGAAGATCCACGGGCGCGTATCGTCGCGGCTGCTGGAGGGCTTCTGGCCCCAGGTCCCGGCGGAAGAGAATCCCATCGGCTCGATCACCAACGGCGTCCACCTGCAGACGTTCCTCGCCACCGAGTGGCAGGACTCGTTCGACCGGCACCTCGGTGCCGGCTGGATCCACCGCCTCGACGATCCGGGCACCGCGCGGCAAATCGAGACGATGCCCGATCACGCTTTCTGGAGCGTGCGGCAGGAGCTGAAGGCGCAGATGCTGCATCTGCTGCGCCATCGCATTCGTCAGCAGTTCTTTCGCAACCAGGGAAGCGAGTCGCACGTCGACCGCCTGCTGCGCTACGCCGACCCTGCGAATCCGAACGTGCTCACCATCGGCTTCGCGCGCCGCTTCGCGACGTACAAGCGCGCGACGCTCCTGCTGCAGGACCTCGACACGCTGCGCGCGATCGTCGGCGATCGCGACCGTCCCGTGATCTTCGTGTTCGCCGGCAAGGCGCATCCTGCCGATGAGCCCGGCCAGGAGCTGATCCGCACGCTCGCCAAGGTGTCGCGCATGCCGGGCTTCGAGGGCCGCCTGCTGTTCCTCGAAGGCTACGACCTGCACTCGGCACGACGCCTGGTGCGGGGGGTGGACGTGTGGCTCAACAATCCCGTGTTTCCGCTCGAAGCGTCCGGCACCTCGGGCATGAAGGCGGGCATCAACGGCGTGATCAACCTGTCGGTGCTCGACGGCTGGTGGGGCGAAGGCTATACGGGTGACAACGGCTGGGCGATCAAGCCCACGTCATCGTCGCTCGATGCCGATCGGCGCGACCGCGAGGAAGCGCGCACCTTCTACGAGATCATGCAGGATCAGGTCGTGCCGCTGTACTACGATCGCGGCTCGGGCGGCTACTCGGCGGCCTGGATCCGCCTCGCGAAGCGCTCGATGGCGACGATCCTGTCGCGGTTCTCCGCGGCGCGGATGGTGAACGAATACGTCGACCATTTCTACCGCCCGGCGGCGAAGCAGGGCGCACGCTACCTCGAGCGCGGAGGCGATGGCGCCAAGGTCGTCGCGGGGTGGAAGGCGCGCGTGCGCGCGGCGTGGGACGGCGTCACCATCCGTCGCGTCGACGAGCCGCCGCGCACCATGACCTACGGCGAGCGCATGCACGTCGACGTCGCGGTGGGTCTCAACGGCTTGCGGCCGGACGACGTGGTGGTCGAGCTGGTGCTGTCGCGCGGCCTGCGCGAGGACGGCGAGCGCTTGCGCCGGTACGAGCTCGTCGCGGCGGATGTCATGCCGCAGAGCAGCGAGCAGCGCTTCACGCTCGAGCTCGAGCCCGAGCTCTGCGGGCGGCTCGACTACCGCGTGCGCATGTATCCGCGCCATGCGCTCCTCACGCATCCGTTCGAGCTCGGACTGATGCGATGGCTGTGAGCCGGCGCAGCGCGTGCGCGCCAGGTCGCGCTCAGCCGCCGCGACTGAACGAGACCAGCTGGTAGATCGCCCGCTGGCCGAAGTTCGCCGTCGCCGACGTGCGCCCCTTCTCGACCCACCGTGAGCGCTTTTCAGCGCGCACCATCACGCCGAGCTCGGGGGCATACCACACGTAGTAGTCGCACTCGGTCGGATAGCGCCAGAACGTCTCGTCGTCGAGGCGAAGGAAATAACGCAGCTTGATCGCGTTGAACGTCCCCGCGGGCGTTTTCACGCTCTCGTAGCCGCCGACCGTGACCCTCGACTGCATGGGACCGTACGGACCCGGCTCGCGGCTCGGATCGCGAATGTCCTGCGACCACTTGTCGCCGCTCGCCATCGGATACTTGTAGCGGATCCACGCGGGATCGAAGCGACGCGTCTCGTCCTCGTAGATCGCGCCCTGGAGCATCACGCCCGGCGCCGACCAGATCTCGGTGCGGGTGTGATTGACGCCGGCGCCCGTCACCGCGACCTTCACCTCGATCGCGTCGGGCTTGACCGACGTCACCTCGTACGCTTCCTGCCACGCGACCTTGTTGCCGTAGCCGTCGGTGGCGCGATACATCCATCGGTCGCCCGCTCGGGGCTCGGGCGCTTGCGCGGGCGGCCCGTCGGCGCCGCGCAACGTGACGGCAACGCAGGCATTTGCGATCGCACACGACGCGAGCGCAATCAAGGCGAGCAGGGAAGCGCGATTTCGCATGGCAGGCTCCTGTCCGGGCGCAACGACGCGACGCTAGCGCGATCCGCGCGCCGGCGCTTGCCGATTCTCGACAAGTGCCGCGAAGCTCAGGCAGGCTCGATCAGGGCGACCGGGAATGTAGCGAGCACGTCGCGCATGGCCACGCGCGTCGCCTTGCCGGTCGCTTCGCCGCTCAAACGCTCGCCGGTCAGCACGTTGCGCCACGCGGCGTTGCCGGGCAGGTGCAGGCGCGTGTCGGACCACACGTCACCGAGCGGCCATTGGAACTCGTCCTGCACGAGCGGGCTCCACAGGCGCGGCACCACCGTGACGAGCAGCCCGTCTTCGCCGTCGCGCGTGTACGCCGCCAGTCGCGTGGCGTGCGCGCCGTGCGCCGCGATGGGCCGGTAGCCCGCGCGCTCGAACCACGCGGCGCGCTCGCGTCGCAGCGCGAGCACCCGCGCGGTCAGCCAGAGCTTGACACGCCCGTCGCGCCAGCTCGCGAGCAGCGATCGCGGATCCGTTTCATCGGCAAGCGCGTCGAGCAGGCGCTCGCGCAGTGCGTAGTCGACCGGACGGCGATTGTCGGGGTCCACGAGCGCGAGCTGCCACAGCTCCGTGCCCTGATAGAAATCGGGCACGCCCGGAGAGGTTAGCTTCACGAGCGTCTGCGCGAGGCTGTTCACGCAGCCGTGATGCGCGAGGCGCTGCGCGAGCGGCTCGAGGTCCTGGATGAAGCGATTGCCCTCGAGCCTGCCGAGCAGGCCGTCGATGAAGCGCGAAAGCGCCTGCTCGTACGGCGCGTACGGGTTCACCCAGCTCGTGTGCACCTTCGCCTCGCGCACGGCCTTCAGCATGTAAGCCTGGATGCGCTCGCGAAATGCATCGAGCGACGCCTCGTCGAGCGGCGCGAGCGGCCACGCGCCGAGCAGCGTCTGGTAGAGCAGGTACTCGTCGTTGCGCGACGGCGCGAGCGCCGCCTCGACGGTGCTGCGATGCCGCCGGTTGAGCTGCCGCCAGCGGCGCAGCGCGAGCCGCCACGCGGCGGGCATCTCGGACAGCACGTCGATGCGCGTACGCACGTCCTCGCCGCGCTTGCTGTCGTGCGTCGCGGTGCCGAGCATGGTGTGCGGCCAGATGCGTGCGCGATCCTGCGAGGCACCGTGGAACGCCTGCAGCGTGAAGCCGAAGGTACGAGGATTGCCGCCCACCTCGTTCAGCGACACCAGCCGGTTGTAGATGTAGAACGACGTGTCCTCCATGCCTTTGGCGGTCACCGGCGCGGTGACCTGCTGGAACCGCTCGACGAAGCGGGTGATGGCGCCTGCGACGTCGGCGTCCGCCGCGTGCACGTCCCCGCGCAGGATCGCGCCGACGAAGTCGAACACGCTGTGTTCCGCCGCGGGGCTCTGGCGCTTGGCGAGCGCGATGGCCCAGTCGATGTAGCGCCGATCCTCGTCCGAGCGCGCGCCGTCGGTCGCGTACGTGCGATAGACCGGGAAGCACGCGATGATATCGACCAGCGCGCGCCGGATGCTGTTGCGCGTGAAGTCGCACGTGTGCCGGTCGCGCTTCGCGATGGCGGTGAGCGCGTTGGTGAGACGCCCGAGATCGCTCGCCAGCGAATTGACGATGATGAGCGTCTTGGAGCGGCGCAGGACGACGTCGAAATCGAGCGGCTCCTCGATGAACGCCGCGTACAGCCGGTCGAAGCGCGAGCGCGCGGACGTGTCGACGAAAAGTCCGTTGACCACGTTCATGAAGCGATAACCCGTAGTGCCGTGCACGGGCCACGTCGGGGCCAGACGCTCGTGATCGGCGAGGATCTTCTCGAGCACGAGATAGATCGCGCGCGCGTCGCCGGTGCGTCCGGTTGCGGCCGCCGCGGCGGCCTGCAGGCGCTCGCAATAGCGGGCGGGGTCGAGCAATCCGTCGGGATGGTCGATGCGCAGGCAGTCGGCGTGTCCTTGCGCGACCAGCTCCAGGATGCGGCGATGCGTGGCTTCGAACACCTCCGGCCGCTCGGCGCGAAGCGCCGCGAGGTCGTTGATGTCGAAGAAGCGGCGGTAGTTGATGTCGTCCGCGGCGACGCGCCAGAACGCGAGGCGGTACGCCTGGCCCTTGACGAGCGCGTGGAGCGCATCGAACGACGACGGCTCGCCCGGCAGGCCGTTCATCGTGCGCACGTTGGCCTCGATGTAGCGCGTCACGGCGGTATCGGACTGGCAGAGGGACGCGAGCTGCGCCTTCAGCGCGTTGCTGCGCGCCGCCGCATCGTCCACGCCGGGCGCCGTGGCGCTGACGGGCACCGCGGCAAAGCCTTCGGCGATCTCGCGCAGCGCCGCCATGCCGGCCGCGCTCTCGCGGCCGAGGCGGTCGATGCCGGGCACGAGCACGTGCGGATATGTCGAGGGACGTACCGGCAGGCGATGCTCGTAATACCAGAGCGTGAGCTCGCCGCGCGCGGCGTCGAGCTTGAGCGCGATGTCGCCGCGGTCCAGCACGTCGCCGTACTGCTCGCCGAGGATCGGCAGGAGGACCTTGCCCTGCAGCTCCGCGCTCTCCGGCGCCCAGTCGATGTCGAAGAAGTCGGCGTACCTGGACGCCTGACCATGCTCGAGCACGTCGAGCCACCAGGCGTTGTCGGCCTTCAGAACGCCCATGTGGTTCGGGACGACGTCGAGCATGAGACCCATGCCGTTCCCGCGCAGCGCCGCGAGCAGCGCGTCGAGGTCCTCCTCGCTGCCGATCTCGGGATTGAGCGAGAAATGGTCGACGACGTCGTAGCCGTGCGTGCTGCCGGGTCGCGCCTTCAGGAATGGCGACGCGTACAGGTGGCTGATGCCGAGGCGTGCGAGATACGGCACGATGGCCGTGGCATCGCGGAACGTGAACCCGCGATGCAATTGCACCCGATACGTCGCGCGCGGAATGCTCACGTCGGCGCACCGCGCGGCGTCGCCCGCATGCCGCGACCCTCCGCGCGAATCGCGGCACAGATGGCAGCGAAGCGCCCGTCCCGGGGCCAGTCCTCGAGATCCACCGTGATCTTGCGTCGCCAGTTCGGATAGCGATCGTCGGTGGTCGCGGGCAGGTTGACCTGCTCGGTCTCGCCGAACACATCCTCGAGCTGGACGCTCATGAGCGCGCAAGGCGTTCGCGCGACGTATGCGTGCACGGCACGGACGTGATCGAGGTCGAGCGTCGCCGGCAGCGGCGCGTCGTTCCGCGCGAGGCCCGCGTCCGCGAGCGCGCGCATCAGGTGCGGCCGCTCGGACGCGCGCTCGGCGTACTGTCGCTCGCGCATCTCGCGACTCGGGAACAGGTTCAGACGGTCGCGTGCGGCGAGGTCGGTGCCGTTCCAGAAACCCTGCAGCGTCGGAAGATCGTGCGTGCTGACCGTCACGAGCGCCTGCGCGGGATAGCGATCGGGCGCGAGAAACGCGCCATCGTGCGTGCGCTCGAAGAACAGCACGCGATACGAATGCACGCCGTGCGCCGCGAGCGCGGTGCGCACCTCGTCGGGAACCGTGCCGAGATCCTCGCCGACCACCACGCAGGCGTGACGCGTGCTCTCGAGCGCGAGGATGGCGAGCAGATCGTCGAGCGGATAGAACACGTACGTGCCGTCCGCCGGGGCCGCGCCGCGCGGGATCCAGAAGAGGCGCAAAAGACCCATCACGTGGTCGATGCGCAACGCGCCGGCGTGGCGCATGTTCGCGCGCAGCAGCGTCACCCACGGCGCGTAGCCGCCCGCGGGCAGCCGGCGCGGAATCCACGGCGGCAGCCCCCAGTCCTGGCCGCGCTGGTTGAACGCGTCGGGCGGGGCGCCGACGTGCACGCCCAGGGCGTAGCGCGCGGCGTCGCACCAGGTGTCGGCGCCTTCGGGATTGGTGCCGACCGCGAGATCGCGATACAGGCCGATCGACAGGCCTGCCGCACGCGCTTCCTCCGCGGCCTGCGCGAGCTGCCGATCCGCCTGCCACTGGAGATACACGTAAAAGTCGACCACCGCGCGATGCGACGCCGCGAACTGGGTCACGGCGGGCGCTTCGCAGTCACGGTAGGCCTCGGGCCAGTTCGACCAGCCGTGTGCGTCGAGATCGCGCGCCATGGCCGCCTGCAGCGCCTCGAACAGCGCCGGGTGCAACGCCATGCCGTCGTGCGCCTCCGCGAAGGCGCGCAGCGCGCGGCCGCGCTCGTCCATGGGCTCGAGATGGCGCGCGCGAAAGTCGTCGAACACGCGCGCGAGGATCGCGAGCTTGGCGGCTGCGACGCCGGCGTAGTCGACGAGCGGCGCGGCGCGCAGGCGGGCGAGCCGCTCCTGGAATGCGGCCGTCGCGACTTCGGCGCGTGCGCTCGCGCACGCCGGATAGTCGTCGATCGCCTCGACGTCGATGTAGAGCGGGTTGAGCGCGAGGCGGCTCGAGGGGCTGTAGGGGCTCGCCTGCTCGGGCCGGTCGAGGAAGAGCGCGTGCAGCGGGTTCACGCCGACGAAACTCGCGCCGGCCTGCGCGGCCAGTCGTGCGAGATGCGCGAGGTCGGTGAAATCGCCGATACCCCAATTGCGCCGCGAGCGCACGGCATAGAGCTGCACGGCGGGGCCGAAGTGGCGCGCAGCGCCGGCCGGTGCGCGGCACCGCTCCGGGCACGCGATCACCGGGATGTTCGCGACGACGCTCCCCGCGCGGGTCGAGTCCGTCACGGTGAGATCGTGATAGCCGAGCGGCAGCCACGCGGGAAAGTCCGTGCAGCGCACCCGGAGCCCGTCTTCGCCGGCTTCGCTCGCGATGTGGCACGCCCCTTCGTGATGACCGCCGGCCTCGAGAGCCAGGCGCCAGCGCAGCACGGCGTCCCTCGACGCGTCGATGCGCAACTGCGGCGCCGCGTGGGCGCCCGTCCGCCGGACGAGAACCTCCGTGCGCGGCGCTTCGGCCGGCGTGTCGAGCGAGATGCGCATCGCGGCGAGCAGCGCGCGCTTGGTCGACTCGCTCGGTGCGTGCTCGTGCCCCCACAGGTCGCGGTAATGCGTCGCGATGCCGTGCTGCGCGCAGAGGCGATCGAGCTCGAGCTCGGTCATGGCGCGCCGCCCGGCTCGATGCGCCACGCCACGTCCCAGCGTGCGGTGGCGGCGCCGGGCGTGGCGAAGATTTCCTCGCTGCCCGGCGGCGCCTCAGGCAGCGCGCCCCCTGCCTCGATGCGCGCGTACAGCGCGAGCGTGCGCCCGTCGTCGAGCGGCCAGCGGACCTCGAGCATGCCGAGCGCGTCGCTGCGATATCGTGCCGCGCCCGCACGCACGTGCGGTATCACGGGAACAATGCGGTCGCGACGTCGCTGCAACAGGTCGCGATACCACGCGAGCCACTCGGCATGCGGCGCGCGCGAAAGGCTCGTCCAGTCGAGCGCACTTCGCCTGTACGCGTCGGTGGATCCGGGATCGGGTGGCGGCACGTCGCCGTGCCGCGTCTGCGCCATGCCGGCGAATTCCTCGCGGCGACCCTTGCGCACGGCCTCGTTCAGCTCGGGCTCGAAATCGCAGAAGTAGAGGAACGGCGTGGCCGCGGCGAATTCGTCGCCCATGAAGAGCAGCGGCGGCGAGGGGGCGAGGAGCAGGATCGCAAGCGCCGCACGCAGCGCGTCGGTGTCGGCGAGCACGTGCAGGCGCTCGCCGTGCGCGCGATTGCCGACCTGGTCGTGGTTTTGCAGGAAATTGACGAAGGCGTCGGGCGGCAGCGCGGCGCTCGCCGCGCCACGCGCGCGCCCGCGGTACGGCGAATGCTGCCCCTGGTAATCGAAGCCTTCGGCGAGGCAGCGCCCGAGGCGCCTGATCGGCGCGTCCGCGTAGTCGGCGTAGTAGCCGTCGGTCTCGCCGGTCAGCAGCCGATGCAGCACGTGATGGAGGTCGTCGTTCCATTGCGCCGTGAAATGGCGCGGGTTGCCGCGTGCGTCGCGCACGAGGCGCTGCGCGTCGTTGCGATCGTTCTCGAGCACGAGGTGGCGGGGACGCTCGCGTCCGGGTCCGGCATGCACGGCGTCCGCGAGCTCGGTCAGGAAGTCGGGGCGCGAATCGTCCTCGATCGCGTGCACGGCATCGAGCCGCAAGCCGTCGGCATTGAACTCCGTGAGCCAGTACAGCGCGTTGTGGATGAAGAAGT
Organism: Casimicrobiaceae bacterium; assembly: GCA_035493035.1. Taxonomy (GTDB): domain Bacteria; phylum Pseudomonadota; class Gammaproteobacteria; order Burkholderiales; family Casimicrobiaceae; genus VBCG01. The sequence goes on along the minus strand of DATJIS010000010.1, from coordinate 275 downwards.
CGCGCACGGTGCGGGAAGCTTTGCCGTCGAAGTTGATCGCGGCGCCCCATGCGGTGTGGTGCCGCTCGGTAAAGAACTGCGGTGCGTACGCGTGGAGGTAGTTTCCCTCCGGCCCGAAGTGGTTGTAGACGACGTCGAGCAGGACCATGAGTCCCCGCGCGTGCGCCGCGGCGACGAGGCGCTTCAGATCGTCGGGTGTGCCGTAGACCGCGTCGGGCGCGTATTGCAGCACACCGTCGTAGCCCCAGGTGCGGCGTCCCGGGAAGTCCGCGAGC
>DATJIS010000009.1:0-39115 GCA_035493035.1 Casimicrobiaceae bacterium | reverse complement strand
GTGCCACGCGATACCCCCACTTTGGGGACCAGATGCCCCCACGATACCCCCACGGATCCCGGGGTGCAAATGCAAGCGTTTGACGCGGTCCAATCGGACGCGAGCCGCTTTGTCATAGGGAAAACCGGATTTTTGCGACCGATCGGAAGATGATTCGAAACGTCTGGATCGGTCTTGCTGGTGCCGGGAGAGGGACTCGAACCCTCACGGTATTTCTACCGGCGGATTTTGAGTCCGCTGCGTCTGCCGTTCCGCCACCCCGGCCGTAGGGTAGTGCAATTTTACGCGGATCCGTTGCTGCCGCCTCCAACGTGACGGATCTCCGCCACGCGCAGCAGTAAATCCCATGACGTGGTGGTCGACGCGGCGAGCAGAACGATATACGCCAGCGCGAACTCCGCCAGCACGGCTTCCTGAGGTGCCTGCCAATCACGCACACCCGCGTACGCGATCGGAACATAGGCGCACAGCGACGGCACGAGTCGCTGCAGCGTGCGGCGCAGGCCGAAATGATCGTCGCTCATGCGTCGCGTACGCGCCATGCGGTAGGCGGCCCAGGCCGTCATGGCGGCGCCGATGGCGGCGAGGATCGCCGAGAGCTGGCGCCAGCTCCGATGCGGCATGGCGAAGAGCAGCGCGCTGATCAGCACGACGGTGTAGTTCTGGAATGCCCGCTCGGCGATGCGCTTCAGGTGCGTCCGGTTGCCGGCGAGGATCAGATCGGCGTTGAGCGTCAGCGCGAACGAACAACAGGCCGAGCAGCGCGGCGGCCGCGCCGCCAGCGACGACGTAGAAGTCGTGCCACTCGCGCACCATCGGTGTCGTGCATCGCGCGCTCAGACGTTCGCCGCCGCCAGCGCGGCCAGGACAACCGCGCCCGCCGCCGCGGTGTAGGAAAGGTACTGCAATCCCCGATTGCGCGTGAGCAGCGTGATGGCGGCTAGCGCGATCGACACCTGGATCAGGGTCATGGCCTGCGCCCAGCGGTGATGCTTGTGCAGCGCCGCCTCGCTTTGCGCTTCGGCGTCCTTGGAGCGCTGCTCGAGGGCGCGCGCGTCCTTCTCGATGTCGGCCTTCTCCTTCTTGTAGCGCTCGACCTCGGCGCGGTAGCGGTCCGCGTCGCCGCCGGTCGCGAGCACGCCGCCCAGTTCGGACAGATTCTGCTTGCTCGACTTGGCCTGGTAGTAATTCCACTGGTCCGACGCTTCGGTGCGCCGGATCGCGGCCTCGTTCTTGAACATGAGCGCATCGTTCTGCGTGGCGCCCGCCATGTACCCCATGATCGCGCCGAGCGTCGCGAAGATGGCCGTCATCACGGCGATGCGTCCGGCGAACGGGTCCCTCGAGTGCGCGGCGTGCTCGACCTCGTGATCGTGCGGACCGTGCACATGAAAATGCGCTTCGGACATTGCTTCTCCCTGTCGTTGTCGTTATGCCGCTTCGGCGGCGTCGCGCCGCACGTAAGTCACGAACGCGTAATCGTATCCCTCGGCGGTGGCACGCGCGTGATGCTCGCGTGACGCTTCGCGCCATATGGCGCGATCCAGTGCCGGAAACACGGTGTCGCCCTCGAAGTCGTGATCGATCTCGGTGAGGTACACCACGCCGGCGCGCGGCAGCGCCGCGCGATAGAGCTGCCCGCCGCCAATGCAGAACGCAGGCGCCGGCCGGTCGACGCGGGAGAGGGCCTCTTCGAGCGAGCGTGCGGTGTCGGCGTTGTCGACCACATAGTCGGCACGACGGGTCACCACGATGTTCTGCCGCCCGGGCAGCGCGCCACGCAGCGATTCCCACGTGCGCCGTCCCATGATCACCGCATGCCCGAGGGTCAGGGCGCGGAAATGGCGAAGGTCTTCGGGCAGGCGCCAGGGCAGGCGGTTGTCGGCGCCGATGACGCCGTTCCGCGCTTTCGCCGCGATCAGCGCGAGCGGGGGATGTCCTGACCGATGGGCCTCGGGGTCTCGCACCATCCGGGGCGGGTCGGGAGTGTCATAATTCGGCGATTATAACGAGCGCCCCGGCCATCCCGCCGCGTGTACTACCCCCGCTCCTTCCTCAAGTTCATCCTGCTGGGCTTTCTCCTGGTCAGCGCGCCGCTCGTCTACGCGATGGCCGAGCTGATCCTGACGCTGGATCGCCTCGCCTCGCAGGGACGCGAGGAAGTCCTCCAAGCCGCGCAAGCCGGGCGCACCAGCCGCCAGCTCTACGAGCAGGCGACGACACTCGAGCGCATCGCGCGCCAGCAGCTCATTCTCGACGATGCATCGCTGCTCGACGAATACGCCAAGCTGCGGCAGGACTTCGCGCAGATCGCACAGCAGCTCGCGCTCCTGCCACTCGAGCCGGCGCAGGCCGCGCGACTGAGCGAGCTCACCGCGCGCGAGAACAACCTGCACAAGCTCCTCGAGTCCGGGCAGCGCACGCCGGAATCGACGCGCGCGCTGATCGACGGCTACGCGCAGCTCGTCGCTGACACGCAGGCGATGATCGGCGCCTCGACGCAGCTCACGCAGCGCGCGATCGAGCGGCTGCAGCAGACGGCGTCGCAGGGTCGCGAGACATGGCTCTACGTGGGTCTGGCAAGCCTCGTGATCGCCGTCGCGCTCGCGATCCTGTTCGCGGTGCTCATCGCGCGCCCGGTGCGGCAGCTCGACCAGGCGATTCGCCGCATGGGTACCGCGGACTTCAAGCACGCGATCCAGCTCACCGGGCCCGAGGATCTGCGATACGTCGGGCAGCGCCTGGAATGGCTGCGCACGCGACTGTCGGAGCTCGAGGAGCAGAAAGCGCGGTTCCTGCGGCACGTCTCGCACGAGCTGAAGACGCCGCTCACCGCCGTGCGCGAAGGCGCCGAGCTCCTGCGTGACAACGTCGGTGGCAAGCTCACGCCCGAGCAGCACGACATCGTGCGCATCGTGCGCGACAACACGCTGAGCCTCCAGAAGCTGATCGAGGACCTGCTCGCCTACCAGCAGACGCGCGCGATCGAGCCCGCCACGCTGGGGCCCGTCGCGCTCGCCGACGTCGTGCGGCGCGTCGCACGCGAGCAGAAGCTCGCGGCGTTCGCGCGCATGATCTCGGTGGAAGGCGACATGCAGCCCGCGATGGTCATCGGCGATGCCGAGCGGCTGCGCACCATCGTCGACAACCTCTTGTCGAACGCGATCAAGTATTCGCCGCGCAACGGCGAGATTCGGCTCGATCTTTCGACGCAGGACGGCTTCGCCGTGCTCGACGTGATGGACGAGGGTCCCGGCGTCCCGCCCGGCGACCGCAATCGCGTGTTCGAGTCGTTCTACCAGGGCTCCGTGCCTGCCGAAGGTCGCATCAAGGGCTCCGGCCTTGGGCTCGCCATCGCTCGTGAATATGCGGTTGCGCACGGCGGCCGCATCGAGGTGCTCGATCGCGCCGACGGCAGGCGCGGCGCGTGGTTCCGGCTGTGGCTGCCCCTCGCGGTGCCGGCCGACAAGGCGTCGCGCACCGGCGCCGCGGCTGCGCCGCCCCGACTGGCGAGCGTGAAGTGATGGCGGTGCGTGCATGGCGGGCAGCGGGGCTCGCGCTGCTCGTGGCGGGGTGTGCGACCACGCCCGTGCCGGGTCCCGATCAGGAGCCCGCCACGCAGTCGCAAAGCGAGGCACCGCAGGCGCCCGAGCCGGCGCCGATGATCGAATCGCCGCCGATCGAGCCGGTCGAGCCGCCGCTGCCGGCCGTGCCGGCGCCGAGCACTGCGCCCGAGCCGACACCCCCCAACGTCACGATCTCACCGCCCGCGCCGGTCCCGGCTCCGACGCCCCAGCCGTCGACAATTCCGCCGCCGCCCGCCGCGGCGACGCCTTCACCGCCGGCGGCGCCGCCCGAACCCGTCGAAGATGCGCAGGTCGTGGCGCTGATTGCCGACCTGTCGCGCTACAGCGCGATGGGCAACGAAGACGTGCGGCGCGAGATCGCCGCGGTCAACACCGCGTTCGCGCGCCAGCGCAACGATGCGAACCGCGTGCGCCTTGCCGTGCTCTATACGCTGGCGCGCGCCCCGCAGGACGATCAGCGCGCATTGCAGCTCCTCGACAACGTCACCAAGAGCGGCGGCCCCGTCACACCCGTGAAGAATCTCGCGCTGGTGCTGCAGGCGCAGCTCGTGGAGCGGCAGCGGTCGCTCCGCGAGGAGCAGCAGAAGAGCGAGCAGGCGGTGCGCAAGCTCGACCAGCTCCTCGAGATGGAACGCGCGCTGCTGCGCGATCGCGTGCGCAGCGGCGGCGGTGGCGGCGGGGGCGGCGGCGGGGGAAGCGCGGGCCACTGACGCGCTCACTGAAAGAGAGAAGACCTGATGCCCACTGGCGACATACTGCTCGTCGACGACGACCCCGACCTTTTGAGGCTCATCAGCCTCCGCCTGTCGTCTGCGGGCTACAAGGTGCGCACGGCGGACAGCGGCGAGACCGCGCTCGCCGCCATTGCGATTGCACGTCCGGCAACGGTGATCACCGACCTGCGCATGCCGGGCATCGACGGCATGCAGCTGTTCGAGGCGATCCACCGCCGCCATCCGGCGCTGCCCGTCATCATTCTGACCGCGCACGGCACCATCCCCGACGCCGTCAACGCCACGCAGCGCGGCGTCTTCGGTTTCCTCACCAAGCCGTTCGACAGCCAGGAGCTGCTGCAGAAAGTCGGCGCCGCACTGGCGGTGTCGGGCGACGACACGCCCGGCGTGGACGGCGCGGGCAGCGAATGGCGTGCGGGCATCATCACGCGCAGCCCGAAGATGGACGATCTCCTGCGCCAGGCGCGCCTCGTCGCCGACTCGGATGCGAGCGTCCTGATCTACGGCGAATCCGGCACCGGCAAGGAGCTGCTCGCGCGCGCCATCCACCGCGCCAGCCCACGCGCTGAAAAGCCGTTCGTTGCCGTCAATTGCGGGGCGATCCCTGGTGATCTCCTCGAATCGGAGCTGTTCGGTCATGCGCGCGGCGCATTCACGGGTGCGGTCCAGGCGCACAAAGGCCTCTTCCAGACTGCCGATGGCGGAACGCTGTTCCTCGACGAGATCGGCGACATGCCGCTCCCGCTGCAGGTGAAGCTGCTGCGCGTGCTGCAGGAAGGTGAAGTGCGGCCGGTGGGCGCGACACAATCCATCCCGGTCGACGTGCGCGTCATTTCGGCGACGCACCGCGATCTCGACGCGCACCGGGTGAGCGGCCAGTTTCGCGAGGATCTCTACTACCGGTTGAATGTGGTGTCGCTGCACTTGCCGCCGTTGTCCGAGCGACGCGAAGACATTCCCCTCCTTGCCACCTACATCCTGCGCAAGCTTGCCGAGCGCTATCGGAAGTCCGTACCCACGCTCGCGCCCGACGCCATGGCGCTGCTCGTGGCGGCGCCGTGGCCGGGCAATGTGCGGCAGCTCGTGAACCTGCTCGAGCAGGCGGTCGCGCTCACGCCGACGACGGTCATTCCCGCGTCGCTCGTCCAGAACGCGCTGAAGGAGGACGCCTCGGCGCTCGTGCCGTTCGAGGAGGCGCGCAAGAGCTTCGAGCGCGACTATCTCGTGCGCCTGCTGAAGATCACCGGGGGAAACGTCACGCAGGCCGCGCAGCTCGCCAAGCGCAATCGCACCGAGTTCTACAAGCTTCTGCAGCGACATCGCCTCGAGCCCGCGATGTTCAAGGCGGCGAAGACCTGATCGCGCATTTGCTGCACGCGCTGTCGGGTAGCAACGACAGCCGATTGCCTTTCGGCTCAGTCATTTAATGCCGCGGTCATGAAGCGCGTCGGTGCCGTGCGACAAGCGCCCGCTACCGCTGTCCCGGCGCTGCGCTTCGCCATTGCGCGCATCTCCCAGTGAGCGCACGCAAAAGCGCACCGCTTGTCCGCTCGCTGGCAGCATGGCACATGGATTGCTCATGAACCCGCGTGCAGTACTCAACGGGTCGCCGAGGAATGGTCATGAGCACGTTTGCTCCGGAGTTCGCCCAGTTCTGGCTGGCAGGTCTCGCCGCCGTCGCCGTTGCCGAGGCGAAGGTGGAGCGTTGCGACGACGAGTTCGATCGCGAGAAGGCCGCGCTGGAGGAGCTTGCCGAACGCGTCTTCGCCGCCCGAACCATCATCTGATTTCTGCGCCGCCGGGCGCTGCGTTACTCCCGGCACCCTTCGAGGCGGGGCAAGCCTCGACCATCGGAATCCCCCTTGCCCGCCGGTCATTCTGGCGGGTTTCTTTTTGCCTATGCTTCGGGCGGGCGAGCCTCGCGGAGGTCGCGTGACCGACAGCCGGCAACTGATCGACACCCTGAAGAAGCTCCAGAAGGCGCAGGGCCTGACGTACGCGGACATCGCGCCACGGGTCGGCCTCTCGGAAGCGAGCGTGAAGCGCCTCTTCTCGTCGGGCACGTTTACACTCGCCAGGCTGGAGGCGTTCTGCCGCGTCCTCGACATCGACTTCTTCGAGCTCGCGCGCCTTGCCAGGGGACGGCCGGAAGCGCCGCGGGAGATGAGCGAGAAGCAGGAAGCAGCGCTCGCCGCCGACGCGCGGCTCCTGGCGGTGTTCTATCTGCTTCTGAACGACTGGACCGCCAACGACATCCTGGAAGGCTATCAGCTCAGCGCACCGGAGCTGACGCGGCTCCTCGTTCGGCTCGACCGGCTGAAGCTCGTCGATCTCATGCCGGGGAACGTCGTGCGGCTCAAGGTCCCGAAGCTCCTGCGGCTGCACCCCGGCGGGCCCATCCAGCGCGCGCACGGCAAGCGCGTCATCGACGAGTTCATCGCGGCCGAGTTCGACCGCGTCGGCGGCCACTTCCGATTCGAGTATCGCGAGCTCTCGCGGGCGTCGTACGAGCTCTTGCAGCGCAAGCTCGAGCGGTTGCACGCCGAGTTCCTGGAGCTCGCTGAGCTCGACAGCGCGATGCCGTCCGAGCGGCGGACAACCATCGGCATGCTGCTGGCAATGCGCCCCTGGTCGCTGGCGCTGGTGACCGGCCTGAAGCCGCGCGCCGGCGCACGCCAGCCGCGCGCTGGCGCTACACCGCCACGGGCGCCTTGATGGCCGGGTGCGACTGGTAGTCCGCGAACTCGATGTCGTCGTAGCGGTAGTCGAAGAGCGTCGGGGGACGCCGATGCAGCACGAGGCGCGGCAGCGGCAAGGGTGTCCGCGCGAGCTGCGTGTCGACCTGCTCCAGGTGATTGAGGTAAATGTGGCAGTCGCCGCCGGCCCAGACGAATTCGCCGGCGCGCAGATCGCATTGCGCGGCGACGAGATGCGTCAACAGCGCATAGGACGCGATGTTGAATGGGACGCCGAGGAATATGTCCGCGCTGCGCTGATAGAGCTGGCACGACAGGCGACCGCCGGCGACGTAGAACTGGAAGAGCGCGTGGCACGGCGCGAGCTTCATGCGCGGGATGTCGGCGACGTTCCACGCCGAGACGATGAGCCTGCGCGAATCGGGATTCCGCCGGATCTCGTTCACCACGGCGGCGAGCTGGTCGACGTGGCCACCGTCGCACAGCGGCCAGCTGCGCCACTGATGCCCGTACACCGGTCCGAGCTCTCCGTTCGCGTCGGCCCATTCGTCCCAGATCGTCACGCCGGCTTCCTGCAGCGAGCGAACGTTGGTCTCGCCGCGGATGAACCACAGAAGCTCGTGAACGATGGACTTGGTGTGGATCTTCTTGGTCGTGACGAGCGGAAAGCCACGCGCGAGATCGAAGCGCATCTGGTAGCCGAATACCGACAGCGTTCCGGTGCCGGTGCGGTCGTCCTTGCGTTGCCCGTGCTCGCGCACGTGGCGCATGAAGTCGAGATACGGTTGCATGGCGTTCGATGGGCGATTGCGTCATTCTAGCCGCTGGCACCCGCGGTCGCGAAAAGCGCTACTTCATCGAGCGGGTATTGATCGCGACCAGTATCCGGGGCGCAATGGCGCCGCGCGTCGCTCGGGCATTGCGCCCGGCGCGCGGATGGAGACAATGCGGGCGGCGCCGAACGCCGCCTGGCAGCCGATCGACACGCGCAGCGACGATGGAGCGACGACGCATCCTGCTGGACACATGACCGAGCATCCCAATCAATTCCGGCTCCTGCGCGAGCGGCGCTTCGCGCCGTTCTTCTGGACGCAATTCCTCGGGGCGGCGAACGACAACGTCTTCAAGAACGCGTTCGTGGTGTTCGTGGCCTTCGGCGCGGCCGCGGCGTCGTCGATCGACCCGGGCATGGTCGTGAACCTGATCGGCGCCGTGTTCATCCTGCCGTTCGTGCTGCTGTCGGCGACGTCGGGCCAGATCGCCGACAAGCTCGAGAAGTCGCAGCTCATCCGGGCGATCAAGCTCCTCGAGATCGTCATCCTGGTCGTCGGCATCATTGGGTTCGCGCGCGGCAGTCTGACGCTCCTGTTCGCCGCGCTCGCGCTGCTCGGCGTGCATTCGGCGCTCTTCGGCCCGGTGAAGTACTCGATCCTGCCGCAGCACCTGCGCACCGAGGAGCTCATCGGCGGCAACGGGCTCGTCGAGATGGGCACGTTCGTGGCGATCCTGCTCGGGACGATCGCCGGCGGCGTCGTCGTGGCCATCGTGCCGCACGGGCCGCTCTATGCAGGCGCGCTCGCCATTTTCATTGCGGTCGCCGGCTGGCTCGTGAGCCGCGGCATTCCCATGACGCCGGCCGTCGATGCGCAGCTGCGCATCAACTGGAACCCGTTCACGGAGACCTGGCGCAACCTGCGGCTCGGCCGCGAGAACGTCGTCGTCTGGCGCTCGATGCTCGGCATCTCGTGGTTCTGGTTCTACGGCGCGATCTACCTCGCGCAGCTCCCGGTGTTCACGCGCGACGTCCTGGGCGGCGACGAGCACGTGTTCACGCTGCTGCTCGCCGTGTTCTCCATCGGCATTGGCGCCGGCTCGTTGCTGTGCGAGAAGCTGTCCGGGCGCAAGGTCGAGATCGGCCTCGTGCCGTTCGGCTCGATCGGCCTCACGCTGTTCGCGCTCGACCTGTGGCTCGCCACGCGCAGCATGGCCGCGGCCGGCACGGTCGGCGTGCTGCCGTTCCTCGCTGTCTCGAGCCACCTGCGGGTCCTCGCCGACGTGATGCTCATCGGCGTGTTCGGCGGGTTCTACATCGTGCCGCTGTACGCGCTCATCCAGGCGCGCTCGCAGCCGTCGCACCGCTCGCGCATCATTGCCGCGAACAACATTCTCAACGCGATCTTCATCGTCGTCTCCGCCGGCGTCGCCATCGGCCTGTTGCGCGCAGGGCTCACCATTCCGCAGCTGTTCCTGGTGGTCGGCCTGCTCAATGCGGCCGTCGCGGTGTACATCTACATGCTCGTGCCCGAGTTCCTCATGCGCTTCCTCGCGTGGCTCCTCGTGCACTCGGTCTACCGGGTGCGCGCCGAAGGGCTGGAGCACGTGCCCGAGGAAGGCCCGTGCGTGATCGTGTGCAACCATGTGAGCTACGTCGACGCGGTGGTCATCGCGGCGTGCGTGCGACGCCCCATACGGTTCGTGATGGACCATCGCATCTTTCGCGTCCCCGTGCTGTCCTGGCTGTTCCGGACGATGCGGACCATACCCATCGCGCCGGCGCGCGAGGATCCACGCCTGAAGGAGCGCGCGTTCGAGGAGGTGCGCCGCGCGCTCGAGGCGGGCGAGGTCGTCGGCATCTTTCCCGAGGGTCGTCTCACCGAGTCCGGCGACCTCAACCCGTTTCGTCCAGGCGTTCAGCAGATCGTCGCCGCGACGCCGGTGCCGGTGATCCCGATGGCGCTGCGCGGGCTGTGGGGCAGCTTCTTCTCGCGCGCGGCCGGGGGCAACGCGATGCGAACCTGGCGTGGATTGTCGTCGCGCATCGCGCTCGTCGTCGCGCCGCCGCTCGCGCCCGCCGATGCGACGCCGGAACGACTCTACAGCAGCGTGCGCGACCTGCGCGGCGAAGCCCGGTGAGCCCGACCTCGTGTTGGTGATCGCACTGATCCTCGGCGGCCTCGCGGGCGTTGCGCTCGGTCACGGCTTCTCGGGTTTCGTCGTCGGAGCGCTGGTCGGTGGCTTCATCGCGCTCGTGGTGCGCATGTTCGGGCAGCGCAACGCCGCGTCCGCCGCCGATGCGGCGCACGTCGCATCGCTCGAGCGTCGCATCGATCATCTCGAATCGACGGTCGCCCGGCTCGTGTCGCGGCAGTACGCGGCGGATACGGCGCACGCGGCGCAGGAGCCCGGCGCGCGCGAGCCCGGCGCGCAGGCCGAAGTGCCAACCTATACGCCGCCACCGGCTGCTGCTGCGTCGCCGGTCATGACCACGGCGCGCGCCGTGGCGGACGCCGTGGACTCCACGCCCCCGCCAATGCCCGCCTACGGCGCTCGCGCGAGCGCGTCGGCATCGGCGGCTGCAGCTACGGTCGACGCGACGTCGGCGCCTCTAGCCACGGTCGACGCGGCATCCCCGCCTGTAGCCACGGCCGACGCGACGTCGGCGCCTGTAGCCACGGTCGACGCGACGTCCGCGTCCGCGACCTCGGGTGCGCGACCGGCCGCTGCGCCGCCGTCGTTCGAAGTGCGCGCGCGACGCTGGATCACCGAAGGCAACGTACCGGCGCGCCTCGGCGTGATCGTGCTGCTATTCGGCGTGGCGTTCCTGCTTCGCTATTTCGCGGAGCGCTTCACCGTCCCGATCGAGGCGCGCCTCGGCGGCGTCGCGCTCGGCGGCGCAGCGCTCATCGCGCTCGGAGCGCGCATGACCTCCACGCGCGCGGCATGGGGGCTCGCGGTCGAAGGCGCGGGCTGTGGTGTGTTGTACCTGACCACCTTCGCGGCGTTTCGTCTGTTCGGCGTGCTGCCGTCCCAGGTGGCGATCGCCGCGCTCGTCGCGGTCGCCGCGCTGTCCGTGTGGCTCGCCGTTCGCAGCGATTCGCAGCCGCTTGCGGGACTCGCCATCGCGGGCGGCTTCCTGGCGCCGGTGCTGGTCGGCGGCGGCGGATCGCCGCTCCCGCTCTTCGCGTGGTTCGCCGTGCTGAACGCGGCGGTGGTGGCGCTCGCGTGGCGCCATTCATGGCGCGTGCTGAACCTGGTGGGCTTCGTATTCACGTTCGTGCTGGCCATTGGCTGGGGTGCACGGTTCTACCAGCCTCAGTACTTCACGATCGTCGAGCCGTTCCTCATCCTGTTCTTCATCTTCTACGTCGCCATCGCCGTGCTGTACGCGAAGCAGCAGCCTCTGGAGATGGGCAAGCCCGTCGACGGTCTGCTCGTCTTCGGCGTCCCGCTGATCGGCTTTGCACTGCAATTCGCGCTGGTGCGCGGCGCACGCTTCGGCGCGGCATGGAGCGCGCTCGCGGTGGCGCTGGTGTACGGCGTGCTCTACGCGGCGCTGCGCCGCCGCGGCGAGCCCGGGCTCGCGCTGCTCGCGCGCGCATTCGGCGCACTCGCCGTGGTATTCGTCACCGTTGCGGTGCCCAACGCGCTGGATGCGCGCTGGACGTCAGCCTGGTGGGCGGTGGAGGCGGCATGCGTCTATTGGATCGGCTGCCGGCAGTCGCAGCCGCTCGCGCGCGGGTTCGCGCTGCTGCTCCAGCTTGCCGCTGCCGTCGTGTTCCTCGCGAATCGCGTCGACACGTCGAGCCTGACGCCTTTCGCGAATGCTGCGTTCGCCGGCAGCACGATGATCGCCGTCGCCGCTTTCGTGACCGCATGGCTCGCGGAGCACGAACCGACGCTCACGCCGCGCGAGCGCGTGGTCGCCCCCTGCGCCCTGGCGTGGGCTACGGCGTGGTGGCTCCTCGGCGGCATTCATGAGATCCAGCGCCAACACTCGGCGAGCGAGCTGCCTTCGCTGGCGCTTGCCTGGTGCGCCGCGACCGCGCTTGCGTCGCTCCTGCTGCAGCGCGCGCTGCGCTGGCCGCGCCTCGCATGGTCGGCCGCGCCTGTGCTGCCCGTCGTGGTACTCGCAACGTTCGCCGCGTGGACGCGCGACCGCACCACGCTCACGCACGCGGGGCCGATCGTGTGGCCCGCGAGCTTCGCGTTGCACTGGGCGTTGCTCCGCATCGCCGATCGCGGCGACGCGACGTTGCAGGCATTGCGCCGCGAGGGCGTGCATGCGGCGTCCGCGCTGGTGCTCGTCGGCTGGCTCGCATGGGAAGTGAGCGAATGGACCGGGCGCCATACCGAGCCGCACACGGTGTGGATCGCGTGCGCCGCCGCGTGGACCGGCATCGTCGCGTTGTGGCTGTGCGTCGCGCCGGCGTCGGCGGCGCGCTGGCCGGTCGCCTCGCACCAGCCCGCGTACACCCGCATCGCGGGCGGTGTCATCGCCGTGTGCCTGGTGGCGTGGATCACCATCGTGGACGTGTTGTCCCCGGGCGATGCATCGCCACTGCCCTACATTCCGCTCGTCAATCCGCTGGACCTGACGCTCCTGCTCGCGCTCGGCGTGCTGGCGATGTGGTTGCGTCGCGCGGTGACGCTGCCCGAGCGAGACCGCCGTGCGGTCCTGGCCATCGCCGGGTTCGTCGCCTTGAACGGCGCCGTGCTGCGCGCCGGGCATCACCTCGGCGGCATCGAATGGAGCCTTCGCGCGCTTCTCGCGTCGCGGCCGCTGCAGGCCGCGCTCACGCTCACATGGACGGCAACGGCGCTCGTGCTCATGCTGTTGGCGACGCGCCGCGGCCTGCGCGCATGGTGGAGCGCCGGTGCCGTGCTGCTCGCGATCGTCATCGCGAAACTCTTCCTCGTCGATCTCGCCACGCTGTCGGGGCTTGCGCGCGTGGCCGCGTTCCTCGGTGTCGGCGTGCTGCTTCTCGTGATCGGCTACGTCGCGCCGTTTCCGCCGGCGGCAGCCGACGCATCGCAGCCGCCGCGCGCGTAGATCGTCGCTGGCGGCACGCCTGCGCGCGCGGTTTCGCGGCGACGCACCCGCGGTTTCGCGGCGGCGCACCCGCGGTTTCGCGGCGGCGCACGCGCGATGACGACGGGGCCGATCCCGCACGCGCCGATCTCGCAGGATGCGCATGCTATAGTCGGCCGCACCCCGTAGGCACGCGACGCCATGTCCGGCAACACGCTCGGCACACTGTTCTGCGTCACATCGTTCGGCGAATCGCATGGACCGGCGATCGGCTGCGTCGTCGATGGTTGCCCGCCCGGCCTGCCGCTCGACGAGCGCGACATTCAGCATCAGCTCGATCGCCGCCGTCCCGGCACGTCGCGTCACGTCACGCAGCGGCGCGAGCCCGACACCGTGGAGATCCTGTCCGGCGTGTTCGAGGGACGTACCACGGGAACGCCGATCGCCCTGCTCATCCGCAATCAGGACGCGCGAAGCAAGGACTACGCGAGCATCGCGAGCACGTTTCGTCCCGGTCACGCGGATTACACGTACTGGCACAAATATGGCATCCGCGATTACCGTGGCGGCGGGCGCCAGTCGGCGCGCGAGACGGCCGTGCGCGTCGCGGCGGGTGCCATTGCGCGCAAGTGGCTCGATGCGCGCTACGGGGTGCGCATCCGCGGCCATCTGACGCAGCTCGGCCCGAACGTCGTTCCGTTCGAGGATTGGTCGCACGTGGAGGAGAATCCGTTCTTCATCGCGAACGCGTCGATCGTTCCGGAGCTCGAGTCGTTCATGGATCGCCTGCGCAAGTCCGGTGACTCGGTCGGCGCCCGCATCGAAGTCATCGCGAGCGGCGTGCCGGTGGGATGGGGCGAGCCGGTCTACGGCAAGCTCGACGCCGACATCGCGCATGCGATGATGGGCATCAACGCCGTGAAAGGCGTGGAGATCGGCGCCGGCTTTCGTGCCGTCGCGCAGCGCGGCACCGAGCATTCCGACGAGATGGCGCCCGAGGGATTCCTGAGCAATAACGCCGGCGGCATCCTCGGCGGAATCTCGACTGGCCAGGACGTGGTCGTGTCGATCGCGGTGAAGCCGACGTCGTCGATACGCCTCGATCGTCAGTCGATCGACCTCGCCGGCGCGCCCGTCGTGGTGAATACGCACGGGCGCCACGATCCCTGCGTCGGCATTCGCGCAACCCCGATTGCCGAGGCGATGCTCGCGATCGTGCTCATGGATCACGCGCTGCGTCATCGCGCGCAGAACGCGGACGTGAGCGTCGACACGCCGCGGCTCGCGGCCCAGGCGCCGGCCGACGTCGTGGAACGGCATCGGCGCGTAGCGCCGGTCGACGACCCGGATCCGGACGAGGCCTAGCCTTCGTCGACGCGCGTGACCGTCGCGTCGGCGACGCCGCGTGCGAACGTCATCGATACGTCGACGCCGGGCGCGAGCTCGCGTGCATCCTGCACGATCGTGCCGTCGCTGCGCGCGATGATCGCGTAGCCGCGATCGAGCACGGCGCGCGGATTGAGATGCGCGAGATTCTGCGCGAGCGCTTCCAGCCGCGCCTGGAGCTGCGTGACGCGCAGGCGGCCGCAGCGCGGCAGCGCGCTCGCCGCATGCGCGAGCGCGCGCGCGCCGGGCAGCGGAACACGAAGCTCGCGCACGAGCCGCCGCTGCGCGCCCGAGGCCCGCGTCGCATCGCGGTCGATGCGGTGTCGCATCGCTCGCACGAGGCGCTGCGCGAGATCCCGCGCCTCGCCGGCCTGCCGCGCCACGCGTGCCGCCGGATGCACCAGCCGGCGTGCGAGCCCATCGATGCGCTGCGCGCGCATGCCAAGGCCGTGCTGCTGCGCGCGCACGAGGCGGTGGCCGACTTGCGCGAGGCGATGCAGCAAGGCGGGCCGATCGGGGGTGATCAGTGTCGCGGCGGCCGTGGGTGTCGGCGCGCGCGCGTCGGCCACGAAATCGCAGATCGTGAAGTCCGTCTCGTGTCCCACGCCGGACACGATGGGCAGCACCGATTCGAACACGGCGCGCGCGAGCGCGGGCTCGTTGAACGCCCAGAGATCTTCCAGCGACCCGCCGCCGCGGCAGACGATCAGCAGCTCGACCTCGGCGCGCCGGTTGGCGGTGCGGATGGACGCAGCCAGCTCGTCCGCCGCGCCCGGCCCCTGCACGGCGGCGGGATAGACGATCACGCGCAGCCCCGGTGCGCGTCGCCCCAGCGTAGTGAGCACGTCGTGGAGCGCCGCCGCCTGGCGGGAAGTGACAAGGCCGACGGCCCGTGGGAAACGTGGTAGCGAGCGCTTACGTTCAGGGGCGAACCAGCCGGCCGCCTCGAGCTTCTCCTTCAGGCGCGCGAATCGCTCGTAGAGCGCGCCGAGGCCGGCCAGGCGGACCGTGTCGATGTTGAGCTGGAATTCGCCGCGCGCGTCGTACATCGTGGGCACCGCGCGGACTTCGACCGCCATGCCGTCGCGCAAGGCGATCGCCAGGACCTGCGCCTTGCTGCGGAACAGCACGCACCGCACCTGTGCGCCCGCGTCCTTGAGCGTGAAGTACCAGTGGCCCGAAGGCGCGCGCTTGCAATCCGTGACCTCACCGGCCACCCACACGAGGCCCACGCGACGCTCGATCATCAATCGGATGGCACCGACCAGACGACCCACCGAATACACCTGTGGCGCGGGCGCCACGGGTGGAGCAGAGGGCATTCCAGGACCGAAGTCGAGCTCGCTCATCGACCGGCAGGGTGCACGCGCAACATGGGTTTTGTCCAGGACATGACTGGACCAGAAGGTCGTCGGACCCGCGTCGAAGGTACCGCCGTCATCACCCCGCGGAGGTCGGCCGAAAGGCCGATTGCAGCACGCAAGGCCTTGAGGGCATGGCCTTTTCGGACTGTAGCATTTTCGTCATCCGAAGCATTTCCACGGTGCCTGGGGCACTTAGCGCGCGAATGTACAAGATATGCACACTTCTATCCACAGGATTTGTGGAAAACGATGTCGGTGTCCGTCCGACACCTTGTCGGAAACCGTGAACTGGCGCGGTTTTCCGGGGGATGCGCGGACTCGTCTGGTAACTGCGGCGATGACGTGGATAAGCAGGGCGGTTAGAATCGATTGCCATGTCGGTTGTTCATGAACAAACCGTTGGCCGTGTTGCAGTGCGCAATGACGCGGCTGCCAATCCGGGCCGGCCGAAGGCGAAGGCGTCGACGCCTACCGCCGCCCCCGCGTCGAACTTCCTGCGCGTCATCATCGCGGAGGACAACCGGACCGGCAAATACGGCGGCCGCGTGGTCACGCGATTCCCGCCCGAGCCGAACGGCTACCTGCATTACGGTCACGCCAAGTCGATCATCCTGAACTTCGGCCTTGCCGCGGAGAACGGCGGGACGTGCCATCTGCGCTTCGACGACACCAATCCGCTCAAGGAGGACGTGGAGTTCGAGGACGCGATCGCCGGCTCGGTGCGATGGCTCGGCTTCGACTGGGGCGATCATCGCTACCACGCGTCCGACTACTACGACGCGCTGTATCGCTACGCCGAGTGGTTCATCGAGCAGGGCCTCGCGTACGTCGACAGCCAGACCCCCGAAGAGATGCGCGCGACGCGCGGCACGCTCACCGAGGCCGGCGTCGCGAGCCCGTACCGCGACCGCAGCGTCGTGGAGAGCCTCGACCTGTTCCGGCGCATGCGCGCCGGCGAGTTTCCCGACGGCGCGCACGTGCTGCGCCTGAAGATCGACATGGCGAGCCCCAACGTGAACCTGCGCGACCCGGCGATCTACCGCATTCGCCACGCGCGGCATCACCGCACGGGCGACACGTGGTGCATCTACCCCCTGTACGACTACACCCACTGCATCTCCGATGCGCTCGAGCGCATCACGCATTCGATCTGCACGCTCGAGTTCCAGGACCACCGCCCGCTCTACGACTGGGTGATCGAGCGCCTCGCCGAAGGCGGCCAGCTCGAGCGCCCGCTGCCGCAGCAATACGAGTTCGCGCGGCTCAACCTGACCTACGTCGTGCTGTCGAAGCGCAAGCTCATCGAGCTCGTCGAAGGCGGTCATGTGGACGGCTGGGACGATCCGCGGATGCCGACGCTCGTCGGTGCGAGGCGTCGCGGCTTCACGCCCGAAGGCTTCCAGCTCTTCGCCGAGCGCATCGGCGTGTCGAAGTCCGATTCGTGGATCGAGATGAGCGTGCTGGAGGACGCGATGCGCGACGACCTCAACGCGCGCGCGCCGCGCCGCGTCGCGGTGCTCGACCCTGTCCGGCTCGTGATCGACAACTATCCCGCCGACCTTCGCGAGACGATGTCGCCGCCGAACCATCCGCAGCATCCCGAATGGGGGCGGCGCGATCTCGCGTTCGGGCGCGAGCTCTGGATCGAGCGCGAGGACTTCGCCGTGACGCCGCCCCAGGGGTTCTTCCGGCTGACGCCGGGCGCCGAGGTGCGGTTGCGCTATGCGTACATCGTGCGCTGCACCGGCTACGAGACCGACGACGCCGGCAACGTGACGGTCGTGCACTGCACTTACGATGCCGCGACGCGCAGCGGCACCGCCGGCGCCGACGCGCGCAAGGTGAAAGGCAACATCCACTGGCTGTGCGTCGACGATGCCGTTACCGCGGAAGTGCGACTGTACGATCGCCTGTTCGCCGTGCCGTTCCCCGGCACGCGCACGGGCGTGGCGGTGCGCGGGGAAACGTCCGGCGAGGCCGAGCCGCCGCCCGGGCACGGTCGCGTCATCGCGGGCGAGGACGATGAAGCGAGCGAGCCGCCCGAGCGCACCTACCTCGACGATCTCAATCCGGGATCCAAGCGCGTCATCACCGCCCGCGTCGAGCCCGCGCTCGCCGCCGCCTCGCCCGAGGATCGGTTCCAGTTCGAGCGGCACGGCTACTTCGTCGCCGATCTCGTCGACCATGCGCCGGGCCGCGCCGTGTTCAATCGCGCGGTCACGCTGCGCGACAGCTGGAAATAGCGCGCGTCGCACTCACATTGTGATGGCACGGGCACGTCCCCGTGCCCCCGCCGGACGCCGCGCCGGCCGGGGTAAGATGCTCGCCCGCAAGGAGGCAGCCGCATGAAGCGCATCTTCCTGTTCCTGCTCACCAACCTCGCCGTGGTGCTGGTGCTGTCGATCGTGCTGAAGCTCTTCGGCATCGATCGCTCGCTGGCGATGCAGGGCTACAACTGGACCACGCTGCTCGTCTATGCCCTCGTGGTGGGCTTCGGCGGCGCGATCATCTCGCTGCTGATGTCGAAGCCGATGGCCAAGTGGAGCACCGGCGCGCACATCATCGAGCAGCCGCAGAACCAGGCCGAGACGTGGCTGCTGGAAACCGTGCGCAAGCTCGCCGATCACGCGGGCGTGGCGATGCCGGAGGTGGGCATTTACGAGGGCGAGCCGAATGCGTTCGCGACCGGCGCGTTCCGCAACTCTGCGTTCGTCGCGGTCTCGACCGGCTTGCTGCAATCGATGAATCGCGAGGAGGCCGAGGCCGTTCTGGGCCACGAGATCTCGCACGTGGCCAACGGCGACATGGTGACGCTCACGCTGATCCAGGGCGTGGTGAACACCTTCGTCGTCTTCCTGTCCCGCGTCGTGGGCGCGATCGTGGACCGCACCATCTTTCGCACCGAGCGCGGCACCGGCCCGGGCTACTTCGTCACCGTGCTCGTCTGCCAGATCGTGTTCGGCATCGCGGCGTCGATCATCGTCGCGTGGTTCTCGCGCTTGCGCGAGTATCGCGCCGATGCCGGCAGCGCGAAGCTGCTCGGCACGCCGCAACCGATGATCCACGCGCTGTCGCGCCTCGGCGGGCTGCAGGCAGGGGCGCTGCCGCAGGCGTTCCAGTCGTTCGGAATCACGGGCGGCGGCGGCTTCATGCAATGGTTCGCCTCGCATCCGCCGATCGAAGCGCGCATCGCGGCATTGCAATCGGGGTCTTACGCATGAAGCCAACCAAGTTCAAGATCGAAGTGCAGGACGAGACCGGCATCTGGACCGACGTGCGCGGCGGCGACGGCAAGCCGCTCCTGTTCGACGACGAGGCTTCCGCGCGCGCGGCGCTCGCCGAGCGCTTTCCGGTGCTCGTGCAGATGGAGAAGTACGCCGGGGGCAAGCGCACGCGGGTGATCCGCGTGATCGAGGACGAGGACGACTGGCCGACGCGCCGCGCGTGATGCGCGCGCCGGCGCATGCAAAGCAAAACGGCCGGCGGATGCCGGCCGTTTCGTCTGGTGAGGCCTCGCGCGCTTACTTGAGGTGATTCGACACGAGCTTGGTCATCTCGAACATCGACACCTTGTTCTTGCCGCCGAACACGGCCTTCAGCTTGTCGTCAGCGTTGATGAGGCGCTTGTTCACGGAGTCCTGGAGCTTGTTCTTCTTGATGTAGTCCCAGATCTTCTTCGTCACTTCGGTGCGCGGCATGGCGCCGTTGCCGACCACCGCGGCGAGGACCGTCGACGGCGTCATGGCCTTCATGAACGCGGCGTTGGGCTTGCGCTTGGCGGCGGACTTCTTCGGAGCTTTCTTGGCGGGGGCTTTCTTCGCGGGCGCTTTCTTGGCGGCGGACTTCTTCGCGGCGGGCTTCTTGGCGCCGGACTTCTTCGCTGCTGGCTTCTTCGCGGCGGACTTCTTCGCAGCTTTCTTGGCAGTAGCCATCGATTCTCCTTCCTGTCGGTTGTGCGAGCGGACAACGCCGGAGCATTCTGAAGCGGGCCCTCCTGTCACGGGCCGTGTCGCTCCATCGGCGGCGACTATACCGCATTTCAGAGGGAAAGGAAGCGTTCTCAGAGGGAAAATCGATGTCGCGCGCGCGGGTTGTTGCACCCGAGCAAACGCATGCTCGCACGACCGTCGCGCACGGTAGAATGGCTGCGCTCCGATGTCCGCGCCCGCCAACGACCCTTCCCGCCTTCGTACCGAATACAAGCGCGAGACGCTCGACGAAGGCGCCATCGACGCCGATCCTTTCGCTCAGTTCGCGCGCTGGTTCGATGAAGCCATCGCGGCGCGGCTGCCCGAGCCCAATGCAATGACCCTCGCGACGGTCGGTGCCGAAGCCCGGCCCTCCGCCCGCATCGTGCTGCTGAAGGCCGTGGATGCGCAGGGCTTCGTCTTCTTCACCAACTACGAGAGCCGCAAGGCGCGGGAGCTGCCCGCGGGCGCTCATGCCGCGCTGCTCTTTCACTGGATCGAGCTCGAGCGGCAGGTCCGCATCGAGGGACCGGTCGAGCGCATCGACGCCGCGCTCTCGGATGCGTACTTCGCCTCGCGGCCGCGCCGCTCACGCGTAGGGGCATGGGCCTCCCCGCAGAGCGCGCCCATCGCCGACCGGACTTGGCTCGAGAGACGCTTCACCGAGATGGACGCACGCTTTCCGAGCGACGTGCCGAGGCCGCCGAACTGGGGCGGCTTCCGCGTTCGACCGGACGCGTTCGAGTTCTGGCAGGGACGCGAGAGCCGGCTTCACGATCGCATCGCCTATCGCCGCGACCACGGCGGCTGGACCATCGTGCGGCTCGCGCCATGACCGCGAAGCGCCGCCGTGAGCGCGCGTCGCCGGCAAATCGCGCAGCGCGGAGGGCGATCCCGTGACGGCGCCACGGCGCGCGTTGTCCCCGATGGCCACCCTGATCGGGCTCGGGATCGCCAACCATGTCGTGCTGACGGGCTGCCGCGTCGCGGTATCGCTCGACGCACTGGCGCTCGGCGCCTCCACTGCGACGGTGGGCGCGGTGATGGCGCTCTTCGCGGTGCTGCCGACGCTGCTTGCGATACCGGCGGGCCGGCTGGCGGACCGCATGGGCGTTCGCGTGCCGATGCTGGTCGGCTCGTGCGGCATCGCGATCGGAGCCTTGCTGCCGGTCGTCATGCACGGTCTCGCCGTGCTGTTCGTCACCGCGGCGCTCCTCGGCGTGTCGTTCATGGCCTACCAGGTCTCGGCGCAGTACGCGACCGGCGAGATCGGCGGGCCGGAAGCGCGCGGACGCAATTTCGGCCTGCTCGCCGTGGGCTATTCGACCTCCTCGATCATCGGGCCGGTGGTCGCGGGTCTCATGATCGACCACGTCGGCTACCGCGGTGCCTTCGCGCTGCTGGCGCTCGCGCCGCTCGTGCCGATCGCCATCCTCGGCGGCGACGCGGTGCGCCTGCCCGGGCCGCACCCCGAGCACGGGCATCACGAGCGCAACGCGATGGACCTCATCGCGCACCGCGAGCTGCGGCGGGTGTTCGCGATCAACGCGCTGACCGCGATGGCGTGGGAGCTGCACACACTGTTCGTGCCGATCTACGGCAACGCCATAGGGCTGTCGGCGTCGCAGATCGGATTCGTGCTCGCCGCGTTCGCGGCCGCCACGTTCATGGTCCGGCTCGCCATGCCGCTGCTGTCGCGCCGGCTGACCGAGCACCAGATCCTGACCACCACGTTGTTCATCGCCGGGGTCGTCTTCCTCGCCTTTCCGTTCTCGCGCAACGTGACCACGCTGATGATGCTGTCGTTCTGCCTGGGCCTCGGGCTCGGCGCCGGTCAGCCGATGGTGATGGCACTCCTCCACGCGCACGCGCCCGCGGGCCGCATGGGCGAGGCGGCCGGCGTGCGCATGTCGCTCGTGAACTCGATGGCCGTGGCGGTGCCGCTGGTCTTCGGTGCCATCGGCGGCAGCGTGGGCCTCGCGCCGGTCCTGTGGTCGGTCGGGGTGTTCCTCGCGACCGGCGGGTGGCTGACCCGGAGGGCCTGAATCGCGGACGCGCTACGCCTTGCTGCCAGCCTTCAGCCTGTCGGCGAACGCCTTGCGGAACTTCGCTACTTTCGGTGCGACGACGACCTGGCAGTACGGCTGGTACGTGTTGCGGGTGAAGTAGTCCTGGTGATAGCCCTCCGCCGGGTAGAACGTCGCGGCGTCGGCGATCTCGGTCACGATGGGATCCGACCACAGCTTGCGGGCCGTGAGGTCCGCGATCACCGCCTCGGCGTCGCGCCGCTGCTCGGGTGTCTGCGCGAAGATCACCGAACGATATTGCGTGCCGACGTCGTTGCCCTGGCGGTCGCGCGTGGTGGGGTCATGGATCGTGAAGAACACCGTCAGGAGGTCGCGGTAGCTGAGCTTCGACGTGTCGAACATGACGCGGACCACTTCGGCGTGTCCGGTGCGGCCGCCGCACACCTGCTCATAGGTCGGGTTGGCCGGGGCGCCCCCGGCGTAGCCGGACTCGACCGACGTCACGCCGTCCAGCCCGCGGAATACGGCGTCGAGGCACCAGAAGCAGCCGCCGCCGAGCACGGCGGTCTGGAGGGAAGGGGATGCGTTCATGGGGGCTCCTGCGAAGAGGTGGAGACTGCTCGGGATGAGTCGCGCGTCGTGCCGTCTAGCTTACGCCCCAGCGGCGTGCACGATGCTTCTGCGATAATCGCGCGCCGCGCGGCCGCGCCGCGCGCCCGCACCGACGTCACGCCACGCGTTGTCGAACCCGCTCACCTTCCCGGCGCGCGCCTACGCGCGGCTGCGCGACGTGCAGCTCGCCCGCACCGCCGCGAGCCTGTCGTTCACCACGCTCCTCGCGCTCGTGCCGCTCGCGTCGGTGGCGATTGCCTTCGTGTCGCGCTTTCCCATGTTCGAGTACGGGCTTGCCGCATTCGAGGCGTTCCTGCTGAGGGATCTGCTGCCCATGAGCGGCGCGAACCTCGTGCACGAGCACGTGATGCGCTTCGCCGAGCAGGCGGCGCGGCTCTCGGGACTGTCCATCGTGCTCGTCGGCGTCACCGCAGGGCTCGCGCTCTACACGGTCGAGCGCGAGATCAACGCCATCTGGGGCATCCGCCAGGGACGCTCGCTGCCGCGACGCGTGGTGCTCTATGCGCTCGGCCTCACCGCCGGGCCGGTCGTGATCGGCGCGGTGATCTCCATCACCACATGGGTCATCGCGCAGTCCCTGGCGCTCGTGCCGCTGCGCAAGACGTTCGGCGAGACGATCGTGCGCGCGCTTCCGTTCCTGTTCTTCGCCGTCGGCCTGACCTTGCTGTACCGCTTCGTGCCGGCGCGGCACGTGCGGACGGCACCGGCGCTCGCCGGCGGCGTGATCGCGGCGCTCGCGCTCGAGGCGGCCAAGCACGCCTTCACCTTCTACATTACAAGGCTGTCGACGTACCAGGCGGTCTACGGTGCGCTGTCCGCGCTGCCCGTGTTCCTGGTGTGGATCTACCTCTGCTGGATCATCGTGCTGGCGGGTGCCGCGGTGAGCGCCACGCTGGCCGAGAGCGGACGCCGAAGGAAGGCATGACGCGCCCCGGCTCCGCTGCGAAGGTTGCGCCACCGCGCACCGGCACGCTAAATTCCACCGCTACCCGAATCAGGAGAGCCCGCACGTGTGGTCCATGATCCAGGCAGCAGGGTGGCCGATCTGGCCGCTCATCATCGCGTCGGTGGTTGCGCTCGCGTTGATCTTCGAGCGGCTGTATTCGCTGCGCCAGAGCATGGTCGCGCCGGCGGGCATGGTCGACCGCGTCCTCACGCAATTCCGCGAGCACGGCCCTACACCCGAGCTCCTCACCCGGACGGCGCAGCAGGGGCCGCTCGGGCGCATCCTCGCCGCGGGGCTTGCGAACGTTCGCAGCCCGCGACCGGTGATGAGGGAAGCGATCGAGGAAGTCGGGCGCGTCGTCACGCACGAGCTCGAGCGGTTCCTCACGACGCTCGGCACGATCGCCGCGATGTCGCCGTTGCTCGGGCTCTTCGGCACGGTGATCGGCATGATCGAGATCTTCGGCTCGCAGAGCGCCGTGGCGTCCAATCCGATCGCCCTGGCGCACGGCATCTCGGTGGCGCTCTACAACACCGCCATGGGGCTGATCGTCGCGATTCCGAGCATGATCTTCTACCGTCACTTCCGCGCGAAAGTCGACGAGCTGGTGGTGGAGATGGAGCAGCAGGCGATCAAGCTCGTCGATTTCGCGCACGGCGAGCGCAAGTAGCATGAACCTGCGAGGCGCCCGCACCCGCGAGGACCCCGAGATCAACTTCATCCCGTTGATCGACGTCCTGCTCGTCATCCTGATCTTCCTTATGGTCACCACGACCTACCAGCGGATCGCCGAGCTGCAGATCACGTTGCCCGAAGCGAACGCCGATGCCGCCAAGGACCGGCCGAAGGAGATCAACGTCGGCATCGACGCGCAGGGCCGCTACGTCATCGACAAGCAGGTGTTCACCTACACCACGCCGCAGGCGATGGCGGACATGCTGAAGCGCGTCGCCGGCGACGCCAAGGATCCCGTCGTCATCATCAACGCCGACGCGCAGGCGACCCATCAGTCCGTGGTGCACGTGATGGAGGCGGCGCGCCTCGCCGGGCTGCTGCACATCACGTTCGCCACGCAGACGCCGGCAGGCAAGTAACGCCGGCCACGCCGAGGCGAGCCTTGCGAGAGCTTGCCCGGTGAGCCTGCACGAGCGCGTCGCGCGGGACTGGTATCGCGCTTCCCTCACGCCGCTCACCGCGGCGCTCACGCCGGTGTCGGCGCTGTTCGGCGTTGCGGTCACGCTGCGCCGCGCGCTCTACCGCCGCGGCTGGCTCGCGCGGCACACGGTCGGCGTGCCCGTCGTGGTCGTCGGCAACGTTACCGTCGGCGGCAGCGGCAAGACGCCGCTCGTGCGCGCGCTGGTCGAGGCGCTGCGCGCGCGCGGCTGGCATCCCGGCATCGTCAGCCGCGGCTATGGCGGCGCGGTGAGCGGCGTTCGCGCAGTGCGGCCCGACGACGATCCGGCGCTCGTCGGCGACGAGCCGCTGCTTCTCGCGCGCGAGGCGTTCGTCACCGTCGGCGCCAATCGCGTGGCCGCCGCGCGCGCGTTGCTGGCCGAGCATCCCGAGATCGACGTGATCGTGGCCGACGACGGCCTTCAGCACTACGCACTTGCGCGCGACGTCGAGATCGTCGCCATCGACGCGAAGCACGGCTTCGGCAACGGCTGGCTGCTGCCGGCCGGTCCGCTGCGCGAGGGCGCACGCCGTGCGATGGACGCCACGGCACGCGTGGTCACCTCGAGCGCCGACGACGGGCCCAGGCGTGCCGGCGCATTCGCGTCGTCGCTCGTGCCGCTGCCGTGGCGCAGCGTGGACGGCGTCACGCCCGTACCGGATCTCGCGGCGCTGCCGCGCGGCACCGTGCACGCCGTCGCCGCGATCGCGCATCCGCAGCGCTTCTTCGACACGGTCGCGGCGCAGGGCATCCAGGCGGTGACGCATGCGTTTCCCGACCATCATCCGTTTCGCGCGCGCGACCTCGCGTTCGACGGCGCGCGCGCCATCCTGATGACCGAGAAGGACGCGGTAAAATGCCGGCGCATCGCCGATGCCCGGATGTTCTGCCTGCCCGTGCGCGCGGCGATCGATCCGGCGCTGGTCGATCTCATCGAGGACAGGTTGCATGGATCCCAAGCTGCTCGAGCTTCTCGTGTGCCCGGTCACCAAGGGGCCGCTGATCTATGACCGCGAGCGCCAGGAGCTCGTATCGAAGTCCGCGCGGCTTGCCTATCCGATCCGCGACGGCATCCCGGTGATGCTCGAGGAAGAGGCGCGCAAGCTCACCCCCGAGGAGTACGAGCGGTGAAAGCGCGGACGGCGGCGGCGTGACGCCGTTCACGGTCCTCATTCCGGCGCGCTACGCCTCCACGCGGCTCCCGGGCAAGCCGCTCGCCGACGTCGCCGGCAAGCCCATGATCGTGCGGGTGGCGGAGCGTGCCGCCTCCAGCGGAGCGCGTCGCATCGTGGTCGCGACCGACGACGAGCGCATCCGTGCCGCCGTAACGGCCGAGGGCTACGAGGCGATCGTCACGCGCAGCGATCATCCGACGGGTACCGATCGCCTGGCGGAGGCGGCGGCTCGGCTGCGCTTGCCGAAGGACGACATCGTCGTGAACGTGCAGGGCGACGAGCCGCTGCTCGACTCGGCGCTGATCGCGGAAGTCGCGCGCCTTCTCGCCGGCGCGCATGACGCCGCCATCGCAACGGCGTGTCATGCCGTCGACGACGCCGCGGAGGCGTTCAATCCCAACATCGTGAAGGTCGTGCTCGACGCGCGCGGCTACGCGCTCTACTTCAGCCGCGCGACGATTCCCTGGGCGCGCGACGCGTTCGCCGTGTCGCGCGATGCGCTGCCGGAGGGTCTTCCCCTCTATCGGCACTACGGCCTGTACGCGTACCGGGTCGGATTCCTGCTCGACTACCCGACGCTCGCGCCATCGCCCCTCGAGCGTTACGAGGCGCTGGAGCAGTTGCGGGCGCTGTGGCATGGGCATCGCATCGCGGTGGCGGTCACCCGCGGCACGCCGGCGCCCGGTGTCGACACGCCGGAGGATCTGGCGCGCGTGCGCGCGCACTACGGCGCACTCGATTGACCGTCCGCGAGCGCACAGCGGAGAATCCATCCATGCGACTGATCCTGCTGGGCCCGCCTGGCGCGGGCAAGGGCACCCAGGCAGCCTTCATCAAGGAGGCATTCCGCATTCCGCAGATCTCCACCGGCGACATGCTGCGCGCGGCCGTGAAGGCCGGCACGCCGCTAGGCCTCGCGGCGCAGAAGGTCATGGACAGCGGCTCGCTCGTCTCCGACGACATCATCATCGGCCTCGTGAAGGAGCGGCTCTGCGAGGCCGACTGCGTCAACGGCTATCTCTTCGACGGATTTCCGCGCACGATTCCGCAGGCGGAGGCGATGAGGAGCGCCGGCGTGCCGATCGACCACGTGCTGGAGATCGTCGTGCCCGACGCCGCGATCGTCGAGCGCATGAGCGGGCGATGGGTGCACGTCCCGTCCGGCCGGACGTATCACGTCAAGTACAACCCGCCGCGTGTGGCCGGCAAGGACGACGTCACCGGCGAGGACCTCGTGCAGAGGGAGGACGATCGCGAGGAAACGGTCCGCAAGCGGCTCGCCGTGTATCACGCGCAGACCGAGCCGCTGGTCGACTACTACAAGCGCTGGGCCGCGACCGGCGACCCGCGCGCGCCGAAATACCAGGCGATCGATGGGCTCAAGGACGTCGACGCCGTACGCGAGACGGCGTTCGAGGCGCTGCGGCTGCCATGAGCGACGAGGCGCGGCCCGAGATCAGCGTGGTGGTGCGCAGCATGGCGCGGCCATCGCTTCGCGCGGCGCTCGATTCGATCGCCGCGCAGCACGACGTCACGGCGGAAGCCGTCGTCGTCGCGGCGTGCGGTGCGGCCCACCCTGCGCTGCCGCCCGCCTGCGGCGCGCATGCGGTCCGGTTCGTGCCTGGCGCGCGCCCGCTGACGCGGCCGCAGGCCGCGAACGCGGGCATCGCGGCCGCGCGCGGCGCATGGATCACCTTCCTCGACGACGACGATGTCTTCGCGGCGGGTCACCTCGCGGGCCTGCTGCGCGGCGCCGAGGCGGCCCCGTGGGCGGGCGTGATCACCTCCTACGCGACGGGCGTGTTCCGCGACGGGCACACCGAGCGCTTCGGCCAGCCGTTCTCGCTGTCCCAGCTCTACGAGCGCAATTTCATCCATCTGTCGTGCGCGCTGTTCGCGCGCGCGCACGTCGACGCGGGTTGCCGCTTCGACGAGTCGTTCGACATCATGCAGGACTGGGATTTCATGCTGCAGCTCGCGCAGCGGGCGGCATTCCAGTTCGTGCCCATCGCGACATTCCTGTGGAACGCGGATGCCGGGGAATCGGGCGCGGCCGGCGGCGCGAACCACGATGCGTCGAAGTTCGCGCGCTACCGCGACCGCATGTACGCCAAATGGGCCCCGGCGCGTGACGCGCTGGTTGCGCGCACGCGCCCGCTGCTCGAGCAGGCCGCCGAGCTTGCGCGCATCCGCCGCTACGCCGAGGCGGACGCGGCGCTGCGCGGCGTGCTGTCGATGAGCCCGAACGATCCGTGGGCGCTCAACCTGCGCGCCATGCTGCTGCGCGCCCAGGGCCACCTCGACGATGCGCGCCGCATGCAATCGCTCGCCGTGGCGGTGCGGCCGCACGACGGCACGATGCTCTACAACCTGGCGCTCCTCGACCGCGCCGCCAACGATCTCGAGGCGGCGCGGCGGCATGCGCGCCGCTCCGCCGCGCTCGATCCGTCGCTTGCGTCCGCGCGCGCGCTCGCGGCGGAGCTCGGTTAGATCCCTTTCGTCACGATCTCGGGGAGCCCAATGGCTCGACGCAATGCGTTCTACGCGCAATCGGGCGGTGTGACCGCCGTCATCAATGCCAGCGCCGCGGGCGTCATCGAAACGGCGCGCGCGCACAAGGATCGCATCGGCAAGGTCTATGCCGGGCGCAACGGCATCATCGGCGCCTTGACCGAGGACCTGATCGACACGAGCCGGGAGTCGGCGCGCGCCATCGCGGCGCTGCGCTACACGCCCGCGGGCGCATTCGGGTCCTGCCGCTACAAGCTGAAGAGCCTCGACGAGAGTCGCGCGCAATACGAGCGGCTGATCGAGGTCTTCCGCGCGCACGACATCGGCTACTTTTTCTACAACGGCGGCAACGACAGCGCGGACACGTGCCTGAAGGTGTCCCAGATCGCCGAGACGCTCGGCTACCCCCTGGTCGCGGTGCACGTGCCGAAGACGGTCGACAATGACCTCGCGGTGACCGATAACTGCCCGGGCTTCGGATCGGTCGCCAAGTACGTCGCCACCTCCATGCGCGAAGCGGCGTTCGACGTGGCGTCGATGGCCAAGACGTCGACGCAGCTCTTCGTGCTCGAGGTCATGGGACGTCACGCGGGCTGGATCACGGCCGCGGTCGGCATGGCCGAGGATGCGGATACGCCGATCCCGCTCGTGCTGCTCTTTCCCGAGGTGACTTTCGACGAAGCGAAGTTCCTCGAGACCGTCGAGGCGCGGAAGAAGGCCTTCGGCTACTGCTGCGTGGGTGTTTCCGAGGGGCTCAAGAACCCGGACGGCGCGCTGATGGCCGAGGCCGGCACGCGCGACGCGTTCGGCCATGCGCAGCTCGGCGGCGTCGGTCCGCTCATCGCGCGCATCGTCAAGGACAAGCTCAAGTACAAGTATCACTGGGCGGTCGCGGACTACCTGCAGCGCGCGGCGCGCCATCTCGCGTCGCGCACGGACGTCGAGCAGTCGTACGCCGTCGGCAAGGCCGCGGTGGAGCTCGCGATCAAGGGGCGCAACGCGGTCATGCCCGCGATCAAGCGCCTGTCCGACAAGCCCTATCGCTGGAAGATCGAGGTCGCCCCGCTCGAGGCAGTGGCCAACAAGGAGAAGATGCTGCCGCGCGACTTCATCAGCCGCGACGGCTACGGCATCACCGCGAAGGCGCGCGCTTATCTCGCGCCGCTGATGCGCGGCGAGGACCCGCCGCCGTTCAAGGACGGATTGCCGCAATACGTTCGCCTCAAGAACGTGTCGGTGCCGCGCAAGCTCGCGACCGAGTTCGAGATATGACGCGGGCCGCGTTGGCGAGCGTGTCGGTTGCCGTCGCGCTCGCCGCGGTCTCGATCGCCACCAGCGCGAGCGCCACCACCTACGCGGTGATTTCCCTCATCGGACGCGAGCTCACCATCGTGGGGTCGCAGCCGCAGGCATCCACCCACCTCGACCGCAACCAGTACCAGACCGCCGCCATCGCGGACGACGCCTTCGATCGCGTGCTGCTGGCCGCGGTCGAACGGCAGGTTCACGCGCGCCACGCCGAAGACTCGATCCTCGCGATGTCGGTGTCGGCGGCCAATGTCGACGCCGCATCCGATGAGGGCGCCGCAGCCATCCTCCAGGCCGTGGCGCCGCATGCCGTGGCCGCTCACGCCGAGCGCATCATCCTCGTGGCGCCGTACCGCGCGCCGCCGCATCTGCAGATCGAGAAAGGGCACATCGGCGCCGGAAACGTGAGCGGGCTCGGGCTGTACGTGGATCGCATGACGCGCCTCTGCATCAACGGCACCAGGCAGTGCGCCGACGGATTCCTCGGGCTGTTCGCGAATTTCCGCATCGTCGTGGCCGACGCCGGCACGGGCGCCGTGCTCGCCGATGACGTGGTCGCCACCGGTACGACGGTCGCCGCGGCGCGCGCGGACAACGGCAATCCGCTCGAAGCGCTGAGCAGCCCCCAGAAGATCCTGATGCTGCAGGGCCTCGTGCAGACCGAGGTCACGCGCATGCTGCCGGCGCTGCTCGCGAAGTCCGGTGACTAGCGCCCGGCCAGTTGCAGCGAATCAGAGCTTCTTCTGCGAGCTCGCGACGAGATCGCGCAGCCGGTTCAGCACGCCTTCCTGCTCGTTCGCCGGAAAACCGAACCGGAACAGCGTGCCGCGGCCTTCCTCGGTCTCAGGCTTGCCCGCATAGCGCTCGACGCCGTCCGCGATGGTCGCGAGCGGCACGCCGAGCAGCACGGCCGGTGCGTTGACGCGTTTGTTCGTGCGCACCGGGCCGATCGGCTGGAACTTGAGCGCGCGCGCGTAGAACGGCGCGTGACGCGGGTTCACCTCGATCACGAGGTACGAGTAGCCGCGCACCACCGACGCGTAGAGGTACGCCGTATGGAACAGCGTGGCGAGGACGGGCTTGCTCGCCACCGCCGTGTCGACGGCGAGTTGCGTGAATTCGCAGATGCGCCAGCCGTCCTGGCACAGCTTGTCGATCTCGTCGGGGTACAGATCATGCGCCGACACGCGTCGCTTCTTCACGTCGAGCCGCACGCTCACCGTGCCCACGATCTGTCCTTCGTCGTAGGCGAGGAACGACATGAGGTTCGGGTCGTGCTTGACGACCGGAATCTGGTAGCCGCGACCCGCATAGCGGCGCTCGACCAGAACCTTCGCGTCGCGCCGCGTGTTGAGGAGCTGCGCGATGCGGATCTTGAAGGCCGAGTCGAACGCCGACGGATCGGTGATCGACGGCATGTCGGGATCGGGCACCGTCAGCCGGCGGAAGCGCAGGGGCCGATCGCCGTAGATCGTGCGACCCGTGACGTCGCCGACACCGCGCAACAGCGAGGTGACCCCCTTGCGCGCGCCTTTGGGCCGCGTGCCGGTGCTGCGCACCTTCTCGAGTACTCGGGCCAGCGATTTTCTCAAGTTGCCGTCGCCATTTTCGATTCGATCCGAGGCCCTCGACGCTGGCGTCGGGGTGCCGCGGCGCTCACTTCGCATCGCGGTGGCGCGCGCGCCCTGCGGCGCACCGCGCATCGGATTCGCTTCGCGGCGTCCCCCCTGCAGTCAATCGAGATGCTTCAGGTAATCCTTGGTGAACATCTTGTCCGGCAGGTCCCGCAAGCGCATGTCGCGGTACTCGAGCACGGATTTCTCTCCGGCATTCAGCGCGTCTTCCATGACGAGCCGGGTCGGACGCATGCGCCCGGCGAGCTGGCGATATTCCTGGTAATGGCATGTCTTCAGCAGTTTGTCCGACAGCGAATAGAACTCGGCCTTGTAGGGGCGGGAGTTCGCTTGACGCACCCAATACACGACCCTGTGGTAAGTCACCCCGCGCTCCACGGCCGTGAGCTCCAGCACGTACATGGGCTCGCCGTCGACGTTCTCCGTGCGCAGCACCTTGGCCGCGTAGTCGCCCGCCAGGTTCGCGCGCGCGAGGTCGCCGTTCGCCACCTCGCCGGTGAGCCGCTGCGACAGCGACAGCCGCACGGGCTGAGAGATCGACGGCATGAAGATCCAGAGGTCGTGCCCTTTCATGAGCAACGCCTGTCCGCGCTCGGACGCGGGCTCGAGCGCCATGACGATGGTGTTCTCGTTGCCCTTCGACAGGATGCGGTACTTGCGCGCCTCGGTGCCGCCGTCCTCCAGCGTCGAGGTGATCGAGACGGTGACCTCGAACGCGTCCTTGGGGAAGCGCGCCTCGTCGGCCTTCTCGACGATCGATTTCGCGAGGGCGTCCTCCGTTTCGGACTGGCCCCGCGCCGCCACGACGACGGCACAACAACACACGAGCAGCACCGCACGCAGAATCGACGTCCGGCGCTTGGCGATCGCCGCCAAAAAAGGATAGCCTCTCATACCAGGGTGAATGAAAGCGGCGCCGGTCGCGTCGCGGCTGCCATTGGATGACCTTCAATTGCGTTGTAAACGCTCTATGGCGCCTGTCCCGTCCGTTCCGCGTTGCCGGAGCAGCCGAGGTTCCTCCTCCGCGCGCCCAGGCGTCTGACGTCGAGCGCTCGGCGGCACCAGCCGACAGGCCCAAGTCTACGCTTGTTGCACGGGCGACGCGTTCGTCCGATGCGACAAGGCTCGGGCGCGAAGGGCATTCGCTGACGGCGGCCGCGTACGTTGCGTGGGCGTGCATCACGATCGTGCTCGTTCCTGCACCAGGGTTGGCGGCCGACACGACACCCGACGAAGACGCCGCTCCGTCGTCGGTCAAGATCAGTGGCTTCCTCGATGCGCTGGGCGCCTATACGTACAGCGAGCCTTCACACTGGTCGCGCGCGGTAGGGCGCCTGCAGCTCAACGCCACCGGTGGCTTCAGCGAGAACGTGAAGTGGAAGCTCGGCGGCCGCGTCGACGTCGACCCGGTGTATTTCTCCAACGACTTCTACCCCGACGCCGTCCAGCGTGACCAGCGCCTGCGGTTTTTTCATGGCGAAAATTACATTGACGTCTCGACCGGGGACTGGAACTTCCGTTTCGGCGCCCAGCAGATCGTCTGGGGCGAGGTCGTCGGCCTCTTCTTCGCCGATGTCGTCTCGGCCCACGATTTGCGCGAGTTCCTGCTGCCGAGCTTCGACATCATCCGGATCCCGCAGTGGGCCGCGCGCGCCGAGTACTTCAAGGGCGACTCCCACCTCGAGCTCGTGTGGATACCCGTGCCGGTGTTCGACGAGATCGGCAAGCCGGGGTCCGATTTCTACCCGGCGCCGCTGCCGCACCCGCTGCCGCGCGAAATCGAGGCCCTCTTCTCGAACCCGGACAGGCCGGCGCGTACGATCGGCAACGGCAACTTCGGCATACGCGCGAACACGCTCATCGACGGCTGGGACGTTGCCGGCTTCTATTACCGCAGCTTCAGCACGTCGCCGACCTTCTACCAGGTGCCGGGCCCGTCGCCCGACCTGCCGTTCGCCTTCGAGCCTCGGTACGACCGCATCTGGCAGACCGGCGCGACGATGAGCAAGGACTTCGAGGACTTCGTCCTGCGCGCGGAGGCCGTGTACACCAACGGGCAGGGCTTCAGCGTCAGCGATCCGGCCGTGAGCAATGGCGTCGCCAAGCGCAACACGCTCGACTACATCGTGAGTTTCGACATTCCGCTGCCGCACGACACGCGCCTCAACCTGCAGGCGTTCCAGAACAAGGTGCTCGGCGGCGACAGCGACTTCGAGATCAAGCGCAACGACTACGGTGCGAGCGTGTTGATCTCGTCGAAGATCACCAGCAAGCTGGAGCCCCAGCTGCTGTGGATCCAGTATGCCAAGGAGGGCGGCGGGCTCATCCGCCCGCGCCTCAACTGGTATCCCGCGCGCAACACGACGGTCGGATTCGGCGTCGACATCTTCACCGGCCCCGCCGATGGCTTTTTCGGCCAGTACAACCATCGCGACCGCGCGTATGCGGAGCTGCGGTACGACTTCTGACCCGTGGCGTCGGCCGCGTTCTCCTACGACGAGGCATTCGCCCGCAACCTCGGCTGGGTAACGGCCGACGAGCAGCGCCAGCTGCGCGGCAAGCGTGTCGCCATCGCGGGCCTCGGCGGCGTCGGCGGCGTGCATCTCCTGACGCTCGCGCGCCTCGGCATCGGCGCATTCCATCTCGCGGACTTCGACCGGTTCGAGGTCACGAACTTCAATCGTCAATCCGGGGCTACTGTCTCCACGCTCGGCGAGCCCAAGGTGGAAGTGCTCGCGCGCATGGCGCGCGACATCAATCCCGCGCTCGACCTGCGCCTCTTTCCCGACGGCGTGACGTCCGGGAACATCGGCGAATTCCTGCAAGGCGTCGACGTGTACGTCGACGGGCTCGACTTCTTCGCGTTCGAGGCCCGTGAGCGCACCTTCGCCGCGTGCCACGCGGCCCGCATTCCCGCCACGACCGTTGCGCCGCTCGGCATGGGCGCCGCGCTCCTGAACTTCATGCCCGACGGCATGAGCTTCGAGGAGTATTTCCAGCTCGAAGGCGTCGACGAGCAGGAAAAGCTCGTTCGCTTCCTGGTGGGCCTCTCGCCGGCGATGCTGCAGCGCCGCTATCTCGTCGATCGCAGCCGGGTGGACTTCCGCGAGCGCCGCGGACCCTCCACCGCCATGGCATGCCAGCTCTGCGCGGGCATCGCTGCGACCGAAGTGCTGAAGATGCTGCTCGGGCGCGGCAAGATCCACGCCGCGCCGATGGCGGTGCAGTTCGACGCGTATCGCGGACGGCTCGCGCACACCTGGCGCCCGGGCGGCAATCGCAATCCGCTGCAGCGACTCGCCATGACGGTCGCGCGGCGCCAGCTCGCACGCATGGGGAGCCCCGCCGCGGCGTCCGCGAAGAAGCCGCGATGATGCCGTTGCGCGACGTGCTCGACCTCGCGCGCTGGGCGCCGAGCGGCGACAACACGCAGCCCTGGCGCTTCGCGATCGTCGGCGCCGATCGTGTCGTCGTGTACGCCCACGACACGCGCGAAACGTGTGTCTACGATCTCGATGGACACCCCAGCCAGATCTCGGTGGGCGCGCTGCTCGAGACGATCGCGCTGGCCGCCACCCGCTTCGGCCTGACTGCCGACATCGCGCGTCGTACGGACGCGCCGGACACGCACCCGGTGTTCGACGTGCGTTTTCGCGGCGACGGCGTGGCGGAGGACCCGCTGGCTCCTTACATCGTCGAGCGGCGCGTGCAGCGGCGGCCGATGTCGCGTCGCCCGTTGTCGGCCGCGCAGAAAGCGGCCCTCGAGCACGCCGTGGCCGGATCGCATCGCCTCGCCTGGTTCGAAGGCCGGCGCCGCGCGGCGGTCGCGCGGCTGGCCTTCGCGAGCGCGAAGATCCGCCTGACGATTCCGGAGGCGTATCGCGTCCACTGCGACGCCATCCAGTGGGATGCGCGCGAGAGCGTCGACCGCGTGCCGAGCGCGGCGCTCGGTGCCAGCGCTGCGAGCCTTCGGCTGATGCGCTGGGCGATGGGGAGCTGGAGCCGCGTTCGATTCCTCAATCGATTCGCCGCCGGGACCATCATGCCGCGCGTCGAGCTCGACCTCGTGCCGGGCCTCGCGTGCGCGGCGCATGTGGCGCTCGTGGCGCAACGCCCGCCGCGCACGCTCGACGATTATGTCGCGGCCGGCCGGGCGCTGCAGCGGCTGTGGCTGACCGCGGCGAGCCTCGGGTTGCAGTTCCAGCCCGAGTACACGCCCCTGATCTTCGCGCGTTATGCGCGCGAGAATGTGCGGTTTACGGGAAACGCAGCCGCGCTGCGCGGCGCCGCGCGCGTGCGCGAGGCGCTGGATCGATTGCTCGGCGCCGACGACGCGCCGCGCACGGTGTTCCTGGGCCGCATCGGGCTCGGGCCGCCGGCGCCCGCGCGCTCGCTGCGGCTGCCGCTGGAAGAGCTGCTCGTGTCAGAGAGGGCTCATTCGTCGGCGGCGTCGACCGTCTCCTCGTCGTCGTCGTAGTCGTCCTCGGCACGCTCGAGCGCGAAGCCCCATTCGTGCTTGGCTTTGCGCACGCCGAGGCGGACGATCTCTCCGTCCTCGAGGTCGACCCGGCGATCCGCCATGTCGATCACGCGCTTGTCGTGCGTGGAGAAAACGAACGTGGCGCCGGTCTTGCGGTTGATGCGCCGCATGAGGCGCAGGATGCGCGCGCCGGTGCGGTGATCGAGATTGGCGGTCGGCTCGTCCGCCAGGATGATCTTGGGGCGGATCGCGAGGGCACGCGCGATCGCGACGCGCTGGCGCTGCCCGCCGGAAAGCTGGTTGGGCCGATGACGTCCGAAATCGGCGAGGCCGACCATTTTCAGGTAGTGGCGCACGCGATCGCGACGATCCGCGACGCTCAATTCCTTGAACTGCAGCAGCGGATATTCGACGTTCTCCTCCGCGGACAGCACCGGCAGGAGATTGAACGTCTGGAAGATGAATCCGATGCTGCGCCCGCGCAGTCGCGCGAGGTCGTCGGGCGTGCGGCCCGACACGTCACGCCCGGCGATGTGGATCTTGCCGCTCGAGGGCGTGTCGATGCAGCCGATCAGGTTCAGCAGTGTCGATTTGCCGCTGCCCGACGGGCCCGCGATCGCCATGAACACGCCTTCCTCGATGTTCAGGTTGATGCGGTTGAGCGCGGTGACCGGCTGCTCGCCGACCATGTACTGCTTGCTGACGTTCTCGACGCGTACGAGCATGGGCCGAGGATCACACGCCGCGCCGCAGGGCTTCGACGACGGGGATGCGCGCGAGGTGGCGCGCCGGCAGCAGCGCTGCGGCGACGGTTGCGACGAGCCCGGAGGCGAACGCCGCCCCGAGGATCCATGGCACGACACGGATGCCGGCGGTGAAGCCGCTCTCGGAGTTGGGCGGCGGTGCCATCGGGATACCGACCGCGGAGATGATCACCGCGAGCAGCACGCCGATCACGACGCCAACGAGCGCCCCGACCGCACCGAGCGCGCTCGTCTCGACCACCGCCAGCGCGAACACGTCACGCCCCGTGCGGCCGAGCGCGCGCATGATGCCGAACTCGGGTATGCGCTCGTGCAGCGTCATGTTGACGGCATTGGCGACGCTGAGCAGCACCATGACCAGGATGATGACCTGCAGGAAGCCGAACTGCCGCTCGTACAGCGCGGCGGTGCTCGTATAGAACTCGGCGAGATCGAGCCACGTCTTCACCTCGAAACCGGGCGGCAGCGCGTGCTCGATCGCCGCACGTGCGGCGTCCGTGGCATCGGTGTCGTTCAGCAGCACCACGATGGCCGTGACGCCGCGCGTGTCGGTGAGCTCCTGCGCCGCCTTCAGCGGGATGCGCACGGCGCGCGCATCGTATTCCTTCGACAGGCTGCGGAACACGCCCACGACGTCGAAGTCGAGCGCGTTGGTCGCGCCTTCGCGCGTGCTGACCACCAGGTTGATCCGGTCGCCGACCTTGAGCTTCATCGCGGCGGCGACGCCTTCGCCGATCACGGCGCCGGACGTGTCACCCGACGCAAGCTGCCGTCCGGTGAGCATCGAGAACGCCTGCCCGATGCGCGATTCCGCATCGGCCTCGACGCCTTCGCCGAGCACCGGCAGCTCGCCGTGGCCGTTGCCGAGCAGGCCCGAGAAGGCGAGCCGCTGCCCCTGCACGACGACACCGGGCACGCTCGCGACGGCGCGCTGCACCGCCGCCGGGTCGTCGATCAGGAACTCGAGCGGGCGGTTGCCGCCGCTCTCGAACTGTCCGGCCTTGTAGATCTGGAGGTGTCCGAGCTGCGAGTGAATGGTCGCGTCGCGCAGCTGGCGAAGGATGTCGGCGACGAACCCGCCGCTCATCACGAGGCTCGCGACGCCGAGCGCGATCGCGGCGAGCGTCAGGCCCGCACGCCCCGGCTGGCGCAGGATGTTGCGCAACGCTAGGCGCAGCACGGCCGGCTCCTAGCGGTTGTGGCGCAACGCATCGACGATCGGCAGGCGCGACGCGCGCCACGCGGGATAGAGGCTTGCGAGCGTAGCCGAGAGCACCGCGAGCGCGAATGCGCCGCCGATGAGCGCGGGTGTGAGCATGATCTCCGCGGAATACGCTTCCTCGCGTCCCGGCGGCGGTGGCATCGGGATGCCGACGTAGGAGAGGAGCTGTGCGAGCGCGATGCCGATGCCGACACCGATGGCGCCGCCGGCAAGTCCGAGCAGCACGCCCTCGGTGACGAACAGGCGCAGCACCGCGCGACGCGTCGTGCCCATCGCCATGAGCGTGCCGATCTCGCCGGTGCGTTCGAGCATGTTCATCGTCAACGTGTTCGAGATGCCGAGCACGATTATCACGCCGATCAGCGCGGCGACCACGTGCACCTGCTGCGACAGCAGCACGACCGCCTTGCGGTAGAAATCGGAGAGGTCGAACCACGACGCGACCTGGAAGCGATCGCTTGGAAGCACTTTGCGCAGGTAGGCCACGGCGTCATCGGTGTGCTCGGTCGCGTCGAGCGCAACGACCCAGGTGTGCGCGCCCTGCGTGCGCAACAGGCGACGCCCGAGCTCGAGCGGCATGCGCACGGCGGTGTCGTCGTACGCCTTCACCTGCGTGCTGAACGTGCCGCGCACGTGGCCGTCGACCGCGCTGATGCCGCCACGCCGCAGCTGGACGATGAAGGTCACGGTGTCGCCGGGTTTCACGCCAAGCGTGTGGGCAAGACCGCGCCCGAGGAGGACGCCCGACGCATCCGTTGCATCGAGTCTTTTGCCTTCGACCGGCAGATCGGAGCTGATGATGCGCTCCGCGTTGGGGTCCACGGCGTCGCCCGTGAACGCAACGGTGATGTCGCCGCTGCTCACGAGACCTGATAGCGCGAGACGTTGATCGACTGCCTTGACGCCAGGCGCCGACTCCACGCGCTTGAAGTCCACAGGGTCGGGCGGCATGAAAAAGGCCGCGGGATTGGCCAAGCCTGTGTCGTGGTATCCCGGTCGCGCGATCTGGATATGTCCGAGACCGGTTTCAATGGCGGCCTCGCGCATGGCCCAGAAGATCCATTCGATGAAGCCGCCCGCAATGACGAGCGCTACGACGCCGAACGCGATCGCTGACAGCGAGATCAACGTGCGCGCCCGATGGCGAACCAGATTTCGAGCAGCGAGAACGAGCGGGGCGACGATCATGTCGATGCGGGGCGGCGAGGCGTGCCACCGCCGGTCGGCCGTGGAACATGGCCGATTGTGCAGGCACCGGCGGGATCGGTTCGTCGGGTTTCGTTACAGCGGATGGGCGCCGCAGCTATCAGTATGCCCCACCGTCGAAAGCCCTCGCCACGAATGGGGTCGCTTGCGGCCTGGTCGGGATATCGATATGTTCCGTCAGATGCCGCCGGCGGTCTGTCACGGGGCGGTTACCACCTCGATGTGCCCAGAATCCGAGGGCCCCCGGAGCTCCCGGCGGGAGCCGGGATCCGGGAAAGTCGAGGCAAGAACCACCCACTCCGCGCGCATTGTCGAGAGGCTTTACAAAGGCCACGAATGGACGGCTCAAGGACAGATTATTTGGCTTTACGAACAATGGCTTCCAGCCGTGGCACGCCGCCTGCTTTTATGCGTCCGTGAATTGAGGATTGAGGCCAGATGGCCTCTCAGACCAAAAGGAAGCATTCCATGAAAACGAAGAAGCTGGTCGC
>DATJIS010000008.1:0-12553 GCA_035493035.1 Casimicrobiaceae bacterium | reverse complement strand
GCCGTCCAAGCCACGGGGCGCAAGAAGCTCGTCATGGCCGCCCTGTGGACCGAAGCATGCCTCACGTTCCCGGCGCTGGATGCAATGCGCGAAGGATACGAGGTCTACGCGGTCGCCGATGCGGTCGGTGGCACTTCGGTGTCCGCTCACGATATGGCGCTACGTCGCATCGAGCAGGCGGGTGCGAAGATGATCAGCGTCACGCAACTTTTCTGCGAGCTGCAGCGCGACTGGGCGCGCAAGGAGACGGTGCCGGGCTTCATGTCGTTGTTCTTCGACATGCACGGGAGCGCAGGCGTCGCCGCAGCCGAAGATTGAAGGCGTCCACCGTCGTGCACGGTGGCGCCTCGGGTCAAGAGGTAAGTGAGCGAAGCCTGCTCACGGACGAACGCGAATGATGGTCTTCCCCGGGCGTCGCTCGGTCGAGTTGAAGGCGGCGACAGCATCGTCGAGCGTCGCGGTGGTGCCGATGTTCGTTCGCAGTCGTCCATCTCGTACCCGCTGCACGATCTCGCTCAGTTGAGCGCGGTCGGACTCGACGACGAAGTCGACCGCCAGACCGTCCGCGGGCCGTGCCTCGCCCGGCCCTACGATGGACACGAGCGTTCCTCCGGCTCGAACCATGCGCGCCGATCGCTTCCCGATGTCGCCGCCGATGAGGTCGAACACCAGATCGACGCTGCCAATGTCTTCCAGGCTGTCGTTGTCGAGGTCGACGAATTCCTGCGCGCCGAAGTCGAGCACCTTCTGGCGGTCGGCGGCGCGTCCGGTACCGATGACGTAGCCGCCCGCCGATCGCGCGAGCTGCGTCACGATGGCCCCGACCGCGCCCGCCGCGCCGTGCGCGATGACGCTCTGCCCTGCCCGAAGGCGGCCGTGCTCGAACAGTCCCTGCCATGCGGTCAGGCCTGAGATCGGCAGGCTCGCGCCGATCGTGAAGTCGACGTCGCCCGGCAGCGGCGCGAGGTTGCGCGCCTCGACAGCGACGTACTCGGCGAGGGTGCCATCGCGATACCAATCCGTCAGCCCGAACACCCGCTGTCCTACCGACAGCCCGGTCGTGCCATAGCCGAGGGCCGTGACGACTCCGGCCAGCTCGTGCCCCGGGATCGACGGCGTTCGGTCACGGTCGAGGCGATCGGTCCAGGTCGAGGGCCATGTCAACTCGGTCCCGACGAATCCCGACGCGTGAATCCGAACGACGACGTCGTTTATCGCTGCCCGCGGTTCGGGCCGGTCCACGAGCTTCATCCCGGCCATGCCCGCGGCTTGGTCTACGACCACGATCGCCTTCATCGGCGACGTCCTTGCAAGGTCGGTGGGTTGCTGGCGCGTTTGGTGTACCTTTCGCTAAAGGCGCAGCGGCGGGGCCAGCGTGTTCGTGTGAACGCCTCCGTGCCCACGTTGATCCAAGTGCCTGGATACAATCCGAGCGCGCTCTGCGCGCCCGGATCGACCGTAGCCCGCACTGGGATGCGTACGGTTGCCTAGGCCTTGCGCCTGGCGATGAGTCCCCAGACGAAAAGGACAATAATGGCGCCGACGACGGCACCGATGAGCCCGGCGCCCTCCCCGGGTGCATACCATCCGAGCGCTTGTCCGAGGTAGCTCGCAACGATTGCTCCGACGATACCGAGGATCGCGGTCAGTATGAAACCGGAGGGTTCGTTGGTGCTCCCTGGCATGATGAACTTGGCAATGACGCCGGCGATGAATCCGATGATGATGGTCCAGATGATGCCCATCGCGCGCTCCTTTGAAGGGTTGGATGAAGGCCAATCTGCCCGACGAAGGATACACCCCGGAAAGATCGGGGAAAGGGCACGCTGGCTGCTCGCCAGCTCCAGCGTGCGCAACTTGCAATCGAGGAGAGTGAAATGAGCCGCGGAATGCCGTCCATGGTTGCGCTTTTGGGACTTCTCGCTGTCGCCGGGTACCAGAACCGCGACAAGATCGCCGAGGCGCTCGGCGGGCTGAAACAGGCGCCGGGCGAGCCCGGGCAAGCCAACGCGCCTGGAGGCGACGGAGGCATGCTCGGCAAACTGGGTGGTCTTCTCGGCGGTGCAAGTGCAGGCAGTGTTCTGAGCGGCGGCCTTGGTGAGCTGATCGATCGCTTCAGGCAGAACGGCCAGGGGCACGCTGCCGATTCCTGGGTCAGCCCGGGACCCAACCAACCCATCGAGCCGAGCCAGCTCGAGCAGGCGATCGGTCCCGATGTGCTGAACACGCTTTCCCAGCACACCGGGCTCTCGCGCGAGGAGTTGTTGTCGCGGCTGACTCGAGAGCTGCCTCACGCAGTCGACAAGTTGACGCCGGACGGACGGCTGCCCACGGAGGAGGAG
Source organism: Casimicrobiaceae bacterium (assembly GCA_035493035.1). Classification (GTDB taxonomy): domain Bacteria; phylum Pseudomonadota; class Gammaproteobacteria; order Burkholderiales; family Casimicrobiaceae; genus VBCG01. The sequence goes on along the minus strand of DATJIS010000008.1, from coordinate 10,211 downwards.
GCTGGGCGCCTGGTGTGAGCCACGCGTGCCGCGCCTCACGTTTATCGCGGCGATTTCGATCGCATCGCTCGCACCGACCGCGTTCGGTCGTGCTGCGTTGACGTTCGACCGACAGTCACGCGCTCACCAGAATCGACCATGAGTACGCACGCGGCGATGGTCGACGGCTTCGAGTCCACGGTTGCCACGGTCGCCTTCGTGGATCTCGCCGGATTCAGCGCACTCACCGACGTGTATGGAGATGCGTCGGCGATAGCGGTGCTTCGGCGGTTCGAGCAACTGGTGGGCGACGCGCTGGGTGCGCTCGGGCCGCCGATCAAGTGGATCGGGGACGAAGCGATGTTTGGCTTCCCCGACCCCGCGACCGCGCTTCGTGTGCTCGGCCGTCTATTGCCGGCCTGTCGGTCCGAACCCCAGATTCCGCTGACGAGGACCGGCCTGAACCACGGTCCCGTGCTACGTAGAGGTCATGACATCTTCGGTTCTACAGTGAATATCGCCGCGCGCATTGCCGCGTCCGCGTCGCCGGGGCAACTGTTGGCGACGCAGCCGGTCGCTGATTTCGCAACCGCCACTGGAATCGTCGTGCACGATCTCGGCAACGTCGCGCTACGATCGATTGCTGATGGCGTGCGGCTGTTCTCGATTGAATTGGCGCCCGCTTCTGATCCCGCCTGGATATGTCCGGTATGCAAGATGCATGCGCCCTTCGAGGCGTATGCAAAGACTACGCCGACCGGGCCATGGTTCTGTTCCGACCGCTGTGACGAGGCGTATCGGCGGTCGCCGCAGACCTATCATCACGATCGATCCAAGGCCGGGAAGCTGGGAAGCCCCTGAGGATGCCATCGAAGACCTGAACCCCGCGCGGCCCGTGCGCTCCAGCGTCTACGTCGCATCGTGGAAGATGATGCCGACGGTGTAGCGCATGCCGGACCGGATGCGGCTCACGCCGTGACGTAGCGTTACGCGGTAAGCACCCTTCGATCCCTGCACGGGACGGCTGTGGACCGCAAAAGCCACGGCATCACCCTGGCGTAGCGGCACCACTTCCGCTTGCGTTTGCATGCGGGGGCGCTGCTCGGTGAGCACGAATTCTCCGCCGCTGAAGTCCTCGCCCGGGTCGGAGAGAAGAATCACGACCTGGATGGGAAATACGAGGTCGCCGTAGACGTCCTGGTGAAGGCGGTTGAAGTCTCCGGCGACATATTTCAGCAGCAAGGGCGTCGGCCGCTGCTGCCCGGCGGCGCGGCATCTTTCGAGGAAAGCAGCATGGCTGTCGGGATAGCGTTCATCGAGTCCCAGACGATCGTTCCAACCGTTGGCCACGCTCACGAGGCGAGCGTACAGCGCGGTTCGAAAGGCGGCGATCAGGTTCGGCAGCGGATAGCTGAAATAGCGATACTCGCCCTTGCCGAAGCCGTGCTGCGCCATGAGGATGCGGCTGCGAAAACGGCTCTCGTCGGGATAGAACGCGGCGATCGTCCGGCATTCCTCAGGTCGTAGCAGCCCCGGGACAATTGCGTAGCCGAAGCTGTCGAGATCGTTGGCAAGCGATCGCCAGTCGTAGCCCGCGATACGCGCGGCTGGCGAGCTGGCTCCGTCCGCTGGCACGCGTGCGTTCACGAAGCTTTGCCTCCAAGGGTTGTCAAGGCAAAGATATTCGACCACCGCATCACGGGAACCGCTTTTCTTCCGACCACCTGCAGGCCTTGTCGCTCAGTCGCCGTTTGCCGAGCGCTCTCGATCCAGGAGCGCGCGCTTTCGCTCGACGCCCCACGCGTAGCCGGAAAGCGATCCGTCGCTGCGAACGACGCGATGGCAAGGGATCGCCACAGCCAGAGCGTTTGCCGCGCATGCCGCAGCGACCGCGCGTACCGCGTTGGGGGCGCCAATGCGCCGCGCAATCTCGGCGTAGCAAGCGGTCTTGCCGGCGGGAATGCGCTTCAATGCCTGCCAGACGCGTCGCTGGAAAGCGGTTCCGCGAACGTCGAGCGGAAGATCCAGGCCCGTTCGCGGTTGCTCGACGAGAGCCACGACGCGCGCGACCAGCGCCTCGTACTCGCGATCGCCGCCGATCAACCGGGCCTTCGGAAAGCGATCTTGCAGCTTGCGAAGCAGTTCCTCAGGATCGTCGCCGAGCGAGATCGATGCAATGCCCTTCTTGCTCGACGCGACCAGAATGGCGCCGAGCGACGATTGCCCGAGTGCGAACCTGATCTCCTCGTTCACGCCCCCGGCGCGATACTGCGACGGTGTCATGCCAAGCACGTCGTTCGAGACCTGATAGAAGCGGCCGCTCGAGTTGAAGCCCGCATCGTAGATCGCTTCGGTCACGGTGTTGGCGGCCGACAGCTCGCGCCGAACCCGTTTCGCGCGATGCGCAGCCGCATACTCTTTCGGCGTCACGCCGGTGATCGCTTTGAACACACGATGGAAATGACCGGGGCTGCGGCCGCTCGCTTCCGCGAGCCGCTGCAGCGAAGGCTCCGTTTCGTTCTCTTCGATCATGCGGCAGGCCGCGGCGACGAGCGACGCGTTCTCGGCCTCGATCGGCGGGCGTTCGGGATTGCAGCGCCTGCAGGGACGGAAGCCGGTCGCCCGGGCGCTTTGCAGCGTGTCGTGAATCCGGACGTTCTTCGGGTTCGCGGTGCGCGAGGCGCACGAGGGTCGACAATAGACGCGCGTCGTTGCGACGGAGTACCAGAACTGGCCGTCGGCACTCTTGTCGCGGGCAACGATACGCATCCATCGAGGATCGTCCGCGATCGACATCGGCCGGTGTTTGGGCGCTCTAGCGGGTGTCGTGCGCATGTCCGACCTCGCTCAGGCAGCCTTGATCAGTCCAAGCTGGATGAGTGCAGCCACGCCGTCGTCGAGTCCGATCTCCTCGACAATCCGGCCATCGATCACCTTGAGCACGGTGGTGCCGGTGAAATGCATCTTGCGGCCCGTCGCGGCCGGAAGCGCGCCCATCAGAAAGTCGTCGAACGCCGGACCCGAATGCGTCCCGCCGCCCTCCCATTGGCCAACGACGTAATCGCCCTCGGCGATGAGATCCGCGGTACCCCGGAAATTCAGGTCGGGGAAGGCTTTCCGAAAACCGATCATGAAGTCCCTGATGTCGTCGCGGCCACGACGGGATGCGTGCAGCGAGTACCTGAGCAGCATGTCCGGCGCGGCAATCTCGTCGATCACCGCGAGATTGCACTTCTTGCCCCAGAAGTCGGTGAACCAGCGGCCGACAACGGCCTTATTTTGCACTTGCTTGTCCATGGCATTTCCTCGCCGGGATAGTTTGTGAGATGGCGGTCGGCGCAGACCGACGACCGAAGCGAAGGATCGCGCGAGGACTGAGGGGCGGAACTCCGATTCTTGCGCTCAAATCGTGGGGTTGGACAACGGGCTGCCGACGGCATGAATGTCCTGTTGTTCGGGCGCCGGCGCAGCGACTGGGACGCCTCGGCGATGCGGTTGCCACCGCTGCGCGCTGCGCGCAACATGACGCATGGCCAAGACGATCGTGGTGCTCCGGCACGCCGAGGAGCCTGCGGCGGAAACCGGCAGCATGGATCTGTCGAAGGCGGGCCGCCGTCGCGCGGAAAAGCTCGCCACGTTCCTGCCGCAGACATTCGGCAAGCCGCAGCACCTCTTCGCCGCCTCTCCCGCCGGCAACAGCGTTCGCGCCTATCTCACGCTGCGGCCGCTGGCGGACGCAACGGGACTCGTGATCGACGGCAGCTACGAGTCCCGGGAGTTCGCCTATCTGGCGGCCAAGTTGCTGCACGACCCGCGCTTCGACGGCTCGCGCATTGTCGTGGCGTGGACGCACAAGGAATTGCCGGCGCTTGCGTCGGCACTCGCCGCACCGAGCAACGCACTTCCGAAAGAATGGAGGGACGACGTGTTCGACCTTTGTCTGGAGCTCACGTACAAGCGCTCGGGAGCGCCCAAGGTGCGCGCAGTAAGGCAGCCTTTCTAGCTTCAGCGATTTCGCACCTAATGCAGCCCGCCACCTTCGACACGGCAAGCATGCACGTCGCGCAGCTTTGGCGCTATCCGGTGAAATCGCTGCTCGGCGAGCGGCTGCCCGCGCTGCGCGTGGTGGACGATGGCGTGGACGGCGACCGGACCTGGGGTATCGAGGATCGAAGCGATGGCCGAATCCTCACGGCGCGACGGGAGCCACGCCTGCTCTTCGCATCGTCGCGCCTTGCCGGCGATGTGCCGGTGATCACCCTTCCCGACGGACGCGAGGTTGCCGGAACGGGTGCTGAGTCGAACGCCGCGTTGTCGTCATGGCTGGGAAAGCCGGTCGCCCTGGTTGCCGCTTCCGACCGCGGCCCGGCCCGTGCGGAGTACTTCGCCGATGCCACCGACGATGCAAGCCAGGCGATCGAATGGACCATGCCGAAAGGCCGCTTCGTCGACGCCTTTCCCGTCCTGGTGATGACGACCGCCGGCCTGCGCAGCGGCGCGCTTGCGCATCCCGACGGCAGCTGGGACGTGCGTCGCTTTCGGCCCAATATCCTGATCGACGTCGACGGCGAAGCGTGGCTCGAGGATGCCTGGACTGACCGCCAACTCGATGCCGGCTCGGCGCGGCTCATCCCGCGCCGGCGATGCATACGCTGCACGATGGTCAACCGCGCGCAGCCAGGGCTCGCAAGGGACGTGAATATCTACAAGACACTGCACCGGACCCATGGAGGCGAGGCCGGGATGTGGAGCCAGGTCACGCAACCGGGATCCATCGCGGAAGGCGACGTGGTGGAGATCACGCAGGCGCAAGGCCCAGCGTCATAGTCTGAGCGTGTACGCCGCGGCGCCCCACTCCGCGTGCAACCGGTCATCGCCTGAAGTCACGAAACCCGGCCGCCCTTGCGAGATCCGCCTTGACGTCCTCGCGGCTGCGCTCGTAGACGATTTCCCGGCCCAGCGCTTTCCCGGCGTAGGCCATGCCGTTGCGGGTCGGCGTGAGATCCACACGCACGTTGTGCACGCCCTCTCCGAGCACGACGGTGATCGCGTCGAGTCGCTTGCTGAAGACGACGACATCGAGCACCTGTCCGGTTGCGGTCACGCGGACCTGAATCTTGTCCTCTGTCATGGCCAGTCCTCCCTCGCCCAGTGTATCCACAACGGCCTCCGGATGCTTATCTGGAGAACGAGCCGGGAGCCCATTGCGGCTTTGGGATAATCGCACGGATGCCGCTCATCACGCTCCAGGACGCCGAGCTCGCGTTCGGTCTGCAACCGCTCCTCGACGGTGCCGCGCTCGTCGTCGACCCGCGTGAGCACGTCGGGCTCATCGGCCGGAACGGGACGGGCAAATCGTCGTTGCTGCAGGTGATCCATGGCACGCTCGAGCTCGACGATGGTGAGCTGAAGCGCCGCGACGGCCTGCGCACCGTCCTCGTCGAGCAGGAGCCGCAGATCCCCGCGGCATCGACGATCCGGGAGAGCCTGGCGCTGCGGGGCAAATTGAAGGCATTGGCGGCCGACGCGCACGACGAGCGCGAGCATTGGCGCGCCGAAGCGCGGCTCGTGGAATTCCTGCATCGCTTCGGATTGGACGAGGCGATGCCGCCCGCGCTGGCATCCGGCGGCGAGCGGAAGCGCGCCGCATTGGCGCTCGCGTTTGCGCTATCGCCCGACCTGCTCTTGCTCGACGAGCCGACCAACCACCTCGACCTCGACGGCATCGCGCTGCTGGAGAAGCTGCTCGGCCAGCAGCCCGCCTCCATCGTCATCACGCACGATCGCATGTTTCTCGATCGCGTCGCGACCCGCATCGTCGAGCTCGACCGCGGTCTCCTGCGCTCCTACCCGGGCAATTTCGCAGCTTACGCGGCGCGCAAGCGCGACGAGCTCTCTGCCGAGACGACCGCGAACCGCAAGTTCGACTCGTTCTGGAAGCAGGAAGAAGCGTGGATCCGCAGAGGCGTGGAAGCGCGGCGCACCCGCGACATGGGGCGCGTGCGGCGCCTCGAGCTGTTGCGAAACGAGCGCGCGGCCCGCCGCGAACGACAGCGCAACGTCACGATGGCGCTTCACGCCACCGAGCGCTCCGGCAGGCTCGTCGCCGAGCTCGAGGGCGTAGCCAAGGCGTTCGGAGAGCGCGTCGTGGTCCGCGACCTCGATCTGCGCATCATGCGCGGCGATCGCATCGGGATCATCGGACCGAACGGTGCCGGCAAGTCCACGCTGCTCAAGCTCATTCTCGGCACGATGACGCCCGATGCCGGCCACGTCCGCCGCGGGACCAACCTGCAGGTCGCGTATTTCGATCAGATGCGCGAGCAGCTGGACGACGATCGAACCCTCGCGGACACAATGAGCCCCGGCGGCGAATGGATCGAGACGCCGTCGGGACGCAAGCACGTCCTGTCGTACCTGGCCGATTTTCTCTTTCCGCCGCAACGCGCGAAGGCGCCGGTCAAGACGCTCTCGGGCGGAGAGCGCAACCGCCTGCTGCTCGCTCGGCTGTTCGCGCAGCCAGCCAACCTCATCGTGCTCGATGAACCGACCAACGACCTCGACATCGAATCGCTCGAGATTCTCGAAGAGACCCTGCAGTCGTATACCGGCACGCTGCTCGTCGTGAGCCACGACCGCGCGTTCCTCGATCACGTCGTCACGCAGACGCTGGTGAGCGAAGGCGACGGCCGCTGGCGCGAATACGTGGGCGGCTACAGCGACTGGATCGCTCAGCGCCCCCCGGCCGCCGCGCCTGCCCCGGCCGCCGCGGCGAGCGCGCGCGTGCGTCCGGCGCGGCCGCGACAACAGGCCGACAGGCTGTCGTTCAAGGAGCAGCGCGAGCTCGAGGCCTTACCGGCGGCGCTCGAGGCGCTGGAGCAGGAACAGATCGCGCTCGGGGAGCGCATGTCGGCTGCGGACTATTACAAGCACGGCGCGGACGTCATGCGCGCGGATCGCGCGCGAGCAGCCGAGATAGAGACGCTGCTCGCGGCGAAGCTCGAGCGATGGGTGGAGCTCGAAGCGCGGGTGCCGTCGAAAGAATGACGTCGCGCGCCGCGATGCCGACGCGGTCGTCGGTGTCGATGCGTCATTCGGCCGCTGCGAATCGTTCGTCGCTGAACCGCCTCAGCGCGCGGCCCGCGCCGCGAGGAAGTGCGCGAGAAGCGCCACCGGCCTGCCCGTCGCGCCCTTGTCCTCGCCGCCCTTCGATGCCGTTCCCGCGACGTCCAGGTGCACCCACGGATAGCGCCGGGTGAACCGCGAGAGGAAGCACGCGGCAGTAATCGCCCAATCGCCTTGCGGACCGACGTTGGCGAAATCGGCGATGTTGGACTTGAACGTCTCCTGGTACTCCGGCCACAGCGGCATGTGCCACACACGGTCCCACGCGCGCTCGCCGGCCTCGAGCATCTCGCGCACGAGCGCGTCGCTGTTCGAGAAGGCGCCGCTGGCGACCTCGCCAAGCGCGCCCACGATCGCGCCGGTGAGCGTTGCGACATCGACGACGACGGCGGGCTCGTACCGCTCGACGTACGTGAGCGCATCGCAAAGGACGAGGCGGCCCTCCGAGTCGGTGTCGAGGATCTCCACGGTCTGGCCCGACATGGTCTTGACGACGTCGCCCGGCTTCATTGCGTTGCCGTCGGGCATATTTTCGGCGGCCGGAACGATGCCGACCACGTTGAGTGGCAGCTTCATGAGCGCGGCTGCGCGCAGCGCGCCGAACACGCTCGCCGCGCCGCACTTGTCGAACTTCATCTCCTCCATATCCGAGGAGGACTTGATGTCGAGCCCACCCGTGTCGAACGTGATTCCCTTGCCTACGAGCACGACCGGGCGCGCGCCGTCCGCGCCGCCGCGATATTCCATCACGATGAGCCTGGGTGGCTGGCGGCTGCCGCCTGCGACGGCCAGGAATGCATTCATGCCGAGGCTCTCGATGTCCTGGTGGTCGAGGATCGTCACGTCGAAGCCATGGCAGCGGCCGAGCTCGCGCGCTTGCTCGGCCAGGTACGTCGGCGTGCACACGTTGCCGGGCAGGTTGCCGAGATCCTTGGCGAGCGCGATGCCTTCGGCGATCGCCATGGCGCGATCGATGGCAGGCTGGAGCACCGCTGCCTGGGAGCGGTCCGCGACATGGAAGAGGACCTTCTCCAATGCGCGCCTGTGTTTGGGCGGCTCGCTCTTCAGCTTGTCGAAGCGATACATGCCTTCCATGACGGCGAGCACCGCCTGCTCGATCTTCCACGTGGCGTCCCGGCCATTGACCGGCAGCTCGTGAATGCACAGCGTCGCGTCGGCAGCGCCGGTCGTGCGCAGCGCCCTGCTCGCCGCGCTCAGCGCAGCATGGTAGCTGCTCTCGATGAACTCCGCCTCGGCGCCGAGGCCGACGAGAAGCACGCGCTCGGCGACCATGTTCGCCCTCGCGGGGAGGAGCAATGTCGTGCCGAGCTCGCCGTCGAGGTCGCCGCGGCTCAAGGCCTCGCTGATGACCCCCTTCGAGGCATCGTCGAGCGCCATCGCTGAAGCTGAGAGTTTGCCTCCCTCGTACACGCCGACGACGATGCAGCCCGCGCGGTGCTCGACGACGCTTCCGCTCTGTATGGCGAATTTCATGCAGCGGTCAGGGCGACGGTCGGTGTGCAGCGTTCGCGCGGGTCTCCGCGATGCGGCGCGCGAAGACGCCAAGGATTTCCCGGTACAGCGCAGCGTCGAGCACCTGATCCTCGTTGCCGGCGTCGATGTTCGGGTTGATGTTGACTTCGATGAGATACACGCGGTCCTCGACCTGCTTCAGGTCGACGCCGTACAGGCCCCGGCCGATCAGGCTGGCGGCTCGCACGGCCGTATTGATCACCTGCTCGGGAACCTCGCCGATGGCCATTGCCTCGGTCTTGCCCTCGATCAGCTTTTCCTCGCCCTCGACCACCTTGTTCACCTTCCAGTGGCCCGGCGCCATGAAGTACTTGGCGACGAACAGCGGTCGCCGATCGTAGACGCCGACGCGCCAGTCGAAGTCGCTGGGCAGCCATTCCTGCGCGACGATGAGCTCCGACTGCTTGAAGAAGCGGTCGGCTTCCTTGCGCAGATCGTCTTCGGCCTGGATCTTCACGACGTCGAGACCGAAGCCGCTGTCGGGCAGCTTCAGCACGCACGGCAGCCCGAGCGCCGGAATGATCTCGTCCACGTTGCCGCGGTGCACCGTCAACGTGCGCGGCGTCGGAATGCGATGCCGGTTCATCAACTCGTGCATGTAGACCTTGTTGCCGCACTTGACGATCGACTCCGGATCATCCACGACGGGCATGCCTAGCGATTCGGCGCGGCGCACGAATTCATAGATGATGCCCACGGGACCCGCGCGGCTGAAGAGACCATCGAACTCGGGCAGGCGGTCCAGTGCGTCGGGGGTGATCAGCTCGGCATCGAGGCCCACGACGGGCGCAGTCTTCACGAAGCGCTGCAGCGCTTCGTCGTTCGACGGCCGCGGATTCTCGTTCGGGTCCCAGAGGATGGCGAGTCGGGGCCTTTCCGTTTTGCCGCCCTGCCGCTTCGTCGCAGCGTTCTCGCCCATGAACGACTTCACGGCCTCGATCAGGAACGCGCGGTCCTGCATCGGAATGTCGGCAAGCCCCATGGCCTGCAGGCAATCGAGACGCCAGCTTCCGTCGCTGCGGGCGAACACCACGCGCAGCAGAGGCACGCGCACCCGAGTGAACAGCTGCTCGGCGAGCGTCGGGTGATCGGGATGCCGTCCGAGATAGACGTTCAGCTGGAAACGCTCGCTCTCGTCGTGGTGCAACGTCTCTTGCACAAGCGATCGAATCTCGTCGTCGAGAGCCCGTACATAAGCCTCGGCGCGAAGGTCCTCGATCGTTTTCACATCGGGCACGGGACGCTGGCCGCGGGCCTCGGCGAGCAGCGACACGTAGTAGCCGCGGCCCTGGTAGCGGCCGGTGCGGCATAGGTTCAGCATCCGCGCGCTGCCCTCGCTCGCCGTATCCGGCTCGGACAGGAAACGCCGCGCCGTGAGGACGGTCGCGTCGGGAACCTCGAACCACGTGTGATTCTGATCGGTGACGACGACCGTTTTCATGCGAGAACGTCGGGCATGCCTGATGCTTAGGGAATCCCTCCGCTTTTTGGTTCCGCGCAATGCGGCGGCGGCAGCCGGCTTGTTGCCGCGGCGCGCGCGGCACATTGCGCGTGAGGCGTGCCTCCGCATCGGC
>DATJIS010000007.1:0-177798 GCA_035493035.1 Casimicrobiaceae bacterium | reverse complement strand
ACCGGCACGCCGTAATGCTCCGACAGGATGCCGCGGATCCACACCGGCGCCGTCATCTGGAACTCGGGCGTGCCGATGCGCTTGCCGACGAGGTCCTTGGGCGTGCGCACGCCGCTCGCCGCGCTCACGTAGATCGAGCCGTGGCGGAACATGCGCGATGGGAACACCGGGATCGCGACGAACGGCGCCGGCTCGCGGAACAGCGACACGGTGTACGACGACAGCGACATCTCCGCCACGTCGAACTCGCGATGGCGGATCATGCGGAAGAACGTCTCCTCGACCGGCAGGTCGAGATAGGTGAGCTCGATGCCGTCGGGCTCGACGCGCCGCTCCATCAGCGCCCGTGTGCGGTCGTAGTTCCAGCACGCGAACGACAGATGAAGTCGCGACATCGCCGCTACTGGTCGGTGGCCGTCTCGTGCACCGCCGGCAACGGCCCCAGCAACCCGGCGCGGCGGTGCTTCAAGTGCGCCCGCAACGCGAAGAACAGCTGGCCGCCGATGAGAAGGATGCAGGCGATCATGAACGTCGCGCTGATCGGTCGCTCGAAGAACACCAGCAGGTCGCCGCGCGACAGCAACAGCGCGCGGCGGAAGTTCTCCTCCACCAGCGGGCCGAGCACGTAGCCGAGGAGGATGGTCGCGACCGGGAAGTCGAAGTACATGAGCACCGCGCCGACGACGCCGAACACCAGCACTTCGCCCACCTCGAACAGGCTGTTGTTGGTGCTGTAGACCCCAACCGCGATGAAGAACAGCGCCGAGGGGAAGAGGTATTTGTACGGCACCTGCAGCAGCTTCACCCAGATGCCGATCATCGGAACGTTGAGGATCACGAGCAGGATGTTGCCTACCCAGAAGCTCGCGATGAGTCCCCAGAACAGGTCGGCATGCTGGCTGATCAGCTGCGGGCCCGGCTGGATGCCCTGGATCAGCAGCGCGCCGAGCAGCAGCGCCATCACGGCGTCACCGGGGATGCCGAGGCTCATGGTCGGAATGAAGTCCACCTGCGTCTTCGAGTGCGACGACGCTTCCGGCGCGGCGACGCCTTCCAGCGCACCCTTGCCGAAGCGCTCGGGATTCTTCGCGATCTTGCGCTCGAGCGCGTAGGCGATGAACGTCGTGATGGTGGGCCCGGTGCCCGGCATCGCGCCGAAGATCGTGCCGACCAGCGTGCCGCGCACCATGGGCATGAACGACTGCTTGAGCTCGGCCTTCGTGGGCCGCATGTCGCGCAGCCGCACCTTCGTTTCGGTGCCGATGAAGTGCATGCGGTTCACGCTTTTCAGGAAGTCGGCGACGCCGAAGAGACCCATCGCGAGCGCGACGAGCTCCAGCCGGTCGGTGAGCTCCGGGAATCCGAGCGTGAAGCGCGCCACGCCGCTGTTGACGTCCGTTCCGACCACGCCGAGCACCAGCCCGAACGTGGTCATCGCGATGCCCTTGAGCGGCGAGCCGCGCGCCATGGTCGAACCGGCGAGCAGACCGAGCAGCATGATCGAGAAGATCTCGGTGGGTCCGAACTTGAACGCGATCTGCACCAGGAGCGGCGAGGCGAAGATCATCACGATGATGCCGAACGAGGCCGCGAAGAACGACGCGATCATGGTGATGCCGAGCGCAGTCCCGCCCTTGCCCGCCCGCGTCATGGGATAGCCGTCCAGGCACGTCACGGCGTGCGGCGGGTGCGAGGGCAGGTTGAGCAGGATGGCGCCGATCGCGCCGCCGTACTGCGAGCCGTAGAAAATGCCGGCGAGCATCAGGATGGCCGGCACCGGATGCATCGTGTAGGTGAGCGGCAGCAGCATCGCGATCGCCGACAGCGCGCCCATGCCCGGCAGCACGCCGATCAAATTGCCGACCAGCACCCCGAAGAACGACCACATCAGGTTGTGCGGGGTCAGCGCGACGCTGAAGCCGTACCACAGGTCCTGCAGCGACTGGAGGATGATCATCTAGCGTCCCCAGCGGAACAGCGGCAGCTGGATCTGCAGCGCCCACCAGAACACGACGACTGCCACCACGACGATGGCGAGCGACAGCAGCAGCGCCTTCTTCCACGTGTTGTCGCGGTCGCCGAGCGCCGAGATGAACACCACCGCGAACGTCGCCGGCACGAGCCCGAGATACTCGGCGAGCACCACGAATGCGATCACGGAAAGCGAGATGAGGAACCAGGCCTTCCATTCCGGAGGCGGCGGCTTCTCGTGCGATTCCGGCGTGGTGAGATAGCCCTTGATGCCGATCGCGACACCGCTCAGGAACAGGATGACGCCGAGCGCGACGGGGAAGTAACCGGGGCCCATGCGGCTCAGCGTGCCGATGCTGTAGGTCGCACCCTGCACGGCGACGACGATGCCGAGCACGGACATCATGGCGCCGCCCCAGACGTCCTTGTGCAAGTCTTTGAAGCGTTTCACGTCTTCCTCCAGGCACGTGCGCTCTTCATGGCGACCCGATGGCGCATCGGCGTCAATGATGGTGGATGCGGAGCTGCCGGGGCCGGGACGGCTTAACCAGCGGCAACCGGTGCGCTCACTCGGGCCGAGCGCCTGGCGCGGACGCGCGCGGGAAGGTCACGGTCACGAGCAGTCCGTGACCGCCCTCCGCTTCGCCGAGCGCCACGACGGCCCCGCAGGCGCGCGCGATCTCCTGCACGATCGACAGACCGAGACCCGAGCCCTCGCCGTCCGTTCCGTCGACCCGATAGAAGCGCTCGAAGACGTGCTTGCGCTCGTGCACCGGGATGCCGGGGCCGCTGTCGGCCACGGCGAACCGCCAGCCGCCGTCCACGTGGTCCACGGTGATCGTCACCTGACCGCCGGGCGGCGTGTAGCGGACCGCGTTGTCGACGAGGTTCACGATCATCTCGAGGATGAGAACCTCGTCGCCGTACACCGTCGCGCGATCCGCCACGGCGTGGCCGCGCGCGTCGAAGCCGAGATCGATGCCGCGCCGCTCCGCCAGCGCGGCGACTTTCTCGAGCGCCAGCCGCGCGACCTCGTTCAGGTCGACCGGGTTGACCTTCACCGGGATGCCGCTGCCGGTCTCCGCGCGCGACAACGTGAGCAGCTGGTTCGCGATGCGGTTGCTCTGGCGGATGCAATCGCGCAGCGCGCGCAGCGCCTCGTCCTTCGCCTCGGTGTCCTGCGTGGCGAGCGCGTAGTGCACCTGCGTGTTGAGCAGCGTGAGCGGCGTGCGCAGCTGGTGCGATGCGTTGGCGATGAATCGCCGCTGCGCCTCGAGTCGCTCGCCGAGGCGCGACATGTAGAGATTCAGCGCCGACACGAGCGGCCGCAGCTCCGATTGCACCGACTGCGTCGGCAGCGGCTCGAGCGAGTCGGGACTGCGGCGGGTGACGGCGCGCCCGAGCCGCAGCATCGGGCCCAGTCCCCGCGTGAGCCCGATCCATGCGAGACACGCCGCGAGCACGAGGATCAGCACCTGCTGGCGCGCATTGCGCACCCACAGCTCGTGCGCGAGCGCCTCGCGACCATGAAGCGTCGACGCGACCTCGACCATCAGCGGATCGCCGCCCGCGGCGCCGGCCGGTGGCTGCAGGAACGCCACGCCGCGCACCGTGACGCCCAGGAATTGCGCGGTGCGATATTGCGGCGCCTCCGGCTCGAGCGGCGCGTCGGCGAGGTTCGGAAGGTCGGCGCGGCCCGCGACGATGTCACCGTTGGCCGCGCTCACGCGCCAGTACACGAGGTCGGGCGCCGGCCAGGCGAAGGCTTCCGCGCCGCGGGGCATGCGCTCGCCGCGAATGCCGTCCGCCTGCATCAAATCCTGCGCGATCGTGCGCGCCGAGGCGAGCAGCAGGCGATCGAACACGATGCCGGCGGTGCGCTGCGCGTCGAGATAATCGTCGACCGTGTCGAGCGCGGTGAGCAGGCTGAGCGGAATGAGCAGCCAGGCGAGCAGCTGGCCGCGCAGGCTCGCGTGCAGCGGCTTCACGGCGAGTTGCGGTCCTTCAGGAGATAGCCGAGGCCGCGCAGCGTGATGATGCGCGCGTCGCCGGGCTCGAGCTTGCGTCGCACGCGATGGATGTAGATCTCGATGTTGTCCGGGCTCGAGTTGTCGTCGAAGCCGAAGACGCTCTCCGCGAGGGACTTCTTGGCGATCGTCTTGTTGACGCCGCGCATGAGCGTCTCGAGCACCGCATGCTCGCGAGGCGTGAGCGGAAGCAGCGCGCCCCCGAGGCGGAACTGGCGGTCGTTCGTGTCGTACGTGAGCGAGCCGCACTGGAGCACCGGCGTCTTGCCCTGGCTCGAGCGGCGCAGCAGCGCGCGGATGCGTGCCTTCAGCTCGTCGAGGTCGAACGGCTTGGCGAGATAGTCGTCGGCGCCGATGTCGAGCCCGGAGACGCGGCTCACGGTCGTGTTGTCGGCCGTGAGGATCAGCACGGCGACGTTGTCGTTGCGCGAGCGGAGTCGACGCAGCACCTCGCGACCGTCGAGCTTCGGCAGCGACAGGTCGAGCACGACGAGGTCGTAAGTGCTCGTGCGCAGCGCGGTGTCCGCCTCGACGCCGCCGTATACGCAATCGACGACGTACCGGTCCTGTCGCAGCACTCGCGCGAGCCAGTCGGAGAGCTCGCGGTTATCTTCCACCAGCAGGATGCGCATGTGCGGCTCTCGAGGCGCGGATGTCCATCCGAGTCTACGCCCGGCCCTATCGCGCGCCAATGCATCGAAAAAGCGCAGCTCGAAAGCTGTCCGAAAGGTTTGCGCTCGTAGAATTCGAGGATGCGTCGGACCGCGACGCGGATTGGCAAGGCCGGATCGGGATCTTCCTCCTCCCTTCCGGATTGAGGGGCGCAGCCATGCGCCCTTTTTTTCGCCCGAGACGCCGCGCCGTCTGACGTGCAGCCCCCTCCGGGTCCCGCCCGGCCCCCGCGCTAACATGCCGTCATCGGGCTCGCGCGCGGCGCGAGACGCATGCGACAAGGGGGCAGGTCATGAAGGGCGCGAATTTCATCGATGGAGCGTGGCAGGCGGGCGAGTCCGCCATCCCGGACGTCAATCCTTCGAACACGACGGACGTCATCGGCGAATACGCCCGTGCGAGCAAGGAGCAGGCGCAGGCGGCCATCGACGCCGCGCGGCGCGCGTTCGCCAAGTGGTCGACGAGCAGCATCCAGCTGCGCGCCGACATCCTCGACGCCATCGGCACCGAGATCCTCGCGCGCAAGGAAGAGCTCGGCCGGCTGCTGTCGCGCGAGGAGGGCAAGACGCTGCCCGAAGGCATCGGCGAGGCGGCGCGCGCCGGCTACATCTTCAAGTTCTTCGCGGGCGAGGCGGTGCGCCTCAACGGCGAGCTGATCCCGTCGGTGCGGCCGGGCGTGACGGTCGAGATCACGCGCGAGCCGGTGGGCGTCGTCGGCATGATCACGCCGTGGAACTTTCCGATCGCGATCCCGGCGTGGAAGATCGCGCCGGCGCTCGCCTACGGCAATTGCGTGGTGCTGAAACCGGCGGAGCTCGTCCCCGGCTGCGCGTGGGCGCTGGCCGAGATCATCTCGCGCAGCGCCTTGCCCAAGGGCGTGTTCAATCTCGTGATGGGCCGCGGTTCGGTGGTCGGCGACGCGCTGGTGCATTCGCCCGACGTCGACGCCATCAGCTTCACCGGCTCGGTCGCGACCGGCAAGTCGATCGCGCGCGGCGCCATCGAGACGATGAAGAAGATCCAGCTGGAGATGGGCGGCAAGAATCCGCAGGTCGTTCTCGACGACGCGAACCTCGACGTCGCGGTGAACGCGTCGATCCAGAGCGCCTTCTATTCCACCGGTCAGCGCTGCACGGCAGCCAGCCGGCTGGTGGTGACCGAGGGGATTCACGATCGCTTCGTGAAGGCCATGGTGGAGCGCATGAAGACGCTGAAGATCGACGATGCGCTGAAGGCCGGCACGGATATCGGACCCGTGGTCGACCAGTCGCAGCTCGACCAGGACCTGTCGTACCTCGACGTGGCGCGCAAGGAAGGCGGCCGCGTCGTGGCGGGCGGCGAGCGCCTTGCGCGCGGGACCGAGGGCTACTACCTCGCACCCGCGCTCATCACCGATACCACGCCCACGATGCGCATCAACCGCGAGGAGGTCTTCGGTCCCGTCGCGAGCGTCATTCGCGTGCGCGACTACGAGGAAGCGCTCGCCGTGGCGAACGATACGACGTTCGGGCTGGTCGCGGGCATCTGCACCGATTCGCTCAAGGAGGCGGCTCACTTCAAGCGCAACGCGCAAGCCGGCATGGTGATGGTGAACCTGCCCACCGCGGGGGTGGACTATCACGTGCCCTTCGGCGGCCGCAAGGGATCGAGCTACGGTCCCCGGGAGCAGGGCGCGTACGCGCGGGAGTTCTACACGACCGTGAAGACGACGTACGTGAATCCATGAGCCTTGAAGCGCTCGACCTCCAAACGCTCGAGCGCCTGCGCCGCGTCAGCGTCGCGACGCTGTGCACGCAGCTCTTCAAGCGCGGGCTGCGCAACGCGTACCTGCAGGGCGTGGGGCGGCTGACGCGGCCGAGCGGCGGGAATCTCGTCGGGCCGGCGTTCACGCTGCGCAACATTCCATCGCGCGAGGACCTCGACCAGCTCTCTGCATTCGAAAATCCCGGGCACCCGCAGCGCAAGGCCATCGAAGCGGTGCCGCCGGGTCACGTGCTCGTGATCGATTGCCGGGGCGAGCGCCGCGCCGCGTGCGGCGGGCACATTCTCACGACCCGCCTGCAGGTGCGAGGCGCCGCGGGCCTCGTGTCGGATGGGCCGCTGCGCGACAGCGCCGCCATCGCGGCCATGGATTTTCCCGTGTACTGCGCAGGCGGCAGCGCGCCGCTCAACCTGATCCATCATCACGCGGTCGATCTCGACGTGCCGATCGGCTGCGGCGGCGTCGCCGTGTATCCGGGCGACATCGTCGTCGGCGACGACGAGGGTGTGGCCGTCGTGCCGCGTCACCTTGCCGATGAGGTCGCCGCCGAGGCGAGCGAGCAGGAGCGGCTCGAGACGTTCCTGCTCGAGCGCGTGCGCGACGGCGCCTCGCTGCCCGGGACGTATCCTCCGAACACCGAGACGCGCGTCGCGTACGAGGCCTGGAAAAAGCGCGCGAAACGCTAGCGCAGCACCAGGACCGCGATGCCGGCGAGCGTCACGCCGCCGCCCAGCAGCGTACGCAGCGTGATGCCTTCCTGGTTGCGCAGCAGCCAGTAGCTCATGGGAAACACGAGCAGCGGGGTGCAGAGCGTAACCATGGCGACCACTGCGACCGGCACGTACGCCATGCCTTCGATGACGCACATCTGCGCCGAGATCGTCAACGCTCCGCTGAGCGCGAACATCGACACGCCGCGCCGGTCGCCCGCGCGCAGCACGCGCAACGCGGCGGCGTTGCCTGGCGTGAGCGCGAGGTGGAATGCCAGCCCGGCGACGGCGCCGAGCAGCGCGCCCAGGATCGGCTCGTCCCAGCGCTGGATTCCGGCGCCGCGCAGCACGTTGCCGATGGCGTAGGCTGCGGAGCTGCCGGCGCCCACCATCAAGCCGGATTTCAGCAATGAGCGCCACGGCGTTGCGCCGGTGGTCGATCGCTCGCCTTGACGCAGCGCCCGGCGCGCAATCTCCTTCGGCGAGACGCTGACGACGGCGAGGCCCACCATCGCCACGGCGATGGCAGCGATGGCGACGGCGTCGAGGATCTGGCCGAGCGCGACCCAGGCGATCACGACCGTGAAGATCGGGCTGCTCACCTGGAAGATGCTCGCCTTCGCCGGACCGAGGCGCGCGATGGCCTCGAAGAAGAACCAGCGGCCGAGATAGGTCGTGAAGACCCCGGCACCCGCGTAGATCAGCGCGCCGAGCCAGTCCCAGCGCAACGGATGCGCGCGCCACGCGAGCTCGGCGGCGAACAGCACGGCCGAGAACAGGATGTTCATCACGATCGCGACGAGGTAACCGGCGTTGAGCGCGAGCCGCGCCGACGCGACCTTGGTCAGCACGATGTTCGACGAGAAGATGAGCAGCGCGGCGAGCGCGAACGTCTCGCCCCGGGCCGTGTCCGACAGCGTCATCACTGCGCGGCGGACGCTTCGCGGCGCGTCTTCATGGGCTGCGCGGCGCTGCGCTTGCACTGCTCGGCCACGAGCTCGCGGATGATCGCGGCCAGGCGCTGCGTGCCCGGACCGGCGTGCTCGCGGTCGGCGAAGATCAGGTACAGGTCGGCGAACTGGTCGGCGCGATCACGCATCGGCAGCGGCTTCAGCGTGCCCGCTTCGAGCTCGGGACGGATGCGGTCCTCGGGGAGCAGGGCGAAGCCGTAGCCTGCCCGCGCCGCCTCGATGGATGTCGCGAGCTGGGTGAAGGTCCAGCGCTGCGCGATCTCCATGCTCCGCGCGGAGCCGCGCCCGGGATCGGTCTCGCGCACGAGGAGGTGACGATGCGCGCGCAGGTCGCGCAGCGTGACCTTGCGTCCCAGGTGTTGCAGCGGGTGCTCGGGATGCGCGGCGAGCATGAAGCGGACGCGCATCAGGACCTCGCCCGCGAATCCGCTCGGCACGCGCGGGAAGATCGCGAGCTCGGCGTGCCGCTCGGTGAGCGTGTCGGTGCGATCGCCCATGACCGACTCCAGCACGTCGATGCGCGTGTGCGGGCTCTCGCGCCCGAAGCGCTCGAGGCATTCGAGGAGCAGCCACGTCGGGAACAGCACCTCGACGGCGAGGCGGATCTCCGCCTCCCAGCCCGCCGAGAGCCGTCGCGCCGAGAGCTCGAGCGCGCTCGCCTCGTCGAGGAGGTAGCGCGCGCGCCGGTAGAGGAGCTCGCCGGTCGGCGTCAGCACCGCCCTGCGCCCCTGGATCGCAAACGCCTTGACGTCCAGCTGCGACTCGAGCTGCTTCACCGCGTAAGTGATCGACGACTGGCTCTTGTGCAGGGCCTGTGCCGCCTGCGCGTAGCCGCCCGCTTCCACCACCGCGGTGAGGGCGCGCCACTGATCGAGGCTGATGCGGGGCGTGGACACCTGAAACTATCAATTCAATCGATGGATTGAGGCGAAATTTTGCGCTGTTTTATCTATTTCGTCCATGGTCGAATGCCCCAACGTCGCAGGTATCCACAAGGAGGCATCATGAGCACGCTGCTGCAGATCAAGTCGAGCCTGAATTCGGACGCGGGCCAGTCGAGCCGCCTCGCCGATGCGTTCGTCGCCGCCTGGCGCGGCGCGAATCCTGGCGGACGCGTCGTCGTTCGCGACCTGGCGCGCGAGCCCATCCCGCACCTCACCGCGGCGCGCTTCGGGGCGTTTACGGCGAAGCCGGAGGCGCGAACCGCGGAAGAACGCGACGTCGTGCAATATTCCGACATGCTGATCGACGAGCTTCGCGCGGCCGACGTGATCGTGCTCGGCGTGCCGATGTACAACTTCGGGGTGCCGTCGGTCCTGAAGGCCTGGATCGACCATGTCGCGCGCGCCGGCGCGACGTTCCGCTACACCGAGAGCGGGCCGGTGGGCCTCCTTCGGGGCAAGCGGGTGTACGTGTTCGCCGCGCGGGGCGGCTCGTATGCGGGCACGCCGCTCGATACGCAGACGCCGTACCTGCGCGAAGTGCTGGCATTTCTCGGCATGGACGATGTCGAATTCGTGTACGCCGAGGGCCTCGCCCTCGGCGAGGACAGCCGCCGCAGCGCGCTCACGGCCGCGCATGCGGACATCGCGCGGCTCGCCTCGTCCGGGGTCGCGCTCGCCGAAGCCGCCTGAGGAGAACGACCACGATGACGGACAGGACGGTGGTGCGAACGCACGATGCGCTGCGCGACGACATCGGCGATCTTGTCACGCGACGTCCGCTGCCGGGGCCGCAGCTCGACGGGCTCGATCCGTTCCTGTTCCTGAATCATCATGGCCCGCAGCGGTATCCGCCCGGCAACCGGGGCCTGCCGTTCGGGCCGCATCCTCATCGCGGCTTCGAGACGGTGACGTTCATCCTCGCGGGGGAGCTCGCGCACCGCGACAGCGCGGGCCACGAGAGCGTCATTCGCGCCGGCGGCGTGCAGTGGATGACGGCCGGCAGCGGGCTCGTCCATGCGGAAGTGTCGCCGGACGAGTTTCGCCGCCGCGGTGGGGATCTCGAGATCCTGCAGCTGTGGGTCAACCTGCCGGCGCGCCTCAAGATGACGGCGCCGCGCTATGTCGGGCTGCAGGGCGATGCGATCCCCGCGATGCCGACCGACGACGGCAAAGGCGCGCTGCACCTCATCTCCGGGCGCTGGCGCGACCGCGTCGGCCCGATCGCGTCGCTCACCGACGTCTTCATGTGCACGGTCGACCTCGCGCGCGGCGGCCATCTGCACGTCGATGGATTGGCATCGCGCAACGTGCTGCTCTACGTCGTGCGCGGGGCGATCCGGATCGGCGATGCGCTCGCGACCGACTGGCAGCTCGTCGAGATCGCGGCTCACGGCGACGCGCTTCGCCTCGTCGCGGAGGAGGACAGCGTGCTGCTGCTCGGCCACGCCGACCGCATCGGCGAGCCCGTGGTCGCGCATGGGCCGTTCGTGATGAACACGCGCGAGGAGATCGCGCAAGCCGTTCGCGACTACCAGGCGGGAAAGTTCGACGCGCTCCCGCGCTAGCCGTCCAGCGCGCACGTGCGGAATCCGACGAACGGATCGTGCCGGTGGGGAAGGTAGAAATTGCGAAAGCGCGCATGCACGAGCCGGCTGCGCGTAGCCCACGATCCGCCGCGGATGACATGATGCGAGCCGAACCACGGCGCCGAGTAGTCGGCGTACGGGTCGGCCGCGAAGCCCGGGTAGGGCTCGAACGCGCTGGCGGTCCACTCCCATACGTTGCCGATCATGTGCGCGAGCGGTTGCGCGGCGCCGGCGTCCGCCGCGACGGGTCGCCCATGCACGGCGTCCAGATTCGCGCGTGCGCGAAGCGCCGCCTCGCCCGGCGCGTACAGCGCGGCCGTTTCCCACTCCGCCTCGGTCGGCAGGCGGCGTCCCGCCCACCGACACCACGCGCGCGCCTCGAACGCGTTGACGTGCGCAACGGGTGCGTCGTCATGGAGCGGTTCCAGGAGGTCGAATCGACGCACCTGCCACGGCGCGTCGCCTCCGCTGCGCATCCAGTACCCGGGCGCGCCGCGCCGGGCCTCGAGCCGCCAGGCGTTGCCCTCGTCGCTCCATAGCGAGGCGCGCTCGTAGCCGCCGTCGTCGACGAACGCCGCGAACTCGCGGTTGGTCACGCATCGCCGCGCGATGCGAAACGGCGCGAGCGTCACGCGATGCGCCCACTTCTCGTTGTCGAACACGAAGCGCGCGTGCGTCTCGCGCGGGGTGCCGATCGTCACCTCGCCGCCCGGGATCGCGACATCGCCTTCGCACGCTGTGCGTGTCTCCGGCGCGGCACGTCGTTCGCGAAGCCATGGCGGCGCCGGCAAGCCCAGCGTCTGCAACGTCATGAGCAGCGCCTCGGCGTGCATGTCCTCGTGGTACAGCGCGAGCTCGAAGAAATACCGCCGGTCGTCGTCGGCGTCGCGCAGTGCGACGAGGCTCGCCTCCAGCGACTCGTGCAGATAGCGGCGGATGTCGGGCCAGTCGGGGACGGCGAGCGACCAGCGCGTCGCGTGTGGCACGTTGCTGGAGTCGAACAGCGAATCGGCCTGCGCCAGGCGCGAAGGCGCACGCCGATCGCCGCCGCGCAGGCACCAATATTCCTGGAACCAGCCCACGTGGCCGATCTCCCAGCGCGGCAGGTTGACCGTGGCGACGCGCGGAAATGCCTGCTGCGCAGGCGCGAGGTGCGCATAGATGCCGAGCGTATAATCGCGCGCTTCGCGTAACGCCGCGGCGAGCGCGTCCCGCGTGCGCGGCGCGGCATCCTGACTGGCGGGCGCCGTCCTCATGTCCTCACGCGACGCGCTTCGGCTGTTGATCGTCACTCCGTATCTCGCGGCCGCCAACAACGGCAACTGGCGCACGGCCGCGCGCTGGGCCCATCTGTTGTCGTCCGAATGCCGCGTGATTGTACAGTCGGCCGATCGGGCATCCTTCGACGGCGCCGACGCGCTGGTCGCGCTGCACGCGCGCCGGAGCCGTGCGGCCATCGCGGGGTGGCGCATGCAGCGCGGCCATGCGCCGCTCGTGGTCGCCTTGACCGGCACCGATCTGTACCGCGACGTGCCCGCCGGCGATGCGGACGCGCTGGCGTCGCTGCACGATGCCGATCGTCTGATCGTCCTCCAGGCCGACGCGCTCGACAAGCTGCCGCCTCGCATGCGTGCACGCACGGACGTCGTGTACCAGTCGGCGCGAACCCTCGCGCCGTGGCCGCGCAAATCGGTGCATCGCCTGCATTGCATCTTCGTGGCGCACCTGCGACCGGAAAAGGACCCCGCAACGGTGTTCGATGCGTGGCGCCGGCTGCCGCGCGAAGCCGATGTGACGCTCACCATCGTCGGCGAAGCGCTCGACGCCGCGCTCGGCGCCGCCGCGCGTGCGCTGGCCGCACGCGATGCACGCGTGCGCTGGCTCGGCCCGCGGCCGCACGGCTGGACGCGACAGGCGATCAAGCGCGCGCATGCGCTCATCTGCGCATCGCGCATGGAAGGCGGCGCGAACGTCGTCGTCGAAGCCGTGACCGCCGGAACGCCGGTGATCGCGAGCCGGATGTCCGGCAACGTCGGCATGCTGGGCGAGGACTACGCCGGCTACTTCGAGGTCGCCGATGCGGACGCACTGGCGACGCTCCTTCTACGCGCATGGCACGATCCTCGCCTGCGTGCGTCGCTCGAGGCGCAGTGCGCGCGCCGCGCGCCGCTGTTCCAGCCGCACGCCGAGCGCGCGAGCCTGCTGGCAGCGCTCGCGCGCGCGGGCGTGCCGCCGGGCGCTTCCTCGCGCGCGCACCGGCCTCATGCGGGCGCACCGGCGTAGCATTGCAAAACCCCCGATCGGAATTCCGCCATGAACAAGCCCACCGACCTGCCCCTGCGCCTCACCGAGTTCAGTCACGGAGGCGGCTGCGGCTGCAAGATCGCGCCCGCGGTGCTGCAGCAGATCATCGCGAAGTCCTCGCCGGGCGTGCTGCCCAAGGAACTGATGGTCGGCATCGAGACGTCCGACGACGCGGCGGTCTACCGCATCAACGATCACCAGGCGATCGTCGCGACGACCGATTTCTTCATGCCCATCGTCGACGACCCGCACGACTTCGGCGCCATCGCCGCGACGAATGCCATCTCCGACGTGTATGCAATGGGCGGAACGCCGCTCTTCGCGCTCGCGCTCGTCGGCATGCCGGTCAATCAGCTGCCGCTCGACACGATCCGGCGCATTCTTGCCGGCGGCGAGTCGGTGTGCGCGCGGGCCGGCATTCCCATCGCGGGCGGCCACACGATCGATTCCGTGGAGCCGATCTACGGCCTCGTGGTGATCGGCCTCGTGGACCCGCGCAACGTCAAGCGCAACGCCGGTGCACAGCCCGGTGACGCCCTCGTGCTCGGCAAGCCGCTCGGCGTGGGCGTCTACAGCGCGGCGCTGAAGAAGCAGCGCCTGGGCGACGACGGCTATCGCGCCATGATCGAGAGCACAACCCAGCTCAACACGCCGGGCATGGCGCTCGCGCTGCGCGAGGGCGTGCATGCGCTCACCGACGTCACCGGCTTCGGCCTGCTCGGACACCTGCTCGAGCTCTGCAATGCATCGGGCGTCGGCGCCGAGCTCGACTTCGCGCGCATTCCGCTGCATCCGGGCGTGATCGATCTCGCGCGCGCGGGCCTCGTCACGGGCGCATCCGCGCGCAACTGGTCGGGATATGGTGCGCAGGTGGACCGCGGCACGCTGCCGGATGCGGAGCTCGCGCTCCTCACCGACCCACAGACTTCCGGCGGATTGCTCGCTGCGGTCGCATCGCCGGATGTCGATGCGGTGTTGCAGATATTCCGCGAGCAGGGGTTCGGTCGCGCGGCGGTGATCGGGACGGTCACCGAGGCCGCAGGTTCCCGCGTGGTCGTGCGCTGACGCCGCACGCCGTTCGCGCATCCACTGCCGCGAAGGGCTAGAGCAGGTCGCGCTCCGCGACGCCCAGCAGGCGCGACACGCGGATGGGCACGTCGGCGCGCTGCAGCGACTCCGCGTGGTCCTGGATCTCGCGGTCGGCAATGGTCATGCGCGTGCGCAGGCGCACGTATTCGGACCATGACGAGAGCACGAAGCGCTCGACGAAGCGTCCCTCGGCCCCGATGTCGCGGTAGACGCGCCAGCTTTCGGCGCCGTTGCGCCGCCGCGTGGCCTCCACGGCGCGGATCGCGCGCAGGAATTCCTGGCGCCGCGGCGCATCGATCTGGTACTCGATCTGGATCAGCACGGGGCCATCGTCGGGCAGCGGCTGGATCGTGTTCGCAAGATCGGGCAGGTGCAGGCTCGGCGTGACGTCCGCCTCGCTGCCCATCTGCACGCGCACGCGCCGGTTGAACGCGTAGAGCACGACCATGAAGGCGGCGGAGACCGCGAGCGCGATGTGCGTTCCGGTCCCCGACGCGAACGCGCCCCATAGCGCGCTGCCGATCGCGAGGCTCGCCTGCACGGCGACGAGGTTCATGCCGAGGGCGCGCGCGCGCACCCACGCCGGCGCCGCGCTCTGCGTGCCGGCCGAGAGGCTCGCGAATACCGTCACCCACGCCATGCCGGCGCCGAACGCGCCGATCAGCGCGAGCGCCGTGTAGCTCGTGGCCGCGATCAGGAGCGTCGCGACGATCCACAGCACCACGCCGGTCTCGACGACGGTATTGAGCGGATGACGCTGCAACTGTCCGGGTATCGCGAGGGCGCCCACGATCGCGCCGATGCCGAACGCCGCCGAGAGCAGGCCGAAGCCGCCCGCGCCGAGGCCGAGCTGATCGCGCGCGATCACCGGCAGCAGCGCCCAGAACGAGCTCGCGCAGGCGGCAAACGTGAAATTGCGCACGATGAACGAGCGCATCGGAGCCGAATGACGCGCGTATCGCAGCCCGCTGCGCACGCCCGACAGCAGCGTCTCCGGCGTTCCGGGCAGCATGATCGCGCGCACTTGCCAGCGCAGCGCCGCGAGGATCATCGGCACGAAGAACACGCTGCTCGCGAGCAGCGCGCTGCCGGTGCCGATCCACGCCGCAAGCGCGCCCGCGAGCGCGGGCCCGATCGCGCGCGCGACGTTGAACGCGACCGACCCCAGCGCGACGGCGCGCGCGAGCTCTGCGCGCGACACCATCTCGTTGACGCTCGCGCCCTGCGCGGGCTGGTAGAACGCGAAGCCGGCGCCGATCACGAACGTCAGCATGAGAAGCCCGCTCGGCCCGATGATGCCGGACACGGTGGCGAGCCCGAGGAGAACGGACGTGGCAGCGAGCATGACCTGCGACACGATGATGATGCGCCGCCGGTCGACGATGTCCGCGAGCGCGCCGGCGAAGAGGCCGAACAGCATCGAGGGCGCGGTGCTCGCGGTCTGCACGAGCGCGACCATGAACGCGGACGGCGTCAGCGTCGCCATGAGCCATGCGGCCACCGTGGCCTGCATGGTGTAGCCGACGGCCGCGCCGATCGAACCGAAGTAGAACAGCCGGAAGGCGGCATGCCGCAGCGGCGAGTCGGCGAAGAATCGTGGGAGAACGTCGGCGAGCGGCGTGGCCACGATCGCAAGTCTAGCCGAATGCGCTTCCTCGCGTTACGCGGCGACGAGACGCAGGCGCGTGATCTCCGAGGGAGCGCCGAGGCGCTTGGGCGGTCCCCAGTAGCCGGTTCCACGGCTGACGTACACCCACAGCCGGCCCAGCCGGTGCAAGCCTGCCGTGAACGGTTGCCAGAAGCGCACGAACCAGTTCCAGGGCACGAACTGGCCCCCGTGGGTGTGTCCCGACAGCTGGAGGTCGAATCCGGCGCGCGAGGCATCGAACGCGCTCGCGGGCTGGTGGGCGAGCAGCACGCGCAGCGCCGCGTCGCTCGGCGCGCCCGCGAGCGCAGCCGCGGGATCGCTGCGATGCGTCGCGTGGTAATGGTGCGCGCTGTAGTCGGTGACGCCCGCAAGCACCAGCTTCGCGTCGCGGTGACGAAGGACGACGTGCTCGTTCAGCAGTACCCGAAACCCCAGCCTTCGCAACTCGGCGAGCCACGGTTGCACGCCGGAGTAATACTCGTGGTTGCCGGTGACGAAATAGGTCCCGTAGCGCGAGCTGAGCCTGCGCAGCGGCTCGGTGTGACCGCGAAGCTGCGCGACACCGCCGTCGACGAGATCGCCGGTGACCGCGATCAGGTCCGCGCCGATGGCATTGACCGCTTCGACCACCGCGTCGACGTAGCGCCGCTTGATGGTGGGGCCGACGTGGAGGTCGCTGATCTGCGCGATCGTGAAGCCGTCCAGCGAAGCGGGAAGTCCCTCGATCGGCACGTCGACGCGACGCACGCGCGCGCGTCGGCGTGCGTTGATGAAGCCCACGAGCGTCATCACCGCGGCGAGGACGGGCACGCCGAGCGCCGAGGCGTGGGTGAACGTCGCAGCCGTTGCCGCGTCGAACCAGGCAGCCGGCAGGACGCGAGAAACGATCAACGCCACGTCTCGCACCAGGGTCAGCACGAACAGCGACGAGAACGATCCCATGGCAACGAGACCGACCCATGCGATCCGATCGGAAAGCGGCTGTCGCCGAACGCGCCGCGCGGCGAAACCCAGCGGCATGACGACTGCCGACACGAGGAGCCAGGCGAGCGTCACGAGCCATGCAGGGCTCCACGCGTGAAGCGCAGGGAGGATGCGCACGCCGATGTACGCGTGCAGCAGGACGACGAGGACGTAGCGACGAAGCATGCGATCCGGCGGCAGAATGCAAAGGTGAGATGGTGACGCGGACGGCGATTGCAAGCGGCAGGGCGCGGTCGGCACCTGGAGTAAGCTCACGGCTCGT
The DNA here is from genome assembly GCA_035493035.1 of Casimicrobiaceae bacterium. Taxonomy (GTDB): domain Bacteria; phylum Pseudomonadota; class Gammaproteobacteria; order Burkholderiales; family Casimicrobiaceae; genus VBCG01. The sequence goes on along the minus strand of DATJIS010000007.1, from coordinate 160,868 downwards.
GTCCCGCGCGCTGCGCTTCGCAGACGCTTTCTGAACGAATGCGCCCATGAGCCGGCTCCTGGCATTTGTGCTGCAGATCGCGATAGCGGCCCTGGCCGGCTACTGGGCGGGACAGCACGCCGCGCGATCGAACGCAGTGATCGCGATGCCGCCCGCAGCGGCGCCGGCGGCCGCACCGGCACCGGCGCCCGAGCCGCCGCGCAATGCACCGGCCGCCGCCACGGCCGCGGCCAATCTGTCGATCAGCTACCGGCTCGCCGTCGAGCGCGCCGCACCGTCGGTGGGCACGGTGTATTCGGCGCGCACCGCGACTGTCGGACCGCTCGGGCTCGGCGGGCGGCAGTTGCTGAGCCAGGGGCTCGGCTCGGGCGTGGTGATCAACGCGAACGGTCACATCGTCACCAACAATCACGTGGTCGAAGGCGCGACGGAGCTTGCCGTCGCGACGCCGGATGGCACGCTGCGTCCCACCAAGGTGCTCGGTGTGGATCCCGACTCGGATCTCGCGCTGCTCGCGGTCGATCCGAGCGGATTGCATCCGATCGAGGTCGCCGACATCAAGTCGCTTGCCGTCGGCGACGTCGTCCTCGCCGTCGGCAACCCGCTCGGCGTGGGACAAACGGTGACCCAGGGCATCGTGAGCGCGCTCGGGCGCCGCGGCATCGGCATCAATCCGGTCGAGAACTTCATCCAGACCGATGCGGCGATCAACCCCGGCAACTCGGGCGGTGCGCTGATCGACACCGCGGGCAAGCTCGTCGGCATCAACTCGGCGATCCTCTCGCGCGGCGGAGGATCGGAAGGCATCGGCTTCGCCATTCCCGTCGATCTCGCGCAGAAAGTCATCGCGAGCCTCGAGAAGACGGGCCGCGTGGCGCGCAGCTTCCTCGGCGTTTCGACGCAACCGACCCCCGCAGGCCAGAAAGGCGCGATGGTGGTCGCGGTGCAGCGGCGAGGTCCCGCGGACAAGGCGGGCATCGCGCCGGGCGATGCGATCGTGAAGCTCGGGGAACGCGCCATCGACGAGCCCGAGGATCTGCTCGGAGCGGTGCTCGAGATGGAGCCGGGGACGACGGTGCCGGTCGATATCGTGCGCGACGGCAAGCGCCAGACGCTCGAGGTCGAGCTCGGGCGTCGACCGCCGCTGCGCCGGCCGTCGAACGGATGATGGCAGAGCCGATGACCATGTCGCGCGTCGGCATGCTGCGAGCGTTGTGCGGCATCGCCGCGTTGCTCGTCGTCGCGTCCGCGCATGCGGCGTGGCCCGATCATGCGATCCGATGGATCGTGCCGTTCGCGCCGGGCGGCGCGAACGACCTCATCGCGCGCGCGGCCGCCGAGGCGGTGAGCCAGCGCCTCGGGCAGCCGATCGTGATCGAGAACAAGCCCGGTGCGGGCGCCATCGTCGGCACGGCGTACGTCGCGAAGGCGAAACCCGATGGATACACGTTCCTCATCGGCGCCGCGGGTGTGGTCACCAACAGCATGCTCAACAAGAGCCTGCCGTACGAGGACAAGGAGCTCGTGCCGGTCGGCATGATCGCGATCGCGCCGTCGGTGATCGTCGTGAACCCGAGCGTTCCGGCGAGCAACCTGAAGGAGTTCGTCGCGTGGGCCAGGAGCGCGGGCGACAAGGGCGTGAACTGGGCGACCGCGGGCAGCGGCAGCACGCCGCACTTCGTCGCCGAAATGCTGAAGGAGGCCGGTGTCACGAACCTCGTGATCGTGCCGTTCAAGAGCGGCAGCGAAAGCGTGACGGCGGTGCTCTCGGGCACCGTGCCCGCAACGTCGGAAGCGAGCATCGTGGTGCTGCCTTACGTCAAGGCCGGTCAGCTCAAGGCGCTCGCAACGACGTACGAAAAGCGCATCACGTCGTATCCGTCGATTCCCACCGCGATCGAGCAAGGCTTTACGGGCGTGCGCATCGGCCACTGGGCCGGCCTCTTCGCGCCCACCGGCACGCCGAACGACGTGCTGGAGAAGATGAACGCCGAGCTGCTCGCCGCCGTCGAGAGCAAGGCGTTCGCCGACAAGCTCGTGCCGAGCGGGATCGAGCCCGCGCCTTACACGCTGCAGGAATTCGTCGCGTTCGTGAACGGCGAGCGCGAGCGGCTCGGCAAGATCGCGCGCGCGGCCGGCATGAAGCCGGAGTAGACGCCCTTCAGGCGCGCAGCTGCTGGTCGAGCCAGCCGATCAGCTGCGAGGCCGACATCGCACCGGAGACGCGCGCCTTCTCCGCGCCGCCGCTGAACAGCATGAGCGTCGGAATGCCGCGGATGCCGTGGCGCTGCGACACCTCGGGCGCGCGGTCGGTGTCGACCTTCACGAAGCGCACGTCGGGACGCTGGCGCGCCGCGTCCGCGAACGCCGGCGCCATCATCTTGCAAGGCCCGCACCAGTCGGCCCAGAAGTCCACGACCACGGGCAGCTCGGTTCCCGCGACGAAGGAGGCGAGCCGCTCGCCCGCGAGGTCCATCGGCGCGCCCGGCATGAGCGGCGCGCCGCACTGCCCGCACTTCGGGCCATCGTGCAGGCGCTCGTCCCTGACGCGGTTCTTCGTGCCGCAGCTGGCGCAAACGAGTTGCATGGCGGTATGACCCGTGGCGTGGCGTCGGCGTTCCGGCTACCGCTACGCGTGCCGTGGGCGCATCGGGTCACTCATCGCAGGCGAACGCGAGGTGCTCCTCGTTGTCGGCCTGCACGGCGTGTCCGAAGCCGATGCGACCGCGCCCGCGCAGCACGAGCTCCTCGCGCCGCACCTGGATGGGCGCTTCGCCATCGATCATGACGAACGTCCCGTTGGAGCTGTGGTCGGTCAGCACGAACTTGCCGCTGCGCCGCTCGATGCGCGCGTGCATGCGCGAGGCCATGCGGTCGGCGATGACGACGTCGTTCTGCGCGTCGCGGCCGAGTGTGAGCGCCGGATCGCTCTCGCCGAGCACGATCTCGCGCGCGCCGTGGCGCAACCGGATGTGCACGGGCGCGGTGACATGGCGCGTGGCGAGCGCCGTCAGATCCTCGGGCGCGTCCTGCCACAGGAGCTCGAAGATGCGGATGTCGCGAAGCTTGCCCTTCACGGTGAGCGCGTCGAGCTCGCGGGTGCGCGCCCGCAGCCAGGGCGACAGGGCCGCCGCGGTCTCCGCCGACGTGATGACCTGCGCGCGATTGGCGACGTCGACGAGGCGCGCGGCGAGGTTCACCGAATCGCCGAAGATGTCGCCTTCGGTCTCGAGGGCCGGCCCGTAGTGGAAGCCGACACGAAGCGCGAGGCGCTGCGTGCCCGCCGCCGGCTCTTCGGCGATGCGCGCCTGGATCTCCGCGGCGGCTTCGGCGGCGTGGTCCGCCGCGGGAAAGACCGCCATGGCCTCGTCCCCGATCGTCTTGATCACGCGGCCCTGGTGCCCGTCGCAGGCGGCCTTGACCACCGCCAGGCAGCGCGCGATCGTCGACAGCGCCTGCTCGTCGCCGAGCTCCTCGTATAGCCGGGTGCTGCCGCTGACATCGGCAAAGAGGACGGCCAGCTCCGAGGAGGACGTGCTCATCAGGCGCCACGGGAAATGTAACTGCTTGCATTATAAAGGCGCCCTATGCGGCGGCACGCCGGCATTCCGTCGGTCGCCAGCGGAATATGGCGGCTCTGCCCTGCGGAAAACCCCGTCCGCAGCGCGTTGACGGGCCGGGCGGGGCCACCTAATATCGCCGCACCCTTGGTGTGCGCCTCCCGGCGCGGCGTCGATGAAGTTCGTTTGCGTGTCCGTGCTCGTGTGGCTGGCGGCGCAGGCGCTGCCCGTCGGCGCGGCGGATGCCGGCATCTACACGATCGTCGAAGGCAATGCGCGCGTGCTGCGCGGCGTCAGCTGGGTGAAGCCGGTGCCCGGCGTGCACATGCAGGACGGCGACGTTCTGGACGTGCCGGATGGCGCCGTCACCCAGGTCGAGATGACGCGCGGCGGCACGCTGAACGTCGCGGGACCGGCGTCCGCCTTCGCGGGCTCGCAGTCCGGCGACGGAAAGTCGGCGCCTGCGAGCGAGTGGATGATCCTGCGCGGCTGGGTGAAGGCCGCGGGCGACGCTGCCGGCCTGCGCCTGCGGCTGCCGCAGGGAACGGTCGATCTCGTCGACGCCATCGTTGTCGTGAAGGCCGATCCCGACTCGATGCAGATGTTCGTGGAAACCGGTACGGCGAAGGTGGCGGCGAGCGGCGTGAAGTCGCCGCCGCGCGAGGCGCACGCGGGCGAGTGGTGGAGTAGAACGGGCGACAAGCCGTTTACCGTGGATACGCGCGCACAGCCTGCGGTCGTCGCCAGCATGCCGCGCGGGTTCACCGACCCGTTGCCGCGGCTTCGCGCGCGCTACGGCGGCCCCGCGCCGACGCTGAAGGCGGGGACGGTGATCACGTACACCGAAGCGGAGCCGTGGCTCTCGGGCCCGTACCGTGCGCAATTCATGAGGCGCCTGCAGTCGCGCCTGTCCGATCCGGCGTTCCGCGCCGGCGCCGAGGGCCGCGCGGCGGCGTATCCCGACTGGGATCGCTTGCTGCATCCCGAACGCTATCAGTGAGAGCTGCAGAGCCGCGGCCATCCGCCCCAGGGAGATGCGAGTGAAGCTGGTCTGGAAATTCAACCTCGTGCTGCTCGCGATCTTCGTGATCGGCGTCGGCGTCGCGGCCCTCGTGTCGCACCGCGTGCTGCAGGCGAACGCACGCGAGGAGATCGTGCAGAACGCACGCCTCATGATGGAAGCGGCGCTGTCGTCACGCACCTATACGAGCAAGCAGATCAAGCCGCTGCTCGAGACGCAGCTGAAGTACACGTTCCTGCCCCAGACCGTCCCGGCGTTCGCGGCGACCGAAGTGTTCAACGACCTGCGCAAGAAGCATCCCGACTACGGCTACAAGGAAGCGACGCTCAATCCGACGAACCCGCGCGACCGCGCGAGCGACTGGGAGGCCGACGTCGTGCAGGCGTTCCGGCAGAACCCCGCGACCGCGGAGCTCGTCGGCGAGCGCGACACGCCGACCGGACCGGCGCTCTACCTCGCGCGGCCGATCCAGATCACCGACCCGGCGTGCCTCGCGTGCCACAACACGGCGGAAACCGCGCCCAAGACCATGCTCGACGTGTATGGCGGCGCCAACGGCTTCGGCTGGAAGATGAACGAGATCATCGGTGCGCAGCTCGTGTCCGTTCCGATGTCGGTGCCGATCCAGCGCGCCAATCACGTGTTCCGCACGTTCATGCTGTCGCTCGCCGGCATCTTCCTCGTGGCGTTCGTGCTGCTGAACGCGATGCTGCACTTCATGGTCATCCGGCCGGTGACGAAGCTCGCGTCGGTCGCCGACCAGGTGAGCCTCGGCAACTTCGAGGCCGGCGAGTTCAAGAGCCACTCGAACGACGAGATCGGTGTCCTCACCGATGCGCTGGGACGGATGAAGACGAGCCTCGTCCAGGCGATGAAGATGCTGGATACGTGAGCCGCGGATCGTGATGACGGATCCGGTCAAGCTCGGCAAGTACGACATCCAGGGCGTCCTCGGCAAGGGCGCGATGGGGGTCGTCTACAAGGCGACCGACCCGCACATCGAGCGCGCGGTCGCCATCAAGACGGTGCGCAAGGATCTGATGGACTCGGACATCGCCGAGCAGTTCCTCGCGCGATTCCGCAACGAGGCGCGTGCCGCGGGCCGGCTGCATCATCCGAACATCATCGGCATCTACGAATACGGCGAGGACGACAAGGTCGCGTACATCGCGATGGAGTACGTCGACGGGACGGGGCTGCGCGAGTACCTGACCCGTCGCGCGCAGTTCGAGGTGTCGCAGCTCGTCGCGATCATGACGCAGCTTCTGAGCGCGCTCGACTACGCGCACAGCCGCGGTGTGGTCCACCGCGACGTCAAGCCCGCCAATCTGATCCTCACCAACGACGGCGTGCTCAAGGTCGCGGATTTCGGCATCGCGCGCATCGACACGTCGAGCCTGACGATGACCGGCCTCGTGATGGGCACGCCGTCGTACATGTCGCCCGAGCAATGCCAGGGGCGGCCGAGCGACCACCGGTCGGACCTCTTCAGCGCGGGTGTCGTCTTCTACGAGCTCCTCACCGGGCGCAAGCCATTCGCCGGCGCGGTGGAGACGATCGCCTACCAGATCTGCCATCAGGAGCCCACGCCGCCGTCGCAGGTCAGCCTGCTGCCCCTGTCCTCCGCGGTCGACGCCGTCGTCTCGGCCGCGCTCGCCAAGGACCCGGACCAGCGCTTCCAGAATGCGCGCGCGTTCAGCGTCGCGCTGCGGCTCGCGGCCGGAGAGGTTGCGCCGCCATCGGCGTCCGGCGAGGCAACGGTCGTCAATCTCGAGGACGTGACGCTGCACCCCGAGCCGCTCGTATGGGACGACACGGTGCTCACGACGGTGGAGCGGCAGCTTGCGCACTTCGTCGGACCGATGGCCAAGCTCATGGTGCGGCAGGCGGCGCCGCAGGCGCACGACGTCCACCAGCTGTACGCGATGCTCGCGCAACATATCCAGGACCCGGAGCGGCGACAGCGCTTCATCGAGCAGCCCGCGGTCGGCGAAGCGAGCGGTCCGTACACCGCGCCGTCGATGCGCTCGGGCACGGCGTCCGCGCGCACCGGCACGCGTCCCGCCGATGCGCGTCATGCGACCGGCTCGCGCGGGATCGCCGTGCCGCGGCCGCTCGAGCCGGCGTTCGTCGATCAGACCACGGCGCGGCTCGCCGTGTATCTCGGGCCCATCGCGCGCGTGCTGGCGCGCAAGGCCGCGCAGCAGGCGCACAGCGCCGACGAGTTCGTCGCGCTCGTCGCCGAGCATGTCGGAACGCAGGACAGACGCGCATTCCTGCGCGAGATCGGCTACGGTGAACCATGACGACACGCCTCGAAGGCCCGCTGCGGCGCGAACTCGAGATCGCAGGCGAGACGTACACGCTCACCATCGCGCCCGATGGGCTGAAACTGGTCCGCAAAGGTCGCCGCAAGGGACTCGAGCTTGCATGGAACGCGCTCGTGAGCGGCGAAGCCGCGCTCGCGACCGCGCTCAACGCGTCGCTGTCGCACGGCTCGCACGCGCCGCGTAGCGACTCCGACGACGCGACGTAGGAGGCACGCCGCGCGTTTGTCCGACGCCGTCCTCGGACGCGCGCCGATGCTATCCGCCGCGCATCGCGCCTATGCTGGCTCGCCAGCGTGCGGAGCGAGCATGACCCTACAGCCCGCGCAGGGTCCCAAGGACCCCATGCGCGTCGATCTCAGCGACCAGGACGACGTCCGCTACTGGACCACGGCCCTCGGCTGCACGCGTGGCGACCTCGGTCAGGCCGTGGCCGCCGTGGGGCCGCTCGCCGAGCGCGTTCGGCATTACCTCGAGCGCCAGAAGCCGCCCGCCAACGACCCGACCGTTTAGCGCCCCGGCGGAACCCGGGCCGCGTGCGCGCGCACCAACCTGCGGACGCCCGCTGAAGGGCATCGCGCCCGCGTCCGGCGCATGCGGTGGAACCGCCGCGCCGTTTTTTGCTATCGTGAGACGGAAGGCACGCCAGGACCTCGCGCGCGCGGCATCCCGCATGCGCTCTCGAGCCGGACTGCGGCGTGCGGCCTCATGCGCGAGCGAAATCGTCCAACCGCCGATTTCTACGCTGCCCTGTCCCGCACCAACGGGGCCATCCTGCGCGCGCGCGAGCGCGAGCCGCTGCTCTGGGAGATCTGTCGCATCTGCGTCGATCACGGGGCCGCGACGCTCGCCTACGTCGCCCTCGTGCAGGACGGGGCCGCCGCGCCCGTCGCGTGGGCCGGCAGCGCCGAGCGGTTCATCCCGGGGCTGCGCATTCCGCTCGATCCCGGCGTTGCCGAAGGGCGGGGACCCGTCGCCACGGTGATCCGGACGGGGCGCCACTACGTCACCAATGACCTCTACGCCGATCCGGCAACGCAGCCCTGGCGCGACCGGGCACGCGCGCTCGGCTCCCGCGCCACGGCGGCATTTCCCATTCGGCTCGGCGGCGAGGTCATCGGCGCGCTGAGCCTGCACGTGGGGCAGCAGGATTTCTTCGACGCGCCGGTGATCGAGCTGGTCGACGAGATGGTCGCGCATCTCTCGTTCGCGCTGGACAGCCTCGATCGGGAGGATGCGCGCCGGCACGCGGTGCGCGAGGCGGAACGCGGGTACGAGCGCTTCCAGAAGATCTTCGACGCCACGCCGGTGGCAACCGAGATCTCGACGCTCGATGAAGGTCGTCTGGTCGCGGTGAACGACGCGTACTGCGTGCTCATGGGCCAGCCGCGCGAAGCGCTGATCGGTCGCACGACGATCGAGCTGGGCGCCTGGTCCGGCCCGGAGGATCGCGGTGAATTCGTGGCGCTGCTGGAGCGGGAGCGGCGGGTGCGCGACCACGAGGCGCGCATGCGCGTCGCGTCGGGCGAGCTTCGCGACATCGCGATGAGTGCGGAGCTCATCGAGTTCGAAGGGCGTGCGTGCGTCCTGAAGATCCTGAACGACATCACCGAGCGCAAGCGCTTCGAGTCGCGCATCCGGTACCTCGCGACGCACGACGCGCTCACCGAGCTGCCCAATCGCACGCTCATGATGGACCGCGTGGTGCAGGCGGTTCAGCACGCGCGCCGCGCCTCGGCGCGCGCGGCGGTCCTCTATGTCGACCTCGATCGGTTCAAGGTGCTGAACGAGGCCCTCGGGCCCCACGGGGCCGATGCGGTGCTGGTCGAGGTTGCCGCGCGCCTGCGGCGCGGCGTGCGGGACGGCGACACGGTCGCGCGCGTGAGCGGCGACGAGTTCGTGGTACTCGCCCCCGATCTCGACAAGCTCTCCGACTGCTACTCGCTGGTGCAGCGGCTCCTCGCCGCGCTCGGGGAGCCGATACGCCTGGACGGCGGTGCGGTGCACGTGCGCAGCAGCATCGGCATCGCCGTGTATCCCGCGAACGGCGAGACCGCCGAGACGCTCCTGCGCAACGCCGAGCTCGCCATGCGGCGGGCGAAGCGCACCAGCCCCGGCGGCGCGCAGTTCTTCACGCCCGAGATGAGCGCGGAGCTGCAGCGACTCGCTCGGCTCGAGTCGCAGCTCGCCGGCGCGCTCGCGGCGGGTCAGCTTCGCCTCGTCTACCAGCCCAAGGTGCAGCTCGCGACGGGCAGCATCGCCGGCGTCGAGGCGCTGCTGCGCTGGGACCATCCCGAGCTCGGTGAAGTGTCCCCGTCGACATTCATCCCCGTGGCGGAGGAGGCCGGCACGATACTGCCGATCGGCGCGTGGGTGCTGCGCACGGCGTGCGAGCAGAGCGTCGCATGGCAATCGCTGGGGCTGCCTCCGGTGACGATCTCCGTGAACGTTTCGGCGCGCCAGTTCCTGCAGCCCGATCTCGTGGAGACGGTCGCGGCGGCGCTCGACGCGACGCGGCTTCCCGGCAACCTGCTCGAGCTCGAGATCACCGAAAGCGCGATGGCGCGCAACGCCGAGCGAGTGATCGACATCATGTCGCTCCTGCGCGAGCTTGGCGTGCGGTTTTCCGTGGACGACTTCGGTACCGGGTACTCGAACCTCGGCTACCTGAAGCGCTTCCAGCTCGACGGCCTGAAGATCGACCAGTCGTTCGTGCGCAACGTCGACACCAATCCCGGCGACGCCGCCATCGCGCGCGCGGTCATATCGCTCGCGCGGAGCCTCCAGCTCGACGTTACCGCCGAAGGTGTGGAGAACGCGGCCCAATGCGAATTCATGAAGCGCAACACCTGCGACGAGATCCAGGGCTTCTATTTCAGCCGGCCCGTCTCGCCGGAGGCGCTCGCCTCGATGCTGCGTGAAGGGCGCCGGCTGCATTGAGCGCCGCCGGGCATCGCGGCGAGGCACGCGCCCGCGCGCGCCGCAGTGCAGGCGTGCTGCTCTATCGCTTCCGCGACGGGGTGCCGCAAGTGCTGCTGGTGCATCCGGGCGGACCGTTCTGGCAGCGCAAGGACGAGGGCGCCTGGTCGCTGCCCAAGGGCGAGTTCGAGGAGGGTGAGACGCCCGAAGCGGTCGCGCGGCGTGAGCTCCTCGAGGAGACGGGCTTCGCGCTCGACGCGCCGCTCACGCCCCTGGCACCCGTGCGCCAGCGCGGCGGCAAGACGATCCATGCGTTCGCCGCGGAAGCCGACTTCGACGCGTCGACGATGCGTAGCAACACGTTCGCGATGGAATGGCCCCCGCGCTCGGGACGCGTGGAGTCCTTCCCCGAGGTCGATCGCGCGGCGTGGTTCGATCTCGACGTCGCGGCCGCCAAATTGCTCGCGAGCCAGCGCCCGATCCTCGACGAGCTCGCGCAGCGGCTGCTGAAGCCGTAGATCGCCGCATGAGCGACGCGTACCGCATCCGCGAATTCCGCGAAGCCGACTGGGCGCAGGTCTGGCCGATCCTGCGCGATACCTTCGCCGCCGGGGACACGTACACGTTCGCGCCCTCGAGCAGCGAAGCCGAGATACGCGAGGCGTGGATCGAGCGTCCCGCCGCGACGTTCGTCGCGGAGCAGCAGGACGGCGCGATCGTCGGCACGTACTACATCAAGCCGAACCAGCCGGGACTCGGGGCGCACGTCTGCAACTGCGGTTACGTCGTCGCGGCACGCGCGCAGGGGCGCGGCGTGGCGACGCTGATGTGCGAGCACTCGCAGGCCACGGCCATCGCGCTGGGATTTCGTGCGATGCAGTTCAACAGCGTCGTCGTCACGAACGAGCGCGCCGTTCGGCTGTGGCAGCGCCTCGGCTTCTCCATCATCGGCCGGCTGCCGGGCGCGTTTCGACATGCGCGGGCGGGCTACGTCGACACGCTCGTCATGTACAAGGCGCTCGTCAGGTAAGTGATATGGACCCTGCCGCGCGGCGGCGCTAGACTGGCCGACGTTCGCGCGGGTGCCCGCGCGATCACCGGAGACCTCCTGCATGATCACCCTGAATGTGAACGGCCGCGCTCGCTCGGTCGATGTCGAGCCGGAAATGCCGCTGTTGTGGGTGTTGCGCGGCGAGCTCGGCCTCCCGGGCGCGAAATACGGCTGCGGCGTGGGCCTTTGCGGAGCATGCACGGTGCACGTCGATGGCGAGCCGGTGCGGTCGTGCTCGATGCCGGCATCGCAGGCGCTCGGCAAGAAGATCGTGACCATCGAAGGGCTTTCCGCGACCGGCCTGCATCGCGTGCAGAAAGCGTGGATCGAGCACGAAGTCCCGCAGTGCGGTTACTGCCAGACCGGCATGATCATGGCGGCGGCCGCGCTGCTGTCGGCGAAGCCGCACCCGACCGATGCGGACATCGATGCCGCGATGACGAATCTCTGCCGCTGCGGCACTTACCTTCGCGTGCGCAAGGCGATACACGCCGCGGCCGGTGATGCGACTGCACTCACCGCCAAGGCGTGAGGAGGTCGCCATGACGATTTCCCGGCGTGATTTCCTGAAGGTTTCGTCCGCGGCGGGCGGCGGCCTCGCGCTGCAGTTCTCTTTTCCGCTGGCTTCGAATGCGGCGGGCGGCGCGTCCGCAACCGAGGTCAACGCGTGGATCGTCATCCATCCCGACGATCGCGTCGTGATCCGGATCGCCCGCTCGGAGATGGGGCAGGGCTCCTATACCGCGCTCGCGCAGCTCGTGGCCGAAGAGCTCGACTGCGACTGGTCCAAGGTGAGCGCGGAGTTCGCGTCGCCCAACGAGCATTTCCGGCGCAATCGCGTTTGGGGATCGATGTCCACCGGCGGCAGCCAGGGCATCCGCTCGTCTCAGGGCTACCTGCGCAAGGCCGGCGCGACCGCGCGCGAGATGCTCGTCGGCGCAGCCGCGGCGCGATGGAAGGTCGACGCGTCGCAGTGCACCGCGGCGAGCGGCGTCATCACGCACGCGTCGAGCGGCCGCTCGCTGCGCTACGGGCAGGTCGCGGCTGCCGCGGCCAGCGTGACGCCGCCGACCGACGTGACACTGCGCGACCCGGGGCAATGGAAGATCGCCGGCAAGCCCGTGCACCGCCTCGACATTCCCGACAAGGTGCGCGGCAAGCCCGTCTATGCCGTCGACGTGACGCTCCCTGGCATGCTGCACGCGTCGATCGCGCAATGCCCGGTGTTCGGCGGCAAGGTGAAGGACGTCGATCCGTCCGCCGCGCTTGCGATGCGCGGCGTGAAGAAAGTCGTGCGGGAAGACGATTTCGTCGCGGTCGTCGCCGACAACTGGTGGCGGGCGAACCAGGCGCTCAAGCAGGTGAAGATCGACTGGGACAGCGCCGGCCATGAGCACGTCGACAACCAGGCCATCGCCACCATGTTCCGCGAGGGTCTCGCGGCCGCGGATCTTCCGCAGGCGCGCAAGATGGGCGATGCGCCTGCCGCGCTCGCGTCCGCGGCGAAGGTCGTCGAGGCGGAATACCAGTCGCCGTACCTCAATCACGCCACGATGGAGCCGCAGACCTGCACCGCGTGGTTCAAGCCGAACGGTACGCTCGAGGTGTGGACATCGACGCAGAACGGCGAGGCGTCGATGACCGCTGCGGCGGACGTGTCGGGACTGCCGCTCGAGAAGATCGAGGTGCACAAGATGATGTGCGGCGGCGGCTTCGGGCGCCGCGGCGCGCCGCAGGACTTCGTGCGCCAGGGCGTCGCCATCGCCAAGGCGATGCCCGGCGTGCCGGTGAAGATGATCTGGTCGCGCGAAGAGGACATGCAGCACGGCTTCTATCGTCCGGCCAGCCTCGTGCGCATCAAAGCGGGCCTCGATGCGCAGGGCAAGGTGACGGCCATGCACACGACGATCGCGTGTCCGTCGATCCAGAGCGTGTTCGCGCGCAATGCGCCGTCGCGCAACGCCATCGACGGGCCGGCCGTGCGCTCGTTCAGCGACATGCCGTACGGCGTGCCGCACCAGCGCGTCGACTACGCCATGCGCAACGGCCACGTGCCGGTCGGCTACTGGCGCGCGCCGGGACAGCAGAATTCCTACTACCGCGAATGCTTCATCGACGAGCTCGCGGCGGTCGCGGGCAAGGATCCCGTCGAATTCCGTCGGGCGATGCTCGATCCCGCCGACAAGAACCGACGCGTGCTCGAGGCGGTGGCGAAGGCGGCGAACTGGTCGGCGCCGCTGCGCGCGGGACTGTATCGCGGCGTCGCCGTCGCCGACGGCTTCGGCAGCTACACGGCGCTCGTCGCGGAGCTCGCGCTCACGCCGGCAGGCGAGGTGAAGGTCAAGCGCGTGGTGATCGCCATCGACTCGGGCTACGTGGTCAATCCCGATACCTGCCGCGCGCAGGCCGAGAGCAACGTGGTGTACGGGCTCGGCAGCATCCTCTACCAGGAGAACAACGTGAAGGACGGCCGCATCGTGGAATCGAATTTCCACGACTTCCGCCTTCCGCGCATCGACGAGATCCCGCAGGTCGAGACGGTGCTCGTGCCTTCCGGCGGCTTCTGGGGCGGACACGGCGAGCCGGCCATACTGGGCCTCGCGCCCGCGGTGTGCAACGCGTTGTTCGCGGCGACCGGCAAGCGGATCCGTTCGCTGCCGCTGAAGCAGCACGACCTCACGCCGATCTAGGCATTGCATGGAGATTCGACTCGATGACCTCACCGGACCGGCGATCCACGCGCTCCTCGAGGAGCACCTGCGCAACATGTACGAGCTGTCGCCGCCCGAGAGCGTGCACGCGCTCGATCTCACGTCGCTGCGCAAGCCCGACGTGACGTTCTGGACCCTCTGGTCGGACGGCGAGCTGCTCGGATGCGGCGCGCTGAAGGAGCTCGATCGCTCGCACGGCGAGATCAAGTCGATGCGCACCGCCATGGACCACCGGCGCAAGGGCGTTGCACGGGCTATGCTCGAGCACATCATCGGCGAGGCGCAGCGGCGCCGCTATGCACGTCTCAGCCTCGAGACCGGCTCGCAGCCGGCGTTCGAGCCGGCACGCAGGCTCTACGAGAGCTTCGGCTTCACCTATTGCCCGCCGTTCGGCGACTACCGCGACGACCCGAACAGCGTCTTCCTGACGCGCGTGCTCGGCTGACGGCTCAAGCCTTCATGCCCACGCTGCGCATCATCTGCGGCGTGATGGCCTGGTCGACCTCGAGGAACTCCGCCCAGGGGTCGCGCTTCTGCGTTTTCAGGCGCGCGGCCGCGTTGCGCACGTTGAAGCAGTCGAAGCGCACGTCGCGCTTCAGCTCCTCCCACGAGATGGGCATCGAGACCGGCGCGTTCTTCTTCGCGCGGAGCGAGTAGGGGGCGATCGCCGTCGCGCCCTCGGCGTTGCGCAGGTAATCGACCAGGATCTTTCCCGTGCGCGTCGCCTTGTTGAGCTTGGCGGTGAAACGGTCCGGAAAGCTCATCACCATGAGATCGGCGATCGCTTTGGTGAACGCGGTGATCGTCGGCCAATCGTGCCGCGGCGCGATCGGCAGCACGACGTGCAGGCCCTTGCCGCCAGTCGTCTTGAGAAAGCCCCGAAGTCCCAGCGTATCGAGCAGCTTGCGCAGCACCGTCACCGCTTCGACGAGCGTCGACCACGGCAGGGCCTCGTCCGGGTCGAAATCCATGACGATGCGATCGGGCTCGTCGAGGTTCTCCTTGCGCGAGCCCCAGGGGTGGATCTCGAGCACGCCCATCTGCAGCAGCGACACGACCGCGCCGACCGAGTTGGCCATCATGTAGTGCGCGACACCGCCGGCTTCGCGCACGTCGACCGCCTTCAGGAACGGACCGAGCGCCTCCTTCACGTGCTTCTGGTAGAAGCAGTGCGCGTTCCAGCCGTTGGGACAGCGCACGAGCGTGAGCGGGCGGTTCTCCAAGTGCGGCACCATCCAGTCGCCGATCGCCGCGTAATACTCGGCGAGCTCGCGCTTGGTGATCTTCGCTTCCGGATAGAGCAGCTTCTCGGGGTTGCTGAGCGCGACGCCGGCCACGGACGATGCGTCTCGCGTCGCATCGGGCGAATCCTTGGTCGCGGCGTTGGGCGCATCGCGTGAGCCCTTGGCCGCGGCCTTGGGCAACGTCCTCGCGCGCGTGGACACCGCGTCGGCGTGAGCGCTCCGCCGCTGGGTTCGAGCTGCCGGCGCTTCGGTCTCCTCCGCCGCCTCGCCCGGGAACTCGCGCACGACGTCGCGCGCGGGCTTGTCTTTGCGCAGTCCCTGGAACGAGGGATGGCGCAGCGTGTTGTCCCGCGTCCATTCGGTGAACTGCACTTCCGCCACGAGATCGGGCTTCACCCAGTGCGCCCGCCGTCCCTCGGCGCCGGTCGGCGGATCGACGAACGCGGGCTTGTCCGTCGCGCGCTTGCGCAGCGCCTGCATCACCGCGTCGAGCGTCTTCTGCGTGAAGCCGGTCCCCACCTTGCCGGCGTACCGCAGCTTGCCCGCGCCGTCGTGCACGCCGACCAGCAGCGCGCCGAAGCCCGTGCGCGAGCCCTGCGGATCGGTCCAGCCGCCGATGACGACCTCCTGCCGCTGCGCGCATTTCACCTTCACCCAGTCGCGCCCGCGTGCCCCGCGATACGCCGAGTCGGCGCGCTTGGACACGATGCCTTCGAGGCCCAGCCTGCAGGCTTCGGCGAAGAAGGTCGGACCTTCGCCCTGCACGTGGTCGCTGTAACGCACCATGCCCTCGCCGCTCGGAAGCACGCTGCGCAGCACCTTCTTGCGCTCGACGAGCGGCACTTCGCGCAGATCGTAGCCGTCGAGGTAAGGCACGTCGAAGGCGTAGAACACCATGCGCTCGGCACCCTCGCCGGCGAACGCGTTCTGCAATGCCTGGAAGTTGCTGCGGCCGCTCTCGTCGGGCGCGATCACTTCGCCGTCGAACCACGCGTTGTCGACGGGCAGCCGCGCCATCGCCGCAGCAAGGAGCGGCAGCTGCGGCGTCCAGTCCTTGTGATTGCGCGAGTACACGGTGCAACGTCCCCGGGACACATGGCACAGCATGCGATAGCCGTCGTACTTGATCTCGTGCACCCACGCGTCGCCGCCGGGCGCTTCGTCGACGAGCGTCGCGAGCTCGGGCGCGATCCACTCCGGATCGGTGCGCTTGCGCGCGCCGTCGATCGCAGCGAGCTTGCGCGCGGGCTTCCTGCGCTTCACCGCGCCGCTGCGCACGTTCTCGGCGACCGACTTGTTCGAGTGCCACTCGCGGTCCGGATCCGCCGCGATCTCCTCGATGCTGCGGCCCGACAGCACGCTGTTCGGCAGCTCGTCCACGACGTGCGCGTCGGCGCCCTGGCGCGCGTACTGGTCGTCCTCCTTGATGAGCAGCCAGCTCTTGTCGCCGCCGTACTTGCCGCTGCGGCTGCGCACGAGGTTCCAGCCGCCATGGAGCTTGGTGCCGACGAGGTCGAACTTGAGCTTGCCCTTGGCATACCCCGCAACGGGGTCTTCCTTGGGTATCCACGTGCCGCGATCCCAGAGCAGCACGGTTCCCGAGCCGTACTGCTTGGGCGGTATGACGCCCTCGAAGTCGCCGTACTCGATCGGATGATCCTCCACGTGCATGGCGAGCCGCTTGTCGTTGGGGTCGAGGCTCGGCCCCTTCGGCACGGCCCACGACAAGAGCACGCCGTCGAGCTCGAGGCGGAAGTCGTAGTGCAGGTGACTCGCCGCGTGCTTCTGGATCACGAAGGCGAGCTCGCGCGCCTTGCGCGCATGCACGCGGCCCTTGGGCTCCGGCGTGGTCTTGAAATTGCGCTTCTTGTGATAGGTCTCGAGCGGCATGGTCGCGATGATGCCTCAGGCGCCGGGCGGGCGGCGCCGGGTTGAAAACCGACGGGACAGCTCCATGTCGCTGGGATGCCGCTCGATGGTCCCGCGTTCCATCCCCTTCAGGGCGCCGCGGCCCGGCCGGTGCCGGCCGCATCCGGTGGTGCCGACGACGGTCCGCTGCTCGACGCCTACTCCCGCGCCGTGACCGCGGCCGTGGCGCAGACCGCGCCCGCGGTCGCGCACGTGCGCGTCGAGCGCGCGCAGGGCCGGCGCGGCGTGCAGCAGGGGTCGGGCTCGGGGTTCATCATCACGCCCGACGGCTACCTCGTCACGAACAGCCATGTCGCCGGCGGCGCGAGCGCGCTCGAGGTCACGCTACCCGACGGCCGGGTCGCGGGCGCGCGCATCGTGGGCGACGACCCCGACTCCGACCTCGCGGTGCTGAAGGTGGCGGCGAGCGACCTCGCCTGGTGCCGGTTCGGCGACTCGTCGAACGTGCAGGTCGGCCAGATCGCAATCGCGCTCGGCAGCCCGTACGGCTTCCAGCACACGGTTACCGCCGGCATCGTGAGCGCGCTCGGACGCTCGATGCGCGCGAGCACCGGGCGGCTTCTCGACAACATCCTGCAGACCGACGCCGCGCTCAATCCCGGCAACTCCGGCGGTCCGCTGATCGACACGCGCGGCGACGTCATCGGCGTCAACACCGCGGCCATCCTGCCGGCGCAGGGCATCTGCTTTGCCATCGCGTCATCGACCGCAGAGCGCGTCAGCGTGGCACTGATCCGCGAAGGGCGCGTGCGCCGCGCGTGGCTCGGGCTCGGTGGACAGACGCTCGCGCTGCCGCGACGCGTCGTGCGGCACTTCGAGCTCGAGCGCGACTCCGGCGTTCGCATCGAGCAGGTCGAGAGTGGATCGCCCGCGGCGGGCGCGGGTCTTGCGCGCGGCGATGTGATCGTCGCGCTCGACGATCAGCCCGTCGCCACCGTCGACGATCTGCAGCGGCGCCTCGGTGCCGATGCCATCGGGCGCAGCATCGCGATCCGCGTGGTGCGGCGCGATCGGGTGGTGCATGCCACTGTCATCCCCATCGATGCCGCGGCGGGCGCGCGCGCCGTGGCGCCTGAGCGGTGAGCGTTAGGAACTGACGCAGGCGCGTCCCGCCGACGGGACGCCAGGCGCTTCCGGGCAGCATTTCGCGGGCTGTCGCGAACGCTTGTCGCGTCGTACGCCGGCAATCGAGGGTCCGTGCGCGCCGGCACGCGTATTGCGACGGGATGCGACCAATCCCGTCGCATCGGCGTCATGTTCGCTACAGCGAGTTCAGCGCAATCGCGTAAAGCGGCGCGGCGCGTCCAGCAAGCGACGACTTCGCGGCGATAACGCCGCGCCTCGCGGCCCGTCGCCGTGCGCGGCGTGATCGGCAGGCACGTCGACGCCGCGCGAGAGAGGGCGCCGTGCTGCGCAGCTAGCGCGCGGGGACCATCGACACCCGAGGTGGCTCGGGCAGCGGCAGCGCGGGAAGGCGGTGCGCTATGCCCTTGTGGCAATCGATGCAGGTGCGCTCACCGCTTGCGAGCAGCGTCGAATGCTGCTGCACGGCGCGCGCGCTCTGGCGCGTGAAATCCATCGAATCGAAGCTGTGGCAGTTGCGGCACTCGAGCGAGTTGTTCGCCTTCAGGCGCGCCCACTCGTGCTCCGCCAGCTCGAGCCTGCGGTCGACGAACTTCTCGCGCGTGTCGATGGTGCCGAAGATCTTTCCCCACACTTCCTTCGAGGCCTGCATCTTGCGCGCGATCTTGTCGGTCCATGCGTGCGGCACGTGGCAGTCGGGACAGGTGGCGCGCACGCCGCTGCGGTTGGTGAAGTGGATCGTCGTCTGCAGCTCCTGGTACACGTTGTCGCGCATCTCGTGACAGCTCGTGCAGAACGCCTCCGTGTTCGTGACCTCGAGCGCGGTGTTGAACGCGCCCCAGAAAACGATGCCGGCGATGAAGCCGCCGACGGTGAGGAAGCCCAGGCTGAAGTGCGCGGCGGGACGCCGCACCACGATCCAGTAGCGCTCGAGGAGGTCGCGCATCGTCGTCAGCGCCGGGGCGGGGCGCCCGCGCCGCTTCGCGCTGCGGCCGTCTCGAAATCCTCGAAGCGGTTCTCGACCGCGGGCTTCACGTCCTCCTGCGGCACGTGGCACTGCGTGCAGAAGTAGCGCCGCGGCGAGATGTCGCCGCGCACGTTGCCGTCGCGGTCCATGTAATGCGTCACGCTGAGCGGAATCGCGCGCGTCTCCTCGATGCGCGCGCGCGTGTGGCAGAACAGGCAGCGGTTGACGTCGCGGTCGAGCTGGTAGCCGTCGATGCGATGCGGAATGGTCGGCGGCTGCATCGGATGCGACCGCACGCGCCGCACGTCCTTGTTCTCCTGGTTGCCGAGCGGCGGAGGCTGTGCCTCGTCGGGGATCGGTGTGCGGCCCCGCAAGGCGTCGACCAAGCCCGGAGCGCCCGGCGCCGCCGCGAGCGCGCTTGCGGCCGCGACCGCGGCGAGCGCGAGCGCCATTCCGATGCATGCGACGCGGCGCACGCCGGTCAGACCTTGACGATTTTCACGGCGCATTTCTTGAAATCCGTCTGGAGCGAGATCGGATCGGTCGCGTCGAGCGTCACCTTGTTGATGAGCTGGCTCGCGTCGAACCACGGCACGAAGACGAGACCGCGCGGCATCCGGTTGCGTCCGCGCGTCTCCACACGGGTGCGGATCTCGCCCCGGCGCGACACCACGCGCACCTCGCTGCCGCGTCGCACGCCGAGCGCCTTGGCGTCCTCGGGGTGCACGAACACGACCGCGTTGGGGAACGCGCGATACAGCTCCGGCACCCGCCGCGTCATCGAACCCGAATGCCAGTGCTCCAGCACGCGCCCCGTGGACAGCCAGAAGGGATACTCCTTGTCCGGCGACTCCGCGGGCGGCTCGTAGGGCAGCGCCCAGATATACGCGCGATTGTCGGGATTGCCGTAGAACTGGTAGTCGGTCCCGGCCTTGACGTACGGATCGCTGCCTTCCTTGAACCGCCAGCGCGTCTCCTTGCCGTTCACCACCGGCCAGCGCAGGCCGCGCACCTGGTGATACGTGTCGAAGTCGGCGAGGTCATGGCCATGTCCTCGCCCGAATTGCGCGTATTCCTCGAAGAGGCCCTTCTGCAGGTAGAAGCCGAACGCGCGCGCCTCGGCGTTGGCGTACGCCGGATCGACCTCCGACACGGGATAGCGGTCGACGCGGCCGTTGCGAAAGAGCACTTCGTAGAGCGTCTTGCCGCGCACGTCCGGCTTCTTGGCGATGAGATCCGCCGGCCACACTTCCTCGATCCGGAACCGCTTCGAGAACTCGACGAGCTGCCAGAGGTCGGAGCGCGCATCGCCCGGCGCGTCGACGAGCTGATGCCAGAACTGCGTGCGCCGCTCGGCGTTGCCGAACGCGCCTTCCTTCTCGACCCACATCGCGGTCGGCAGGACGAGGTCGGCGGCGAGCGCGGTGACCGTCGGGTACGCTTCCGAGACCACGATGAAGTTCGCCGGATTGCGATAGCCGGGCCAGCCTTCTTCCATCAGGTTGGGTGCGGCCTGCATGTTGTTGTTGACCTGCACCCAGTACGCGTTGAGCTTGCCATCCTTGAGCATGCGGTTCTGCAGCACCGCGTGGTAGCCGGGCTTGTCCGGGATCGTGCCCGCGGGAAGTCCCCAGATCTCCTCCGCGTGCGCGCGATGCGCGGGATTGGTCACCACCATGTCCGCCGGCAGGCGATGCGAGAACGTTCCGACCTCCCGCGCGGTGCCGCACGCCGACGGCTGCCCCGTGAGCGAGAAGGGGCTGTTGCCGGGCGTCGAGATCTTGCCGGTGAGGAGATGCAGGTTGTACAGGAGGTTGCTGCACCAGACGCCGCGCGTGTGCTGGTTGAAGCCCATGGTGAAAAAGGACGTGACCTTCACCTTGGGATCGGCGTAGAGCTCGGCCAGCCGATCGAGCATGTCCCGGCTCACGCCCGACAGCTGGGTAACGCGCGCCGCGTCGTACTGCGCGACGAACTTGGCGTACTCGTCGTACGTGATCAGTTTGCCGCCACCCGGTTCCGCGGCGTTCTTCGCCGACTTCTGCAGCGCATGCTCGGGACGAAGTCCATAGCCGATGTCGGTGTTGCCGATCTTGAAGGCGGTGTGCTTGTCGACGAAGTCGCGGTTCACGCGATTGGTGCGGATGATGTAGTTCGCGATGTAATTGAGGATCGCGAGATCGGCCTGAGGCGTGAAGACGATCGGCAGGTCGGCGAGGTCGAAGCAGCGGTGCTCGAACACCGACAGCACGGCCACCTTGACGTCCTTCGGCGCCGACAGCCGGCGATCGGTCACCCGCGACCACAGCACCGGATGCATCTCCGCCATGTTCGAGCCCCACAGCACGAACGCGTTGGCGGCCTCGATGTCGTCGTAGCAGCCCATCGGCTCGTCGATGCCGAAGGTGCGCATGAATCCCTGCACCGCGCTGGCCATGCAATGCCGCGCGTTCGGATCGAGGTTGTTGCTGCGGAACCCGGCCTTGAACAGCTTGAGCGCGGCGTAGCCTTCCCACACGGTCCACTGGCCCGATCCGAACATGCCGACCGCGGTGGGGCCTTTTTCCTTCAGCACGCGCTTCCACTGCTCGGCCATCACGTCGAACGCCTGATCCCACGACACCGGCGCGAACTCGCCGTCCTTGTCGTAGCGGCCGTTGCGCATGCGCAGGAGCGGCGTGGTGAGCCGGTCGGCGCCGTACATGATCTTGTTGAGGTAGTAGCCCTTGACGCAGTTGATGCCGCGGTTGACCTCGGACTGCGGATCCGCCTGCGTGGCGATCACGCGGCCCGCCTTCACCCCGACCGAGACACCACAACCGGTGCCGCAGAAGCGGCACGGCGCCTTGCTCCAGGTCAGCGAAGCGGCATCCGCTTCCGTGATGGCGTTCTGAGCCCTAGCCTCGTTCACGACCGCGATCGGAACGCCCGCGAACGCCGCGGCGCCGGAAGTCTGCAGGAACCGTCGGCGCGACTGTTTCATGCCGCTTCTCCAATCGAGGCCCGCGCGCGATCAGCCATGCGGCGGCCCCGCGAGCAGTTGGTACATCCAGACGAGAAAGCCGTAGCTGCCCACGAGCATCACCGCGAGGACCGGAGCCATGACGACGGTGAAGAAGAGGAAGCTGCGCCATTCCTCCGTGCGCGTGGACGGAGGATCAATCGAGGGGTCGGGCGGTTCACCGCCCGGAGAAGCCGATCGCTGCACGTGTAGGGAATTGCAACCGTCCTTTTTTAGCTTACACCGGCTGACGCGGACCGTTATTGACAATTCGAGACGCCGCGAGCCGGGCGGACGACCCTCCCGGCGCGGCTAGGCAACGGCAGGCCCTGTATGCCAGAATCGAGTCAACTACTTGGCATCAAGGTGTCGCGATGCTCGACCGTGACGGCTATCGCCCGAACGTCGCCATCGTCATCGTCAACGGCAAGAACCAGGTCTTCTGGGGCAAACGGATCCGCGAGCACTCGTGGCAATTTCCGCAAGGCGGCATCAATCCCGGTGAAGCGCCGGAGCAGGCGATGTACCGGGAGCTGCGCGAGGAAGTCGGGCTGCGCTCGCAGCACGTGAAGATCCTGGGCCGGACACGCGACTGGCTGCGTTACGACGTCCCGCAACACTGGATCAAGCGCGAGTGGCGAGGCAGCTACCGCGGGCAGAAGCAGATCTGGTACCTGCTGCGCCTCACCGGGCGCGACAACGACGTCAGCCTCCGGTCGACCGACCATCCGGAGTTCGACGCGTGGCGCTGGCACGACTACTGGATCCCGCTCGAGAGCGTGATCGAGTTCAAGCGCGAGGTGTATCGGCGCGCGCTGCTCGAGCTCGAGCGCTATCTGCACGCCAAGCCGCAGACGCGGCGCGAGCGCCTGTTCGGCTTCGCGCATCCGGTCATGCCGCCGTCGTACGCGGAGCCGGTTCCGCGAGGCGAGTGAGCGGCGCGCGTCAACCGAGCGCGCCGAGCGGTCCCGGAACACCGGGCGTGTACATCACGCCGTAGAGGATCGCGCGGATCACGAACATCAGCACAATGGTGCCGAGCACGACCACGATCGTGTAGGGCGCGGCGCGCTCGATGCTGCAGCGTCCGAGCACCGGCGCGCCGATGAAGAACAGATAGAATGCATACACGGCGCCGATCAGCACGACGATGCCGCCGAGGAGCGGCACGATCAGCGCGAACTCCGCGACCCATACCGCGGTGAAGCTGTACGCGACGAGCTTCAGGGAGCGCAAATAATCCTTCGTCCCGCCGAAGCTCGGGGCGAGCAGGTCGGCCACGAGCGCGACCACGGCGACCGTGATCAGCGTCATCACGTACATGCCGATCGCCCACCGGATGCCGAACACGGGCCCGAGGATCGTGAACATCAGCGACGAGAGCAGCACCATCAACGGGCCGATCGCACCCAGGATCATGACCCAGCCCGTATAGACCGATTGCACGGTCGCCGGCTCGACTGCGATCTTCGCCCACTCGGTCTTGGGCGCGAACAGGATGGCCTTGACGCGTTCCACCGGATTCATCACTTCTCTCTCTCCCGCGCGAAGCGGCGAAGTTTAGCGCTTACCCGAGCAACACCAGATTGTCGCGGTGGATGAGCTCGGGCTCGTCGACGTAGCCGAGCACGGCCTCGATCTCGCCCGAGGGCCTGCGAACGATCCGCGCGGCGTCCTGCGAGCCGTAGTTGACGAGACCGCGCGCGATCTCGCGGCCGTCGGGCGCGTAGCAGCCGACGACCTCGCCGCGCTCGAAGACGCCGTCGACGCCTGTCACGCCGATCGGCAGCAGGCTCTTGCCGTCGCGCACCAGCGCCTTTACCGCGCCGTCGTCGAGCCGCAGCCGGCCCGCGAGCTGCACGTGGTCGGCGAGCCACTGCTTGCGCGCCGCGAGCGTGGTGGGGGCGGCGCGCAGCGTGGTGCCGATCGCTTCGCCGGCCGCGAGGCGCGTGAGCACGTCGCTCTCGCGCCCGCTCGCGATGACCGTCGAGGCGCCGGACCGCGCGGCCCTGCGCGCGGCCTGGACCTTCGTGAGCATGCCACCGCGGCCGACGCCGCTGCCCGCGCCGCCAGCCATGGCGTCGAGCGCCGGGTCGCCCGCGCGCGCTTCGTGCACGAAGGTCGCATCCGGGTCGCGTCGCGGGTCCGCGGTGTAGAGGCCCTGCTGGTCGGTGAGGAGGATGAGCGCATCGGCTTCGATGAGATTCGCCACCAGCGCGCCGAGCGTGTCGTTGTCGCCGAAGCGGATCTCGTCGGTCGTCACGGTGTCGTTCTCGTTGATGACCGGGATCACGCCGAGCTCGAGCAGCGTGGTGAGCGTCGAGCGCGCATTGAGGTAGCGGCGGCGATCGGCGAGGTCGTCGTGCGTGAGCAGCACCTGCGCGGTGCGCAATCCGTAGTGCGAGAACGCGCGCTCGTAGGCCTGCACGAGTCCCATCTGACCGACCGCCGCAGCCGCCTGCAGGTCGTGGATCGCGCGGGGGCGCGCGCTCCAGCCGAGTCGCAGCATGCCTTCGGCGATCGCGCCCGACGACACGAGCACGATGGCCTTGCCACCGGCGCGAAGCGTGGCGATCTCGCCAGCCCAGCGCGCGACCGCGGCGTGATCGAGCCCGCGCCCTTCGTTGGTGAGGAGGCTCGAGCCTACCTTCACCACGAGCCGACGCGCGCGCGCGACGACGTCGGTCATGTCGGATCGGCGGATCGCCGCCGTCGTCTCGGCTTGATCGGCTCCGGCTTCAGCACCACGGCCACATCGGTCACGCCTTCGCCCTGCGCCGCCGCGGTGACGCCCTCGATCGGCGGATTGCGGTCGAGCCATTCCTGCACCGCGTAGACGAGCTCGCGCGTGCCTTCGCCGGTCATCGCGGAGATGCGCGCCACCGGTCCTTTCCATCGCAGCGCGCGCACGAGCGCCGACACGCGCGCATCGCGCTCCTCGGGCGGGACTAGGTCGAGCTTGTTCAGCACCAGCATGCGCGGCTTGGCATGGAGCGCCGCATCGTACTTCTTCAACTCGCGCACGATGGCGCGCGCGTCGTGCGCGGGATCGGCCTCGGGGTCGAGCGGCGCGATGTCGACGAGGTGCAACAGCAGCCGCGTGCGCGACAGGTGTCGCAGGAAGCGGTGACCGAGGCCGGCGCCTTCCGCGGCGCCTTCGATGAGCCCGGGAATGTCGGCGATCACGAACGAGCGCCGCTCGTCGGTGCGCACGACGCCGAGCTGCGGCGCGAGGGTGGTGAACGGATAGTCGGCGACTTTCGGCCGAGCCGCCGAGATCGCGCGGATGAGCGTCGACTTTCCCGCGTTGGGCAGGCCGAGCAGGCCGACGTCGGCGAGCACGCGAAGCTCCAGCCGCAGCCGGCGCTGCTCGCCCTTCTCGCCCGGCGTCGACTGCCGCGGCGCGCGGTTGACGCTCGACTTGAAATGGATGTTGCCGAGGCCGCCGACGCCGCCGCGCGCGAGCAGCGCGCGCTCGCCGTCGCGCGCGAGGTCGGCGATGAGCTCGCCCGTGTCGGCATCCGCGATCACCGTGCCGACGGGCATGCGCAGCACGATGTCCTGCGCGCCGCGCCCGTACTGGTCCGCGCCTCGGCCGCTTTCGCCGCTCTTGGCACGATGAATGCGCGCATAGCGGTAATCGATGAGCGTGTTGATGTTGCGGTCGGCCACGGCGTAGATGCTGCCGCCGCGGCCGCCGTCGCCGCCGTCGGGACCGCCGCGCGGGACGTACTTCTCCCTGCGGAACGACACCGCGCCGTTGCCGCCGTCGCCGGCGATGACCTCGATCTGCGCTTCGTCGATGAACTTCATGGCCGGTCACGCCGGTAGAGGACGTAGCGCTCGGTGTCGTCGCCGCGACGATGGCCGTCCCATGCCACGAACCAGCCGGGGATCGCGGGCGGCGCGCCTTCCTGGCGACCGTATTGGACGAGCAGCGCCGGGCAGTCGTTGTCCGGATCGACTTCCTCGCGCACCGTCACCAGGCCGTCGAAGTAGAACCAGAACACGCGTTGCGACTCGCCCAGGTTGCGGCTCGCCACGCATCCCTGGTCGGGCAGGTCGAGCGCGGAGCTCTCGACCACGTGGCGATAGCTGCGGCGCGAGTCGAGATACGGGAGCCAGATGGTGGAGTAGAGGCACCATACCAGCGTTATGCCCGCCGCCCAGTTGAGCAGGGTGCGGCGGTTGCTGCGGCGCGCCGGTCGCACGAGCACGACCCACAGCACGGTGAGGCACACGGCGGCGGTGACCGCGCCGAGATGGAAGGAGGGCTGGTAGCCGATCTCGGTGTCGCGGAACAGCGTCGCCACGTTGGGGCCGATGCCGTACAGCCGCGCGTCGATCCAGATGCCCCACGCCACGATCGCGAGCAGTCCGAACGTGAGGATGCCGAACCAGTCGAGCGCGGCGGAGAAGCCGCGCGTCAGCGAGTCCACCTCCAGCGCGGCGAGAAGGGCGAGCGGCGGCAACAGCGGCAGCGCATAGGTGATGCGTGGATCGGGCGTGAGAACCAGGCTCGTCAACATCACGAGGGACAACACCCCGGGCACCACGACGCCCGGTTGAGAGAGCCCGCCGTTGAAGCCGCGTCCGCGCGTGTAGAGCATCCACGCCGCGAGCGGCAAGGCCGGAAACGCGAACCACAGGAGGTTGCGCGGAAAGTACGTGAACGCGAACCCGGCCATGCCCGGCAACGCGAGATCGTGCGCGAGGCTCTCGGCGCCGATCCATGCGTCGAGCAGCGCCGGATCGCGCGCGCGCAGCGCGAGCGGCCACAGCGCACACAGCGCAAGCGCCAGGATGACCGCGACGCCCGACGTGGCGGCATACGCGCGCGTGCGCCACGGCGCACCCGCAATCGGCAGCAACGCCATGGTGATCAGGAGCCACGCGGGTCCGACCAGCCCCCGCGTGTAGAAGGCGAGGCTGATGCCGAGCCCGAGCGCCATGCCGCCCGCGAACGGCCTTCGCAGCGCGAGCGCGAAGCCGTACAGCGCCACGGCGATGCCGGCGGCGCAGCCGAGCTCCGGCGACAGCACGTGCGCGCGATCCCACAAGCCGATCGACCCGATGAGGATCAGCACCGGAAGCCATCGGTAGGCCCGACCGCTGAGCTCGCGGCTCGCGAGCGCGCTGAAGCCAAGCATGGCGGCGAGCACGAGGCCCGCCACGAGGCGCGCGGCATCGAACGGCTCGAGCGGCGGCGACAGCGCCTTGATCGACAGCGCGCCCATTGCCGGTAGCAACGGCGGCCGGGCCACCATGTCCTCCCCCGCGAGGCGCGGCACGACGAAGTCGTTGCGCTGGGCGATGTCCCACGCGAGACCGAAGCTCGTCGCGTCCTCGATCTTCCAGGGATCGTGCCCGACCAGGCCGAGGGCAACCCAGGCGCACGCGAGCAGCACGAGCCCCGCCTGCTTGACCGCGCGAAACCGCCCGGAAGGGCTCACTTCCGTGGGATCGACGGGCTCGGAAACGTAGGGGCGCGGTGCGCGCATCGTGCGAGAGCATGCTGGCATTCGCTACCCGCCGCAACGAAAAAGGCAGCCGAAGCTGCCTCTTTGCGTAGGGTCGCGATGCCCTCAGGCGGACGTCGGCGTGCCCTTGGATGCGTAGCGCTGGCGGAACTTCTCCACCCGGCCCGCCGTGTCCATGATCTTCTGCTTGCCGGTATAGAACGGATGGCACGCGGAGCAGACTTCGACGTGCAGCGGCTTGGCAACCGTCGAGCGCGTCGTGAACGTGTTGCCGCAGCTGCACGTGACGTGCACTTCGGTGTACTTCGGATGGATATCGGCCTTCATCGAGGGTGCCTCTTTAGGTGGATGCGCGCCGCGCATCGCCCGGGTTCTTGCAGGGAGTTCCGCGCGCCGGCGGGGCTCGAAGCCTGGCCGCAGGCGGCGGACGCGAAAACGGCAATTATCCCGGATCGCGGATCACAAGGCAAGGTTGGGACACCGCCCTGGCTTTGCAACCGGTCTTCGGTGCCCTTGCAGAACAAGGGGTTACACGCCTCAGCCAAACAGCCTAGGGCGGCTAACGCCCGTTAGGCCCGTCCGCGCGGGCACGGGCGATCGGGTGGCGGACGCGTCCGCTCCATTCGACCGACAGCGCGCCGGCGGCGTCGCATAAGCGCCGTACCGAGAGCCTCAGCCCCGTCGCATGGAGTCGAAGAAATCCCCGTTGTTCTTGGTCGCCTTGACCTTGTCGAGCAGGAATTCCATCGCCTCGAGCTCGTCCATCGGGTACAGGAGCTTGCGCAGGACCCATACCTTCTGCAGGATTTCCGGCTTCAGCAGCAGCTCCTCGCGGCGCGTGCCCGAGCGGTTCACGTTGATCGCAGGGTAGATGCGCTTCTCGGCCATGCGGCGATCCAGGTGGATCTCCATGTTGCCGGTGCCCTTGAACTCCTCGTAGATCACGTCGTCCATCCGCGACCCGGTGTCGATGAGCGCGGTGGCGATGATGGTGAGCGAGCCGCCTTCCTCGATGTTGCGCGCCGCGCCGAAGAAGCGCTTCGGACGCTGCAGGGCGTTGGCGTCCACGCCGCCCGTCAGCACCTTGCCCGACGCGGGCACGACCGTGTTGTAGGCGCGCGCGAGGCGCGTGATGGAGTCGAGCAGGATCACGACGTCCTTCTTGTGCTCGATCAAGCGCTTGGCCTTCTCGATCACCATCTCGGCGACCTGCACGTGGCGCGTGGCAGGCTCGTCGAAGGTCGAGGCGACGACCTCGCCGCGCACCGTGCGCTGCATCTCGGTCACTTCCTCGGGACGCTCGTCGATCAGCAGCACGATCAGGATCACGTCGGGATGGTTCGCCGTGATCGCGTGCGCGATGTGCTGCAGCATCACCGTCTTGCCGGACTTCGGCGAGGCGACGAGCAGCCCGCGCTGGCCCTTGCCGATCGGGGCGATGATGTCGATCACGCGGCCGGTGATGTTCTCCTCGGCCTTGATGTCGCGCTCGAGCACCAGCGGCTCGTCGGGGAACAGCGGCGTCAGGTTCTCGAAGAGGATCTTGCTCTTCGCGTTCTCGGGCGGCTCGCCGTTGACGCGGTCGACCTTCACGAGCGCGAAGTAGCGCTCGCCGTCCTTCGGCGTGCGGATCTCGCCTTCGATGGTGTCGCCGGTGTGCAGGTTGAAGCGGCGGATCTGCGACGGCGAGATGTAGATGTCGTCGGTGCCGGCGAGATAGCTCGTGTCGGGCGAGCGCAGGAAGCCGAAGCCATCGGGGAGGACTTCGAGCACGCCCTCGCCGAAGATGCTTTCGCCTTTCTTCGCCTGGGTCTTCAGGAGCGCGAAGATGAGATCGTGCTTGCGCATGCGGTTCGCGCCGTCGATCTCCATCGAGTTCGCGATGTCGAGCAGCTCGCTGACGTGTTTGGTCTTGAGTTCGGAAAGGTGCATGGGCTGCGATGCGGCGGATGACGGCCGGCGGATAACGGCCACGAAGGCCCTGCGAACGGCGGGCGGAAAAAAGAACCGGGAAACTTTCTAGCGTGCCGCTGAAGGAAGGCGCGGCACGCGGACCTCGAGGCCGACCGTTCAGTCGGCCCGCCGGCGCATCGATGTCGATCGCGCGCCGGCCAGGTCGAGGATGAGCGTAACGGGCTTAGAGGTTGCTGTCAAGGAAGGCGGTGAGCTGCGACTTCGTGAGCGCGCCGACCTTCTGGGCGTGGACCTGGCCACCCTTGTAGAGGATGACGGTAGGAATGCCGCGGATGCCGTACTTGCCGGGGGTCGCCGGGTTGGCGTCGATGTCCAGCTTGGCGACCGTCAGGCGGTCCTCGTAGCTCTTCGCCACGTCGTCGAGCACCGGCGCGAACATCTTGCAGGGGCCGCACCATTCGGCCCAGAAGTCGACCAGCACGGGCTTTTGCGACTGGAGCACGTCCTTGTCGAAGCTCGCGTCCGAGACGTGCTTGATCAGTTCGGTCTTGACGTCGTTCATTGAAGGAATCCTTTGGGATCGAAACCGTCGCGAGGATCGGGGGCGACACAGTTTACCCCAGCGCAACGGCCGCGCCGGCACCAGGCCGGCGTACGCCGAAGATAGAGGGCGTTCTGCTAAAATTCAAGATTCCCCGACCGGCCGCAGGGTTTGACCGGACATGACGTACGTCGTCACCGAGAGCTGCATCCGCTGCAAGTACACCGATTGCGTCGACGTTTGTCCCGTCGACTGCTTCCGCGAAGGTCCCAACTTCCTGGTGATCGATCCGGACGAGTGCATCGACTGCACCCTGTGTGTCGCCGAATGCCCGGTCGAGGCCATCTTCGCCGAGGACGACGTCCCGCCGGACCAGCAGGATTTCAAGGCGCTCAACGCCGAGCTGTCCAAGGTCTGGAAGCCGATCATCGAGCGCAAGCCGGCGCCACCCGACGCCGACGAGTGGAAAGACGTGCGGGACAAGCGCGGCATGCTCGAGCGCTGACGCGCGGCCTCGCGCGCATGCCGTAGAATCCGGCGGTTTGCTCGCACCGACAACAACACAACGAATCGAATCGACTTTGACATGCCGATGAATCCACGCAAGCTGGTCCTCGGTGTCGCAGCCGCGCTCGTGCTGTCGTGCACGGCGGGCGCGCAGACGCCGCCCGCCCAGGCGCCCACGGCCGCCTCCGCGCCGGCCGGCGACCCCGCCAAGGGACGCGAGAACACACGGATGTGCGAAGGCTGTCACGGCATCGCCGGCTGGCACACGGCGTATCCCGAGGTCTACCACGTGCCGCGGCTCGGCGGCCAGCACGA
This sequence comes from Casimicrobiaceae bacterium, assembly GCA_035493035.1. GTDB lineage: Bacteria > Pseudomonadota > Gammaproteobacteria > Burkholderiales > Casimicrobiaceae > VBCG01. Next base: position 130,298 of record DATJIS010000007.1, on the reverse strand, counting down.
GGCCTACATCGTCTCGGCGCTGAAGCAGTACCGCAGCGGCGAGCGCTCGCACCCGTCGATGCGCGCCATCGCGGCCGCGCTCTCCGACGAGGACATCGCCAACCTGGCCGCGTACTACGCGCGCAGCCAAACGACCACGACGGCCAGCAAATGAAGAACGCTCTGATCATCGCAGCGTGCGTGGCCGGCATCGGCGTGTGCGGCGCGGCCGCCGCGGCCGATCTCGCCGCGGGACAGGCGAAGGCCAAGGAGATCTGCCAGGCGTGCCACGGCCTCGACGGCAACAGCCAGACGCCGGACTATCCCAAGCTCGCGGGCCAGTATCCCGACTACCTCGCGAAGGCGCTGCGCGACTACAAGGCAGGACGTCGCAAGAACCCCATCATGGCGGGGATGGCGGCGCCGCTGACGGACAAGGACATCGACAACGTGGCCGCGTACTACGCGGCGCAGCCGTCGGTGCTCACGACCAAGAAATGACGGAAGCGATCCCGCCGCGGGCGGGGTCGAACTTCATTTTTTTCTGAGGCACTCGACGTAGCCTTCTGCGTCGGGCGGCTTTCCCAGCCGCTGCGCCTGCCACAGCGTTTCCCCCAGGCATTCGAGCACGTCGTGCAGCGCGGCGTGCTCGTCGCCGTGCGCTGCGCGCAGGCGCTCGAACTCGGCACGCAGGCCGGGCGGCTGGTCGATGCCGATCTGCTCGTCGACGGCCAGGTGCAGCGCAAGGTGCAGGAACGGGTTCATCTCGCCGCCTTCGGGGCCGTAGTCGCGGGAGAGATGGCGCCCGGGGTCTTCGAGGATGGCGTGATACTCGGGGTGCAGCGCGATGATCGACACTGCCTTCTGCTCGAGGCCGGACAGCGGCTGTCCGGCACGGTACTTCGCCCATGCTTCGGCCAGGAATCGCCTCGCTTCGTCGCGTGACGGCGCGAACATTCAGCGCGACTTCGGCTTGCGCGCCGGGCGCACGGGCTCGACCACCCGTGTGCGCAGCGCGCCGCGCTGCGCCGGCGTCTTCTTCGCCGGCTTCACGGCGACGGCATCGACCGTCTTCGGATCGACGAGCCGCGTCTTGTGCTTGAACTCGCAGAGATCGAGGATCACGCACTCGGGGCATTTCGGGATGCGCGCGACGCACGTGTAGCGACCGTGCAGGATGAGCCAGTGATGCGCGTTGTGGCGAAACTCGTCCTCGACGAACTTGTTGAGCTTCTGCTCGACTTCCAGCGGGTCCTTGCCCGGCGCCAGGTTCGTGCGGTTGCACACGCGGAAGATGTGCGTGTCGACCGCGATCGTCGGCTCGCCGAAGGCGACGTTCAGCACCACGTTCGCGCTCTTGCGGCCGACTCCGGGAAGGCGCTCCAGCGCCTCGCGATCGTGCGGTACTTCGCCGCCGTGCTCGCGCAGCAGCATCTCCGAGAGCGCGACCACGTTCTTTGCCTTGTTGCGGTAGAGCCCGATGGAGCTGATGTACGGGGTGAGGCCTTCCACGCCGAGGCTTGCAATGGCAGCCGGCGTGTTGGCGACTTTGTAGAGCTTGTCGGTCGCCTTGTTCACGCCCTTGTCGGTCGCCTGGGCGGACAGCACGACCGAGACGAGGAGCTCGAACGGCGTCGTGTGCGCGAGCTCCGTCGTCGGGTTCGGATTGGCGGCCCGCAGCCGCTCGAAGATGGCGCGCCGCTTCGCGGGATTCATGCGCTCTTCATGGCGCGACGCCGCCGATGCGCGCGAGACGCGCGAGACGCGGCTTTTCGTTGGCGGCAAGGTCCGCGTCGTCCTTGAGGAGCGCGTAGGCGCGGGCGGCGAACGGCCGGGCGGCCGCGGCGTCGTTGCGCGCCAGCGCGAGCTCTGCGAGCTCCTCGTAGACGTATCCGTCGCCCGCCTCCTCGGAGGCGTTGCCCCGCTCGGCGGCGAGGGCGCGCTGCATCGCCTCGGCTTCGTCGAGCCGGCCGAGCGAGCGCAAGCCGCGCGCGACCGTCCATCGCGCGATACGGATGAGGCCGGCGTTGCCCGCCGCCTCGCGCAGCGCGAGCGCACGTTGCCAATCGTCGAGCGCCGCCGCGTAGTTGCCACGTTCGTGCTCGGCCCATCCGAGGTTGTTCAGCAGCGAGCCGCGCCAGCCGCGCGCGCGCGCGTCCGGCGCGGCTTCCGCAACGGCGAGCGCCTTGCGATCCCAGGCGATGCGCGCGTCTTCCGGCGCCGCGATGCCGAGCATGTGCAGCGCATCGATGCGATAGAAGTCGGCGCCCTGCAGGGCGTCGTCGTCGCATGCACGGAGCGCGCCGGTGAACAGCGGAACGGCCTTCTCCGGCTGCCCCGACGAATTGCGGGTGCGCCCGCGCTCGAGGAGGTAGCGCACGCGGACGCGCGCCGGCGCGCGATCGAGGTCGGGCGCGATGCCGTCGAGCGTCGCGTCGGCGTCGGCGAAGCGGCGCTGCAGTCCGAGCGAGCGCGCCACTTGCGTGCCGGCTTCCAGCCATTCGCGCGCGTGCGCCGGGTGGCGATCCCGCTCGGCTCGAAAGCGTTGCTCCGATGCGGCCGGGGCGTCGAAGTCCCACAACGCGTCGAGCGTGACCGAGTAGTCGGTCTCGGCCGCCATCGCGGCGGCGCCGACGAGGAAGAGCGTCCACGCCGCGCGGCGGGCCCGGTCAGCGCGCACGCGGGTGCCTGCGCGCACGCGCGCGCTCGAGCGCTGCCGCCACGGCGGCATGGCGCGCACTGGCCGACGAGGCGTCCTCGCGGCGCGCAAGCGGCTTGCGCGAGGCGATGCGCTCGCCTTCGGCGAGCCTGGCGGCACGCGCACGATGCCGCTCGCGCGCGGCGTCGGCATCGGCAACCGTCCATTCGCGCGGCGCCGCCGCCATGTCGATGCAATCCACGGGGCAGGGCGCCACGCATAGCTCGCAGCCCGAGCACAGCGTCGAAAGCACGGCGTGCATGCGCTTGGCCGCACCGATGATCGCGTCGACCGGACACGCCTCGATGCAGAGGGTGCAGCCGATGCAGCGGGCCTCGTCGATGACGGCGACCTTCAACGGCTCGTGCGCCCCGCACGAGGGATCGAGCGGCACGCGCGGGCGCGCGGTCAGCGCGGCGAGCGCGTCGATCGTCGCGTCGCCGCCCGGGGGGCAGCGGTTGATGTCGGCGTCGCCGCGCGCGATCGCCTCGGCGTACGGCAGGCAACCCGCGTAGCCGCAGCGCGTGCATTGCGTCTGCGGCAGGACCGCGTCCAGCGCGGATACGGCGATCGTCGACGTCACGGACGCGATTTTATCGCGCCCGCCTTCGCACTGGAGCGGGCTCAGCCGCCGCGCCGCTCGCCCACGCGATAGTCCGACGGCACCTTGAAGAGATCCGCGGGCGGCTCGCCGCGCTTGAGGTTGGTGAGTCGATACGTGGTGACGCCGCTGCGCGGATCGCTCGTGCGCGCCATCACGACGAGCTGAAGCTCGGGGGAGAACCACCGCTCGCTCACGATGGCGATGGGCTTCTCGTTGCCGATGGCGCCGGCAGGGATCGTGTGCGTGACCTGCGTGCCGTCGGCTTTCACGCCGTCGAAATCGCGCGTGCCGAGGCTTTTCTTCTCGCCCTCGCCGTGCGGGACGAGCGGCATGACGATCGGCATGGCGGTGGTCACGGCATCGTCCACGGGATCGCCGATGCGCACCACCTCGACGCGCACATCCTGCGAATCGCCATCCGCGTCGCGGCGAACGATCACGCGCTGACCGGGTGCCTTGGACAGCGACGGCGCAGGCGTCGCGGGCGGCGGCGCCGGTGGGACAGGAGGCGCGGGCGGTGTCGGTGGCGCCGGCGGTGCGGGCGCCGTCGTCGCGCCGGTATCCGGCATCGGCACGTCGGGCACGCGCGGGATGCGCACCGCGGTTCGGCGCGCGAGGTTCAGCGCGTAGCTGCGGTGATCGATCGGATCGAAGACGTACGCCACCGTGCTGCGGCCGCCCGTCGTCTTTTCCTGCCGCGTGCGCCCGTACGTGTCGCGCGCGAGGCGCGTGACGGTGCGCCGCACGATGCGATTGCCGTCCTGCAGCGTCTGCACCGACTCGGTGACGGCGTCGGCGGTGTACGGCGCGTTCTTGACGATCTCGCGCAGGCTGCCGAGCTCGCTGCCGATGAACGCGAGGCTCGAATAGTCGAGATCGAAGTCCGCGTTCACGCTCGCTTCGGCCAGTTCGCGCTGATAATCGGCGAAGGCACGGGCCTGGTCGGCGACGACGCGCGCCTGCTCGGTCGCGTCGTGCACCATGCGCTCGATGTCGGCGCGGCGTGGAACGCCCGGGGGTTGCCGGTCGCCCTGCGCGAGCGCGCAGGGCGATGCGAGCGTGGCAAGGAGCAGCGTGCAGAGGAGCGGCTTCATCATGCGATCTCCGGTGCGGACGTCATTCGACGTAGCGATACGCGAGCACGGCGCCGTCCCTGCGCACGAGCAGCTCGGCATTGACCGGCTCCGAGGCGCGCGCGGGATCGAGCGGCAGGCCATATTGCGCGAGGGTCATGCCGGGCACGCGCGCGGGCACGACGACGGCATCCGCCGTCTGCTGGATCTCGGCCATCGGCACGATCGGCGTGAACGTCCGCCGCAGCGGCTCGGTCGAGGTCAGCTCGTCGTCGCGCGGATGCATGGACAAGCCGCGCAATGCGATCGCCACGATCGCCACCGACGCGGCGAGCGCCAGCGGCCATGCGATCCAATGGTGCATCGCGCGTCGCAAGGCCGCCGGACGCGCGTGCGCCGCGGCCGCGATCGCCGCGTCGACGCGGCCGGGAGGCACCGCGTCGGCGGCGTCGGCGCGCAGTCGCGCGAGGCGCGCGTCGAGCTCGGGATACGAAACGTTCATGAGGCAGCCTTTCGCGTCAGCGCCGCGTCGGCGGCGCGCGCATCGCGGTCGGTGTCGAGCCAGCGCGCGAGCAGCGCACGCGCACGCGACAGGCGCGAACGTACCGTGTTGAGCTCGCAGCCGCAGATGGCGGCCGCTTCGGCATACGAGCGCTCGGCGAGATCGACCAGCACCAGCACGTCGCGGTACCGTGGGGGAAGCACCGCGACAGCACGCCGCAGCGCCTCCAGGTCCTCGCGCGCGATGAGCGCCGCATCGAGTGGAGCGCCCGGCGCCTCGGCGTCGTCGGATGTCGCGTCGCCGTCGTCCTTCACGCCGGCGCGACGGCGCACGAAGTTGCGGGCGATCCCGAGGAGCCATGGCAGGAGGGCGCCGCGCTCCGCGTCGAAGTCGCCGGCCTCGGTCAGCAGGTGCAGGAAGACATCCTGCGTGACGTCGGCGGCCAGGGCCGCCTGGCCGGACCACAGCAGGGCGAACCGGTACACCGTGCCCCGATGCCGGCGGTAGAGCGGCTCGAGGGCCTTGCGGTCGCCGCAGGCAACGCGCGCCGCCAGCGCCGCGTCGGAGGCGGCGTGCGAGTCGGTGAGGCTGGCGGGCATCGGCTCGTCCACGGGGATCGCGGGTTTATGGTCATATTCGCGCGAGCCGCCCGGAAAGTTCCAGTCGAGGCAAACTTCGCTTCGCGTCGCCCCGCGGCTGTTGGCGCCGGCCGGCGTCCGATCGTCGCACGCCGCTCGCGCACCCGGGGCGTCGACGGCACGATGCGGCTGCCGCAACCTCGAGATCACGACCATGTTCGACACCCGCCCGAGCCCCGTGCGCGACTGCGCCCGGGCGCCGTTCACCCATCCCCTCGAGATGATCCCGCTTTTCAGGCGCTGGCCGCGCGGTCCCCGCCGCGACGTGGTCTACACCCTGATCTGGAACACGCTGTTCGCACTCTTCTTCACCTGCCTCGGACTCCTGTTCGATTCCAACGCGCCGCTCTGGCCGATGCTGCGCGCGACGTTCGTCATCGCCCAATGCATCGGATTCATGATCCACGGCCTGTTCATGTTCGGCGACCAACTGTTCCCGCGGGTGCACCGGGCGACGATGGCGCTCCGCTTCGGCTACTACGCAATCGTGCCGATCGTCGGTGTATTCATCGGCTACGCGCTGGCGGGTCAGATCCTCGGAATCACGCACTTCCTCGGCTTCGTGTTCACGCCGCGCGGCGCGCTTCAGGTCGTGTTCCTGTCGCTGTTCATCAGCGGCGTCCTGCTCGTGATCTTCGGGCAGCGCGAGCGCGTGGTGCGCGCCGAAGCCGCGGCGGCGCTGGAGCAGGCTCGCGTGGCGGCCGCCGAGCGCGAGACGACCGTCGCGCGCCTGAAGCTCCTCGAAGCGCAGGTCGAGCCGCACTTCCTCTACAACACGCTCGCCCACGTCGTCTCGCTGGTCGACGCCGATCCGTCGATGGCGAAGCGCATGATCGAGCGATTGATCGACCTGTTGCGCGCGACCGCAGCCGCGCCGAGCGGACACGGCACGCTGGCGGAGCAGGTGGGTTGGCTGCGCGGCTATCTCGAGCTGATCGAGCTGCGCATGGGTGGTCGCCTGCAATGGCGCATCGACGTCCCGCCGGACCTTCTCGATCTGCGCGTGCCGCCGATGGTGCTGCAACCGGTGGTCGAGAACGCGGTGAAGCACGGCCTCGAGCCCAAGGTCGAAGGCGGCCGTGTGGACATCGTGGCGCGCCGCGACGCCGACGGCGTGCATCTCACCGTGCGCGACAGCGGTCTCGGATTTCCGGCGATGCGGCCGCAGGGCGCGGCCAGCTTGGGTCTGTCGAACCTGCGCGCGCGGCTGACGGCGTGGTACGGTGATGCCGCGCGGCTGGTGATCGAGGACAACGCGCCGGCGGGGGCCTGCGTGTCGGTCGTCGTACCCGCGCAACATGCGATCTGACGTGCAATCGCGACGCATCACGGCCATCATTGCCGACGACGAGCCGCGTCTCGCCGGCTATCTGCGCGGACGCCTCGGCGACTTGTGGCCCGAGCTCGTCGTCGCCGGCGTCGCGCACGACGGTCCCGCGGCCGAAGCGTTGCTGCGCGACGAATCGCCCGACATCGCCTTCCTCGACATCCGCATGCCGGGTCTCACCGGCCTCGACGTTGCGCGTCGCGCCGCCACGCATACCCATGTCGTCTTCGTCACGGCGTACGACCAGTATGCGGTCGAAGCATTCCGGCGCGCGGCCGTGGACTACCTGCTGAAGCCGGTCACGGACGAGCGACTCGCGGAGACCGTTGCCCGACTGAAGACACGCGTGGCGACGCCGGGTGTGGACGACGTGCAGGCCGCGCTCGGCGTGCTGGCGCGCATCGCGGGGAATGGAGCCGCGCCGCCAACCTCGGGCCCCGAGCGGCTGGCGTGGATCCGCGCGCTCGTCGGTGAGCACGTGCGGCTCGTCAGCGTCGACGACGTGTGTTATTTCCAGTCGAACGACAAGTACACGAGCGTATTCACCGCGGAGGGCGAGGCGCTGATCCGCACGCCGCTGAAGGAGCTCGCCGAGCAGCTCGATCCGTCGCGCTTCTGGCAGGTGCATCGCGGCACCATCGTCAACGTCGCGCACGTCGCGTCGACGGCGCGCGACCTGTCCGGCCGCATCTCGCTCACCCTCCGATCGCGTCGCGAGACCCTCGCCGTTTCGCGCGCCTACGCGCACCGGTTCAAGCAGATGTAGCAGCGCGGCCGCGTTTGCCGGACAATCGTGCGTCATGGCGCCGCACGTTCATCACGATCATGCCGCCCACGACGCGCACGCGCACCGCCACGCGCATGCGCACAAGGCGGTCGGGGCGCAGCGCGCGCTCGCGATCGCGCTCGTCCTGACCGGCGCGTTCGCGCTGGTCGAGGCGGCCGGGGCGTGGTGGGCCGGATCGCTCGCGCTGTTGTCCGACGCGGGTCACATGGTCACCGATGCCGCGTCGCTCGGCCTCGCGCTCTTCGCGCAGCACGTTGCCGCGCGGCCGCCGTCGCATCGCGCGTCGTACGGCTATGCGCGCGCCGAAGTCATCGCGGCGTTCGTGAACGCGCTGGCGCTCCTCGCGCTGGTCGTGTTCATCGCCGTCGAAGCGGTACGGCGCCTGCTCGAGCCCGCCCCGGTCTCCGGCGGCTGGGTGCTCGGCATCGCGCTCGCGGGGCTCATCGTCAACGTCGCCGCCGTGTGGGTGCTGTCGCAGGCGTCGGGCTCGCTGAATGCGCGAGGGGCGCTCCTGCACGTGCTGTCCGACCTGCTGGGATCGATGGCGGCGATCATCGCGGGCGCGGTCATCCTCGCGACGGGATGGATGCCGATCGACCCGATCCTCTCGATCGTGGTCGGGGCGTTGATCGTGCGCTCGACCTGGCGCCTCTTCCGCGATTCGCTCGGCGTGCTCATGGAAGGCGTGCCGTCGCACCTCGATTACGCCGCCATCGGTCGCTCCCTGTCGGAGCTCGCGGGCGTGACGTCGGTGCACGATCTCCACGTATGGCACATGAGCGCCGATACCGTCGCGCTGTCGGCGCACCTGGCGCTCGTCGACGGCGCGCGGTGGCTGGAGGTGCTGGCGTCGGCGCAGAAGGTGCTCGCCGAGCGCTACGACATCCACCACGTGACGCTGCAGCCGTCGTGGCCCACACCGACGTCCTACGGCGATCGGCGCGTGATCCCGATCGCGCCGCGAGGCGAGGGCGAGCGCGCGTAGTCCCGATTGCGTTTCGTCGCTACGGCATCAGACCCAGCGCGCCTTGCGGAAGCGGAAGAAGAGCAGCACGTCGACAACCACCATCATGCCGACGGCGTACCAGTAGCCCCATTCCCAGTTGAGCTCGGGCATGAACTTGAAGTTCATCCCGTACACGCCGGCGATCAGCGTCGGTATCGTGATGAGCGCGCCCCACGCGGCGAGCCGCTTCGTGACCTCGTTGGCCGAGATGCCGCTCAGCGCCAGGTTCACCTGGATCGCAGTGGTCAGCATTTCGCGGCTGCTCTCGATCGCGGAATTGATGCGCGCGAGATGGTCGTACACGTCGCGGAAGTACTCCTGCGTGCCCTGGCACAGATGCGGCACGCGTCCGCCGTAGAGCTTGCCGACGGCTTCCATCAGCGGCGCGACCGCGTGCTTGAGCGTCATGAGACGGCCCTTCAGCTCGTACAGATCCTCGATCTGTCGCCGCGACGCGGGCGCCGCGAACATCCGCTGCTCGAGCTGCTCGAGGCGCGTCTCGAGCGCATCGAGGATGGGGAAGTAGCGGTCCACCACGTTGTCGATGAGCGCGTAGAACACGAAACCCGCGCCGTGCTTGAGCAGCTCCGGCTCGCGCTCCGTGCGGGCGCGCACCGCGGAGAATCCGATCTTGGTGCGGTGACGCACCGACAGGATGTAGTTGGGCCCGACGAAGATGTCGACTTCACCGACGTTGAACGTCTCGTTGCCGTCCTCGTCCGTCTCCAGCTCGACGGGATGCAGGACGGCGAAGAGCGACTCGCCGTACTCCTCGACCTTGGGCCGCTGGTGTCCGTGGCGCGCGTCCTCCACCGCCAGCTCGTGGAGGCCGAACTCCTCCGCCATCTGGTCGAGCTCCTCCTGGGACGGCTCGAAGAGCGCCACCCACACGAAGCAGTCGGGCCGCTGGACGTAGTCGCTGATGTCCGTGACCGGGATTTCGGCGAGCTTGCGGCCGTTCTGATAGGCGACGCAGTTGAGCAGCATGGCGGGGGCTCGGGGTGCCGCGCATGATAGCGGCAGCGCTGGCGCGCTGCCAGCGCGTCGCGTCGGATCATGCGGCCGCTGGCCGCGGGGCGTGCCGACGGGGTAACATCGACGGTCCGTTTCGCGCGAGGCGCGCCGCCGCATGATCATCGAGTCGCTGCTCGACACCGACCTCTACAAGTTCACGATGATGCAGGTGGTCCTGCATCACTTTCCGGCGGCGCATGTCGAGTACCGTTTCAAGTGCCGTAACCGCGGCGTCGACCTGCGACCCTACGTCGACGAGATCACGGCGCAGATCCGCGACCTCTGCAAGCTTCGCTTCACGCCGCGCGAGCTCGACTACCTGCGCGGCTGGCGGTTCTTCAAGAGCGATTTCGTCGATCTCCTCAAGCTGTTCCAGCTCGACGAGCGCTTCATCCGCGTCTCGCCGCTCGGCGACGAGGGGGACATCGACATCTTCATCAAGGGCCCGTGGCTGCATACGATCCTCTTCGAGGTGCCGGTGCTCGCCATCGTCTCCGAGGTCTACTGCGCCGACCAGCACCCGCAGCCGGCTGTCGAGGAAGGTCGCCGGCGGCTCGCCCGGAAGATCGAGCAGATCAACGCCGTCAGCGATCCCGCGTTCCGCATCGCCGACTACGGCACGCGCCGCCGCTTTTCGTACCGCTGGCAGGACGAGGTCGTCCGGACGCTGAAGCACGGCATCGGGCCCAAGTTCGTCGGCACGAGCAACGTCAAGCTCGCCCTCGACCACAACCTGACGCCGCTCGGCACGATGGCGCACGAGTACCTGCAGGCGTGCCAGGCCGTCGGGCCGCGCCTGCGCGACTCGCAGGTGTACGCGTTCAACACCTGGGCACGTGAATACCGCGGCGACCTCGGGATCGCGCTGTCGGACGTGTACAGCATGGACGCGTTCCTGCGCGACTTCGATCTCTTCTTCTGCAAGCTGTTCGACGGCGTGCGCCACGATTCCGGCGATCCGTTCGAATGGGGCGAGAAGCTCATCGCCCACTACCAGAAGATGCGCATCGATCCGCGCAGCAAGACGATGGTGTTCTCCGACAGCCTCAACGTGCCGCTCGCCATCCGTCTTTTCGAATACTTCCGCGGTCGCAGCCAGATCGCGTTCGGCATCGGCACCAACCTCACCAACGATCTCGGTTATGAGCCGTTGTCGATCGTCATCAAGATGACGCGTTGCAACGGACAGCCGGTGGCGAAGATCAGCGACGAGCCGTCGAAGGCGATGGACTACGAGCCGTCGTACGTGGCGTACCTGAGGGAAGTGTTCCAGGTGCCGGCGGATACCACCGGCGCGAAGGAGACGGCGCCCGCGTAACTCGACGCCGGCGGCGCAGCGCCTATGCGCCGAGCGCCGCGCGGTACGCCGCCAGGGCGTCGGACCCGAAGCAGGCGAAGACGATATGCCGCGGCTCGCTGTCCGTCGTGGCGAACGCGCGGATCTCGCGCACCGCGATCGCGACGGCATCGTCGAGCGGATAGCCGTAGGCGCCGCAGCTGATGGCGGGAAAGGCGATCGACCGCACGCCGTGCGCGACGGCGAGCGCCAGGCTGTTGCGATAGCACGCGGCGAGCAGCTGCGCCTCGCCGTGGCGTCCGCCGCGCCAGATCGGGCCCACCGTGTGAATCACATGACGGGCCGGCAGCCGGAACGCGGGCGTGATCCGGGCCTCCCCGGTGGAACAGCCGCCCAGTCGCGCGCATGCGTCACGAAGCGCCGGGCCGGCGGCGCGGTGGATCGCGCCGTCGACGCCGCCGCCGCCGAGCTGGGTGGTGTTGGCGGCGTTGACGATCGCGTCGAGCGCGAGACGCGTGATGTCGGCTTCTATGGCCTCGATGCGCGCCGGAGGAGCATCGACGTGGGGCATTTCCACAAACCCTAGCGCCGTTTGTCGGGCGTTGGCAAGGGGTCGGCGGCAAGGGCCGGAACGAGCGTTCGCGCGCCGTCGGCCCCGGTGTAAAGTGCCGCATGGCTACCCCCGTCAGCGGCATCAAGCCGGCTCCGACCACGCGCAGCGCCGCCAACGATCGGCGGTTGCGGCTCGACGACATCCTCAAGCTGATGCTGGCCGACGGCCTGATATCCGCGGCCGAGGCCGACAAGCTCACGCGCGCGCGCGTGCACAAGTACGACCATCCGCTCGAGTTCCTGGCCGACCAGCATCTCAAGTCCGCCAAGCCGCCGCACAAGGTGCTGATTCTCGAGACGCTGGTCGAATGGCTCGCCGGGAAGCTCGGCGTGCCGTACCTGCACATCGACCCGCTCAAGATCGACGTGCGTGCCGTCTCGCAGACGATGTCGATCGGTTATGCGGAGCGCTACCGCATCCTGCCGGTGGCCGTCGATCGCCTGACGCTCACGGTCGCGACCGGCGAGCCGTTCGTGCGCGCGTGGGCCGACGAGCTCGAGAAGATCCTCAAGGTCGACGTGAGGTTCGTCTTCGCCAACCCGGTCGACATCCGCCGCTACCTGGGCGAGTTCTTCAACCTCGCGCGCTCGATGAAGAAGGCGGAGGAGAGCTCGAAGGGCAACCTGTCGATGGCGTCGAGCTTCGAGCAGCTGGTCGAGCTCGGCAAGCACGGTCACCTCGACGCCAACGACACGCACGTCGTTCACATCGTCGACTGGCTGTGGCAGTACGCCTTCGAGCAGCGCGCCTCCGACATCCACATCGAGCCGCGCCGCGAGGCGGGTCACGTGCGCTTCCGCATCGACGGAGTGCTGCACACGGTGTACAACATCCCGCCCCTCGTGCTGAACGCCGTCACCTCGCGCATCAAGCTCCTGGCGCGCATGGAGATCGTCGAGAAGCGCAAGCCGCAGGACGGGCGCATCAAGACGCTCGCGCCGGACGGCGGCGAGATCGAGCTCCGCATATCGACGATGCCGACCGCATTCGGCGAGAAGATCGTCATGCGCATCTTCAGCCCCGAGGTGCTGGTGCGCGACTTCACGGACCTCGGCTTCACGTCGGAAGACCGCGCGCGCTGGGAGACGATGGCGCGCGAGCCGAACGGCATCATCCTCGTTACCGGCCCGACGGGCTCGGGCAAGACGACGACGCTCTACTCGACGCTCAAGACGCTCGCGACACCCGAGGTGAACGTCTGCACGATCGAGGACCCGATCGAGATGATCGAGCCGGCCTTCAATCAGATGCAGGTGCAGCCGGTGATCGGCGTCGATTTCGCGACCGGTGTGCGGACGCTGATGCGGCAGGACCCGGACATCATCATGGTCGGCGAGATCCGCGATCGCGACACCGCGGACATGGCCGTGCAGGCCGCGCTCACGGGTCACCTGGTGCTCTCGACGCTGCACACCAACGACGCCCCCACCGCCGTCACCCGGCTGCTCGACCTCGGCGTTCCGTCGTATCTGATCAGCTCGACGCTGCTCGGTGTGATGGCGCAGCGTCTCATCCGCACGCTGTGCCCGCACTGCAAGAAGCCGGCGGACCTGCCCGACGACGACACGTGGTCCACGATCACGGCGCCGTGGCGCGCCGACAAGCCGGCGCAGGTCATGGCACCCGGCGGCTGCCTCGAGTGCCGCATGACCGGGTACTTCGGCCGCATGGGACTCTACGAGGTCATGAGCATGACACCTTCGATACGCCGCCTGCTGCACCAGGACGCGGACGATCGCGCGATTCGCGAACAGGCTTACAAGGATGGCATGAAACCCTTGCGCGTATCCGGCGCCATGAAAGTCGCGGCGGGCCTGACGACCATCGACGAGGTGGTCAAGGTCGCGCCCTTGGTGTGAGGCTTGCCGTCGCGGCATCGGCGTCGATCGGCGCGCCGCTCCGTATCCGGCCCATCGCGCGGAACGGGTGAGCGGCATGCGCGCCCGGCTTCGCACGCGCCTCTTGTTGCTCATTGCCGGCACGGCGGTCCCGCTGCTCGCGCTCGCGGCGGTCCTCGCGTACCTGCTGCTCGAATACGAGCGGGAGACGTTCCGCCAGGGCGCGATCGGGCGTAACCGCGCGTTCATCTCCGCGGTCGACGCCGAGATTCGCGGTCACATCCAGGCTTTGTCCGCGCTGGCGACCTCGGCGGCGCTGCAGCAGGGGGATCTGCGCACGTTCCAGGAGGACGCGATACGCGTCGCATCCTCGCAGCCCGACTGGATGGGCGTGATACTCATCGATACCAACGGCAACCAGCTCGTGAACACCGGGCATCCGTTCGGCTCGCCGGGCCTCGGCCGTCCGAATGAAACGGAGAGCTTCGAGCACGTGCTGCGCACCGGCGCGCCCACGGTGGGTCTTGTCACCAAGGGTTCGAGGGGACTCTATGCCGTGCCCGTGCGCGTGCCCGTGAAGGACGGCGGGCGCGTCCGCTACGTGCTGACGGCGCCGGTGAAGCCGCAGGCGTTCCAGCGACTGCTCGACGCACAGCATTTTCCATCGACCTGGGCCGCCGGGCTCCTCGACGAATCGGAGCACTTCGTTGCGCGCATTCCGTCGCGCGCGCCGGGCGACAGCGCGTCGGACGACTTCACCGCGGCGGTACGGCGCGCGAGCGAAGGCTGGTTTCGCGGTCGCACGCTCGAGGGCGCGGACACGTTCACCGCGCATCGGACGTCGGACTTCAGCAAATGGACCGTCGGAGTCGCGATTCCCGCATCGGACTTCTACGGCGCGGCGTACCGCACCGGCGTGTACATGGGGTTCGGCGCGCTGCTCTCGGTGCTGCTGGCCGTTGGATTCGCCTACCGCGTCGGATCGCGGATCGCGCGGCCGATGGCGTCGCTCGCGACCGCGGCGCGCGCGCTCGGGCAGAAGCGCGCCATCATGGCGCCCGACGTGGAATCGATCGACGAAGTGCACGAAGTGGCGCGCGCGCTCGACGAGGCGCGCGATGCGATACGCGAGCGCGAATCGCTGCGCGACCGCGAGGAGCGCGCGCTCAAGATGGCGGACAAGGCCAAGGACGAGTTCCTCGCGATGCTCGGCCACGAGCTGCGCAACCCCCTTTCCGCCATCACCGCATCGGCGCAGGTCCTGCGCCTCGCCAAGCCCGGCGACGCTTCGGCCGTGAAGGCGCACCACGTGATCGACCGTCAGACGCGGCAGATGACGCGGCTGGTCGAGGACCTGCTCGATGTCAGTCGCCTCGCCGTGGGCAAGGTGGCGCTGCATCCCGAGCGCTTCGATCTCGGCGAGTTCGCCGAGCGGGTCGTGCACACGTGGCGCGAGGGCCGGCGCACGCCGCGCGAGGTGCGCCTGCGGCTCGCGCCGGTGTGGGTCGATGCCGACCGCGGACGCGTCGAGCAGATCGTCACCAACCTGCTGGACAACGCGGACAAGTTCTCGTTGCGCCACGAAGCGATCGAGGTGCGCGTCGTGCAGGACGCGGGTGATGCCGTGCTCGAGGTCTGGGACTGGGGCCAGGGCATCGCGCCCGAGCTGCTCGGCGCCATCTTCGAGGCGTTCGTGCAGGCGCCGCAGGATTTCGCGCGGGCGCGCGGCGGGCTGGGCCTCGGCCTCACGCTCGTCAAGCGCCTGACCGAGATGCACGGCGGCAAGGTCACGGCGCACAGTGACGGCGTCGGCAAGGGTGCGTGCTTCACGGTGCGGCTTCCTGCGATCCCCGCGCCCGAGGGCGAGCCGGTCGAGCATTGCCCGCGCGCGTCTCGCGGCCAGGCTCGCCGTATCCTCGTGGTCGAGGACAACGACGACGGGCGCGCGATGCTCGAGGCGATGCTCACGCTGGAAGGCCACGATGTGCATTCGGTGCCGAACGGCGTGAGCGCGGTTGCCGCGGCGCGCAACTGGAAACCCGACGTCGCGCTGCTCGACATCGGGCTGCCCGACATCGACGGCTACGAAGTCGCGCGGCGCCTGCGCGCCGCGGGGCTCGGCGCGCGCCTCAAGCTCGTCGCGGTCAGCGGCTACGGACAGTCGGACGACGAGCTCCGCGCGTACCAGGCGGGCTTCGACATGCACCTCACCAAGCCGGTCTCGCCCGATTTCCTGCGCGACGTGCTTGCCGCGCTCGCGCCGGCCGAACCGGATCGCGCGAGCGACGACTGAAGCCGCAAGGACGGCGGCCTGCGCCCTCGGGCGCCCACCATGGCGATGCCGGGGATTTCGTCACGCGGAACGCGCCGCAACCGGGCGCTGTCACACCGCGTCAGGTTTCCGACCGGTCGATAGGTGCCTCCTAGCATCGGTGCGCGGTTGCCGTTGCGTTATGGCGCGGTCGCGCAGACGCTGCATTGGCTTACGGCCGTGCTGGTTCTGGCGGCGTTCATCTATGGCCCGGGCGGCTCGGAGCAACGCGTGTACTCGGCGGCGCGTGAAGCGCAGCGGCGCCTCCACGAAACGCTGGGCATCACCGTGCTGACGCTCGTGGTGCTGCGCGTGATCTGGCGTTCACTGGACGTCCGCCCAAAGCGCGAGCTCGCGGTGCGCTGGATGGATTGGGCGTCGCGCGCGGTGCACATCGCGCTTTACGTGCTGCTGTTCGCGGTGCCGCTCACCGCGATCTGCGGCGCCTGGCTCGAGGCCCATCCATTGACCTTCCTGGGTGGCGTCGAAGTGGGGCCCTGGCTGCCCGAGTCGCACGACCTCGGCGCGCGCATCGCGGGCATTCACACCTGGCTCGGCGACGCCATCCTGTGGATGGCCGGGCTGCACGCGCTTGCCGCGCTGGTCCACCACCTCGTGATGCGTGACGACGTGCTGGTGTCGATGCTGCCGCGCTGGTTCCCGCTGCGGCGGCCGACGCCGTAGCAACCGCCACGCCAAGCGTTTCGTCGCCGCGTGATGCGCTCGATCCGCCGATGTCGCGCTTCGTCGCGTCGCCGTTGAACGGCGTGCGGCGCGCCTCCTAGCATGGCCGCTCGACCAACACGTGGGGAATGCCATGTTGCGAAAGCTTGCGGCCACGCTGATGATTGCGGCGGCCGGCGCGTGCTGCGGGGTAGCGAGCGCCGCCGACGACGTTTCCGGTCTCATCGCCTCGTGCGCCAAGGACACGGGTCCGCCGGATTGCCCGGTGACTTATCAAACGGTCGGCGCCGGCGATTGCCTGCTGCCCCAGCCCGAAGGCAACCGCGCGTGCCTGATCCGGATGGCCTCGCAGGCCGCGGCGGCCAACGACTGCAACAAGGCGTACCGCCTCGTCTACGCCTGCCAATGTCAATCGGACGACGCCGCGCTGACCGCGATCAAGAGCGCGGGACCGGCGGGAATCTGCAGCGTGCTGAAAAAGGCGAAGTAGCGACGCCCCAAGCTGGAATGCAAACGATTCCCCGACGCATGCAAGCGCCGGGGTTTCGGTGACCGCCTGTTTGAATGTGGGAACTGCCAGCGGCTTGCAGCGTGCCGCCTCCGGGCCGTTCGCGGCCTCTGTGAGACTCCCTGCACGACCAAACGGTGAAACGCTCGATGGATGATGCACCCGGCGCGGCGGTCGCGGTATCGGCGCAATGCTGACCCCGGTGTCAGGTCGATTCCCACGGGACGACGCGATGGCGCGGCTCCCGTGGCGGCCGTGTCGTCAGTCGTACTCGTCCGAGCCCTGTACCCAGATGAAGGATTGCAGGTCGATCTGATCGCGCGGCCGCAGGTCGCGGAGGTCGCGCCGTACCGTCGCCGAGAACTCGAGCGCGCTCGCGTACGTGCTCCAGTTGGGCGTCGGGCGATACGCGAACGCGAATCCATACGCCTCCGCGCCCACGCGCGTCACCGTCGGCTTGACATAGAAATGGACGCGCGGCTCCGCGATGAACGGGAAGATCGTGACGATAGGCCATGTCAGCACGCGCGTCTGGCGGCGCGGCAACGAGGCAACGGTGCCGACCCAGGCGTCGAAGCGGCTGTCGATCGATCCTTCGCCGTACAGCAGAGCGTACAGGCCTTGCGCGAACACGCGCGCCCCGTCGCGCGTTCGGACCGCGTCGCGCAGCGCCATCTTCTCGAACGAGAACAGCAGATTCGTGCGCGACTCGATCGTGATGGCGTGCCGTGCGATCGACTCGAACTCGCCTTGCTCCAGCAGGCTCTCGAACTGAGGGCGCGCAAGCGCCTCGCGCCAGCGCAGGTGCGCCTGCCATTTGTACGCGCGCTCCCAATCGATGTACGTGGCGTCCTGGAAGCCGCCGGGAAAGATGCGCAGGAACTTGCGGCGGCACTTGCGCGCCCTGGCGTCCGGGCCGTTTGAGGACCTGGCGGCGCGACGCTCGGCTGCAACGACGGTCATGGCGTGCTCGCTGTCGGGAAGATGTTCACGTTTCGGGTAGGCCGACTTCGCCCGCGCAGCATGACGGCAGCGTGAGGGATGCCGGTATCGGCGTGACGCGCGACGACGTGTCGGACGAGCGCTGCATCCGTCGGGCGGCCTGCGAGTGCGCAGGCGCGCGGCCGTGTGTGTAGGACAGCGCAGCACAGGCGTTTCGGCACGAGGCCGATAATCGCCCGCCGGCTCCTGACGGTACATTCGTCGTGGGGCTGCCCCGTGATCTGCATGCAGCGGACCGTGCCGCCAAGACCTTTCCTGACGACAAGACAAAGGAGTGACCATGGGACTGTTCACGAGCGACACACCGAAGGACGACGCGATCGCGATGCTCACCGAAGACCACCGCAAGGTCGAGGAGCTGTTCAACGACTTCGAGTCGATGAAGGACGACGGCAGCGCCGAAGACAAGGCGAGCCTGATCCGCCAGATCTGCACCGAGCTCACGCTGCACGCCTTGCTCGAGGAGGAGATCTTCTACCCGGCCGTGCGTCGCGCCATCGATGACGATGACCTCATGGACGAGGCCGATGTCGAGCACACCACGGCCAAGGCGCTCATCATCGAGCTGCTGACCGGCCGCCCGGGCGCGGATCAGTTCGAAGCGAAGGCCACGGTGCTCGGCGAATACATCAAGCACCACGTCAAGGAAGAAGAATCCGAGATGTTCCCCAAGGCGCGCAAAGCGCTGGACACCGCGGCCCTCGGCAAGAAGATGGCCGCGCGAAAGGCCAAGCTGATGGAAGAAATGGTGGCCGAAGGCGGCATGCCCGCCCTGCAGGAGTCCCCGTCGGATCGCGGCTCGACCCGCCCGACGCACTGAATTCCTGAAAGTTGCCGAGCAGCGCCCGCGCGCCCGCGCGGGTGGTGCCGCCTGCACGCGGTTGGCTTCAACGCGGCGTATGCCGCCGTGCCGTCGGCGACCGCTATGTCTGCGACGAGAGCCTGATCGAACGCATCTCCGATCCGCTCACGCATCGGGTGCATGACTCGTATGTGGCGAGCCCCGCGGTGATGCGTTGCGCTTTGCCCACCGTCCGTCCAGCGGCGAAGCCGCGGTCGGCGTGCCGATTGGTAGTATTGGCGCCGCGGCCCCGTCTCTGCGCAGCGGTTCTTGCACCACCGCCAGGCGATAACACAGCGGGCCCCTAGGAGGAGGCCGGTTGCAGTCATCAGCCCAGCCCGGTGGCTCGGGGGAGCCGCGATTGCGCGACGCGCGCGCACGCATCGGCGCGCTTGCCCTGTGCGCGCTCTCGCTGACCCCGCACGCCGCCGCGCAAACGCTGCGCGAGCTCGGCACGCTGTCGCTCGACCAGCTCGCGCAGATCCAGGTGACCTCGGTATCCAAGCGTCCGGAATCGCTGGCGGCCTCGCCCGCCGCCGTGTACGTCATCACCGGCGACGACATACGGCGCTCGGGTGCCACAACGCTGCCCGAGGCGCTTCGTCTCGCGCCCAACCTCGAAGTGGCCCGGGTGAGCTCGCAGGCGTACACGATCTCGGCCCGCGGCTTCAACTCGGTGAATGCGTCGAACAAGGTGCTCGTCCTGATCGACGGACGGAGCGTCTTCACGCCGTTTTTCAACAGCGTGTTCTGGGATCAGCAGCAGGTCATGCTGTCCGACGTCGACCGCATCGAGGTGATCAGCGGCCCGGGCGGCACGCTGTGGGGCGCGAATGCGGTGAACGGCGTGATCAACATCATCACGCGGCGATCCGCGGATACGCAGGGCGGGCTGGTTGACGTCGGCGGCGGAAACTTCGAGTGGCGCGGCGCGGCTCGGTGGGGCGGCACCCTCGGCGCGTCGGGAAACTACCGGGTGTACGCGCTCGGCTTCGGCGAAGCCCACACGTTCCTGCCCGGTGGCGCGAGCGCCGGTGACGACTGGCACGGCAAGCAGGCAGGATTTCGCGCGGACTTCGGGCCGAGCGACGCGCTGTCCACGGTGCAGGGCGACGTGTACGACAATCGCGTCGATCCGTTCTCGGGCAGGCGCCGCGGCGGGAATCTGCTCGGACGATGGACGACGCGCCTTGCCGACGGGTCGCTGCGCGTGCAGGCGTACTACGACAAGCAGGACCGATCCGACTTCGACGCTGCCGGGCACGCGTCCGTCGAGGCGGTCAGCACGCTCGACGTGGAGATCGAGCGCGACCTCGCCCTCGGTGCGCACGACATCGTGTGGGGCCTCGGCCACCGCGCGTGGCGCGACCGCTTCACCAATTCGGTCAATCCGTTCGTGCTCGATCCCGTGCGCCAGACCGTGCAACTGTCGAACATCTTCGCGCAGGATACCTACGCGGTGACGTCCGAGGTGAAGCTCATCTACGGCGCCAAGTTCGAATACAGCAGCTTCAGCCAGTGGGCCGTCATGCCGGACGTGCGCCTCGGGTGGCAGGCGACGCCCGGCAACTACCTGTGGACCGCCGTGTCGCGCGCCGTGCGGCCGCCGTCGCGCCTGGAGCGCGACCTCACGGCGCCGGGCATCGTGGAGACGTCACCGCAGTTTCGCTCCGAGAAGCTGACGGCGTACGAGGTGGGCTGGCGCACGCAGCCGACGCCCGCGTTCAACGCGTCCGTGTCCGTCTTCTACAACGACTACACGGACCTGCGAACGACGTCGCTCGGTGACAACGGCGCATTTCCGGTGCACTTCGGCAACGGCCTCGAGGGGCACTCGCAGGGAATCGAAGCCTGGGCGAGCTATACGCCGGTATCGTGGTGGCGGCTGAAGCCCGGGATGACGCTGCTCCACGAGGATTTCCACCTGAAGCCCGGTGCGACCGACATCGCTGGCGTTCAGACGGCGCTCGGACACGACCCGTCGCATCAGTTCTTCCTGCACTCGTACATGGACCTGTCGCACGACGTCGAGCTCTATGCCGGCGTTCGCCAGGTCGCGGCATTGTCGGACATCGGGGTCCCCAGCTATTGCCAGGCGGACGTGCGCGTGTCGTGGCGTGCGACACGCAACCTGGAGCTGTCGGTCGCCGGCACGGACGTGCTGCGCATGCGGCATGTCGAGACCAGCCAGCCGCCACCGCTGCAGATTCCACGCAACGTCTACGCGGAGCTGCGCTGGACCTTCTGACGCGCTCTTCGATGATGGGCCTCCGTCTACCGCACGTCCGATCGCTCTGCACATGGGCCGGCATGCTGTTGATGGGGTCGACACTCGCGTTCGCCCAGGACCGCTCGCTCGAATACGCGGTCAAAGCGACGTACGTCTACAAGTTCGCGCCGTTCGTCCAGTGGCCCCCGCAAGCGTTCGACTCGCCCACCGCGCCGCTCACGCTGTGCGTGCTCGCCAACGATTCGGTCGCCGCGGTCGTGGACGAGGCCGTGAGGGGACAGGCCGTGGACGGGCGGCCCATCGTGGTGCAGCACGTCACTCTGCCATTGCGCAACGTGCGTTGTCACATCCTGTACGTCGCGTCACCGCGCGCCGCCACCCTGTCGCAGGCGCTCGACGCGGTGCGCGGGCGGCCGGTGCTGACGGTGGCCGACGAAGCGCCGGGTGGGGTGGCAGGCCTCGTGGTCGATCTGGTCACGGTCGATGGTCGAGTGCGCTTCGAAGTCGACCTCCGCGCGGCGGCCGAGAACGGGCTCGAGGTGAGCTCGAAGCTGCTGGCGCTCGCCATCAAGGTGCGACCGAATCCATGATGCACGCAGACGAAATCTCATCGACGTGGAAGCCGCGGTCGCGCCCGGACCGGCGCACCTTGACGTCGATGATCGCAACCGCGGGTGTGGTGCTGCTGCTCATGGCCGCGGCGGTCATGGTCGTGTACAACGAGCGGTTCTACCGCGAGACCAAGCTGCAGCAGGCGGAGGTGCAGGCGCGCATCCTGGCCTCCACCGTGTCGGCAGCTCTGCAATTCGACGATCGCAAGGCTGCCCGCGACTATGTACGGGCCGAGGCCGGCGACGCGGAAGTGGAGGCGGCCGCGGTCTACGATCGCCAGGGCACGCTGTTCGCCGAATATGCGCGCGCGGGCGCGCCGCCGCCGTCGGTGCTGGCGGCCACCGAGCCGCTTTTCGACGGCGACTCGCTCACGGTGACCGCGCCCGTGACCCAGGGCGATCAGCGCATCGGCACCGTGTACATGCGCACGCTGGTCGCACCGATCTTCCGGCGCGTTGCGCAATACATGGTCATCGGCTTTCTGGTCGCCATGGGCACGCTGATCCTGGTCGTCCTCGGGCTCGCGCAAAGCCGGCTGGCAGACGTCAACGCGCGGCTGAAGCGTCAGAGCGAGGACCTCGCGCGCGCCAACGAGGTGTTGCGGGCCGAGATCGCGCAGCGCGAGCGTGCCGAGACCGCGCTGCGGCAGGCCCAGAAGATGGAGGCGATCGGCCAGCTCACCGGCGGCATCGCGCACGACTTCAACAACCTGCTGCAGGTCATCGTCGGCAACCTCGACGTCCTGGAGCGCCGTACCCAGGACGCGTCCGACGACGTGAAGCGGACGATCGGCGCCGCTCAACGCGGCGCGGAGCGCGCGTCGACGCTGACGCAGCGGCTGCTTGCGTTCTCGCGGCTGCAGCCGCTGAATCCGCAGCCGATCGACGTCAACAAGCTGGTGTCGGGCATGTCGGAGCTGCTGCGCCGGACGCTCGGCGAGTCGATCCGCGTCGACAGCATTCTCGCGCGCGACGTGTGGCCCGTCGCGGTGGACGCCAACCAGCTCGAGAACGCGCTGATCAACCTCGCGGTCAACGGTCGCGACGCCATGGCCGACGGCGGCTCGCTCGTCATCGAGACCGCGAACGCGCACCTCGACGCGGCGACGCGGGGCCCCGACGATGCCGCTCCCGGCGACTACGTCCTCATATCGGTGACCGACACCGGCTCGGGCATGGACAACGACGTGCTCGACAAAGCGGTCGAGCCATTCTTCACGACCAAGGGGATCGGCAAGGGATCCGGCCTCGGTCTGTCCCAGGTGTACGGCTTCGTGCGGCAATCCGGCGGCCAGCTCGGCATCGAGAGCGAGCTCGGCCGCGGTACGACGGTGAAGCTGTTCCTGCCGCGCCTGACCGCGGCCGCGCCGCTGACCGAGCCTCGCGCGGAGCCACGCGAGCCCCTCCATGCGCAGGGCGGTGGCGTGATCCTGGTGGTCGAGGACGAAGACGATGTGCGCATTCAGGTCGTCGCCGTCCTGCGCGATCTCGGCTTCACGGTGTTCGAGGCCGCCGACGCCGCGGAGGCGTTGAAAGTGCTCGCCGCGCAACCGAGCGTGAAGCTGCTGTTCACCGACGTGGGCCTTCCCGGTGGCATGAACGGACGTCAGCTCGCCGAGGAGGCGCGCCTGCAGCGGCCGGATCTGCGCGTCCTGTTTACGAGCGGCTATGCGCGCCACGCCATCGTTCATCACGGGCGCCTCGATCCGGACGTAGAACTGCTCGCCAAGCCGTTCTCGTCCGCCGATCTGGCCGACAAGATCAATGCGATCTTGAACGGCGCTTCCAAGGCATGATCAGCATGGGCGACCCCGCGGCTACGACGGCGCGCCGAGCCATCGCCTCAGCGCGTCCGTGAGGCCGGTGTCGTTGCCTCGCCGACCCACGCAACGTAGCCATTGGGACGGATGAGCACGGCCGTCGGTTGCCGTACCGCGCCGTGGACATCGTGACGAGTGAGCGTCATCGTAAGCGCCGTCAAACGGGATTCGACGATTGTCCTCGACACGCGTTCGTGGACGCGCACCTGTCACATCGCCGCTTGGCGTCATCGTGCATGCCTCCGCGGCCGATGCCGTCGGCCGCGCGCGGCGCGGCGACCGTGTGAGCCGCAGGTGCATTAAAGTTCGGGTTGACGACCCCACCGCCGAGCACGCCCATGAATCGCCTTCGATGCGTCCTTGCGGTCGCGATGCTCTCCTCGACGCTCGCGGCCTGCGGGGGCACCAACGCGACGAGAAGCGACGCGCGTCCCGCGCCTTCGGTCGCGGTTCCGGCCGACGCCCACGCGCCGGGCGCGTACGTCGGCCGTGTTTGTCGCTACGGCTATCTGCCGGTGCAGGCATGCCGAACCACCGAGCCGGGCTACGTGGGCGGCGCTTGCACGTGCCCCAGCGTCGGCGGTGGCACCTTCGCGGGCAAGATCGTCGAGCGGTAGCGACCGCGAACGACGGTCCCCCCGGTCGATCAGCGGAGGAGGGCGGCCTTGACGGCGAGTGGGTCGTTGCCCACCTTGGCCACCGCGGTGCGAAGCTGCGCCTCGGTGCAGATGAAGCGCTGGCACCAGCGGCGGACCTCGTAGCGATTGTCCAGGGCGATCTCGGTGAAGGCCGCCGGCGGGATGATTTCCTGGTCAGCTGCTTCTTCCAACTTCGTCCACTTCCAGTCCATGGATGTCGGTTTGCGTGCGGGACATGCATCTTGCGCGCGGTCGTGCGTGCGCGATGTAACCGATTCGCCGATTCATGCGTAGGACGCTTCGACCATCCAGCGCGCGACGCGCCGCAGACCGGCGAATCGCCGCCGCTGCGGTGAGCGCAGCCGCGGCGATCCACAATGCGTCGAGCAGGCTCCTCGCGTTTTCGGCGGTGACGACGAACGTCGGGCGTCGACGTTCAGCGGCTCGCCGGCGAGACGAGTCTTACTTGCCGCCGCTGTTCTGGCCCTGGCGCTCCGTGCCGCTCGGATTGGTCGCGTTGGTCTGCGCGTGCGTCATGCCCGGGTTCGGCTGGTACCCGTAAGTCGAGTTGATCTGGTCGACGGTCAGCCCGCGCTGATTCCTGTCCATGGCATCCCAGCGGCGGGCCATCTCGTCCATGTAGGCCTGCCGGGAAATGTAGCCTTGGTGGGATCTCGAGTAGTCCGACATCCACGTCTGCAGGGCCGGCGTGGACTTCGAATTGGTGTTGTCCGCGGCGCCGACGCCGTTGGTCATCGGTGCGCTGGTTTGCGCCGAAGCGACGCCGATGGTTGTAACCGCCAGGCAAAGCGCCAGCATGCTGCGTTTCACGGTAGCCTCCTTGGTCCTGTGAAATCAGACGGGGATGGCGCATTGTCCCGTCGCGGCGCGTGTCTGCTGTATCGGCCTGCGCCCGATTGGCTTGTAGGACCACAGGGCGAATGCGCGGGTGAGGCGCGGTCAAGGCACGGCTTGTCACGGATTGCTGCGCTCCGCGATGGTCCACCCCCCGGCCTGCAAACCCTCGCGCGCCCGCGGGGAGGCGGCTCCGGAAAGCAGGATAGTGCGCTTGGCACCCAGGCCCTTTCGCTCTGCAAATGTCTTGACGGCTTCGTTCCAGACGACGTAGTCGACCGGGGCGGGAACGTCCACGTGTCCGGCGCGCGTGCGCAACACCAACACGCGACCCGCCACGTCGATCCCGACGACCGGATCGTCCTGACTGCTCGCGCGGCGAGCCATGGTCACGGCATTGAGCATGAACCGCGCCTCGCTTTCACTTGCCACCGTGCTGGCTAACGCAACGACCGCTGCCCGGCTCTTGCCGGCGTGAATCTGGGCGAGGTTGTCGACGAATGGAACCGAGAGCGTCGGCGTAAACCATCGGTTGGTCACGAACGCGTGGACGGTATCCTTTCCGACACCCATCGATGCGAGCTTGCTTTCGTTGAGGGTCCGAACGTCCTGTGGCGACTTGTCCCACACGAGGTTGCTGACGGTTGCCGTGGTGGAAATAGCCGTCGCCACGCCCGCCGTCGTCACCGCGAGGGCCACATCGAGCGACACGCCGCCGGCGACTGCAGCTCGTCCGAGATCGTCGAGCTGCTTGGCGAGCACGGGATTTGACGTGTAGGGATCGGCGCCGACCTGCTTGGCGATCTGCCGCTTGGCCTGGTTCAGGCCGAGCAGATCCTTGGCCGTCTCGGTCGTGCCCGCTTGTTGGTCGGAGCCGGACGTCGCGCCGGATTCCGTGGCACGCGCGACCTTGGTCGACGCGGACTGAAAGAACCGGCCGACGCCGGCCGGTATGCCCGACACCGTTTCGACCGGGTTCATGACAGCTTGTCCGATGGCAGCGCCGGTCTTCTTGGCCGAGGCGGCAAGCGCGTCGGTGAATACGCCGGTTTGACTCAACTGTGCCAGCTTCGCGATCGCCGCGAGCTCCGCTACGCGAATGGCCAGCATTTCGGTTCCATCGGCGGCGAACTCGCCGGCTGGCGCGCGCAGGATGAACTGGCCCATGTAACCGACCACAGGGACCTTGGGATCGACCGTGTACCCGGCGTCATTGATCAATCGCGCCGGCACCAATGCCGCGGCGTCCAACGTGGGCATTGGCTCGAAGGGCGGCGCGGCGGCGAGCACCCCCGAGGCACTCAGCATGGAAGCGAGCACGAGGAATCGAAGTAGCCACATGTGGGTCTGTCCCTTCATTGGTGATTTCGAGATTGCGCGCGCGCATGAGCGGATCAGAACGACGCGATGCGCTGGATGGTCCAGAAAGCGGCGATGCCGCCAATCGCATACGGTGGGATTCGCCACGCCCACGCCGGCTGTCGAACGGCGACTCGTGGCATCGCCTTCCTCGTGATCGCGATGCAGGCGAAGACGGCGCCGATGAACAGCAGCTGGCCGATCTCGACGCCGACGTTGAAGAACAGCAACGCGACCGGAATCGCGCTATGCGGGAGACCGATTTCTCCGAGCGCGCTGGCGAACCCGAGGCCATGCAGGAGGCCGAAGATGAATGCGACGATCCACGGCGACCGTTCCGTGAGCCCTTTCATGCCGCGCCGGCCGCGCATGATCTCGGCTGCCACGAAAATGATCGAAAGCGCGATCGTCGCCTCCACGGGCGGCCCGGGCACGTGGACCCATCCGAGCGTTGCCGCGACCAGCGTGAGGCTGTGCGCGATCGTGAACGCGGTGACCGTCGCGATCAGGCGTCGAACGCCTTTTACGAGGATCACCAGCGCGAGCACGAACAGCAGGTGATCGAATCCGGTGAGGATGTGCTCGATGCCGAGCACGGTGTAGGTCTGCACGACCTCGAATGCGCGTGGAGCCGCAGTAACGAGGAAGCGTGGATTCAACGGAAGGGCACGGCCGAGCTGCACCGAGCCATCGAGGCGCTCCAATCGCACCAGCACGTCGATGCGCGCGTCGGCAAGCCCGGAGAACTCGACGGCCTTGCCGGCGAGCCCGCCATCGACCTCGAGCCGCCAGCGTTGCACCGCGGTGCCCGCCGCATAGCTGCTGCGCACCGGCGTCCGTGTCCGCGCGCCCGGAGGGAAGATCGGGACGACGCGGAGCGTGGTCGCCTCGTCGAGCGCCGGCACCTTCCAGAGGACTTCGTAACCGGCCGCATCGATCTGCCGCAGCTGAAGGTACGCCGGTCGGAACTCGTCCGCCATGGCGGGCAACACGGCCGCGAGCGTCAGGCCGCCGATCATCACAAGCCGCCGCAGGATGTCCGTCATTGCGCGGCCAAAGAAGCGGGTTTCTTTGCCTCGACGAGCACCGTGTAGTTGCCGCGCAGCTTGTCATAGCTGGCGCTACGAGCGCTCAGGCGGCGCTCGTTTTCCCATTCGCGCGCAGCGACCTGGCGAACTGCATCGAGCGACGGCATGGCAGCCGGCTGACGCGCGCTCACGCGCACCAGGTGCGTGCCGACACTCGACGCGATCGGCCCGCTCCATTGCCCGAGGGGAACGCTCTCGATCTGTCGCGCGAAGGCTGCACCGAAGTCGCGCGCGATCATGCTCGAGGGAGCATTCTCGACTCGAGTCGGCAGCATGGAGGCCTGGCCCAGTTGGCTCGCGTCGACCCCGCGCCGCAGCGCCGCAAGCGCAGTCGCAGCGATCCGCTCCGCATCCACCCGAATCCCATCGCCGACGAAGATCTGCTCGAAGCTGGCCTTTGACGGCAGCAGGAAGCCGTCCTGGTGCGCTTTGACGTAGGCGGCAAGGTCGGCATCCGACGGCGATTCGCGCGCACTCTGCTCTTCGGCGATGACTTCCATTTTCTGGCGAACGCGCCGCTTGATGAGCGAATCGTCACGATCGAGACCCAACGCCAGGCCCGCACGGTAGAGGATCTCGTCGTGCACGTAGGCATCGACGAGCCCCGCGAGCTCGTCTTCGCTCGGCTTCCTCGTCCACCTCAACTCGTGCTCGCGCGCCATCGCGTCGACCATCGCCGAACTGACGACGATGGTCATACCGGCGCGATCCGGCTTCGCAAGGTTGCCGTAGAGCACGAACAGCGCCAGGCCGATCAGCAGGAAGTGAAGGAGCGGTTCGTGCAGCAGCCGTTTTGCGCGCATGCGATACCTCGTGTCAGGGAGCGCACACCCTGGTCACCACGACGGCCTCCATCGAGCGTCCGGGTACGCCAAGCAGCAATCCCATGCCGGCAGCCGGCAGCATCGCCAGGAACAGCCTGGCGCCGAGCTCGACGAATGCAGTGCGCGTAAACAGCGTTCGCGAACGACGCGGCGCGGTGCCGGCCATCATGACGGCGAATACCAGATCGGCGAGGTATACGCGCGGTCCTGGATTGCGGTTGGCGCGGCCGCAGGCGGCTTGGTCCCGAAGAACCTGGCGTCGTATGTGGTCCATCGTGGGGTCGGAATCTCGATCACCCGCACGTAGTAGAACGCTCGTTGCTTCGGATCGAAGCTCGGGTCCTTCCAGTGCGCGTGCAGGTACGGGGCTCCGATCGCGTTCGTATACGTCGCATCCTTGACATTCACGGTGTTTCCGACCGGCGCCAGCTTCCCGTCCTTGCCCGGCTTGCGATTGCCCGACCAGGCAACGTCATAGACCTTCTCGTGTGTGTTGCCCGAAGCGTCCAACCAGCCCTTGATGACCTGGATTCGGTCGAGGTTCGCGCCGTCCGCGTCGCGCACCGCGCGCACCAGGAACGACGGCACCTTCCCCGCGGGCGCGGCCTTGAGATCGCCGCCCATCGGTACGCCGCGCTTGTAGCCCTGCTCGGCGAAATCGGAACGCTCGAGGTCCTTGGCGGTGAAGTCGTAGCCGCCGAATACGCGCACCAGCAAGCGTGTCCCGGTGGTGGCGTACACCTCCTTGCGCGCCATCGCATCCCACAGCGCTTCACGGGTGTTTTCGTTTGCCCAGACTGCGGCGAGACCGGAAGCGCTCGTCTCCCAGGCGTATTGCTTCGACGCTGTGCCTTGCGTGAGGCGGCCGGTGATCACCTCATCGAAGCGCACGGGGTTGGCCGACGGCTCCAGCGGCACGACCTTGCCGAAGAAGTTGTCTTCCTGCGTGGTTGAAAGCGAGGTGTGTGAATCCGTCGAGCCGACGATGCCGAACTTGAACGGATTCGCTCCGAGTTGCTGCTCGTATTTCAAGCCACGCCTGAAGGCTTCGCGGGTGTATTCGCGCGGCAACATCGCCGGCGTATGAACCTCGGTCCCGAAACTGCTCTTGTCCCAGCGCTCGAAGTTGGCGAACTCGTCGTTGGGCGAAAGCGCAGGGTGCGTTTCGCCGTCGCCCTTCATTTGCGTCGTTTCGTACAGCGGCTCCCAGCGCATTCGGCGCTCCGCGTAGTCGCGGTCGATCGGCTTCTTGGTAGTCAGCGTCACGTCGTCGAACATGAGGCCCATGGACAGATTGCCGTTGTGCGGGATGGCGAGCAGCCGGGTGCCGGTCTTCTTCTCGGCATCGCTCATCCACTGCCAGAGGACTTCCGGATCGACGGTGTCGTACTGCGAGATCGGGATGATCTTGTCGGCCTGCTCCTTGCCGCCGCGGAAGATCACGTTGCGATGAAGGTTGTTGCCGCCTGGCGTCGAGGTCCATTCGAAGCCGATGAAGGCCGTGAATCGGCCCGGCTCGTTGTACTTTTCAGCGGCGGCCGTTTCCTGCTCCCACATCCTGCGAGTGACGACATCGTTGCCTTTGAACGGATCGTCGCGCTCATTCAGGCGCTTGCTCCACTCGTTGAACGCCTCGAGGCCCTTGCCCGCCTTGACCAGGTCATACATCTTGCGACCCCACTCGGATTTCAGCAGCTCGGGGTCCGAACTCGCGATTTGCGGCGCCAGACCGAGGTTCTCGGAGTGATCGGCAACGACGAGGAAGTCGAGGGGCCGCTGCAATTTAGCCGGCAAGCCCGTGCTGGACTTCACTTCTTCACCACGCGCGAACCGATACGCCTCTTCCGGGCCGAGGGTGTTCCCGATCATCCCGGCATCGGTCGAATACGACGTGTGCAGGTGGGTGTCCCCGAAGTAGACGCGGTTCGGGAAGTTTTTGGTCGGGTATGGCGAATACTGGATCTTCTGGCCCGTCGGCGGCGGAATGTCCTGCGCATTGACCGCCGACGCGCACGCCAGCCCGACGACGCTCGCACCGGCGATCATCCTGCGACGAATGGTTGCTTTCATCATGGCCTTCCCTGGCAGTTGAGCATCGGCCGGACGCAGGACGGTTTCGGCCCGGTCGAAGCTGTGGGGCAGTCGGGCGAAGTGATGGTCAGTCGTGCTTTGCCGACTCTGGAGTGCCAGCGACTGCCGGCTGCCCCAAGACCTTGGCGCCCGTGTCTTTGAGAAGCCGCTGGAATTCCGGTGACGCCTCGATGATCCTTCCGGCCGCGGCGCGCAAACGATCGACCGCTTGTGCGGGCAGAACGAACGACGTCGGTTGTTGATTGAGGTAGTCGAGCTCCGCCTTGTCCTTCAACGCCGGGAACGACACGTCGATGGCATAGATCTCGGCATCCGGAACGCGCAGCGCTGCAGCAACGGCAGGATCGGTGTTGGCCGCATACGCTTCGGAGCGACGGATCACCCGCATCGCGCGCCAGAGCGCCGCGGTGTCCTTGAGCAGTTCGACGGACTCGTACGAGAAGGCGTCGATCGGCGTGCCTGCTGCCTTGAGCAGGATGTCGATCGTACCGGGCGGCGTCTCCGACTCGTCCCAATTGGTGGGTGGGGACGACAGCGAGTTGACCACGAACACGACGATCCTTTGCGCGCTGTCGAGCGGCGTCGGCTGACCCGCTGCGTGCAGGGACTCGAGGATTTCCAGCGAGTCGAGCACGCTGCGCATCGCCACGTTGTCCGAGACGCCGCCATCGACCAGATGAAGATAGGGCCGGCGAGCGCCGTCGGCGTACGCCTGCTCCGCCCTGAGCGATCGCAGCGCACGGGCCGCCGGTCGCGGCGGCTCCGCGGAGTCGAGGAACGGCTTGGCCCACGCCGGCATGGAGGCATTGCACGTACCTCCATAGTTCTTGAGCGTGATCGACGAGAGCACGACCGGCACTGCGGATGACGCAGCGGCGGCGCGCGACAGCGCGACCGCATTGAGATCCGAGCAGATGAGATCGAACGTGCGCTGGTTGAAGACGAATCGGGCGCCGGTCGAGATGTCGGTCGCCGACGCGAGGATCAGCGGTCCGGCGCCGCGGTCGAGGTCGCCGAAGGTTGCGCCGTGAAACAGAACTTCATCGTACAACTGCGCCGCGAGTTCCGAGCGGCCCCATCCCTTGGACCCGAGCATCGCCCAATAGGCCGGGTTCAATGCGCGCGAGACGATCTCGCCCTGGACGTCGCGTTTGAGGAAGGCCTGCTCGTATTCGGTGAACAGCTTTTCACCGTAGAGCCCATACGCCAGCGCCGTGAAGCTGCCGCCCGACACGCCGGTGATGACGTCGACCTCATCGAGCAGGCGGCCCCTGTTGCCTTTCGGTCCGACGAACTCGGTACGTCGCAGGAATTCGAGGACGCCATACGAAAATGCGGCGGCGCGCGTGCCACCGCCCGAGAAGGCGAGCACGACCAGGTTGGCCTTGTTCGCGACACGCGCCTGGCGCACTTCGAAACGGTAGCCCGTGCTCGGGTCTGCCTGGGTGATCGGCGCGTTGACCGGACGGGTGGCACAGCCTCCCAGAAGCATCAACGACGCCAGTATTGCCGTGATCGTGACGGTTCCGTTGTTCACCGTTTGGCCTGCGCGTGCTGACGGTCGTAGGACGGAGCTTTGCGCATGTGCACAGCCGACCGTGCGGCTAGCGAGCCGCGACTTCCATCCATCCCGCACCCGGGCCGAATGCCGCAAGGTGGACAGCGATCGAGGCTGTATTGCTGCCAAGGTCCTTTTCGAACACTCTCCCACTCTTCTTGCGTTTCTCGAGGAACCGGTCCGCCTGTACGAGCTGCAGCGGATTGGTGGACGCCGGCAGGATGATCGCCACGAGATCGTCCGGATATAGCGCGATCGGCCCGACGAGTTCTTCCAGTTGCGCGGCTGAAAGCTCCTGAGCGGGTTGACCGGGCGCGGCGGGTGCCTGTGCGACGACGATTGGCGCGGCGATCAACGCGAGGCATGCGGCGAGCCGAACCCGCCATGTGGCCTGTCGTTGCGTGCATCGCACCGAATCGATTTTCATGAACACGACCTCGCGCTCCCTACTTCACCGAGTATCCGCGGCCCTCGAGACACGCCGACCGTCCCTTCTGATACGCGGCCAGACCCGCCTGATCCTGCTGCGTGGTGGCCGCCTGCTGCTG
Source organism: Casimicrobiaceae bacterium (assembly GCA_035493035.1). Lineage (GTDB taxonomy): Bacteria > Pseudomonadota > Gammaproteobacteria > Burkholderiales > Casimicrobiaceae > VBCG01. The sequence goes on along the minus strand of DATJIS010000007.1, from coordinate 97,954 downwards.
CTGTGACTGCGCCGCGTTCTGGCGCCTGCTCTGTCCTCGCGCCGCGACCGCCCCCGCGGCGGCGCCGGCCCCGGCGTCGCCCATTACGCCTCCGACAACGGCGCCGCGCGCGGCACCGCGCGCCCCGGCGCCGGGTGTCGTGCCGCTGGCCGTGGTCGGCGCCTTAGCGGCCGCGGTCTGCTTCGGCGGGTTCGTCGGGTCGTACTTGCTCTGCTCCACCGCCCAGAGGTGGCATTCGCCTTCGTCCTTCTTTTGCTGCGCGGGCGACTGGCCCTTCGCCGGGTAGACGAATTGCTGCGCGGATACAACGCCGGCGAACGCCGACAGCACGATGAGCGCGGCAAACCGGCGAGCGCTTTCGCCGCGGCGGGTCGTTGCACGTTCGATGGATCTCATGTCGAGGTTCCTTTCGGTGAAAACGCCTGCTCGCCGTGCGATACCGTTCACCTGGAGATTGCCGCCGAGACGTAGCGCTGGCCCGCGAGCACGGCACCCACCGCGTCCATGAGATCGGTCACCAGGCATCGTTTCAGCACCACGGCATCGGCGCCTGCCGCGAGCACGGCCTCCGCAACCGTGCGTTGATCGTGCACGGAGAGCACCAAGAGCTTCGACGCGGGAGAGCGCGCCGCGATGCCATGCAGCAGGCCGCCGATGTCACCGGCCGAGAACGACAAGTCCACGAGCACGACGACCGGGCTCAACCTTTCGGCGCCCTCGAGCAGCGCGGCCTCTGTGGCCACCATGAAGACGTTGTCGAATTCCTCCTCGAGCAGCCCGCGAACGCTGTCACGCAGCCCGTGGTGGTGATCAGCCAGCAGCACGCAGCTGCGCGTGGTCGTCATGGACCGGTGGCCGAAGAGATGGTGTAGCGAGCCGTGAGCGGGCAGCAGCACGCACTCGACGACACGAATGCGGCTCGCCAGCGCTCTCGCGGTTCACCTCACCGCTCTCCCCGTTGTCTCGGGCCGCTGCGCGACCCAGGAGGCGACTGTAGGCGCGGGCCCGGTGGGACGCAGCCGGAAAACTACGGGTCGAATGCCCGGAAACTACGGGACGAGCTGATGGGTGAGCGCGAAGTGGATGAGCTCCGCGCTGTTTTCGATGCCGAGCGCTTCCATCATCCGATACTTGTGGTCTTCGACCGTGCGTGCCGAGAGATTCAAACTGGCGGCGATGCGCTTGGCCGACTGTCCTTCGACGAGCAGCTTCAGGATCTCGAGCTGGCGCGGTGTCAGGACTGTAGCGGCGCTCGCATCCTTCTTGCCGCCGGTGCGCAGCATCTCGGCCGCGAGATCGGGCGTGATGAAGGTGCGACCGTGCAGGGCAGCGCGCAGCGCCACCACGAGCTCCTCGGGCGCCGAATGCTTGAGCACGAATCCCAGCGCACCCGCTTGCAGGCAGCGGCGCGCGTAGGCCGCGTCGCGGTGCATCGTGAGGAACACGACGCGGATCCCGGGATTCGTTTGCTTGATCTGCACCAGCGCATCGATGCCATTCAGTTCGGGCATCGACACGTCCGCCACGATGATGTCCGGCTTCAGAGCCTGCGCGGCCTTCACCATCGCGCGGCCGTCTTCGACGATGCCGACGAGCTCGAACTCGTCGGTGAGCAAGCCCTTGAGCGCCTCCGCGAACATGCGGTGGTCGTCGGCCAGCAGGACGCGCGGCTTGCCGGGCAAAGTCACGCCGGCACCCAGGCGATCACGGTGGTGCCGCGTCCCGGCGTGCTCTCGACGTCGAGCTGTCCATGGAGCAGTCGTACACGCTCGCGCATGCTGGCGAGGCCAAGGCTTGCACGCCGGGGCATGCCGTCAGCCACGAAGCCGCTGCCGTTGTCGCTCACCGCGAGGCGCAGGCCGCGGTCGTGCGGCGACAGCAACACCGTGATGGCGTCCGGTCGTCCGTGGCGCACCGCGTTGTTCAACGCCTCCTGCGCGACGCGAAACAGGCACAGCGACGCCTCGTTCGTCGTCGTCGCAGGCACGGGCTCCGCATTCACCTCCACCCGCAGGTCGCCGCTGCGAGCCACCCGATCGCACTCCGCGCGCAGCGCTTCGACCAGACCGAGATCGTCGAGCACGGCCGGATGCAGGCGGTACGACAGCGCATGGACATCCTCGCTCAGACGTACCAGGTCCCGGCGCATCTGTGTCGCCCCGACGCCTGCGTTGCGCTCCACATGAAAGGCATCGACGGAGAGCCGCGCGATGCGCTGCGTCAAGTCGTCATGCAACTCGCGGGCAAGACGCCGGCGCTCGTCTTCGTGCGCAGTGAGCAGCTGTCCGCTGAGGCCGGCCGCCTCCTTTTCCGCGTTGCGGCGTCGCGCACGCTGAAGCAGGAGGGCCGCGATCAGCGAAGCCTGAAGGACGAAGATCGCCGTTCCGGCCAGGATCAGCTGCCTGTGCTGCTGCCACAGCGAAGGCGGCCGGAAACGCACCTCGGCTCCGGGCGGCAGCTGCGACTCGGCAATGTGCCAGCGCTGCAGCTGGCGCCAGTCGAGGATCGGCGTTTCGCCGATGGCCTCCACCGCGATGGTTGCGGGGGCGACGCCCTTCAACAGCTGGACCACCATGGCCGAGGCTTGCGCCGCCTGCTTGTCGCGTGGCGTGATGAACCCTCCGACGACGCCGCTGCCGAGCACGTCCATGCTCCGGCTGTACACGGGCGCCCCGGATATCGACGACATCCTCTCCATGCTTCCGGACGGTGTGGACACCACGCCCGCTCCGTCCACGAAGTAACCGTGGCTGTAGACGATCGAATCCTCGGTCAGCGTACCGAGCCGGTGCAGCACTTCGGAGGTCGTCAGCCCGGCGAGGAATTCGACCCCGACAGGCCGCGGAAGGCGCTCCGCTGCGCGACGCGCCTGGCGCTCATATCGCCGATCCTGCGTTCCCGCCCCGGTCACGAAGTAGATCCGCCTGGCGCGCGGATGAAGCTGCAGCGCGAGGGCCAGCGAAGCGTCGTCGCTGGTGACGGTTGGCGCCCCGATGACGTCCGGCGGGAATGTGAACTCGTCCGCCGCCATCTGCGTGACCACCGTATAGACGACCGGCACGCGAGGCAGCATCCGGTCGCGATATTTCAGGAAGAACTCCAGTCCGAGCGCACCTACGACGAGCACGGCCTTGACGTTGCGGTCGCGATATCGCTCGAGGACGAACTGCGCGCGGGCGACGTCGTCGCGTTCGTCGGTGAATTGCTCGGACTCCAGGAATTCGCTGTAGATCGCGACGGGCTGACCGAATTCCTTGGGAACTTGGCGCCGGACCGTTTCATCGATCAGCGCGTTCAATGGAAACGAGCGCAGATTGGGGTAGAGGATCAGTACGCCGGGGGGCAGCGCGTCAGCGCGGACGCCCGTCGGCAGGAACAGGAGCAGGCACGCGACCATCGCCAGCCGCGGCAGAAGCCTCGCCATTTCCGCAAGCGACGTTCGGGCTCTCGATGCAAGTTGACTCAACGCGCGCCCGCATCGTTAGGTTTCGCTGTCCCACATTGACCCGAGAGCCGCGATGAGGGTGCGCTCGGCGCATCAACGCCCCGCGCCCGCGGAATTCATTGCACGAGCCGGTGGCCAGAGCTTACAGACAGTCGGCAGGCGCGAATAGTGGCGTGCGAGCAAGCGCCATGGGTGTCGGCGTCGCGACGCGGTCGGGCGTCACCGCATGCGTCTCGTCATGTGCGCTCGCCGCCGCGCGCCCGCCATAGGCCAGGACGGAGCACGATCCAGTGGGCGACTGCGAGCCGTGCGCCGTGCCGACGGAGCGCGCGCTCGTCGACCCTCCGAAGCGGTACTTGGCGCGACAAGGCGGAGGAGCTACAGCGCTGACCGAGGGTCATGGGACGCTTTGGGAGGTGCTTCTGGCGGATGGGGTGGGATTCGAACCCACGGGCCGCCGGAAGCGACCGCTGGATTTCAAGTCCAGTGCATTCAACCGCTCTGCCACCCATCCGTGCGACACTTGATTTGTCGGCGCGGCGCACCCATGTTAACACGCACGTGATGGCTGACAGAAAGTGTAGGTCCTTGAAACCGGATCGTTTTCTGCTAGTCTAAGCGTGCGCCGGCGCTTGCCGGCTGTTCTCGACCCCGGAGGCCTTGATGGACAAGTTCCAGCCCGCATTCACGAACGAGCAGCTGTCGCTGCCCAAGGCGGGCGGCGGTGTTGCCGTACCGGACGTCAATCGCGTCCTGCGCAACACCTACTGGCTGCTCGCATTGTCGATGCTGCCGACCATTGCCGGCGCTTTCGTCGGCATGCAGTTCAACTTCATCCACCTCTTCGTGGCGGCGCCGATCCTCACGCCGCTGCTCATGTTCGGTGTAATGATCGGTGCGCTGTTCGCCGTCACGGCGCTGCGCAACAGCGCGCTCGGGGTCCCGGCGCTGTTGGGCTTCACCTTCATCGCGGGCTTGATGCTCACGCCCATCCTGACGGTGGCGATGGGGCTGCGCAACGGCGGTCAGCTGATCGGCCTCGCCGGCGGCATGACGGCGGTCATCTTCTTCGCCCTCGCCTCGATCGCGACCGTGACGAAGCGCGACTTCTCCTTCATGGGCAAGTTCCTGTTCGTCGGGCTGATCCTGCTGATCGTGGCGTCGCTGGCGAACCTGTTCTTCCAGCTGCCCGCGCTGCAGCTCACCCTCTCGGCGGTCGCCGTGCTGATCTTCTCGGCGTACATCCTGTACGACGTGAGCGACATCGTCCACGGCGGGGAGACGAGCTACATCACCGCGACGCTGCGGATCTTCCTCGACATCTACAACGTCTTCATCAGCCTGCTCAACATCCTGATGGCGCTGAGCGGTCAGCGCGACTGACGCCAGCGAGACTCACGTCACGGGGCGAGCGATCGCCCCGTTTTTTTTGGCTTCAGACGTCCACCGTGTGCGCGGTCCGGCGGCCGGGAATCGGCTCGGGCAGCGATTCGGGCGCCGGCGTCGTCGCGTCGGGGGCGCGGCGAGGAATCAGGATCAGCAGCGTTCCCGTCGACCCGGGCGTGGCGGCGTCCTCGTCATTGTCGGGAATGACGATGACGGTGGGATTTTCGGGCGCGCCGGCTTGCGGCGCGCTCTCGTCGGGGGTCGGTGCCACACCCGGGCCCGCCGGGGAGGCGGCGTCATCGGCGCGCACGGCCGCGACCGTGCCCACGCCGATCAGTCCGGCCAGCGCCACCGCCAGTGTGATGCGTCTTGCATGCATGGAGCTCTCCTCGTGTTCGATGCCGCGGTCGCGCGCAGGGCGGCCAGCGATACGGAGGATTGTGCGTCGGCGCGCCGCGAAGCGGAGTCAGTCGGCTTTGGCGATCCCTGTAGGACCGCACCGCGCCGTCTCCTCGGAAAACGAGAGGTGCCGCGCGATCAGGGCTCGAACAGTGCGATGGACTCGACGTGCGCCGTATGCGGGAACATGTTCACCACGCCGGCCGCCGTGAGCCTGTAGCCGCGTTCGTGCACGAGCACGCCGGCGTCGCGTGCCAGCGTGGCCGGATTGCAGGAGACGTACACGATGCGCGCAAGCGGGTGCATTGCGTCGCGTGGCGGAAGGGTCTTCGCCACCGCCATGGCGCCTTCGCGCGGCGGATCGATGAGCGCGCGATCGACCGGACCGAGTGCGTCGAGCGCCGCCGCGTCGAATTCGAACAGGTTCGCGGCCTCGAAGCGGGTGGAACTCTCGAGGCCGTTGCGCCGCGCGTTGGCGCGCGCGCGCTCGACCAGCGCAACGCTGCCCTCGATGCCGGTCACGAACGCGCCGCGCCGCGCGATCGGCAGCGTGAAGTTGCCGAGCCCGCAGAAGAAGTCGGCGATGCGCTCGCCGGGCATTGGGTCGAGCAGCGCGATCGCGCGCCTCACCAGGACCCGGTTGATCGCCGTGTTGACCTGGGTGAATTCGGTGGGGGAGTACGGAAGGGCGACGTCGAACTCCGGCAGCGTGTACGCGAGCGTCGCATTGCCAGGATGGAACGGCCTGACCGTTTCCGGTCCCCCGGTCTGGAGCCAGAAGTCGACGCCATGCGCATCCGCGAACGCGACGAGCCGCGCCTCGTCGGCGATCGTGAGCGGCGCGAGGATGCGCAATACCAGCGCGTACACGGGCGCCCCGCGTTCGCGGCCGACGGCGGCGAGCCGCTCGCCCACCGCGAGCTCGATCTGCGGCAGACGCTGGCGGATCGACAGGCCTTCGATCAGGGTGCGTAGCTTCGGCAGGAGCGCCGAGATCTTCGGCGGCAGCACGTGGCACTCTAGCATGTCGGCCACGTAGCTCGATTGACGCTCGTGAAAGCCGACCAGCACGCCGCCTTTGCGCGGCACGTCGCGCACGGAAAGACGCGCGCGGTCGCGATAGCCCCAGGCAGGACCGGCGATCGGCGGCAACAGCGCCTCGGGTCTCACGCGGCCGATGCGCTGGAGCGCATCCTCGAGCGCGCGCTGCTTGGCCGCCAGCTGCAGCGACGGATCGGCATGCTGCAGCGAGCAACCTCCGCATACGCCGAAATGCGGACAGCGCGGCGTGACGCGCCCGGCATTGGGATGCGAGACGGATGTCACCGTCGCGATATCGAAGCTCGGCTTGCGCTTGCGCACGGCGAGATCGACCGTCTCGCCGGGCAATCCGCCCTCGACGAATACCACCTTGCCATCGACGTGCGCGATGCCTCGGCCTTCCTGGTCCAGCGATTCGACGAGCGCGCGCGGCATGAGTGGAAGCGGGAAAACCCGACATTTTACCTTCGGCGGTAAACTTGGCGCATGCGCATCCTCGCGCTCGACTCGTCCACCGACTGGCTCACCGTCGCCGTGTGCGACGGCGCGTCCTGGCACGAGCACGGCGAGCGCGCGGGCAGCGCGGCCTCGGAGCGCGCGCTGCCGCTCATCGACGTGCTGCTCCGGCAGGCCGGCGTGCCGCTGCACGGGCTGGACGGCATCGCCTTCGGCGCCGGCCCGGGCTCCTTCACCGGCGTTCGCATCGCGTGCGGCATCGCGCAGGGCCTCGGGCTCGGCATCGACCGGCCGTTGATCGGCGTGCCGACACTGCTCGCGCTGGCGCACCGGGCGTGGCGTACGCACGGTCTCGTCGACGTGCGGCCGTGCCTCGACGCGCGCATGCGCGAGGTGTACATCGCGGCTTACCGCCGCGAGCGCGACGCGTGGCGCGAGGTCGACGCGGCCGCGGTGCGCCGGCCGGACGATCTGCAGCCGATCGTGGGCACGTGGCATGGCTGCGGTGACGGCTATCGCGTGTATCCCGAGCTCGCCTCGCGCCTCGCGCTGGCGAGCGTCGACGCGAATGCACAGCCGTCGGCGCGCGCCATCGGCGAGCTCGCGCTCGCGCGCTTTGCCGCGGGCGAAGGTGCGGACGCCGCCGATGCGGAGCCGCTCTACGTGCGTCATCGCGTCGCGCTGACCACCGCCGAGCGCGACGCGGGTCAGCGCCTCTAGCGCGATGGCCACTGTACCGAAGCCGACGCTCGAGCCGGTCCTCTGGCGCCCGATGCGCGCGGATGATCTCGCCTACGTGGCCGCGCTCGAGGCGCAGATCCATCTCGCGCCGTGGACGCTCGGCAACTTCCGCGACGCGCTCGCCGCCGGTTACGCCGCGCGCGTCGCCGAGCGCGGCGGGCGCATCGTCGCGTACGGCGTGCTTATGCTGGCGCCGGGCGAAGCGCAGCTCCTCAATCTTTCCGTCGTGTCGGACAGCCGCCGCGAAGGCTTCGGTCGCGCGCTCCTGCGCCAGTTCATGGACGACGCGCGGCGCATGGGCGCCGAGCAGATGTTCCTCGAGGTGCGTGTAAGCAATGCGCCAGGCATCGGGCTGTACCGCAGCGAGGGTTTCGCGCCGATCGCACGTCGCGTCGCGTACTATCCGCCGGCGCCGGTGACGGGTTCGCGCGAGGATGCGCTCGTCATGCGCCGTCCGCTCGCAAGCGACGCGCGCTGATGGCCACGCGCGACGATGTCCTCGAGGAGATGGGGCTTGCGCCGGTGTGGCGCTCGCGCGCCCGGGGCCCGCAAGCCGAGTCCGCGCCAGCCACGCCGGCGGACGCGCGCATGGCACGCATCGCGCGCCTCGACTTCGACGCCTTCGCCGACGACGTTTCTGCGTGCACGGCCTGCGGGCTGTGCCGCACGCGCACTCGCGCCGTGCCCGGCGTGGGCGACGCGCGCGCCGAATGGATGTTCATCGGCGAAGCACCCGGCGCCGAGGAGGACGCGCGCGGCGAGCCTTTCGTTGGTCAGGCCGGGCGCCTGCTCGACAACATGCTGGCGGCGATCGGGCTGGACCGCCGCAAAGGCGTCTACATCACCAACGTGCTGAAGTGCCGGCCGCCGAACAATCGCACGCCGGAGCCGCTCGAGGTCGACGCGTGCCGGCCCTATCTCGAGCGGCAGATCGATCTCATCTCGCCTCGTCTCATCGTCGCGCTCGGGCGCAGCGCGGCGTCGACGCTGCTGAACGTCGACGCATCGATCGCGAGCCTGCGCGGACGCGTGCATCGGCTGCATGGGCGGCCGCTCATCGTCACCTATCATCCGGCGTACCTGCTTCGCAATCTGCCGGACAAGGCGAAGGCATGGGAGGACCTTCTCTTCGCCCGGCGGGTGCTGCGGGGCGCAGCTTAGTCATCCGGTCGAGCGCAGGATGCCTTCGGTGCGGTCGACCGTCGGGCCTTGCGCCCGCCGGAACCAACCCGCATATTGCGGTGCGCGGGCGCCACGTCCGCCCTCGGTTCTCTTACCCACACGGGAGGACGCATGTTGCAACGATTGGCCGCACTGATCGCCGTTCTTGCCACGTTGATGCTGGGCGGCTGCGGCTACAACGACCTGCAGCGCCAGGACGAAGGCATCAAGGCCGCCTGGTCCGAAGTGCTCAACCAATACCAGCGGCGCGCGGATCTCGTGCCGAACCTCGTCAACACGGTCAAGGGTTATGCAGCGCAGGAGCAGCAGGTTCTGACCGAAGTCACCAACGCGCGCGCGCAGGTGGGCTCGATCCGCGCCACCCCCGAGCTCATCAACGACCCCGTCGCGTTCGAGAAGTTCGTGCAGGCGCAGAATCAGCTGCAGGGCGCATTGTCGCGCCTGCTGCTGGTGGCGGAGAACTATCCCAACCTCAAGTCCGACGCGCTGTTCCGCGACCTGCAGTCGCAGCTCGAAGGCACGGAGAACCGCATCGCGGTCGCGCGCAATCGCTATATCAAGGCCGTGCAGGAATACAACAGCACCGTGCGCTCGTTCCCGACGAACCTCACGGCGATGATATTCAAGATGGACGTGAAGCCGAACTTCACCGTGGCCGACGAGGCCGCCGTGAGCGCGCCGCCCAAGGTCGACTTCACCAAGCCGGCGCCGGCGACACCGAAGAGCTGACGCCCGCGCTCGATATCCGGCCGTGAAATCCTTCCTCGCGGCACTCTGCGTGCTCGCGACGCTGGCCTGCAGCGTCGCAGGCGCGCAGGGCGCCTGGGAGAGCACGAGCGAGGGCCTCGCGCCGATCCCGCCGCTCACCGCGCGCGTGACCGATCGCACCGGCACGCTCACCGACACCGAGCGCGCTGCGCTGGAGGACAAGCTCGCGCGCTACGAGTCGCAGACAGGCAACCAGCTCGTCGTGCTCATGGTGCCGTCGACCAAGCCCGAGGCCATCGAGACGTACTCGATCCGCGTGGCCGAAGCGTGGAAGATCGGACGCAAGGGCTCCGACAACGGCGTGCTCTTCCTCGTCGCCAAGGACGATCGCAAGATGCGCATCGAGGTCGGCTACGGCCTCGAGGGCGTGCTGACCGACGTGCAGGCGCGCCGCATCATCGGCGACGTGGTCGCGCCGCTGTTTCGCCAGGGCAAGTTCGCCGCGGGTGTGGACGCGGGCGTGGATCGCATCATTGCCGTAAGCAGCCAGGGCGGCGCCACCGCGCAGCCCGCGCCGGCGAAGTCGCCGAGGAATCGCGGCGGCTTCGATCTCGAGACGCTGTTGATCGTGCTCTTCGTCGGCGTGCCGGTGCTCGGTGGAATCCTGAAGCGCGTCTTCGGTCGATTGCTCGGCTCGACGTTCGGCGCCGGCGTCGTCGGCGTCGGCGCGTGGGTGCTCGCGGGATCCGCGATCATCGCGGTCATCGCGGGTGTCGTCGCTTTTCTCGTCATGCTCGTGCTCGGTGTCGGCGGCACGTTCGGGCGCCGCGGCGGCATGTACATCCCGACCGGCGGCTGGGGCGGCGGCGGATTCGGCGGCGGTGGCGGCTTCTCGGGCGGCGGTGGATTCTCGGGCGGTGGCGGCAGCTTCGGCGGCGGCGGCGCTTCGGGAGGATGGTGACCATGCCTCGCTCGCACGCAGCCCGGCTGCTGCAGCACGTGACGACGGATCATCGCAACGTCCGGCGCGTGTTCGACGAGCCCGCGATGAAGGCGATCGAGACGGCGATCGCGGCCGGCGAGCGTCTGCATCGCGGGCAGGTGTGCGTGGCGATCGAGCCCGCGCTTCCTCCGGCGCGCGTCATGCGTCATCTCACGCCACGCGAGCGCGCCATCGAGGTGTTCGCGCTGCTGCGCGTGTGGGACACCGAGGAGAACTGCGGCGTGCTGTTGTATCTGCTGCTCGCCGACCATGCCGTGGAGATCGTCGCCGATCGCGGCATCCATCGCAAAGTCGGTGATGCGCAATGGCAGGCGATCTGCAGTGCACTCGAGTCGGACTTCCGCGCCGGTCGCTTCGCCGACGGCGTGGTGAAGGCGGTCGAGCGCATGTCCGCGGTGCTCGCCGAGCACTTTCCGCGCGAAGGCGCGATCGCGAACGAGCTGCCGGACCGGCCGACGGTGCTCTAGGCGCGCTTCACCGGATCGGCCGCAGCGAATCGGCGCGCCGCTGGTTGTAGCGGTGCCGCAGCATGATCAGCACGACGATCGCCACGACGAACAGCCCGTACAGAACGATGGCCGTCGTGATGGACGCCCCGGCGTGAAGCATCAGCGCATAGAGGCCTACCATCACCAGGATCCCGAGGTTCTCGTTGAAGTTCTGCACGGCGATGGAGTGGCCGGCGCCCATCAGCACGTGACCCCGGTGCTGAAGCAGCGCGTTCATGGGAACCACGAAAAAGCCGCCGCAGGCACCGATGAGGACCATCAGGACGAGCGCCGTCGGCAGACGATGGACGAGGACCATGCAGATGGTCAGCACACCCATCAGCACGCCGGCGGGCAGGACGCGAACGGCGCCGCGCAGCGACACCCAGCGCGCGGCGGCGGTGACACCCGCCGCCATTCCGATGATCACCACGCCCATCATGAACAGCGACCGCTGCATCGGCAGCCCGAGCACCCGTGAGCCCCATTCGAGCACGATGAACTGCAGCGTCGCCGCGGCGCCCCAGGACAGCGTCGTCGCGGCGAGGGTGATCTGGCCGAGCCGGTCGCGCCACAGCAAGGCGAGGCAATGCACGAATTCGCGCAACAGGTACATGGGCTTGAGGCTCGGCGTCCGATGATCGACACCGGTGTTCGGGATGAACCAGTTGAATACCGCCGCGATGAAATAGACCACGATGAGCAGAGCCACGGCGGCGGAGGAAGCGGTGTCGACGCCCGTGTCGACGAACGGCATGTCGAACCGCAGCAGCGTTTCCGACACGGCGGGGCTGATCAGCACGCCCGCCAGGACGAACCCGAGCACGATCGATGCGACGGTGGCGCCTTCCATCCAGCCGTTGGCGAGCACGAGCTGCTCGGACGGCAGCAGCTCGGTGAGGATTCCGTATTTGGCCGGCGAGTACGCGGCCGCGCCGAGGCCGACGACGGCATACGCGAGCAGCGGGTGCGCGCCCGTGAGCATCACCGCGCAGCCGACGATCTTCACCATGTTGGTGATGAGCATCACGCGCCCCTTGGGCATCGAGTCCGCGAACGGCCCGACCAGCGGCGCGAGCACGACGTACGAGACCACGAAGACCTGCTTCAGCGCCGGCGTCATCCAGGCCGGTGCGGCGATCTCGCCCAGCAGGCCGATCGCGGCGATGAGCAGTGCGTTGTCGGCAACCGAGCTGAAGAACTGAGCCGCGATGATCGTGTAGAAGCCGGCTCTCAACCCTCGCCCCGGGAATCGGCGTCGCCGACCGCTATGTCTTCTCGAGCGTGATGAGGTGCAGCGAGTCGCCCTGGATCCGATTCTGTCGATGCCGCCACATGATGAGCAGCATGATGCCCGACACGAACACACCGAACAGCACGATCGCCGTCGTCACCGACACCCCGGATCGCACCATGAGCGCGTAGAGTCCCACCATCACCAGGATGCCGATGTTCTCGTTGAAGTTCTGTACCGCGATGGAATGACCGGCGCCCATCAGCACGTGGCCGCGATGCTGCAGCACCGCGTTCATCGGCACCACGAAGAAGCCGGCGCACGCACCGATCAGCACCATCAGGACAAGCGCCACGGGCAGATGACGCACGAAGATCATGGCGATCACGACGAGGCCCATCAGCGCGCCGATCGGCAGCACGCGCACCGCGCCGCGGAGCGACACGAGGCGCGCGGCGAGCACGGCACCGAGCGCGATGCCGATCGCCACCACGCCCATCATGTAGAACGCGCGCGACAAGTCGAGGCCGAGGACGCGCGAGGCCCACTCGATCACGATGAACTGCAGCGTGGCCCCCGCGCCCCAGAACAGGGTCGTGGTCGCGAGCGAGATCTGCCCGAGCCGGTCGCGCCACAGGAGCGAGACGCAGTGCGCGAACTCGCGCACGAGGTACAGCGGGTTCTTGCTCGGGATGCGGTGGTCCACGCCGGTGTCCGGGATGAACCAGTTGAATATCGCCGCGACGAGGTATACGGCCATCACGATCGATATCGCGGCTTGCGGCGGCGTGTCCACGCCGGTGTCCATGTACGGCATGTCGAACTGCAGCAGCATGGTGGCGATGTGCGGGCTGATCAGCACGCCGCCGAGCACCGTGCCGAGGATGATCGAGCCCACCGTCGTCCCTTCGATCCAACCGTTGGCCACCACGAGCTGCTGTGGAGGGAGGAGCTCGGTGAGGATGCCGTACTTCGCCGGCGAGTATGCGGCCGCGCCGAGGCCCACCAGCGCGTAGGCGACTAGCGGATGCAGCGCCATGAGCATCATTGCGCAGCCCGCGATCTTGATCGCATTGGTGATGAGCATCACGCGCCCCTTCGGCATCGAGTCGGCGAACGCGCCGACCAGCGGCGCGAGCACGACGTACGACACGACGAACGCCTGCTTCAGCGCTGGCGTCATCCACGCGGGCTCGTGCAGCTCGCGCAAAAGCGCGATGGCGGCCACGAGCAGGGCGTTGTCGGCGAGCGAGCTGAAGAACTGCGCCGCCATGATGGTGTAGAAGCCGGACTTCATGAGGTCAGAGATGGGGCCCTCCAACCCCGGAGTCGCGCGCGGAGGCCGTTGTTTTATAATCGATCACCAGGCGCGGCCCGCGCTTTATACCATGATTGCGTGGGCGTCCCAACCGCCGCGGACCGCCTCGCCTGCGCACGCTGTAGCGAACAGCGCGACGGCCGCGATTGCTGATCGTCGCATGCCACGACCGCTCTACGCGCAAATCAACCTGTCGGCGCTCAAGGCCAATCTCGCGCGTGCGAGAGAGAAGGCCCCGGGCGCGCAGGTGCTCGCAGTCGTCAAGGCGAACGCTTACGGGCACGGGCTCACGCGCGTGCTGCCGGCACTGGAGGACGCCGACGGTCTCGCGCTGGTCGAGCTCGACGCCGCCATGGCGTTGCGCGACATGCACTACACGCGCCGCATCTTGTTGATGGAGGGATTCTTCGAGGCGCGCGACCTGGACGACATCGCGCAACGCCGGCTGGCGGTAGTGGTGCACGACGAAGAGCAAGTGCGGATGCTCGAATCCGCGTCGCTGTCACGGCCGCTGGAGGTCTTCGTCAAGGCCAACACGGGCATGAACCGGCTGGGTTTTCCCCCGGGCGATCTCGTTCGCGTCTGCGAGCGCCTTTCGGGGCTTGCTTCGGTCGCGGCGCTGAGGCTGATGACGCATCTTGCGCGCGCCGACGAGGACGACGGCGTCGAGGAGGCGCTGCGCACGTTCGACACCGCGTGCCGCGGCTTGCCGTATCCGCGGTCGATCGCGAATTCGGCCGGCGTCATGCGGTACGCCGAGGTAGGAGGCGACATCGTTCGTCCGGGCATCATGCTGTACGGCGCATCGCCGTTCGCATACGACACCGCCGAGATGCTAGGGTTGCGCCCTGTGATGACGCTTCGCTCGCGGCTGATCGGCATCCAGGACCTCCAGCCCCACGACAGCGTCGGGTACGGTGCGGCGTACACCGCGACGCGAGCGCATCGCATCGGCGTCGTGGCATGCGGCTATGCCGACGGCTATCCGCGCCACGCGCCCAACGGAACGCCGGTCATGGTATGCGGCCGCATGACGCGACTGGCGGGCCGCGTCTCGATGGATCTTCTCACGGTCGACCTCAGCGATATCCCGGAAGCGCGCGTGGGCAGTCCGGTGGTCCTGTGGGGCGAGGGCGTGCCCGTCGACGACGTGGCGGCGGCCGCTGGAACGGTCGGCTACGAGTTGCTGTGTGCTCTTGCGTCGCGCGTCCCGGTCGTGGTGAGCGACACCGGCGCGCTCGATCTCGAGCTTTGAAGGGATCCCAATCGTGTACATCGTCGTCACAGGCGCCGCCGGCTTCATCGGATCCAATCTCGTGCGCGCCCTGAACGCACGCGGCGAGCACAACGTGCTCGCGGTCGACGATCTCGGGCGCGACGAGCGGTTTCGCAACCTCGTCGACTGCGACATCGTCGACTACCTCGACAAGGACGAATTCCTCGCGCGCCTGTCGGCGGGCGACTTCGACGGCGACATCGACGCCATGCTGCACCAGGGCGCCTGCTCGGACACGCTGGAAACCGACGCCCGCTACATGCTGCGCAACAACTACCGGTATTCGGTGAGCCTGCTCGAGCACTGCCAGGACAACGACGTCCCGTTCCTGTACGCGTCGAGCGCGTCGGTGTACGGCGCGGGCAGCGTATTCCGCGAAGAGCGCGCGCACGAGGCGCCGCTCAACGTCTACGGCTACTCCAAGCTCCTGTTCGACCAGTACGTGCGCCGCGTGCTGCCCGACCGCACGGCGCAGATCGCGGGGTTTCGCTACTTCAACGTGTACGGCCCGCGCGAGCAGCACAAGGGACGCATGGCGTCGGTCGTGCATCACTTCACCCGGCAGTACCGCGCCGACGGCAAGGTGCGCCTCTTCGAAGGGTCCGGCGGCTACGCCGCGGGCGAGCAGCGGCGCGACTTCGTGTGCGTCGACGACGTCGTGAAGGTGAACCTCGATTTCCTCCAGCATCGCGATCGCAGCGGTCTGTTCAACCTGGGCACGGGAAGCGCGTCGTCCTTCAACGAGGTCGCAGCCGCGGTCATCAACGCGCACCGCGCGCGCGACGGCGGTGCGCGCAAGGCGGTCGGCGATCTCGTGACCGAGGGCGCGATCAGCTACGTTTCGTTCCCGCCCGAGCTCGTCGGCAGGTACCAGAGCTTCACGCAGGCGGACACCTCGCGCCTTCGGGGCGCCGGCTATTCGGCGCCGATGCTCGGCATCGAGGAGGGCGTCGGCCGCTACGTCGAAAGTCTGATTTCTCCCGGCACGGCATCCTCGTAAGGTGCCGGTGCGCGACGCATCGATCGCCCGCCGATTCGATGCCAGCGCACCGTTCACTCACGAGGAGAATCGTCATGCCGCGCCTGTTGCTCGCCTGCCTGCTCGCGCTCGTGTCGAGCGCCGCGTCCGCAGCGCTCAATCTCAACACTGCTACCAAGGAAGACCTCGTCGCGCTGCAGGGCATCGGGCCCTCCAAGGCGCAGGCGATCCTCGACTATCGTGCCGCGCACGGTGGCTTCAAGACCATCGACGAGCTGAAGGACGTCAAGGGCATCGGCGCCAAGCGCTTCGAGAAGCTCAAGGCCGAGCTCACGGTCACGCCGCTCGCCGCGCGCGCCGCGCCGGCGCGATCGCCGGACGCCAAGGGAGCCGTCACCAAGGGCGAGATCAAGGCCGCCGGCGACGCCAAGCACAAGTAGCCGTCACGCGTTCGTTTTCCCGAGCGCCCTATGCAGTGCGACGCCAAAGCCGTAGGATGCGCATCGCATGCTCCAGGGAAGGTCCCGGCGCCGTGCGCGTTTGCGCGGGCGCGGGACCGCGGCTCACATCCACGAGGGAAAACGAGGCATGAAGCGCCTGCTCGCCGCACTACTGCTGCTCGTCGTATCGACGTTCGCGCTCGCCGCGGTCAACATCAACACCGCCACCAAGGAGGAGCTCGACGCGCTACCGGGCATCGGGCCGGTCAAGGCGCAAGCGATCGTCGACTATCGCAACGCCAACGGACCGTTCAAGACGCCCGAAGACATCATGAAGGTGAAGGGCATCAAGGAAGGCGAGTTCGGCAAGATCAAGGACCAGATCTCGGTTTCTGGACGCACGTCGCTGCCCGCAAGCTCCGCGAAGTCGGGCGCCGCGCCGACGACCGCCGCGCCTGCGGCGCCTCCCGCACGCACCGCCGCGCCGGCCGCGCCGGCGGCAGCGCCCGCGGCACCGGCGAGCGCGCCGGCGGCCAGGGATACGGCCAAGGACACCGCGTCCAAGGCCGCCGACGACAAGGCCGCAACCGGCAAGGCCAAGGAAGACCGGGCCGCGAAGTCCGCCGAACGCAAGGCGGCGCGCGAAAAGGCCAAGGAAGAAAAGGCGGCCAAAGCGCAGGAAGAAAAGGCCGCGAAGGAGAAAGCCAAGGAAGAAAGAGCCGGCAAGGCCAAGAACGACAAGGCCGAAAAGGCGAGCGCCGATACGTCGACCAAGGCTGCAACCACCAAGGACAACGCCACGAAAAGCAAGTCCACCAAGGACAAGGCCGGCAAGGACACGAGCGGCGCCTCCGCCGCGAAGGACGACGCGGCGAAGAAATGAACGAGTCCCGTCCGGCCGGCGCGCGGCCCGCGCGCGGCCGGCGGCAGGGGCGTTTGCATCAGTCCGCTACAATCGCAGCCTGACTTTTCGCCGTGAGCTCGTTGTGCCTGATGCGCGACGAGCGCCCGCGCAGGCTGACGCGATGTACCAGACCCTGGCCGACACGGTCGGCAACACACCCCTCGTGCGTCTGCAGCGCTTGCCCGGCGCGACGACGAACACGATCCTCGCCAAGCTGGAAGGCAACAACCCTGCCGGCTCGGTGAAGGATCGGCCGGCGCTGTCGATGATCGCCGAGGCGGAGCGTCGCGGCGACATCAAGCCGGGCGATACGCTGATCGAGGCCACGTCCGGCAACACCGGCATCGCGCTCGCGATGGTGTCGGCGATCAAGGGCTATCGCCTCATCCTGATCATGCCGGAGAACCAGTCGCAGGAGCGCGTGCAGACCATGCGCGCATACGGCGCCGAGATCGTGCTCACGCACAAGGACGGCGGCATGGAGGCGGCCCGCGACATGGCGGAGCACATGCGCGGTGAAGGCAAGGGCCTCATCCTCAACCAGTTCGCCAATCCCGACAATCCGCTGGCGCATTACCGCGGCACGGGGCCGGAGATCTGGCGCGACACCGGCGGCCGCATCACGCACTTCGTCTCGGCCATGGGCACGACGGGCACGATCATGGGCGTGTCGCGGTTCCTGAAGGAAAAGAACCCCGAGATCATCATCGTGGGTGCGCAACCGGAGGAAGGCTCCTCCATCTCGGGCATCCGCAAGTGGCCGCCCGCGTACCTGCCGAAGATCTACGACGCGTCGCGCGTGGATCGCATCGAGTACGTCTCGCAGGCCGAGGCGGAGGACATGACCCGCCGCATGGCGCGCGAAGAAGGTCTTTTCGCGGGTGTCTCCTCCGGTGGCGCGTGCGCCATCGCGCTGCGCCTCTCGCGCGAGCTGCGTGACGCCACGATCGTCTTCGTCGTGTGCGATCGCGGTGATCGCTACCTTTCCACCGGCGTCTTTCCCGCGTAGACCGCGTCACGGCATGGCGCCGCCGATCCTCGTCTTCGATCTCGAGACGATTCCCGACGTCGCGGGCATCCGCCGCGTGTACGACATCGGCGCCGGCGTCGCCGACGCCGGCGTGCTCGACTGGTTCTCGCAACAGCGTCGCGCCGCCACGGGCAACGACTTCATGCCGATCCACCTTCAGCAGGTCGTCGCCATCGGATGTGCGCTGCGCGACGAGCACGGCCTGCGGGTCTGGTCGGTGGGCGAGCCGGGCGATGCCGAGCCCGAGCTGATCCGCCGCTTCTTCGACGGCATCGAGCGGTTCACGCCGCAGCTCGTGTCGTGGAACGGCAGCGGATTCGACCTGCCGGTGCTGCATCACCGCGCGCTGATCCACGGCGTGCAGGCAGCGCGCTACTGGGACTGGGGCGACGACGACAAGGACTTCAAGTTCAACAACTACCTGGGTCGCTATCACACGCGCCACCTCGACGTGATGGATGTGCTGTCGTGCTATCAATCGCGCGCGAGCGCGGGCCTCGACGCGACGGCGCGCCTGTGCGGCTTCCCGGGCAAGCTCGGCATGGACGGCAGCGCGGTGGCGCGCGCGGTCGCGGAGGGTCGCATCGCCGAAGTGCGCAGCTATTGCGAGACCGACGTCATGAACACTTATCTCGTGTATCAGCGCTTTCGGCTGATGCGCGGCGAGGTCGACGCCGGCGCCTATGCGCGCGAGATCTCGCTCGTGCGCGAGCGGCTCGGCTCGCTCGACGCTCCGCACTGGAAGGAATTCCTGAACGCCTGGGACGCGCGCGGCGGTTGATCGCGCAGCGCGGCGGCGCGAGCGATGCGTGCTCGCTGCGAGCTCGCGCTAGGAGCGCACCAGGTCGACCGGCTCGTACCGCCCGCCGAGCACGGGCGCCGACTCGATACCCCACCACCGGTCGAGCACGCTCGCATAGACGCTGCGGAAGTCGAGCGTGTGCGTCACGTTGCCGTCGCTGCCCAGACGCGAAAGATCCGGCATGGCGCCGTAGACGCCGCCGCGCACGCTTCCGCCGAGCGCGAAGTGCGCGCTTGCCGTGCCGTGGTCCGTACCGCCGGAGAGATTCTCATGCGGCCGGCGTCCGAACTCCGCGTACGTGAGCACGAGGGTGTCGTCCCAGCGCCCGATCTCGGTGAGGCCGTTCTGCAGCGCGATCAGCCCTTCGGCGAGCTCGCGCAGCAGGCGCGCCTGCGTGCCGGCCTGCGCGCCGTGCGTGTCGAAGCCGTTGAGCGTCAGGCGCATGCACGCGACACCGCCCGGGCTCGCGGCGACATGGCACGCGGTCCGTACGACGTTTCCGAACGGCGTGCCGGGAAAATCCGTCGCGAGCGTGCGCGATGTGTCGAGATGCGTCGCGGCGCGCACGACATCGCTTTCCACTTTGAGGATGTGCGCGAGTGCAGGGTTGCCCGTGCTCGGCTCCGAGCGCGCGAGCTTCGCGCGCTGCAGGAACTGATCCGTGTTGGCGAGCGCCAGCGCCCGCGCGCCGCTGCCCGCGAGCGGGCCCATGTCGTTCGATCCGATCACGACGCCGTCGGCGGCGAAGCGCGAAGGGGTCGCCGCCTGCGCAAACGTGCGCGCGAGCCAGCCGTCCGCCAGATAGCGGTCGCTCGATGACGCGGTGTCCCAGATCTCGATGGAGCGGAAGTGGGAGAGATTCGGCGCGGGATAGCCCACGCCGAGCAGCACGGCCAGGCGGCCGCGATCGAACAACGGTTGCAGCGACTGCAGAGCAGGGTGGAAGCCGACGCGATCGGTCACCTGCACGACATGGTCGCGCGGGATGGCGAGCTTCGGGCGCAATGCGTAGTAGGCGGGATCGGTATACGGCACAACGGTGTTGAAGCCGTCGTTGCCGCCCTTGAGCTCGACCAGGATCAGCAGCCGCTGATAGGCGGGTTGCGCGCGCGGCGTCGCCCACGCCATGTCGGCGCCGAGCGCACCGATCACGAGCGACGCGGGGCGCGCGGCGATGGCGCCGAGGCCGGATCGCAGGAAGCGGCGTCGATTCATCGGGCTCACTTCAGCTCGTAGACGGGATCGAGCAGCGCCGCGCGCACGAAGAGCACCGGATCGCGCTGCGCGCGTGCTTCGGCGACATCGCCGGTGACCGGCGCCAGCGGCAGCAGCACGTTCTGCGCGAACGCGAGCTTCGCCGGCACGTCGTTGCCCGGCTGCGCCGCGACCCATGTCCCCGCATCGAGCGCGATGCGTGCCAAGGCTCGCTCCACGCTGCGCGCGGCACGCTGCTGCAGCGTCGTCACGGCGTCGTTCGCGGCAGCGGTGGCCGGCATGGAGGTCATCGACGCGACCGGTGCAGCGTCCATCGGCGCGGTCGGTGCGGGGATCGCGCGCGCGAGACGCGCCAGGAACTGCTTGCGCGCAAGGAGCGTCGTCGCATTGATCCATCGGTCGCCGCCCGGCCAGCCCTTGACGTTGGGCGGCGCGAACAGGTTCTGTCCCATGCCCGCGGCGGCGAGCGCATAGGGCAACCCGTCGGGCGGCGCGAGCTCCAGCGTGTGCAGGGTGCCGACGACGAGCTCCACCGGACTCTTCACGAGCGTGCCCCGATCGGCCGGCGCCCAGAATGCCGGATCGAGCAGCAGACCGCGCAGCGCGACCTTGATGTCGTAACCGCTCGCGCGAAAGCGCCCGGCGATGCGCGCAACCGCTTGCGCATCCGGTTGCGGCGACACGAATTCCAGCCACAGCTTTTGAACGACGAAGCGCGCCGTGTCCGGCCGGGCGAGGATCAGGTCGAGCACAGCATCGCCGTCGAAGTCGCCTCGCTGGCCGAAGATGGTCTTCGATCCATCGTCGTGCAGGCGCGGCCGGAAGACGAAAGCGCCGGTGTCGCGGTCGATGCTCCAACCGGTGAACGCGCGGGCGGCTTCCTTCACGTCCTGCTCGGTGTAGTGACCTTCGCCGAGCGTGAAGAGCTCCATCACCTCGCGCGCGAAGTTCTCGTTCGGCGCGCCTTTGCGGTTCTGCACGGTATCGAGGTAGACCTCCATCGCCGGATCCTTCGCTGCGGCGTGAAGGAGCGCGCGAAAGTCGCCCACCGCGTATCGGCGAAACGTGGCGTTCTGCGCATACATGAGGCGTGCCGGCCGCACCTTCTGCTGGCTCGAGACGAAGTGGTTGTGCCAGAAGAGCGTCATGCGCTCGGTGAGCGGCGACGGCGTCGCGAGCATTTCGTCGATCCACCAACCGCGCAGCGCGAGCGTGTCGCGCGCCTGCTCGCGCACGTAGGTCTTGCGATCCTCGGCGCTCGCGTTGGGCCCGGGCCGTGGAAGAGGACCGCCGGCCGTTGCGAACGCGGGCGGCGCGAGGACGGGCAGCGTGCGCGTCGCCGCGAGGATGCGCTCGACGGCGTCCTCGCGCGTGAGCGGCGCGTAGCGCGCGATCTCGGACGGCGTTGCGCCGAAGCCGGTCCGCGTCAGGAGATGACGGGCACCTTCCGCGCCGAGCGTATCCGCGGTCGCCGCGCGTGCGCCGTGCACGGCGCCCACCAAAGCCAGCGCGGCGATGACGAAGAACACGAATGGGCGCAGCAGGCGCACGGGCAGGCGTTTGGCGGGAATGGCGCGATAACGATCCAGACGACGCCGATGTTGACGCCGGCGGCCGGGCGGCGCTGTAAGCGGTTGTAACGAGATGCTCAGCCGGGAAAGTC
This sequence comes from Casimicrobiaceae bacterium, assembly GCA_035493035.1. Taxonomy (GTDB): domain Bacteria; phylum Pseudomonadota; class Gammaproteobacteria; order Burkholderiales; family Casimicrobiaceae; genus VBCG01. Next base: position 76,244 of record DATJIS010000007.1, on the reverse strand, counting down.
GATGCTGCCGCGTCCGAGCTCCATCACCCGCCCCGACACGCGGATGCGGCGATCGGTGGTCACCTCCAGGCCGAGCCGGCAGGGCCGCGCCACCCTCTCGCCCTGATCGAGCGTCAGGCGCTGAGGAAGCGCGGCACCGGTCGCGAGCAGCCAGCCGCCGAGGTTGGCGCACGCGGAGCCGGTGCCCGGATCCTCGATCATCGCGCCCTGCTTCGGAAAGAAGAAGCGGCACAGCACGTGATCGGCTTCACGCGCGAACACGTACGCCATCGCGCGCGTGTCGTTGCTGCCGTAGGCGGCCACCTTGTCCACGCGCGGGGCCGCGCGGTTCACCGCGTCGAAGCTCCGCAGCGGAATGACGAGCTGATCGCTGCCCGTGTCGACCCACAATGGCGGCCCCGGTCCGATATCGTCCTCGGTGAGGCCGAGCATCTCGGCGAGTTGCGCATTCGCGGCCTGCGGCGCGCGGTGCTTCGGCGCATTCGCTTCGAGCGTCCAGCGATCGCCTTGCGCAGCCACGGGAATACGCCCGGCGAGCATCTCGAGCGTGATCGCGTCGCCCGCACCCGTGAGCGCACGCACGACATGCGCGGTCCCGAGCGTGGGATGACCGGCGAAGGGCATCTCGAACGTCGGCGTGAAGATGCGCACGCGCGCGGTCGCCGTCGTCGACGGCAGCACGAACGTGGTCTCGGACAGGTTGAACTGCAGCGCGAGCGCCTGCAGGGTGGCGTCGTCCAGTCCGCGTGCATCCTCGAACACGCAAAGCGGATTGCCGGCCAGCAGCGTTTCCGCGAACACGTTGACGATTCGAAAGGCGTAGCGCATCAATCCTCTCCTGTTGTGGCCGCCGGCTCGTCATGCGCCGGCGCGTCGGCGATGACGGCCCGGGCCACGGACCGCAGCGCCGCCTCGTCGATCGCGTCGACGCGCGCGACATGCGCGTCGATGCAGCATGGAAAGTTGCGCTCGATCGAGCGCAGATAGAGCGGATCGTAATGGACCGCGAGGAGCTGGCCGACCAGCGCGTCGAAGTCGCCTGCCTTCGCAAGGTCGCTCCATCGCTGCATCGTCTTGCGTCCATGGAGCGTCGTGAGGTGCGCGAGCCGCGCGGCGAGCGCATCGGGATCCTGGAGGAAGTGCGCATACTCCTCTTTGAGCAGCTCGATGCGCAAAGGCAGCGGCGTGTCGACGCGGACGCACGCCGAGTTGCGCATCGCGTCGAGCAGGCTGTCCGGCAGCTGGACGGTGCCGATCCGCTTGCTCTCCGACTCCACGTATACGGTCCGACGCGCGTCGAGGCGCGTCAGCGCGTCGTAGAGCTGGCTCTCGAACCATTTCTGGCTGGGTTGCGGGTCGCTCGGCAGGTCCCCGAGGAGCGAGCCGCGATGCCGCGCGAGGCCCTCGAGGTCGAGCACCTGCGCGCCTTCGGCGGTGAGTGCCGCGAGAAGGCGCGACTTGCCCGAGCCGGTCAGCCCGCACACGACGCGGTAGCGGAAGCGCGCCGGCAGCGTCTGCAGCTCACGGATCACGTGGCGCCGCCACGCGCGATAGCCGCCCGCAAGCTGCACCGCGCGCCAGCCGACCTCCGACAGCACGTGCGCAACCGAGCGGCTGCGCTGGCCGCCGCGCCAGCAGTACACGAGCGGGCGCCACTCGGGCGGCTTGTCGTGCGCGTAGGTCTCGACCATCCGCGCGATGTTGCGCGACGCGATCACCGCACCCAGCTTGCGCGCCTCGAACGCCGATTGCTGCACGTACACCGTTCCGACGCGCGCGCGCTCGTCGTCGTCGAGCACCGGCAGATTGACCGCGCCCGGGATGTGGTCCTCGGCGAATTCCGCGGGCGATCGAACGTCGATGCGCTCGGCGTAGCGCGCAAGGTCCTCGACCTCGGCACGCTCGCCCGGACGCGGCGGCGGACCGGGCGGCAGGACTGTGCTCATTTGCCGAGCAACGGCTGCAGGACCGGCCACACGTTGGCCAGGATGCGCGGCTGCGCCGCGGCCACGGGATGGATGCGATCCGCCTGGAACTGCGTCAAGTCCTCGGCGAAACCCTGGAAGAGGAACGGAACCGCCGGGATGCGATGCGCCTTGGCGACCTCGCCGAACAGCGCGCCGAACCGGTTCACATAGGCGCTGCCGTAATTCGGTGGCAGCTGCATCCCGAGCAGCATCGGCCGCGCGCCCGCCTTCTGCGCGTCGGTGACCATCGCGTCGAGGTTCGCGCGCGTGACGTCGAGATTGCCGCCGCGCAGCGCGTCGTTGCCACCGAGCTCGAGGATCACGATGCGCGGCTTGTACCGAGGGAGCAGCGCGGGAAGGCGCGCGCGGCCGCCCGCGGTCGTGTCGCCGGATATCGACGCATTCACGACCTGGTACGCGTAGCCCTCGCGCTTCAGGCGCTCCGCGAGCAGCGTCACCCAGCCCGCGCCCGCAGGCAAGCCGTAACCCGCGGAAATGGAATCGCCCACGACGAGCAGCACGGGTGCGTCGGCCGCGTGCAGCGGCATGGCCACGATCGACCATCCGATGCACGCGACCAGCACGAGGAGCAGGCGGCGGCAAAGCATGCGATCGATTCTAGCCCGTGAGCGGCGGCCATCTTGGAGCGACCGCTACAATGGTCCTTGACCATGCCCGAATCCCTCGTCCGCGCGGAAGCGCTCACCAAGATCGTGCAAAGCGGCGACGCGCCGCTGACGATCCTCGACCGCGTCACCTTCGACGTCGGCGCGGGCGACGCGGTAGCGATCGTCGGCGCATCGGGATCCGGCAAGACGACGTTGCTCGGGCTGCTCGCGGGCCTCGACCATCCCACGTCCGGCGAAGTGCGACTGGACGGCGTGGCGCTATCCACGCAGGACGAGGATGCACGCGCGGCGTTGCGCCAGCGCCTGCTCGGGTTCGTGTTCCAGTCGTTCCAGCTGCTTCCGGCGCTCACCGCGCTCGAGAACGTGATGCTCCCGCTCGAGCTGAAGGGCGAGGACGATGCCGCGGACCGCGCACGCATATGGCTCGATCGCGTGGGGCTCGCGCGCCGTCGCTCGCACTATCCGCGGCAGCTCTCGGGTGGCGAGCAGCAGCGTGTCGCCATCGCGCGCGCGTTCGCGGGCGATCCCAAGGTCCTCATGGCCGACGAGCCGACGGGCAACCTCGACGTCGCCACCGGCATCGAAGTCGTCGACCTGATGTTCCGCCTGAACCGCGAGCACGGCACCACGCTCCTGCTCGTGACGCACGACGTGAATCTCGCCGCGCGCTGCGCGCGGCGACTGTCGCTGGAGGCCGGCCGTCTCGTCGCCGACGAGCGCACGCAGGTCGACGTGAAATGAACACGCTCCGGCTCGCGGGGAGGCTGCTTCTGCGTGACTGGCGCGCCGGCGAGTTGCGCGTGCTCGTCACTGCGTTGATCCTCGCTGCGGCCAGCGTCGGAACGGTGGGACTCTTCACCGATCGCGTGAAGGGCGCGCTCGTCTCGCAGGCCAATCTCCTTCTCGGCGCTGACCTGTTGATCTCCGGCGACCGTCCGCTGCCTGACCGCTACGGCGAGCAGGCGCGTGCCCGCGGGCTGCGCACCACACCGGCCGTGCGCTTCAACAGCATGGTGCAGACGGCCGACAATGCCGCCTCGAGCGCCGTCCTGACGGACGTGAAGGCCGTGACGAGCGGCTATCCGTTGCGCGGCGCGGTGATGCTCGTCGATCCGTCGAATCCGGACGGCCGTGCCGCGCGTGGAATACCCGCGCCGGGCGAAGCGTGGATCGATCGGCATCTCGCCGATCGACTCGGCATCGGCATCGGCGCCCGCGTTGCCGTAGGCGACGCAACGCTCGTGGTGCGCGCGATCGTGCAACAGGACCCGGAGATCGCGGGACTCACGCTGGCCGCCGGATCGAAGCTGCTGCTCAACGTCGCCGATTTGCCCGCGACGCATCTGCTCCAGCCGGGAAACCGTGCGACGTACCGGCTCATGGTGTCCGCCCCCGACGCCGCGACGCTCGATGCCTACCGTGCATGGCTGACCCCCGAGCTCAAGCCCGGCCAGCGCATGGAGAGCGTGCGCGACCTGCGGCCGGAGGTGCGTCAGACGCTCGAGCGTTCCGAGAGCTATCTCGGGCTCACCGCGCTCGTCGCGGTGCTGCTCGCCGCCGTCGCCGTCGCGCTGGCGGCATCGCGCTACTTGCGGCGCCATCTGGACGCGGCCGCGATGATGCGATGCTTCGGTGCACCGGTGCGGCAGACGCTCACGCTGTTCGTGCTGCAGTTCGCGCTGCTGGGCGTGCTCGCGAGCCTCGCCGGTGTTGCGGTCGCGTTCGCGGGACAGGCGCTGCTCGCGCGACTGCTCGGCGCGCTCTTCACCGGCGATCTGCCGGCGCCGCAGATCGTGCCGGCGCTGGAAGCGTTCGTCACGGGCATGCTGCTGCTCTTCGGCTTCGCGCTGCCGCCGCTCGTGGCGCTCGCCAACGTCGCGCCGCTGCGCGTGCTGCGACGCGACCTGCCGCGCCCGCGGGCGCGCGGTGTCCTCGCGTACGCCGCGGGCGCGCTGACGATCGCACTGCTGATCGCGTGGCAGGCGGGCGACGCGCAGGCGGCCGCGATCATGCTGGGCGGCGTGGCCGGCCTGGTCGTGGCGTCCGCGGCCGTGGCATGGGCGCTGCTGGCCGCGCTGAAGCGGCTGCCGCAGCGCGGCGTATCGTGGCGCTTCGGCCTTGCGAACCTGCGGCGTCGTGCGCTCGCGTCGAGCCTGCAGATTGGCGCGCTGTCGCTCGGATTGATGGCGCTTCTGCTGCTGACCGTGGTGCGCGGCGACCTCATGCGCAACTGGCGCGCGAGCCTTCCGCCCGACGCGCCCAATCAGTTCCTGATCAACGTGCTCCCCGACCAGGTGGAGGCGGCGCGCGAGCAGCTTCGCGCGACCGCGCATGTCGACCCGGTGTTCAAGCCGATGGTGCGCGGACGCCTGGTGGCGCAGAACGGCAAGCCGTTCGACGCGAGCAAGTTCGGCGACTCGCGTGCGCGCCGACTCGCCGAGCGCGAATTCAACCTGTCGTGGAGCGACGCGTTGCCGGACGGCAACCGCGTCGTGAAAGGCACGTTCTGGCCGCGCGATGCGCGCGGTGCACAAGCCGGCATCTCGCTGGAGGACGGCATCGCCGCCACACTGGGGGTGAACGTGGGTGACACGCTGACGTTCGACGTCGCGGGCGCGACCATGACCGCGAAGGTCACCAACCTGCGCAAGGTCGATTGGGACAGCTTTCGCGTGAACTTCTTCGCGCTGTTCGCGCCCGGCGCGCTCGATGATCTCCCGGCGACGTACATCGCGGCGTTCCGCGTCGAGCCGCAGAGCGCCGGATGGCTTTCGGCGCTCGTGCAGCGATTTCCCAACATCCTCGCGATCGACGTGGCGGAGATCCTGCATCAGGTCCAGACCATCGTGGAACAGGTGGCGCGCGCGGTGGAATTCGTATTCCTCTTCACGCTCGCCGGCGGATTGCTGGTGCTCCAGGCGGCGATCGCATCCACGCAGGACGAGCGCAAGCGCGACGCTGCGGTGCTGCGCACGCTCGGCGCATCGCAGCGACAGCTGCGGGCGGCACAGATCGCCGAATTCCTCCTGCTCGGCGCGCTGGCCGGCTTCGTCGCCGCCGTGGGCGCAACGGCGACCGGCTGGGCGCTCGCAGATCGTGTCTTCAATATCCGCTACGAGTCCGATCCGCTGATCTGGCTCTACGGCATCGCGGGCGGCGCGATCGCGGTTACGCTGGCGGGATGGCTTGGCACGCGTGCGACGGTGCGGCAGCCGCCGCTCGCCATCCTGCGGCAGCTCACTTAGCGTTCCGCCTCGCCCGCGCACGGGGCTGGGTTGCCGGCGTCGACGTCGAGCCGTCGAAGCCGCCCATCATCGCATTCACGCGCTCGACCGCGCCCGGATCGTCGAGCGCATAGCCCGGCACGGGCTCGATCATCGCGCGGTACTCGGGCCCGCGCAGCAGCGCGATCAGCTCGCGCATGGGCTCGCGACGCAGGCTGCCCTTCCGGCACGCCAGCATGTAACGCTCCTTGATCATCGGCACGAATCCGAGCTTGAACTGGCGTGCCGCCGGCTCCACGCCGAAACCCGCGTCCGCCATGCCGCTCGCCACGAACGCGGCGACCGCGGCGTGCGTGAATTCGCCCGTGTCGTAGCCGTGGATGCGCCGCGCATCGATGCCGCGCTGGGCGAGGAGCGCATCGAACAGGATGCGCGTGCCGGAGCCCGCCTGGCGGTTGACGAAGCGCACGCCAGGTCGCACGAGGTCGTCGATGCTCTCGATGCGCAGCGGATTGCCCTTGGCCACGATGATGCCTTGCGTGCGAGTCACGAGGCGAACGATGGCGTGGCGCCGCGCGGAGAGCCAGCGCGCGTATTGCGCCCACATCACCGGCGCGAGATCGCCTTCGGGCACGTGGAAGCCGGCGAGATCGCACGCCGAACGCGCGAGCGATGCGAGCGCAGCGCTGCTGCCCATGTATTGCAGGTCGATGGTCGCGTGACCGTGCCGGTGCATCAGCGCGGGCAGCTTCTCCACCGCGTAGCCGTGGCTCGCATGGAGCTGGAGCACCGTTTGCGTCTCGCGGAGCGCCTGCCCGATCTCGAGATTGAGCTCGGAGGCGATGTTCTCGAGTTGCGTGAACAGGCTCGCGTCGCTGCGCTGCTCGGCCCATAAGAGCTTTGCGCCGAGCACGCTCAGCGTGGCGCCGCGGCCGCGCTGCTTGCGCACCAGCGGGGCGCCGAAGAAGCGCTCCCAGCGCTCGAGGAGCTCCCATGCGTAGCGATACGAGAGCTTCACGTGCTGCGCCGCGAGCGTGAGCTTGCCGGCGTCGTGGATCGCGGCAAGCAGCTCGAACAGCAGCGGATCGACCTTCTCGCCGGTCTCGCTCACGAACGTCCAGGCCGGCCGGATCGTGATTCGGGTCATATGAGCTGTGGTGCATATGGCCGCAGGAGGGCCCTTATGCTAGGTTACATGATAGGGGGCGAAGGGCCGCGGCGGCGGACCTTTATGACCCGCGGAGCCTATGATGGTTGCCGGGGCCCGCGGCGGTCTAATCGACGCCGTAGGGATCGAACGACACGGCCTTCACCAGCGCAAGGACTTCGAGACCGGGATGGAGGTCGAGATCACGCAGCGAGCGACGTGTCACGGCGGCGGTGAATCGCGCGCCGCCGACGGCGAGCTGGACCTCGACGACCGGGTCACGCTCCGCGTGCACGGCGACGATGCGTGCCGGAAGCATGTTGAGGATGCTGATGCCGGCCGGGCGCTGCAACGCAAGCGACACGTCGCGCGAACGGATTCGCGCGCGCAGCGATTGCCCCACGCGCGCGTCGATCGCGGGAACGTGCAGCACGCCGCCATCGAACGCGAGCGTCGTGACCTGCGTCTCGGCGTCGTGCGACACCACGCGCGTGTCGACGAGCGAGCCTGCCTCGTGGCGGTCGACCGGCGACACGATGTCGAGCCTGCCGATCACGTCGTGCGCGGGGCCGACGGCGACACAGCGCCCCCCCGACACGACGACCACCGTGTCGGCGAGACGCGCGATCTCGGCGACCGAATGCGTGACGTACACGATGGGAATGCGGACCTCGTCGCGCAGGCGCTCGACGTAGTCGAGGATTTCCACCCGGCGTGCGACGTCCAGCGACGCGAGCGGCTCGTCCATCAGCAGCACGCGCGGCTGCGCCAGCAGTGCGCGTCCGATCGCGACGCGCTGCTGCTCGCCGCCCGACAGCGTGCGGACCCGGCGATGCAGGAGCGCGCCGAGGCCGAGCAGCTCGACGACGCGGTCCTCGGCGATGAAACGCTCGTCGGCGCTGCGCAGGCGCTGCCCGTACAGCAGATTCGCGTGTACATCGAGATGCGGAAACAGCAGCGCATCCTGGAACACGTACCCGATGCGCCGGCGCTCGGGGGGCACATCGATGCCGGCCGCGGCATCGAACATGACGTCGCCGCCGACGCGTATCGATCCGCGTGACGGCTTCGCGATGCCCGCGATCGCATCGATGATCGTCGTCTTGCCCGAACCGGAGCGCCCGAAGAGGGCGACGACCCGCGCATCGGCGGCGAACGTCGCGACGAGGTGGAATGCACCGCGCGACAAGGCGATGTCAACGTCGATCATCGCTTTGCGCGCGCGCCGTGCGCCGCGTGAGCCACTCGGAGACCGCCAGCGAGACGAGCGAGAGCACGACGGCGATCACGCTGAGGCGCAGCGCCTGCGGGTCGCCGCCGGGGACCTGGGTGTACGTGTAAATGGCGAGGGGGAGGGTCTGCGTCTCGCCGGGAATGTTGGAGACGAAGGTGATGGTCGCGCCGAACTCGCCGAGCCCGCGCGCGAACGAGAGCAGCGTGCCGGTGATGATGCCGGGCAGCGCGAGCGGCAGGGTGACCGAGGCGAAGACCCATGCGCGCGACGCGCCCAGCGTGCGCGCGGCCACCTCGAGACGCCGGTCGACCGCCTCGATCGAAAGGCGGATCGCGCGCACCATGAGGGGGAAACCCATCAATGCCGACGCGAGCGCCGCGCCGGTCCAGCGAAATGCGAGCACGACGCCGAACCATTGGTCGAGCACGCGGCCGATGGGGCCGTTGCGTCCGAACAGCAGCAACAGCGCGAAGCCGACCACGACCGGCGGCAGAACGAGCGGCAGGTGAACGACCGCATCGATGAGCAGCTTTCCCGGAAAGCGCGAGCGCGCGAGCAGGTAAGCGACACCCACCGCAACCGGAAGGCTGAAGGCCACGCTCACCAGCGCGACGCGCAGGCTGAGCTCGACGATCCCGATCTCGTCGGCGCTCAGCGCGTGCATGGACTAGGGCGCGACGCCAAAGCCATATTTCTCCCACACGGACCGCGCGGCCGCCGAGCGCAGGTAGTCGAGCAACGGCTTCGCCGCAGCCGATCGGCTCGCTGCGGTCAGCGCCGCCGGATACACGATCGGCGGATGACTGCTCGTGGGGAACGTATCGACGATGCGCACGCCGTGGTCTGCCATCGCATCGGTCGCGTACACGATGCCGAAGGGCGCCTCGCCGCGCGAAACCAGTGCCAGCGCCGCGCGCACGTTCTCGGCGCGGGCGACGTCTTGCCGTACGCGTTGCCATACGCCGAGATGTTCGAGCGCGCGCTGGCCGTATCTGCCCGCCGGCACGCTGTCGGGGTTCGCCATGGCGAGCTTCCCGCCCGCGAGCGCGCCGGCGAGGTCGAACGCCGGCGCGATCTTCAGCACCGCCTTGCTCGATGCGGGCGCGATCAGCACGAGCGCGTTGTGCAGCAGATCGACGCGGGTCTGGGGCCTGATGAGATGCCTCTCCTCGAGATAATCCATCCAGTCGAGGTCCGCGGAGATGAACACGTCGGCGGGCGCTCCGGCCTCGATCTGGCGGGCGAGCGTGCTGCTCGCGCCGTACGACACCACGACCCGGTTACCGGTGTCCTTCTCGAACTGGCGCGCCTGCGCGTCGAGCGCCTCCTTGAGGCTCGCCGCGCCGAACACCGTGACGTCCGCGGCAAACGCCGTGCAACATCCGAACGTCAGCGTCGTCACGACGACGACGAGCCGGGCGACAAGCAGCGTCCTGCATTTCATGGCGGTCTTCGAACGCGGCCGGATGCGTAATATACCGAAAAATACAGCGGTGGTCGCCGCGAGCTGGTCCGCATGACGACGCTTGCCGAAAGCGTCCGCCTCGCGCTCGGCCTCATGGCGGGCTTCGATGCCCATCTCTTCGGCATCGTCGCGTTGTCGCTCCGCGTGAGCATCGCCTCGACGCTGTGCGCCACCGTGATCGGGTTGCCCATCGGCGCCGCGCTCGCCGTGAGGACGTTCCGTGGTCGCGGCGCCATCGTCGCGACGCTCAACGCGCTGATGGGCATGCCGCCGGTGGTGATGGGCCTGCTCGTGTATCTCATGCTGTCGCGCGCCGGACCGCTCGGCAGCCTCGGATTGCTGTTCACGCCGGGCGCGATGGTCATCGCGCAGACGCTCCTGATCGCTCCGATCGTCGCCGCGCTGTCGCGGCAGGTGATCGAGGACGCGTGGCTCGAATACCGCGATCAGCTGACGAGCCTGCGGGCGGGCGCATGGCGCAGCGCGCTCACGCTGTTGTGGGACACGCGGTATTCGCTGCTGACCACCGTCCTGGCGGGGTTCGGCCGTGCGGTGGCCGAAGTCGGCGCCGTGATCATCGTGGGCGGCAACATCGACGGCGTCACGCGGGTGATGACCACGACCATCGCGCTCGAGACGAGCAAGGGCGACCTGCCGCTCGCGCTGGCGCTCGGCCTGATCCTGATCCTGATCGTCGTGCTCCTGAATTTCGGTGCGTATGCGACGCGCGAATGGGCACGTGCGCGCTCGGGCTGACGCGACCGGCCCGCGCGGACTCCCGATATCGCTCGACGGTGTCGGCGTTCGCCGCGGTGCGGCGGCGCTCCTGCGCTGCGTCGACCTCGTCGTCGCCGCGCGCACGCGCACGCTCGTGATCGGGCCGAACGGGTCCGGCAAGAGCACGCTCATGCGCGTGCTCCACGGCCTCGTCGCACCCACCGAAGGTCGCATCGACTGGGGCGGCCTCGCCGCGCCGCCCCGCGGGCAGGCGATGGTGTTCCAGCGGCCGATCCTGCTGCGCCGCTCGGCGGCGCGCAACATCGACTATGCGCTGCGCATCGCGGAGTTGCCGCGCGCCGAGCGGCTGCGGCGGATCGACGGTGCCCTGGCCGCGACGGGCCTCGCCGCGATTGCAGCACAGTCCGCGCGCACGCTCTCCGGCGGCGAGCAGCAGCGTCTCGCCATCGCGCGCGCGTGGGCGCTCGCTCCGGAAGTGTTGTTCCTCGACGAGCCGACTGCGAGCCTCGACCCCGCCGCGAGCCGCGCCATCGAAGCGCTCGTGCGCGACATCCACGCGGGCGGCACCACGATCGTGATGTCGACGCACAACCTCGCGCAGGCGCGCCGCCTAGGCGAGCGCATCGTGTTTCTTCACGAAGGCCGCATGACCGAGTGCACCGATGCGGCCGAGTTCTTTCGCGCGCCGCGCTCACCGGAGGCGGCCGCTTTCCTCGAAGGAGAACGCCTGTGAATCGACGCTCGTGGCTCGTGCTGGTTGGCTGGTGCGCGCTCGCGCTGCGGCCTGCGCTCGCGCAGGACCGCTTCATCGTGGTCGCGTCGACGACGTCGACCGAGCAGTCGGGACTGTTCGATCACCTCCTGCCCGCATTCGAGGCCGACACGGGCATCAAGGTGCGCGTCGTCGCGGTGGGGACCGGACAGGCGCTGGACATCGGGCGCCGCGGCGACGCGGACGTCGTGTTCGTCCATGCGCGCTCGGCAGAGGAAAAATTCCTGGCCGAAGGGCAGGGCGTCAAGCGCTATCCCGTCATGTACAACGATTTCGTGCTGATCGGTCCGAAGTCCGATCCGGCGCACATCGCGGGCGGTCACGACATCGTCGCCGCGCTGCGCGCGATCGAGACGGCGAAAGCGGCCTTCGTGTCGCGCGGCGATCGCAGCGGCACGCACATCGCGGAGCTCGCGCTGTGGAAGGTGGCCGGCATCGACATCGACAAGGCGAAGGGGCCCTGGTATCGAGACACCGGCCAGGGGATGGGACCGGCGCTCAACTCCGCGGCGGCGATGAACGCGTACATCCTGTCCGATCGCGGCACGTGGCTGTCGTTCAAGAACCGCGGCGATCTCGAGATCGTGGTCGAGGGTGACAAGCGCCTCTTCAACCAGTACGGCGTCATGCTCGTGAATCCTCAGAAGCATCCCAACGTCAAGGCGGACCTCGGCCAGAAGTTCATCGACTGGCTCGTGTCGCCGCGCGGGCAGTCGGTCATCGCGAGCTACAAGATCGACGGCCGGCAGCTGTTCTTCCCCAATGCCGGGAGCAACGCGTAGCGCGCTGGATGGCAACGGTGCCGGCCGCGATGCCCCTCGCCTCGGCCGCACCATCAGCGTGACGGCGCTGATCGACAAGGCGTCGAGCGCGCGCGGCGCGCACGCTGCGCCGGGCTTGGCGTACAGTGGCTGGCGAAGCTGCCCTATCCCGACCTCTTCGTCGAGCCTCTGGCACCGCGCGTGAAGGACCTCCACCGACGCTTCTGTCATCGCGAGCCGACCGGCGAGCAGGTCGCCGCGCTGCTGGCGCGAGCCCGCGCAGCGCGATGAGCGCGGCGGTCGTGCAATCGCCGCCGCGGCGCTGGCGGCGTATCGCGCCGTTCTCGATCGCACTCGCGGCGCTTGTCGTGATTGCCTTCGTGTCGATCGGCGTCGGGCGCTATCCGCTATCGCCCGGCGAGGTGCTGGGCGTCCTGTGGAGCGGGCTGCATGACGCGACGGAAGGAACCGCGGGCGCGATCGTATGGCAAATCCGCCTGCCGCGGATCGGTGTGGCCGCGCTCGTGGGCGCCGCCCTGTCGGTCGCAGGCGCGGCTTTCCAGCACCTCTTTCGCAATCCGCTCGTCGCGCCGGACACGCTCGGCGTATCGGCGGGCGCCGCGCTCGGCGCGGTCCTCGCCATCGTGTTCGGCGCGCGCCTCGTGGCGATCGAGGCCGCCGCGTTCGCCGGCGGCCTTGGTGCGGTCGGAATCGTGATGCTGGTTGCGCATCGCCTGCCGGCGCGCGACCCGCTCGTCACGCTCATCCTGACGGGGGTCGTGGTCGCGAGCCTGCTGGGGGCCGGCATCTCGCTTGCGAAGACGATCGCCGATCCCTACAACGAGCTTCCGGCGATCACTTTCTGGCTCATGGGCAGCTTCGCGTCGTCGACGTACCGCGAGCTCGTGGCCATCGTGATCCCGGTCGTTCTCGCGTGCGGTGCATTGCTCGCGCTCGCGTGGCGAATCGACCTCCTGGCGCTCGCCGAAGACGAGGCGCGCGCGCTCGGCGTGCGCACGACGGCGTTGCGGCTCGTGGTCATCGCGAGTGCGACGCTCGCGACCGCCGCCGCGGTCGCGGTGAGCGGCATCATCGGCTGGGTCGGACTGATCGTGCCGCACATGGCGCGCCTCATCGTCGGGCCCGCGTTCGCGCGATTGCTGCCGTTGGCTGCGGTGCTGGGCGCGGGGCTCATGCTCGCCATCGATTCGGTCGCGCGCGCCTCCCTGGCGATCGAGGTTCCCCCTGGCATCCTGACGGCAGTCATCGGGACGCCCGCGTTCATCGCGCTGCTGGCCCGCGCGCGGCGGGATCTTTTCTGATGCTGGCCGCGTGCGATCTGGCGTTCGGCTTCGCGACGCGGCGCGTGGGCGCCGGTGTATCGCTCGAGCTCGCCCGTGGCGAGACGCTCGCGGTGCTGGGGGGCAACGGCGCCGGCAAGACCACGCTCCTTCGCACGCTGCTCGGGCTGCTGCCTGCCCTCGACGGCTACGTGGAGGTCGACGGTCACGACCTCCGCTCGCTCCACGCGCAAGCGCGCGCGCAAAAGATCGCGTACGTCCCGCAGCAGCAGGCGAGCGGTTTCGCTTTCACGGTGCTCGACATGGTGCTCATGAGCCGTGCAGCGCATCTTCCGCTGCTCGCGCGTCCGGGCGTGCGCGATCGTGGCATCGGGCTGGACGCGCTGTCGCGCCTCGGTGTGGCACACCTTGCGACGCGCGTCTTTGCCGAGCTGTCCGGCGGCGAGCGGCAGCTGGTGCTGATCGCACGCGCGCTCGCGCAGGAGGCGCCGCTGCTGGTGCTCGACGAGCCGACGGCAAGCCTCGACTTCGGCAATCGCGCACGCGTGCTGGCCGAGCTCGACCGCCTGCGCGGCGGCGGCCTTGCCATCGTGTTCTCGACGCACGAGCCCGAGCACGCGCTCGCGCACGCGGACTATGCGCTGCTGCTGGCGAGCGGCCGGCCGCTCGCGTTCGATGCGGCGTCGACCGCGCTCACGGCGGACAACGTCGAGCGTCTCTACGGCGTGGCGGTCGATCTCGTGGAGGTTGGCCCGCGCAAGCTGTTCGTGCCGGCCGCGCGCGGCGCAAGGGCCGTCCCGCGCTAGCGGCCGCTCAGAACCGACTCGCGTGACAGCAATCGCGTCACGCCCGCGAGCGCGAGCACCGTGATCACGACGGGCGCGAGATACGATGCGGCCACCTGCAGCGCCGGCAGCGCTTCCCCGCGCAACGCGAGCTTCATCAGCGTGAACTGGCCCGCGATCGGCACGGCCGCGATCCATGCCGGCTCGCGCCATTGCAGGAAAACGCTCGCGGCGGGAACGAACGCGATGACGAACATGATGGCCGACACGTTCGCCTGCGCTTCCTTCACCGTGCGTCCGCGCGCGGCGAGGTACAGCAGCAGCGCGGGAAACAGCAATACCAAGGGCAGCAGGACCACCGCGAGCCGGCCGACCTCGTGGCCGCCGAACAGGAACGGGAGACCCACGGGCGGCAGGGGCGCGAACGACAGCGTCAGATAGAACAGCAGCAGCGTGCAGCCGACGACCAGCGCCGCGAAGATGGACACGGCCAGCCATTTGCCGAGCGCGATCTCGAGCGGCCGCGCCGGCGTCATCAGCAGCGGCTCGAGCGACTGCCGCTCGCGCTCCCCGGCGGACGTGTCGAGCGCGGGCGCCATGCTGCCGATCATGCCGGCGAACATCGCGTAGAACCCGACGAGGAACAGGAGCAGCGCACCCGACTGCTGCGGCGTGGAAAGATCGACGTCCTCTACGTTCAGCGGGTTCGCAACGCTCGGCGTGACGCCGCGCAGGATCAGGCGCTGCGCACCGGCGGTGCGGTTGTACGCGCGCAGCAGGTTCTGCACCTGATCGACGATCGGCCGCCCGCGATCACGCGATCGATCGAAGACGAGGCGCACGGTGCCAGGGCGTCCCTGCTCGAGGTCGTGCTCGAACTGCCCGTCGACCACCACCGCGACGTCGAGATCGCCACGGCGGATCCGCGCCTCGTAGTCCGTCGGTGCCTCGGTCAGCTTCACCTCCTCGCGCTCGAGGAAGCTCATCAGCGCCGGTGCGTGTTCGCGACCGGCGACGGGCAGCGTGATGTCGCGCGCCCGATCGGCCTGAGTCGCCATGAAGTTGAACAGCAGCACGAGCATGATCGGGCCTCCCGCCACCGCCGAGAAGAGCGACACGAGCACCGTGCGACGATCGCGCGCGGCGTCGACGAGCTCCTTGCGCACGATCGCCAGTATGCGATTCATGCAACGCCCTCCGCGCTACCCAGGAGGCTCACGAAGGCCTCCTCGAGCGTGGGCGCGCCGGTGTGCGCGACGAGCTCCGCCGCGGTGCCGTGCGCCACGACACGACCGTGCGCGAGGATCACGATGCGGTCGCACAGCGCGGCGACTTCCTGCATGACGTGCGACGAGAACAGCAGGCACTTGCCGGCCGCTCGCAGGCCGCGCAACTGCTCGCGCAAGGCACGCACGCTCATGATGTCGAGGCCGTTGGTGGGCTCGTCGAGCAGGATGTTGGGCGGGTCGTGCACGAGCGCGCGCGCGATCGCGACCTTCATGCGCTCGCCCTGCGAGAAGCCCTGCGTGCGGCGGTCGGCGAGCGCGCGCAGTCCGAGCGTGTCGAGAAGCGACTCGACGCGCGCGTCGAGCGCTGCGCCGCGCAGGCCGTGCAGGGCGCCGAAATAGGCGACGTTCTCGCGGGCGGTGAGGCGCGGATAGAGCCCGCGCGCGTCGGACAGCACGCCGACGCGCTCGCGCACGGCAAAGCGCTCGCTCACCACGTCGAGCCCGTCCATGGCTGCGGAACCCGCGTCGGGGACGATCAGCGTCGCGAGGACGCGCAGGAGGGTTGTCTTGCCCGCGCCGTTGGGGCCGAGCAGCCCGGTGATCTCGCCATCCGGCGCCGTGAACGAGACGCCGTCCACCGCGCGCACCTCGCCCTGCTTGCCGAAGCGCTTGGCAATGTCTTCGACGCCAATCATGGCCGCGCCGCCAGGCGATCGACGAAGAACGGCGGTCGTGTCGTATGCTGCAGGAACTCGATGCACGACGCGGGCAGCGCGTCGAATGTCGCCGTGTCGACGAACGCGGCCACGAGTCGCGGCGCGCATGCGTGCGGCGTGACGAGATGACCGAAACCGCTTGCGACGACCTGGCGGCTGTTCGGCAGCGTCTTGGCCACTTCGGCCGCGTACGCCGGCGGCGTGACCGGATCGAGGCCGCCCGACAGCAGCAATGTCGGCACGTCGCTTCGCAAGGGCGTCGTGAAATCGGCGGGCATCGCGCCCCGCGGCCAGATCGTGCACACCGACATCGCGCGCGCGGCGAGCGAGCCGCCCCGCAGGTGATCGACGGCTTGCGCGCGGCTGGCCTCGTCGATGCGCGGCACGTCCTCGGCGCACGTCACCGAGTAATGCAGCGCCGCGTTCAACTGCTCGTTCAGGTCGGCGGTGAAGGCGAGCGCCGCGGCCAGCAGCGGCGCGAAGTCGCCGTCGCGCGCGCGTGTCAAGAGCTCCGGAACGAGCGCGGCGAGCTCCGGTGAATACGCGAGCGGCTGCAGCGCCGCAACGACGTGGTCGAAGGTCAACGGGAACTCGAGCGGCGCGCCGGTGCGCGGGTCCTCGACGGTGGCGGGCGCGCCGCGGAGCCGTCGCTCGAGCTCGGCCAGCGTTGCGGCCGGGTCCGGCATGGCCGTGCTGCAGGCGGTCGACGCATGGCACGCGGCGACGATGTCGTCGATCGCCTGGCCGCGCGTGCGCCACACGTCGAGCGTGATGCGCATCGACGGCGGCGCCACCCCGTCGAGGATCATCGTGCGCACGCGATCCGGGTGCCGGCGGACGTACTCCTGCGCCACGCGCGTTCCGTAGCTGCCGCCCCACAGATTGAGTCGCGGGTAGCCGAGCGCGTTCCGCACCGCCTCGAGGTCCTCGACGAATGCCTCGGTCGTGTACTGCGCGGGATCGACCCCGCGTGCCTGGATCTCCGCCAGGCAATCGCGCGCCTTGCGCAGCGGATCGAGCTCGAAGTCGGCGCGGTCGTCGGCGGTAAACGCCTTGCACGACAGCGCCGCCGAGCGGCCGGTGCCGCGCTGATCCACGAGCACGATGTCGCGGGTACGCCGCACCGACCCCAGCAGCTGCGCGAGCGACGCGATGCTCGACGCGGCCTGCCCGGGCCCGCCCGCGAGCAGCACCAGCGGATCGGGTTTGGGATCGAGCGTATTGGCGGCCAGGACGGCCACGAAAACGTCGATGTGACGCCCATCCGGCCGTGCGCGATTCTCGGGAACGCTGAGCCTGCCGCATTGCGCCGCCTGCGCGACATGCGGAAGGCGACAGTCGCCGAGCGCGAGCGCGCGATGCAGCCGCGCGTCGTTGCCGCAGGCCGCGCAGAGCAGCGCCGCGATCAGCGACAGGATCCACGGCACCGCGGCACGCGGATTCACGCGAAGAGGCCCCCGGAGCATCGGGCGCGATGGTACCAAAGCGTACAATCGGGTGCGACGCGAGAGCATCTTTCAGGACGCCATGTCCGAGCTCGAACCCGGCATCATCACCGACCTGCGCGATCGGCTCTCCTACGGCGGCTACCTGCAGCTCGCCCGGCTGCTCTCGTCGCAGCAACCGCGCTCGGGTGGCGACGACGCGGCGCCACGGCACGACGAGATGCTGTTCATCATCCAGCATCAGGTCGCCGAGCTCTGGATGAAGCTCATGATCCATGAGCTCAAGGCTGCGATCCGGCACGTGCAGGCCGATGATCTCGAGCCGTCGTTCAAGATCCTGTCGCGCGTGAAGCTCATCCAGAAGCAGCTGTTCGAGCAGTGGGCCGTGCTCGAGACGCTGACGCCGTCGGAGTACGTGGCGTTCCGTCCCGCGCTCGGCACGTCGTCGGGATTCCAGTCGGCGCAGTACCGCGCGATCGAGTTCCTCCTCGGCAACAAGCAGCCGCGCGTGGTCGACGTGTTCGCGCACGACGCCGAAGCGCATGCCGAGCTGTCGGCGCTCCTGGCCGCGCCGTCGCTCTACGACGAGTTCCTGCGCCACCTCGCACGGCGCGGCCTTGCGATCCCGCCGGCGACCCTCCAGCGCGACGTGTCGCAGCCGTACGTGCGCAATCCCGACCTCGTGCCGGTGCTGAAGGTCATCTACGACGATCCTTCGCACTGGTGGGACGCGTACGACATGTGCGAGAAGCTGGTCGACGTCGAAGAGGGATTCCAGCTGTGGCGCTTTCGCCACATGAAGACCGTCGAGCGCATCATCGGCTACAAGAGCGGGACGGGCGGCTCGTCGGGTGTCGCCTACCTGCGCCGCGCGGTGGACCACGCGTTCTTTCCCGAGCTGATCGACGTGCGCACGCTCATCGGGGCGCCGTGATGGACGCCGCGACGTCGACGCGAGCACGCATCGAGACCGCGGTGGCCGCGCTCGGTGACGGCGCGCTGGAGGAGTCCACGCTGCAGCGCCACGTCGCGCCGCTCTTCGAGCGGATGCGCGCGCAGTCGCCGGGCGAGGTCTACCTCGCCAACCATTCGCTGGGTCGTCCGCTGGACGCCGCGGAGGACGATGTGCGCGAGGGCATGGCCGCGTGGTACGCCCACATGGGCGGCGCGTGGAACGCGTGGATGCACGAGTGCGACGCCTATCGCGCGCGCCTCGCAGGCCTGCTCGGCGTGCCGCGGGCCGACAGCGTCGTTCCGAAGACCAGCGCGGGCCAGGGATTGCGCGCGATCCTCAACACCTACGATGCGCCGCCACGCGTGGTTGCGACGCGCGGTGAATTCGACTCCCTCGACGTGATCCTGCGCGAGTACGCGCACCGGGGACGCATCGCGCTCGCGTTCGTCGAGGCACGCGACGACGGCCGGTTCGACACGGCCGACATCGTGCGCGCCGCCGGTGACGCCGATCTCGTGGTGGTGTCCGAGGTGATCTTCAACACGGGACAGCGCCTCGTCGATCTCGACGCGATCGTGCAGGCGTCGCATCGGGCAGGCGCGCGCGTGCTGCTCGACGTCTATCATTCGGTGGGCGCGCTTGCCGTCGACCTCGGCGCGCGCGGCGTGGATTTCGCGGTCGGCGGCGCGTACAAATACCTGCGCGGCGGCCCGGGGGCGTGCTACCTCTACGTGCATCCGCGCCATCTCGACGCCGGCTTGCGCACGCTCGACATCGGCTGGTTCGCCAAGCGCGACCCGTTCGAGTACCGGCGTCCCGATCCGCCTCGGCTCGGCGAGGGCGGTGACGCATTCATGGAATCGACGCCGCCCGTGCTGACGTTCTACCAGGCGCGGGCGGGACAGATCCTGACCGCCGCGCTGCGTCCCGAGCGGCTGCGAGCGTATTCGCTGCAGCAGCAGGGGCGCCTGGTCGAGCGCCTCGCCACGCGCGGCATCGAAGCGCGCGGTGCGCGCGACGACCACGGCGCATTCGTCACCGTGCGCGATGCGCGGGCGCGCGAGGCGTCGCGCGCGTTGCGGGACCAGGGCATCGTCACCGACGCGCGCGGGCCGTGGCTGCGGCTGTGTCCCGACGTGGTCAACACGCGCGACGAGCTCGATCGCGCGGCCGACGCACTCGCCGCGATCCTGCGCGGCTGAGCCCTGCTTACTCGTCGCTGTCCGGATCGCTGTCGAACCAGCCGCGTGATGACGGCGGCGTCAGCCGGGCCTTGTCGAGGCTCTCCTTGAGGCGCGTGGTGTCGCCGATGAAGCCGTCCAGTGCCTGCGCGTGCTTCAGGCGGAACACCGGCGGCTTCAGGCCCTGCAGGTAGGACTGCTGCCCTACCGTCGAGGATTCGTCGGAGCGCGAGACCGACTGCGCCGCGATGGCCGCTGCCGCGATCGCCGCGACCACGCCCGCCTTGAGCGGGCCGCGCCGCGGTCCCATCGCGCGCAGGTGCACGAAGCACAGCATCGCGAACAGGATCCAGTTGCCCACGTACGCATAGTCCGCGAGCCCGCGCGAGGAGAGCGCGAACGACCCGTAGTCGGCCAGCTCGTCGAACGCGAAGAAGGCGAGCAGCCCGCAGAGTGCGATCAGCAGGTGCAGGTCGAAATGCGCCACGCCGGTGAAGATGCGCGACAGCACCGTCCAGCCGGTGGTCCACACCAGCACGACGACGACGACGCCGAGCAGCGGAAGGAAATAGCGCGATGGCTGCGGCTCGTGCGTCTCGTTCAGCCACAGCGTCAGGGCCGACAGGACGATCACCGTCACCGACAGCGCCGCGATGACGGGCCACACGCGCGCGACCGGGCCGACGGCGCGCTCGGGCCCGACCGCGAACTCCGGTGCGCGCACGCGGAGCAGCGTGCGGCCCACGCGCAGGATGGCCTGTCCGTCGAGGGGTACGCGCGCGACGCGCGCGTTGGATTCGGTCGTGTAGAGGCCGTTGACGCTGCCGAGATCCTCGGCGACGAGCGCCCCTGTCTCGTCGCGCGCGATGCGCACGTGGTGCGGCGCGACGAACGGATCGTCGAGCACGACGTCGTTGTCGTACGCGCGGCCGATGCGCGCCTCGTCGCCGGCGCGGTAGCGACCGACCACCTCGTGATGCCGCGACAGGACCTCGATCCACATCATGGCGCCGACGCGAAGCCGATGGAGCCGAGGAACTCCCGGGCGAGCGCCTGCGCGTTGTCCCAGGACGCGCCGCGCATGGACAGGCGCGACACCAGCGCTTCGCGTGCGCGGTCCTGCGTCACGGCGCTGACCACGACGTCGTAGATGCCCTCGAAGTCGCGATACGCGCGCGCGCACCACACCACCCGGAGCATCGGCCGGGCGGTGGGATCGTCCGCGCGTACGAAATCCTCCTGGCATCGTGCCGGCGTCAGGCGCTTGCGCCGGCCGCTGAAACCTTCATAGCGATAGAGGTCGGACACGAAGGTCGCGAACTGGAATGCGTTGAGGTCCACGCTGCGCACGTACGCGTGCGCGAGATCGATCGCACCCGTGTCGAGGTCGCCCGCGACGAACAGCGACGCCTGCGTGCTGCAGCTCGTCTGGTCCGCGATCGCGCGCGGCTTGGGGGTCTCGCCGGCGTTGGTGCGCGACCAGCACGAGAACCAGGTCGCGGCGCTTTCGGGCACCGCGTAAGGCCCGAACGTGGCGGTGCGGAATCCGCGTGCCGCGAGCGCTGCATACAGCGCCGTCTGCCAGCTCGCGAGCTGGTGCCCGATCTCCGCGCGTGCGCTCTCGGGCGTCATGGGGCCGTTGGTCCGCGCGCGGGCCAGCAGCGCGGCGGCGTGGCGTGCCGGCACGAGGAAGCTCACGAGATCGCCGCCGATCTGCTTCGCCACGTTCACTCCTGCCACGCGCCCTCCCGTGGTGACCGTGGGACCCCCGCTCATACCGGGGTTGAGCGCGCCGGAGAAATGGATGCGCTCGTTGTAGCTCTTGTCGACGAGCCCGTTGTAGGTGCCCTCGACGATGGTGAAGCCGAGGTCGAGCGGGTTGCCCATCGCGAAGAGACGCTCGCCCTTCGGGAGATCGCCCTTCACGGCGCGCTCGTCAAACGTGAAGTAGGGCAGGCTGCTGCGGTCGAGCTGCACAACCGCGAGGTCGTTCGCGACGTCGATGGCGTACAGTTTGAGCGGCCCGCTCGTGCCGTCGGGCGCAAGATATTCGAGGCGATACGTCGACGGCTCGAGCGCGTACTGCGAGACCACGTGGTAATTGGTGAGCGCAAGGCCGTCGGCGCTCACCAGGAACGCCGAGCCAAGCGTGGCCTGCCCGCCGGCCGACTGCACCAGCGTGCGCACCTGGAGCAAGCGAGGGCGGGCGTCGGAGTACACCGCCTCGGCGGTGGACGACAGCGGAACCGACGCGGCGGCTGGCGGCGCGGCCGCCGGAGGCGGCGGCTGGGACGGCTCATCGGTGCCTTGCGCCCAAGCGCACGCGGACGCCAGCAGCCCGGCGAGCGCGAAGGCGGCGATCCGCTTCATGTGGCGTGCGCGATGATGATGCGCACGATGGTGATGAGGGCCAGCACGAACAGGGCGGCGAACGCAATGCCGACGGCGATCACCTGCCAGGGCCGGATGGTGCCGGCGTCGCGGTTCATGGCGTCGCGCCTGCGTACGCCGAAGAAGCTCCAGAGGACTGCCGAGATCACCTGCCCCAGGCTCGCGCGTCGCGGCGCGGATGCATCGTCGGGCGTTTCAGGGTGCGTCATGGCGGTCAGACGGAGCGTAGCATGCGGTACGCGGCAGCACGTCGCGGTTCCGGTCGTGAAAAGACCCGCTGCGCGGGCAATCGTTGGGTCCTGCGGCACGCCGAATACGCCGTTCGCGGCGTCAAATCCCTTGAAGCCGTAAGGTTAAGCCCCACCTGAGCTAAGTCACTCGAACCCACGACGAATTCAAACACCATGCGCTTCGACAAGCTGACGACCAAATTCCAGCAGGCGCTGGCCGATGCCCAGAGCCTGGCGATCGGCAACGACAACGGCTTCATCGAGCCCCAGCATCTGCTCGCGGCGCTGCTCGCGCAGGAGGACGGCGGAACGGCGTCGATCCTCGCCCGCGCCGGGGTCCAGGTGCCGCGCGCGCAGCAGGCACTCAAGCAATCGATCGAGCGCCTGCCCAAGGTGGAGGGAACCGGCGGCGAGATCTCGGTCTCGCGCGACCTCAACAACCTGCTCAACCTCACCGACAAGGAAGCCCAGAAGAAGGGCGACCAGTTCATCGCGAGCGAGATGTTCCTGCTTGCGCTCACCCAGGACAAGGGCGAGACCGGCCGCATCCTGAAGGACGCCGGGCTCGACCGCGGCTCGCTCGAGGCCGCCATCGACGCCGTGCGCGGCGGGGCCAGGGTGGAGAACGCCGAAAGCGAAGGGCAGCGCGGCGCGCTCGAGAAGTACACGCTCGATCTCACCGAGCGTGCGCGCTCCGGCAAGCTCGACCCGGTGATCGGCCGCGACGACGAGATCCGCCGCACCATCCAGATCCTCCAGCGCCGCACCAAGAACAACCCCGTATTGATCGGCGAGCCCGGCGTGGGCAAGACGGCGATCGTCGAAGGGCTCGCCCAGCGCATCGTCAACGGCGAGGTGCCGGAGACGCTCAAGAACAAGCGCGTGCTGTCGCTCGACATGGCGGCGCTCCTCGCGGGCGCCAAGTACCGCGGCGAGTTCGAGGAACGCCTCAAGGCCGTGCTGAAGGACATCGCGCAGGACGCCGGCAAGACGATCGTGTTCATCGACGAGTTGCACACCATGGTCGGCGCCGGCAAGGCCGAGGGCGCGATCGACGCGGGCAACATGCTGAAGCCCGCGCTCGCTCGCGGCGAGCTCCATTGCGTCGGCGCGACCACGCTCGACGAATACCGCAAGTACATCGAGAAGGACGCCGCGCTCGAGCGGCGCTTCCAGAAGGTGCTCGTCGACGAGCCGTCGGTCGAGGCCACCATCGCGATCCTGCGCGGACTGCAGGAGCGCTACGAAATCCACCACGGCGTCGACATCACCGACCCGGCGATCGTCGCCGCGGCCGAGCTGTCGCATCGCTACATCACCGACCGCTTCCTGCCCGACAAGGCGATCGACCTCATCGACGAAGCGGCCGCGCGCATCAAGATGGAGATCGACTCCAAGCCGGAGGCGATGGATCGCCTCGACCGTCGCATGATCCAGCTCAAGATCGAGCGCGAGGCCGTCAAGAAGGAAACCGACGAGGGCTCGCGCAAGCGCCTCGCCGCCATCGAGGAGGAGATCGCGCGCCTCGAGCGCGAGTACGCCGACCTCGACGAGGTCTGGAAGGCCGAGAAGGCGCAGGTCGCGGGCGCCGCGCACATCAAGGAAGAGATCGACCGGATCAAGCTGCAAATGGAGGAAGCGCGGCGCAAGGGCGACTGGCAAAAGATGAGCGAGCTCCAGTACGGCAAGCTGCCGCAGCTGGAATCGCAGCTCAGGCAGGTCGACAGCAAGCTCGCGAAGGAGGAGCAGAAGAAGCCGCAGCTGCTGCGCACGCAGGTCGGCGCGGAGGAGATCGCCGAGGTCGTTTCGCGCGCCACCGGCATCCCCGTGTCCAAGATGATGCAGGGCGAGCGCGACAAGCTGCTCCACATGGAGGACGCGCTGCACAAGCGCGTGGTCGGCCAGGACGAGGCGGTTCGCCTCGTCGCCGACGCGATCCGCCGCTCGCGCTCGGGCCTATCCGACCCGAACCGGCCGTACGGCTCTTTCCTGTTCCTCGGGCCCACGGGTGTGGGCAAGACGGAGCTCTCCAAGGCGCTCGCGGAATTCCTCTTCGACACCGAGCAGGCGATGATCCGCATCGACATGTCGGAGTTCATGGAAAAGCACTCGGTCGCGCGCATGATCGGCGCGCCGCCGGGCTACGTCGGCTACGAGGAAGGCGGCTATCTCACCGAGGCCGTGCGCCGCAAGCCGTACAGCGTCATCCTGTTCGACGAGATCGAGAAGGCGCATCCGGACGTGTTCAACGTGCTCCTCCAGGTGCTCGACGACGGACGCCTGACCGACGGGCAGGGCCGCACGGTCGATTTCCGCAACACGGTCATCATCATGACGTCCAACCTCGCGTCGCAGCGCATCCAGCAGATGACCGACGCCGGCAGCGACATGGCAGTGATCAAGGTCGCGGTGATGGCCGAGGTGAAGACCTCGTTCCGACCCGAGTTCGTGAACCGCATCGACGAGATCGTCGTGTTCCATCCGCTCGACGAAGCGCAGATCGCGAACATCGCGCGCATCCAGCTGCGCAGCCTCGAGCAGCGCCTCGCGAAGATGGACATCCGCGTCGAATTCGACGATGCGGCGCTGAAGGCGGTCGCCTCGGCGGGCTTCGATCCGGTATATGGCGCGCGACCGCTGAAGCGCGCGATCCAGCAGCAGATCGAGAACCCGCTCGCACGCGAGATCCTCGCCGGCCGCTACGGCGCCGGGGACACCGTGAAGGTGAGCGCAACGCTGGGTGAGATCGTGTTCACCCAGCCGGATGACGTGTCGAAGTCAGCGTCGGCAAAGCACAAGCCCGCGGCCACCGAGGCGGCTTAGCGACGCACCCGAGCCGCCCTCCCGTGCGGGAGGAGGGCGGCTCGAGGTTTTCTGCTAGGGCTGCGTCACGTGCGCCGGCTCATGCCGCGACAGCATCATCGCCCAGGCTGCGAGCACGATCGCGATGATGCCGACGATCACGGCGTTCGTCTCCGCCGTGCGGCTCACGCCGCTGAAGCGCAGCAGCCACGGCGAGATGACCATCCAGATGCCGATGAGGAGGTTGATGATCTCCTCCCACATCCGCGGCACCGATACCGCGATCGCCGAAAACACCACCAGCGCTACGCCGAGGATCCACGCGTTCCATGACGCGGTCATCGAAGCGCCCGTGTAGCTGAGGAGCCAAGGCGACAGGAACAGCCAGACACCGAGAAGAAGATTCACCCAGTCCTGCCAACGTCGAGTTTTCATATACGACTCCGTGTTGTCTCGATACTGGATTGGACGGGTGCGCTTCGCGCCGTGTTCCGCAATCGCGAGCGCGAGGTGACCAGGTCGAACGTACGCGGGATACCGGGCGCGAGCCACGCGAGCCGATCACGCAGGCCGGCGGCCGAGAACGCGGCGTCGACGTCGTCGCGCGTTTCCGAGAAATGCGCCCAGCCTTCGTAGTGCAGCGGGACGATCGGTGCATCGCCGAAAGTGCGCGCCGCCGCGACCGCCTCGGTGGCGGTGAACGTGAGGTGCGCAGGTCCCACCTCGTGAACCCGCGCAGCGCCCATGAACAGGAGGGCCAGGCCGACCGGAAGGCGGCGCGCGACCTGCGCCACGCCCTCGTACCAGACCGTGTCGCCCGAGACGTATACCGACTGCCCGCCGCGCGACGTCTGCAGCGCGAAGCCGACGACCGGGCCGCGGTCGCCATCGACCGGACCGTGACGCGCCGGCGTTGCCGTGATCTCCAGCACGTCGCCGTCGGGCATGGGCGATGCGTACCGCTGCCAGGGCGCGAGACCCACCGCCCGCTCGCCCAGGCGGGCGGCGCCCGCTACTGTCGTGAGCACATGCGGCACGCGCGCAACCAGGGCGCGGCCGCTGCCGTCGAGATTGTCGGCGTGGTGGTCGTGACTGAGGAGCACCGCGTCGATGCGGCCGAGGTCGTTCACGTCCAGCGCGGGTGCCGACAGCTTGCGCAGCGTGTACAGCTTGAACGCGTAGTCGGTGCCGGCGGGATCGAACGTCGGATCGGTGAGAAGGCGCAGGCCGCCGATCTCGATCAGCGCGGTGGGACCTCCGATGTATGTCACGGTGACTCGCATCGTCGCGACCTCATGCGTGCAGGACGCGGCCGCCGCCGAAGGACCAGTTCTCCCACGCGGTTTCCTGCAACACGACCATGACGTTGTCCGGGCGGGCGCCGACCGCGCGCGCGAGGCCCGCGACCATCGTTTCGACGACCTTGCGCTTCACCTTCACGCTTCGGCCCACGGACCACACGACCTCGACCAGCAGGAAGTCACGGTCGCGATCCGAACCGAGGTCGGGGTAGCGTGGATCGATGTTCGCATCGTCGTCGGCGAGCGTGATCACGCGCTGGAACCGGTCGGCCGGCGGGACGCCGGCTTCGACGAGCGCGCGATGCACCTCGTCGAGCACCGCGCGCTTGAACGTGGCGTCGCGAGGGCGGCGCAGGGTGAGCGTGACGAGCGGCATGACCGAGTCCTCTCAATAGAAGGGAACGTACCGGGGGCGACTCACGAGCGCGGCGAGGCGCTCGCGCCAGCCGGTGGTGCGCGGCTGGTGCGTCCGCGCGCCCAGCGCTTCGGCACCGAGCGGGCGGCCGATCACGCAGACGACCGTGTCGTCCTGAGCCTCCATCACGGTGGCGCCGTCGCGCTCGACGACCCAGTTGTCGCCGGTGCGCAGCACGACGTCGTTGCGATCGTTCTCCTGCGTGAGCCAGAGCGTGCCGCGCGTCACGCGGAGCGTGGCGCCGCGCACGTTGTGCAGGGTGATCGCCTCGCGGGGCTCCATATCGATGACCGTCGAGGATTCGAAGCAGGCCATGGTCAACCTCCGTTAACATGCGTAGAATTCATCGAGCGGCGGTCCCGGCGCCTTGCCGCGCCTGCCCTTCCGCACGACGTCCCATGAGCGAAGTATCGGCGACGGACGCGCGCGACTCAAACGGCCATTGGGAATGTTCTGCATGAGCCACAGGAATGCATAAGATCCTCCGCACCCTGCCGTCACTCGACTTCCTGCGCGGCTTCGAGGCGGCGGGGCGGCGGTTGTCGTTCACCCTGGCCGCCGAGGAGCTGTTCCTCACGCAGTCGGCGCTGTCGCGGCAGATCAAGTCGCTGGAGGATGCGCTCGGCCTCGCGCTCTTCGAGAGGCGGCATCGCGCGCTCGCGCTGACGCCGGCCGGCGCGGCGTTTCATCGCGACGTGGCCGCCGCGCTCGCCGCGCTGGCGTCCGCGACCGAGAACGTGCGCGGCATCGCGCGCACCCCCGGCCTCGTGGTGTCGACGACGGTGTCGTTCGCATCGCTCTGGATCATTCCGCGGCTCACGCGCTTTCGCGTTCGCCACCCCGACGTGGAGGTCTACGTCTCCGCGGACGATCGCGTCGTCGATCTCGGGCGCGGCGACGTCGACATCGCGATTCGCTACCTTCCCGAGGGTCTCGCGCCCGAGGGCGCAGTGCGGCTGTTCGGCGAGCGCATGATGCCCGTCGCGAGCCCCGCGTTGCTGCGTGACGGCCGCGTGCGCCTCGACACCCCCGCCGACCTCGCGCAGCATGTCCTTCTGCACCTCGACGATCCCGAGGGCCACATGCCGTGGCTCAACTGGCCGTCATGGCTCAACTCCAACGGCGCACCGGGTCTGAAGCCCGCGGGCACGCTGCGCTTTCGTCTCTATGACCAGGTGATCCAGGCCGCCGTCGGTGCGCAAGGCGTGGCACTCGGACGCATTCCCATGATCGCGGAGCACCTGCGCGACGGACGCCTGGTCGCGCCCTTCGCCAAGCGCTACGACAGCGCGCGTGGCTACTACGCGATCGTCGCGCCCGCTGCCGGGGAGCGTCCCGACGTCGACGCGTTCGTCCGCTGGCTCGCGGACGAGGCGAAGGAGGAGCGCGCGGCGATGGTGGATGGCGCCGCCGCGGGCGCGCAGCGCCGCGCGCGCTCGCCGCGTCGCGCCCCGCATCGTGGAGCGGCGGCTTGAGCGCGGGCGGACCGCCCCGCCGGGGTGCGGTCGGTGCTGGCCAAAGAGGCGCCGCGGGCGCGCGAGGCGACGCGAAACATGCGGACGACCCTCACGACGTGCAGCCCTCGGACTGGGTGCGCCGCTTCGCGCGGCTCATCGCGCGCGACGCGCGCGTGCTCGACGTCGCTTCCGGCGCGGGACGCCACGCCCGGTTCCTCGCGGCGCGCGGCGCGCGCGTGACGGCCGTGGACCGCGATGCGGCAGCCCTCGCGTCGCTCGACGGCGTCGAGCGCATCACCACGCGCGTGGCCGATCTCGAGGCCGGGCCGTGGCCGTTCGCGGATACGCGGTTCGATGCCATCGTCGTCACGAACTACCTGCACCGGCCGCTGCTGCCCACGCTGCGCGGCGCGCTCGGTGCCGCCGGCCTGCTGCTGTATGAAACCTTCGCGCAAGGCAACGAAGCGCACGGCCGCCCGTCGAACCCCGCGTTCCTGCTCGCACCCGGCGAATTGCTTGCGGTCGCCAACCAGGCGCCGCCGCTGATCGTGATCGCGTTCGAGCAGGGCATGGCGCGGATGCGCGGCCGCACCGCGGTCGTGCAGCGCCTCGCCGCGGTCGGCGGCGCATATCCCTGGCCGCCGCCGTTGTAGGCTGCATCTCCCTCAGGCCCTGCGCTCGTTCACCTCCGGAGTCGGGGAAATCGATGGGGATCGGGTAGAATCGCCGCTTTCCCCGGTTCCGCAAGCAATGCTCACGGGAAGTATCGTCGCGATTGCGACGCCCCTGCAGCCAGGCGGCGAGCTCGACCTCCCCGCACTCGGCCGACTCATCGACTTCCACGCCGCCAACGGCACCCGCGGCATCGTGATCGTCGGCACGACCGGCGAATCGCCCACGGTCGACGTCGAGGAGCACCGGCTGCTCATTCGCACGGCGATCGAGCAGGCGGCGGGTCGCATCGCGGTGATCGCGGGCACGGGGGCGAATGCCACGGCGGAAGCGATCGAGCTCACCGCGTACGCGAAGGAAGTCGGTGCCACGCAGTGCCTGTCGGTCGTGCCGTACTACAACAAGCCGTCGCAGGAAGGCCTCTACCGGCATTTCCGCGCGATCGCCGAGGTCGGCTTGCCGGTGCTGCTGTACAACGTGCCCGGACGCACGGTGGCCGATCTGTCGAACGAGACGGTGCTGCGCCTCGCAGAGCTTCCGAACGTGGTCGGCATCAAGGATGCGACGTCGGATCTCGTGCGGCACGTCGATCTCGTCCGCCGCTTGCCGAAGGGCAAGCCGTTCGCGCTGTACTCGGGCAACGACGACACGGCGCTGCCTTACATCCTGCTCGGCGGCCACGGCGTGATCTCGGTCACCGCGAACGTCGCGCCACGGCAGATGGCGGACATGTGCGACGCGGCGCTGCGCGGCGACGTCGCGACGGCGCGCGCGATCAACCAGAAGCTGATGCCGCTCCATTCCAAGCTGTTCGTCGAGGCGAATCCGATACCGGTCAAATGGGCGATGTCCCAGCTCGGCCTGATCCATCCCGATCTGCGATTGCCGCTCACACCGCTGGCGGCGCAACATCACGATACGGTCCGCACTGCAATGCGCGAGGCCGGTCTCGTCAACTGAGGTAGTACCGATGAAAGCAGTGTTCTGGTGCCTGCGGCCGGTGGTCGCGCTCATCCTCGTCTCGCTCGTGCTCGCCGGCTGCGAGTCCATGAATCTCAGCTCGCTGTCGAAGCGCATCGATTACAAGTCGACCGGGTCGGCCCCCTCCCTCGAACTGCCGCCCGATCTTTCGACGCCGACGTACGACGACCGCTATACCGTCACGACCGCGTCCGGCCTCGCGGCGCGCGACGCGTCCCGGCCGAAGCAGGCCGATCTGCTGCCGACCAATCCCGAGGCGCACATCGCGCGAGCCGGCAACGAGCGGTGGCTCGTGGTCAAGGCATCGCCCGATCAGGCCTGGAAGGTGGTGCGGCAGTTCTGGAGCGACATGGGCTTCGTCATCGCCAAGGAAGATGCGCCGCTCGGCGTGATGGAGACCGACTGGGCCGAGAACCGCGCCGACATTCCGCAGGACGTCGTGCGCCAGACGATCGGCAAGTACATCGACATTTTCCAGAGCACCTACAAGCGCGACAAATTCCACACGCGCATCGAGCGCGGCGCCGAGCCCGGCACCACCGAGATCTACATCTCGCATCGCGGCATGGAGCAGGTTCCCACCGTCGCCGACAGCCGCGGCGGCATGGGATGGCAGTGGGCGCCCGGCAAGCCGGATCCCAACCTCGAGGCGGAAATGCTGACGCGTCTGATGCTGCGCTTTGGCGCACCGACCGTGACCGCGGCAGCGGAGCCGACGGCGGGCGCGGTGGTGGCGACGGCAAGCGCCGGCGGCCCCGAGCACGCGCGCCTGGAGAAGGGCGTCGATGGCGCCAAGCTCTACGTCGACGATCCGTTCGATCGCGCGTGGCGGCGCGTAGGCGTCGCGCTCGACCGCAGCGGCTTCACCGTGGTCGATCGCGACCGATCGAGCGGGCTTTATTACGTTCGCTACGCCGATCCCGAAGGCGACATGACGAAAAAGGACCGCGAGAAGAGCTGGCTCGCCAAGCTCATGTTCTGGAAGACCGACGACAAGGACAAGCCGGAGCAGTACCGCATCAAGGTGGTCGAGGTCGCGCCGAACAGCGTGGTCAGCGTGCAGGACAATACCGGCCAGCCGGAGAAGTCGCAGAACGGCGAGAAGATCCTCGCGCTGCTCAAGGACCAGCTCAAGTAGCGCCGCACGTGCGCTTCGCCTCCATCGGCAGCGGCAGCGAAGGCAACGGCCTCGTCGTCGAATCGGGCGACACCCGCATCCTGATCGATTGCGGCTTCGGCGTGAAGGACACGGCGTCGCGGCTCGCGCGCCTCGGCATCGAGCCCGAATCGCTTGCCGCGATCCTGGTCACCCACGAGCACACCGATCACGTGGGCGGCGTGCCGGCGTTCGCCACCAAATACGGCATCGCGGTGTACATCACGTTCGGCACGCTGCAGGTGATCGGAGAGCGCTTCGCCGAGATGGACCGCGTATACGGCTTCGACAGCCACGACTCGTTCGCCATCGGCGACCTCATGGTCCAGCCTTTCCCGGTGCCGCACGACGCGCGCGAGCCGGTGCAGTTCGTGGTCGGCGACGGCGTGCATCGCGTCGGCGTGCTGACCGACATCGGCAGCAGCACGCGCTACGTGCAGGCGAGCCTCAGCGGGTGTGACGCACTGGTGCTCGAATGCAACCACGACGCCGAGATGCTGGCGTACAGCGACTATCCGTACTCGCTGAAGCAGCGCATCGCGGGGCGGTACGGGCATCTTTGCAACGAGGGTGCGGCGGCCCTGCTGGGCTCGCTCGACAACACGCGCCTGAAGCACATCGTGGCGGCGCACCTCTCGCAGCAGAACAACACGCCCGAGCGCGCGCGGGCCGCGCTCGCCGGCGCGCTGAATTGCAGCGCGGACTGGATCGGCGTGGCGGACCAGGCGACCGGGTTCGATTGGCGCATGCTTTAGCGACAGGCGAGGAGCGGCGATGGAAAAGCGTCAGGAGGTCTACCGCGGCAAGGCGAAGACGGTGTACGCCACCGACGATCCGAACGTGCTCGTCATGCACTACCGCGACGACGTGTCGGCGTTCGACGGCGTGAAGCTCGCGCAGCTCGCGCAAAAGGGCGAGACCAACAACCGCATCAACGCGTTCGTCATGGGCAAGCTCGCCGCGGCGGGCGTGCCGACGCACTTCCTGCGCCTCGTGAACGAGCGCGAATCCGTGGTCAAGGCAATGAAGATGGTGCCGGTCGAGTGCGTCGTGCGCAACGTCTGCGCCGGCTCCATGGCCAAGCGCTACGGCATCGAGGAAGGGCGGCGCCTTCCCGAGCCGATCTTCGAGTTCTTCCTGAAGAGCGACGCGCTGCACGATCCCCTGTGCAACGACGATCACATCCGCGTGCTCGGCTGGGCGAGCGCCGGCGAGATCGCCGAGATGCGCGAGATCACGCATCGCGTGAACTCGATCCTGAAGCCGCTCTTCGCCAACGCCGGCATCGACCTCGTCGACTACAAGCTCGAGTTCGGCCATCCGCTCGACGATCCCAAGGGCGCGCTCGTGCTCGGCGACGAGTTCACGCCCGACGGCTGCAGGCTGTGGGACGCGAAGACCGGTGAGAAGCTCGACAAGGACCGCTTCCGTCGCGACCTGGGCGAGGTCATCGAGCACTATCGCGAGGTGGCGCGCCGCATCGGCGTGCCGCTGTAGCGGCGTCAGCTCGCCGGGGCGAGCTTCCTGCGCGCGTCCGCCGCCGGCGCATAGCCGGGGTCGATGCGCAGCGCCTTGTCGAACATGGCGAGCGCGTCCTGCTTGCGTCCCATGTCGGCGTACACGACACCGAGGTGATAGATGTGCGCAGGTGAGCGCGTGCGTGCGGCGATCGGCTCCAGGATCCTCGCCGCCTCGGCCAGCTGCCCGCGCGCGCGCTGCACCCAGGCGAGCGTGTCCCACGCGTAGTCGGCGGACGGCGGGACGCCCTGGATGACGACGTTGGCGAGACGCAGCGCTTCATCGAGGTCGCGACGCGCGTCGGCGAGCAGGAAGGCGAGATTGTTGGCCGCGATGACGTTGCGCGGCTCGATGGCGAGCGCGGCGCGATAACTGCGCTCGGCATCGGCGCTGCGCTGCGCGCGCTGCTGCAGCGACCCGATCTGCGTGAGCACGCGCGCTTTCTGGGGTGTGGTCTTCAGCGCTTGCTCGTACGACGCGATGGCGTCGTCGATGCGTCCCTCGCCGTCGAGGACGTCGGCGCGCCCCGCGTGCGCCGTCCACAGGGTCGGCGCGAGCTTCAGCGCCGTGTCGTACGCCGCGAGGGCGTTCGCCCGGTCTCCGGCGCCGGCGCGGGCTGCGCCGAGCGCGACCCAGGCGGCGGTGTCGTCCGGCGCGAGCTCGGTCGCGCGCGCGAGCTCGGCCTGCGCTTCGGCGTAGCGCTTCTCCTGCTCGAGCGACACGCCGAGCGCGAAGTGCGCTGGCGCGCTGCCGGGATCGACGGCGAGCGCCGCGCGGTACTCGGCCTGTGCTGCGGCGCTGTCGCGCAGGCCCATGGCGTAGATCTCGCCCTTGTCGACGTGAAGCTTGGCCGAACCGGGCTCGAGTGCGAGCGCCTTGTCCAGCGACTCGATCGCACCGAGGTAGTCCTTCTTGCTCGTGCGCAGGCGCGCTTCCGCCGCGTAGACGGTCGATGCGCGCGGCGCGAGCTTCACGGCCTGCTGGATGCGGAGCAGCGCCTCGCCATGGTCCCCGCGACGCACCGCGATGTCCGCGAGCGCGAGCAGCGGCGCCGCCGAGTCAGGCGCGGACTGCGCGGCCGCGCGAAACTCGCGCTCCGCGGCGGCGAGATCGTTGCGCCGCAGCGCCGCAAGGCCCGTGCGCATGCGCTGGCCCGCGTCGGTTCCCATCTCGGCAAGCAGCGCGTCGATGCGTACGCCCATGACGATCGCGGGCGCGTTGCCCGAATCCGCACCCGCGGCCACGCACGTGATCGGCGCCATTGACGCCGCGATGGCGATGAAACCGGCGATGACCGCGTGCGCTCGCATGCAAGCCAGAATAGCACCGGCTGCCGCGAGCGCTCGCCGTCAATCGACGGGCGGGATCTTCGCGCGCACCACGATGTCGCGATAGCGGGCGATGTCGCCGAGGTAGCGCTGCACGGCGGCCTCGGGCGTGCTCTGTACCGCGGTCGCTCCATTGGCGCGGAACTGCGCAACGACTTCGGGCTTGGACGTGACCGCGTTGAGCGCGCCATTGAGCTTGCGCACGACGTCGACCGGCGTCGCGGCCGGGACGTAGGCGGCGAAGAAGCTGCTGTACGTATAGTCGGGCATGCCCGCTTCGCGCGTGGTCGGAACGTCGGGGAAGTCGGGTTGCCGCTGCGGCGCGGTGACCGCGATGGCGCGCAGCTTGCCGGAGGCGATGTGCTGCGTGAGCCCCGGCGCGTTGACGATCATGAAATCCGACTCGCCGCGCAGGAGACCCGTGATGGCGTCGCTCGCGCCGCGATACGGTACGACGGTCACGTCGACGTTGGCCTGCATCTTGAAGAGCTCGATCCCGAGGCGCGCGCCGTTGGCGGCAAAGTTGTACTTGCCCGGATTGCGGCGCAGGAGGTCGACGAACTCGGCGAGCGTCTTCACCGGCATCTTCTCCGGGTTGACGACGATCAGGTTGTAGTACTCGCAGAGGATGGCGACCGGCTTGAGGTCGTGCTCGGGATCGAAGCGCAGGTTCCGGTACATCACCGGGTTCACCGTCGCCGCGCTGGAGTTGAACAGGATCGTGTAGCCGTCCGGCGCCGATTTGGCGGCGTTGTCCATGCCGATGTTGCCGTCGGCGCCGCCCTTGTTCTCGACCACCACCGGCTGGCCGAGCTGCTGCGCGAGCTGCTGCGCGGCGACGCGAGCGAACACGTCGGTGCCGCCGCCGGCCGGGAACGGCACGATGGCCTTGACGGCGTGATCGGGATACTCCGCGTGCGCGGCGAGCGCGAAGGCGCACAACAGCGCGGCGGCGACGATGCGGGTGACTGCGAGCGCGATTCGCATGATGGCCTCAGCGCAGCTTCCACACCGGGGTGCGCTTTTCCTTGAATGCCCGCGCACCCTCCGCGCCATCCTCGCTCTCGGCGGTCTCCTGGTCGAGTTGCCGCG
The DNA here is from genome assembly GCA_035493035.1 of Casimicrobiaceae bacterium. GTDB lineage: Bacteria > Pseudomonadota > Gammaproteobacteria > Burkholderiales > Casimicrobiaceae > VBCG01. Next base: position 41,352 of record DATJIS010000007.1, on the reverse strand, counting down.
CGTAGGCCGCGAGCGCCGGGGGGAACGCCGCCGTCAGGCGATACAGCCGCACCGCGGCCTGCACGGCCAGCGGGGAGCTTTCGCAGATCATCGCAGCGAGCGACTCGGCGGAGCCCATGAGCTCGGTGCGCGGAACGACCTGGTTGACGATCGCCTGCTGCAGGCATGCCTGCGCGGTGAGGCGCCCGTTGCACAGCGTGAGGTAGGCGGCCGTCGTGCGCGGCAGCATCTCGTAGAGATTGTGCGCGGAGCCGAGCCTGCCGATCCGGGTGTGCGTATCGCCGATCCACGCGTCGTCGGCCATCACCCGCAATTGGCATTCGAGCGCGAGCGAGAGACCGACACCGACGGCGAGGCCGTTGATGGCGGCGATCAGCGGCTTCTCGAGATTGACGTCGCTCGGCTTGCCGCCGCCGCCCCAATGGAACAGCGGATTGTTCGGATCCTCGTGCGGCGTGCGGATGCCTTTCGCCTGATGCTCGGCGAGGAACTTGACGTCGCGGCCGGCGCAGAACGCCTTGCCCGCGCCCGTCAAGATGCCGCAATAGACATCGGGGTCGAGCGCCATGTCGCGCCAGCACGCGCGAAGCTCCGCGTAGGCGTACGAGTGCAGCGCGTTCAGCACGTCCGGACGATTGATGGTCACGTAGGCGACGTGGCCCTTCTTCTCGTAGATCACGTGCTCGAGGTTCCTGGGCGCGGCGGCGGGATCGTAAGGCGATTCGTAGCGGGGCATGGAGACTCCGGACTGTTTCAGTCGATGATGAGAAGCCCGTCGACGGCCGCGGCATCGTCGCGGCCGAGCTTCAGCGGATTGACTTCGAGGGTGAAGCGCTGCCAGGGCGCGCTGGCGGCGAGCGCCGAGAAGCGTGCCGCGAAGTCCGCGGCGCACCCGCGCTGCGCTTCGGACAGCCAGTCGGGCAGTCGCTGCAGCGTCCGCAAGGTCGAGATCAGGTCGAGCGCGCCGTCGCGATCGAGCGGCGCGCGCGCGAGCGCCATGTCGTCGACGATCTCCGTCATGGCGCCGCCGACACCTACGCCGACGATCACGCCGAATTCGGCATCGCGAAAGGCGGTCACGATCAGCTCGGCCCCGCCGCTCGCCATGCGCTGCACCCAGACACCGTCGAGCGCGAGGTTGCGTTCAGCGGCGCGGGCGCGCAGCGCAGCGTCGGCCGCGCGCACCTCGTCGTTCGACTTCACGCCGAGCGTGAGCAGCCCGGCTGCCGCGCGATGCGTCACCCGCGGCGTGATGCCCTTCATCGCGACGGGATAGCCGAGCGCTTCGGCCGCGGCGATCGCTTCTTCGGTCGTGCGCGCGAGCCGGCCCGGCGCCACGGGCAGGTCGCCCGCCGCCAGAATCGCCGCGACCACGGGCTCGGACACGACGTGCGCGTCGCACGGCACGTAGCGCGACCAGTCGAACTCGACGGTGGCGTGCGGCCGACGGCGAATGCGACGCCGCAGGTCGCGTGCGTGGCGCGCCAGATGTCCCGCGGTGCGCGCCGCACGCGCATGCTCGCGAAACACATGGATCCCGCGCATCGCAAGCGTTCGAGGGATGTCTTCCGGCATCGCCTGCCAGGTCAGCAGCAGCGGCTTGTCGGTCGCGCGACGCACCTCGTCGATCATGTCGACGAGCGCAGGTGCGAGCGGTCCGAAGCCGGCGGCGAGGAAGAGCCACGCGTGCGCATCGGGTGCATGCGCGAGCACGTCGAGCGCCGCCGGCAGCTTCGCCCGATGCGCCGCGACGGTCATCATGCCGGGCGTGAAGTCGACGGGATTGAGCGCCGAGCTGAGCGGTGTCAGCAACGGCTCGACGCGCGCGCGCGTTGCGTCATCGAGCGCCGGCACGGTCAGCCCCTCGCGCACGCACTGATCGGTGCAGATGACGCCGCTGCCGCCGCCGAAGGACGTGATCAGACAGGCGTTGCCGTCGGGAAGCTGGCCGTCGCGCTGCGAGGCGAGCTGCAGCGCGACGTCGAGCAGCTCCTCGGTCGAGAAGACGCGGATGACGGCGAGCTCGCGGAAGACCGCGTCGATCGTGCGATCCGCACCGGCGAGCCGGCCGGTGTGTGCAAGCGCGGCGCGGCCGCTCGCCTCGCTCGCGCCGCCTTTCATCACCACGACGGGCTTGCCGCGTGCGCGCGCTTCCTCCAGCGCGGTCACGAACGCGTCGGCATCGGAGAGACCCTCGGTGTACACCGCGATCACGCGCGTGCCGTCGTCGTCGACGAGCGCGCGCACGAAGTCGGCCACGCCGAGCACCGCTTCGTTGCCGCAGCTCACGGTCACGCGAAATCCGAGACCGAGCGCCTGCGCGCGCGAATGCGCCATGACGCCGATGCCGCCGCTCTGGCTCACCATCGACACCGCGCCGGCGGTCAGGTGCTCGTGCTCGTGCAGCATCGAGCTGAACGACGCGGTGAGGCCGATCGAGGTGTTGATGACCCCGATGCAGTTCGGGCCGCACAGCTTGACGGCGTGCTCGCGGCACGCGCGAGCGAGCGACTGCTGGCGTTCGCGGCCTTCCTGGCCGGCTTCGGCGAAGCCGCCGGCCCAGGCGACGGCGCCGCGCACGCCGGCTGCGCCGCACTCGGCGATGACGCCCTCGACCGATTCAGCGGGCAGCGCAACGATCGCGAGGTCGGGCACGCCGGGAAGATCGCGCACGCTGTCGAAGCAGGGCAGGCCTGCGACTTCACGCCGTCCCGCGTTGACCGGCCAGACCGGGCCGCGAAAGCCGAACTTGCGCAGGAAGCGGACGGCGAGGCCGCCGAGGTTGCCTTCGCGATCCGATGCACCGATGACGGCGACCGAGCGCGGCGCGAGCAGCGGCGCGAGGTCGCCGAATGCGCGACGTGTCGCGAGCGCCGTTGTCGTGTCCTGCGACGTCACAGCTTGATCTTCGCCTCGTCGATCAGGCGCGACCATTTCTCCGATTCGTGCACGAGCGTCGCGCCGAACGTCTGCGCGGAGGCCGCTTCCGGGTCGATGCCTTGCGCCGCCAGCGTGTCGTGCACCGCAGGATCCCTCACCGCGCGAGCGAGTGCGTCGTCGAGCACCGCCACGATGCGCTCGGGGACGCCCGCGGGCGCGACGAGGCCCCATGCGCCCGTGACGTCGAAGGCGGGCAGGCCCGCCTCGGCGAACGTGGGCAGGTCCGGGAACGAGGCGCTGCGCGTCTTGCCGGTGATCGCGAGCGCGCGCAGCTTGCCTGCCTTGATGAGCGGCACGGCGGCGATGTTATCCATCGCCGCCTGCACGCGGCCGGCCATTACGTCGGTCAGCGCAGGCGCGCTGCCCTGATAGGGCACGTGCGTGAGCTCGATCTTCGCGGCGCGCATGAAGAGCTCCATGGCGAGATGCGGCGCGCTGCCGAGTCCCGCCGATCCGTAATTCAGCGTTCCGGGCTGCGACCGCGCGAGCGCGATGAACTGGGAGAGATCGCGCACCGGCAGATCGTCGTTCACGACGAGGATGTAGCGATTGCTGCCGAGCGCGCCGATCGGCGTGAAGCTCTTCACCGGATCGTATTTGAGATTGGGATACAGCTTCCGGCTCGCGGTGTGCGGGATCGCGTTGATGAGCAGCAAGGTGTAGCCGTCCGCCGGCTGGCGCGCGACGAATTCGGTGCCGATGGTGCCGGCCGCGCCCGGGTGGTTCTCCACCACGATCGGCTGGCCCAGCAGCTCGCCCATGCGCCTGCCCAGGATGCGACCCAGCACGTCCGTGGCGCCGCCGGGCGCGAAAGGCACCACGAGCTTGATGAAGTGATCGGGATACGCCTGCGCGCGCGACGGCAGCGCAACGCTCACGAGCGCGAGCGCTGCGATGCGCAGCCATGTCCTGCGATGCGGGTTCATTGCGGCTCCTCCCTCGAGGCCGGCCTCGTTTGAATCAATTCAAAGCGCGGACGTTAGCACGCGTCGGGGAGCCACGGCAAGGAAGGATGGTCAGCCGGCGCGAGGCGGCCGGCCGCTAGTGCGGCGCGCACGGCTGCCCGCGACCGACGCAAGCCCGTCGGGTGGCGTCGTCCGCGTGCTCGGCGCGTCGTGCCCCGCGCCGTCCGCGGGGGGCGCGGGCCGGGCGCCTTCGCGGCGGAAATCCGCCACCGACTCGCGCAGCTCGATGGCGGGCTCGAGCGCGATGGTGCGAATCGGGTCGCCCGCGTCGTTCACCCGCAGCATCAGGAGGTCCCATGCAGCCTGCGCCATGGCCGCGGCGGGCTGTCGCACCACCGACAGGCGTGGCGTCACCAGGCGCGACCACTCGGGGTCGTCGAACGCCACCATCGACACGTCGCGCGGGCATGAGACGGCGAGGTCGCGCAGGAAGCCGAGCACGACCGACGCCTGGTGACTGTTGCTGACGACGATCGCGGTGCGAGGATGCGCGCCGCGCAACGCGCGCGTCAGCTCGTCGCGCAGGAATGCCTCGTCACTCTGGAATTCGATGACCTCGAGCTCGATGCGTTTGCCGGCGTTGCGGCGCGCCGCCTCGAGTCCCGCGATGCGATGCTGCGATACGAGGCGGCTGCGCGACAGGCATACGAACACGATGCGATCGTGCCCCCGTTCGATGAGCTCGCGTGCGACTTCGCGCATCGCCTTGCGGTTGTCGATGATGATCTGATCGAAGCGCGTGTCCTCGGTCGGTCGGTCGACGATCACCAGAGGAACCGCTTTGCGGCACGCGAAGTCGAGCGCCGCCCTGGGTGTCGAGCTCGGCATCAGGATGAGACCATCGACCCGATAGCGGATCAGCTCCTTGATGCGGTCGAGCTCGGTGGTGGAATCGTGGCGGCTGAACACGTGCATGACGCCGTATCCGTCGCGCGACGCGATCTCCTCGAATGTCTCCGCGAGCGTGTTCAGGTACGACGTGGAGACGTGCGGAAAACAGATGCCGACGACGCGCGACAGCGCGCGGCGCAAACCCTGCGCGTGGAAGTTCGGCACGTAGCCGAGCGTCTCGATCGCCTTCAGCACGCGCTCGCGCCGCGCCGCGCTCACGTTGGCGCTGCCGGTCAACACGTGCGACACCGTGCCGACCGACACGCGGGCCCGGCGAGCGACGTCGCTGATGCGAGCCTTGGCCGTCATGGAAATCGGTGACCCTCGCACATGAGCGCCATGCTAAACGATCGGGCGACCGCAAAGAAAAAGGCCGGCCAGGCGGCCGGCCCTGCGATGCGGGAGGCGTCTTACTTCTTGGGCGCGTCCTTGTCCTTCGATTCGTCCTTGCTGGCGTCGGCCGGCGCGGGCGCGGCGGCCGCGTCCTTGGGTGCATCCTTTGCGGCATCCGCGGCGGGTGCGGCAGGCGTCGCTGCAGTGTCCGCCGGCTTCGCGGCGTCGCTGCTCGGCGCCGGCGTGGCCGGGGCGGGCGTAGCAGGCGCGGCCGCGGGCGCCGGTGTGACAGGCGCGGCCGGGGGGGTCGTGGACGAGGCGGACTTGTTGTCGCTGCAGGCCGTCACGGCCAGCGCGAGCGACGCGGCGAAAAGAAGCGTCTTGTTCATTGTTGAAATTCCTTCGATGCGGTTAGGAGGGGCGTCGCGCGCAGACGGTGCGGGCCACGTGTTGCCGGCGGCACGGCGGACGACCCGCCATTCTAACCGATCCCCACCGCTCGCACCGCCCCTCAGAGTCCGAGCACGGTGCCGGCAAGGCCCGGCTCGCCCGTGGCCCAGATTTCCTCGAACCGCTGCACCAGCGGCCGCGCCGCGTGCGGCATGTCGACCGCAGCGGCGGCGCGTGGACGGTCGATATGGAAGCGATGCACGTAGTGCCGCTCGTCCACGATCAGCAGCGGGTCCATCGCGCCGCGCGCCTCCGCGCCGGTCTTGTACACCGTCATGCCTGCGCCGAACTGGCGCAGCAGATCGACGAATCGCGGCGCGCTGGCCTCGACCCAGCGCGTGTCGTGCAGGATGACCTGCAGTTGCGCATCGCGCCGTCGCAGGAAGCGCGACAGCGCGTCGATGCGCGCCGCGGTGTTCCAGCCGCCTTGGGCCAGGTCGACGTCGAAGAGCTGGATGCGCTGGCGCGCCAGGGGCAGCACTGCGTCGATCGCCTGCGCATGCTCGGCCAGGCTTTCGACGCGCCACTCGCGTCCCGGCGCAGCGTCAGTCGTCGAATTCGATGTATCCATGACCATGCCATTCGTGCAGGAGCGCCATCGATGCCGCGGGCGCCCGACGCAGCGCCTCACCGCCGATCGCGCGCGCGTCGCCGAGCTGCGCGAGCACGCCAAGCGCATCCGGCGGCGGCTGCACGTCGGAACCGTTGATGAACACGTTGCGCCCATCGTAGAGCAGCTGCGTGCGAACGTCGAGCCGCAAGCCGTGACGGCGCGCCCGCGCCGCGAAGCTGCGGTGCGTCATCGGGGACCGCGGCGTGAAGGTCACGTGCGGCTTGGGCTCGGTGAGATGGCAGCCGATGAAACGCTGCACGTCGGCGCCGGTCCAGCGAATACGCGCGATCGTCGCGGCGAGGGCGCGCAGCAGCTTGGGGTCGAGCCGCGCGGGATGCGGCGCGGGACGCGCGTTGCGGTCGGAATAGCGGCCGTCGACGACCAGCGTGTCGCGCAGTCGATCGAGGAACGCCTCGACCAGCTCCTGGTGCGCCGGCGCGCGAAAGCCGATCGAATACGTCGTGCACGCGTCGAGCGCAATGCCGTCGTGCGCATGGTTCGGCGGCAGATACAGCATGTCACCGGCTTCGAGCACCGCGTCGTGCCGCGGCGTGAAGCGACGCAGGATCTTCACCGGCAATCCGGGTCGAAGCGAAAGGTCCGATTGCGCGCCGTAGCGCCACCGTCTGCGGCCGAAGGCCTGCAGCAGGAACACGTCGTACGAATCGAAATGCGGCCCCACGCCGCCGCCCGGCGCGGCGTAGCTCGCCATCACGTCGTCGAGGCGCGCATAGCCGATGAACGCGAAGCGACGCAGCAGCGCATCGGCGGCGTGGTCGACGAGGTTCACCCCCTGGATCAGCAAGGTCCAGTCGCGGGCTGGCAGCGCGCGGAGCGCGCGCCCGGTGAACGGCCCGTGCTCGAGCGTGTAGGTGCTGCCGTCACGCACGACGAGGCGGGATTCGACGTCGTCGCGCGAAGCGAGAGCGAAGAGGGAAGCCCGTGTGAACAAGCCCTGGAAGCCGGGCAGCGCGCCGCGCACGAGCAATGCGCGGCGCTGCCAGTGGCGCGCGAGAAACCGGCGCTCGCTCATGCCGCCGAGCAGCGTGGAATTCGTCCGGCGCGCCATCGATCGAGTATAGCGGGCGGGCTCCGCGCGACAGTGCTGGCGTAGAATGCGTGCACGCCTCGCCGCGCGCCCGGCGCGCGGCAAATTCCCCCCTTCCTGCCTGCCTCCCCAATGAACGTCTTTGCCAACAGCGTGGTGACCATCAGCTTCAAGCTGTACGACGCGAGCAACCAGCTGCTCGAGGAATCGCCCGAGCCGCTGTCGTATCTGCACGGCGGCCACTCCGGCATCTTCCCGAAGATCGAGGAGGCGCTGAACTTCAAGAAGGTCGGCGATTCCATCTCGGTCACGCTGGACCCCGTCGACGCGTTCGGCGACTACGATCCGGAGCTCATGCGTGTCGAGCCGGTCGATCAGCTGCCGCCCGATGTCGCGGTCGGCGGCTACCTCGTCACCGAGCAGGAGGGCAACGAGACGGTGTGGCGCGTCACCGGCATCGCGGAAGGCAAGGCCGTGCTCGACGGCAATCACGAGCTCGCCGGACAGCGGCTGCGCTTCGACGCCACGGTGCTCGACGTGCGGCCCGCGACCGCAGAAGAGCTCCAGCACGGCCACGTGCACGGGCCGCACGGCCACCATCACTGAACGTCGCTATTCGCGTCGCGCGAGCTTCTTGAGCGCGTAGAGCGCGGCGTGCGCGTCGCGTGGCGACAGCGCGTCGGGATCGAGTCGGGCGAGCTCGTCGAGCAGCGGCTGCGCGGCCGCCGCATCGCTGGCCGCCGCGCTGGCGTCGAAGAGCTCCGCCTGCGGCCCGTCGCGCACCGAGAAGCGATCGATGCGCTGCAGATATTTCTGCGCCTGGCGCACGGTGTCGGGCGGCACGCCGGCGAGCTTCGCCACCTGGACGCCAAAGCTGCGGCTCGCAGGCCCGTCCGCCACCTCGTGCAGGAACACGATGCCCTCGCGGTGCTCCTTCGCGTCGAAGTGCACGTTCGCGCAACCCGGCAGCTCGGACGGCAGCGCGGTCAGCTCGAAATAATGCGTGGCAAACAGCGTGAACGCGCGGTTGCGCTCGCCGAGGCGATGCGCGATCGCCCATGCGAGGGCGAGGCCGTCGTAGGTCGAGGTGCCGCGGCCGATCTCGTCGATCAGCACGAGGCTGCGATCGCTCGCGCGATGCAGGATGTAGGCGGCCTCGCTCATCTCCACCATGAACGTCGAGCGTCCGCCTGCGAGATCGTCCGCCGCGCCGATGCGCGTGTAGATCGCGTCGAGCGGACCGATCACCGCGCGCGCCGCCGGCACGAACAGGCCGCAGCACGCGAGCAGCGCGACGATCGCTGTCTGGCGCATATAGGTCGACTTGCCGCCCATGTTCGGGCCCGTGACGACCAGCAGTCGTCGATCGGGCCGCAGCACGACATCGTTCGGCACGAAATGCTCGACCTGGCGCTCGACGACGAGGTGGCGGCCCTTTTCGACGAGAATGCCGGGCTCGTCGACGAGCTCGGGGCGCACGAGCTGCAGCGCGTCCGCGCGCTCGGCCTGCGCGCACAGCACGTCGGCGAGCGCGAGCGCGGCGGCGGCGCGCTGCAGCACCGGGATCGCGTCGGCCAGCGCATCGAGCAACGCATCGTAGAGCAGTCGTTCGCGCGCGAGCGCGCGCTCCTGCGCCGACAGCGCCTTGTCCTCGAAGGCCTTGAGCTCCGGCGTGATGTAGCGCTCGGCGTTCTTCAGCGTCTGCCGGCGGCGATAGTCGTCGGGAACCTTGCCGGCGTGCGCGTGGGTGACCTCGATGTAGAAACCGTGCACGCGGTTGTACTCGACCTTGAGGCTCGGGATCGACGTGCGCGCGCGCTCGCGTCGCTCGAGGTCGAGCAGGAACTCGCCGCAGTTGTCGTCGATGGCGCGCAGCTCGTCGAGGTCCCGGTCGTATCCGGCGGCGATGACGCCACCGTCGCGAACCTGCGCGCCGGGCTCGGGCGCGATGGCTGCGGCCAAGAGCTCGTTCCAGCGCGGCTCGACCGCCAAGCCGTCGCGCGCATGTGCGAGCAGCACGCTCTCGCACCGAGCTAGCGCGGAGCCGATCGACGGCAAAGCGGCGAGCGTGTCGCGCAGGGCGGCGAGCTCGCGCGGCCGTACGCTGCGCAGCGCGATTCGCGCGGCGATGCGCTCGACGTCGGTCGTGGACTTGAGCAGCGGCTGGAGCGCGCGCGGCAAGCCCGCATCGCGTAGCTCGCCGATCGCCGCATGCCGCTGCGCTGCGCGCGCGCGATCGCGCAGCGGCTGCGTAAGCCACTGGCGCAGCAGGCGCGAGCCCGCCGCGGTGGCGCAGCTGTCGAGCGTCGACAGCAGCGTTGGCGCAGGCTCGCCCGACAGCGTCGCGGTGATCTCGAGGTTGCGGCGGGTCATGGGATCGAGCGCGACGCTGTCGCCGGTGCGCTCGACCTCGAGCGTGCGCACGTGCGCGAGCGCCGCCTGCTGTGTCGCGCGCGCGTACTCGAGCAGCGCGCCGGCCGCGCCGACGCCGAGCGGCGCGTCGCTCGCGCCGTACGCGCGCAGATCGAGCGTGCCCAGCTGTCGCGCCAGCCCGCGTGCGGCGGCTTCGAGGTCGAAGTGCCACGCGGGCAGCGCATGTGCGGCGGGCGCGATGCCGCGCAGCGGCGGCAGCATGGCATCTTCCGGCAGGAGCACCTCCGCCGGCTCGATGCGCTCGAGCAGGATGGGCGCCTCGCCGGCGGGTACGTCCGCAATGCGCAGTAGGCCCGACGCGAGATTGAGCCATGCGACACCGGCGCGGTCCCGCGCGATGTGCATCGCAGCGAGGAGACAGTCGCGCCGCGCGTCGAGCAGGTGCGCATCGGTGACCGTGCCGGGCGTGACGATGCGCGCGACCCTGCGTTCGACCGGGCCCTTGCTCGCGGCCGGATCGCCGATCTGCTCGACGATCACCACGCTCTCGCCGACCTTCATCAGGCGCGCGAGGTATTGCTCGACCGCGTGATACGGGACGCCCGCCATCGGGATGGGCGCGCCGGCCGACTGGCCGCGGGCGGTGAGCGTGATGTCGAGCAGCCGCGCGCCGCGCTCCGCGTCGGCGAAGAACATCTCGTAGAAGTCGCCCATGCGATAGAACACGAGCTTGTCGGGATGTTCCGACTTGAAGCGAAGGTACTGCTGCATCATCGGCGTGTGGCGGTCGAGCAGCGCCTCGCCGCCTGCGCTCGCCTGCGCCCGGGCGGGCGACCGCATCGTCACGTGCGCTGCACCGTATCCGTGGCCGACTGGATCGCCTGCCGAAACCGGATCGGATCGGCAATGAACGGTATCGGATCCATCGTGGAGCCCGTGCCGGTCACGATGATCGAGCCGTAGTTGAAGATGCGACCCGCGACGCTCTGCTCCACGCGAACGCTCTCGATCTTCGACAGGTTGATTTCGATCGTGCTTCGACGAATGAACCCGAACTTGGCGATCACGCGGCGCGTCGTCACCGCCAGCTCGGTGGACGCGCGTCGGATCAATCCCGCCGCGATGAACGCGACGCCGACCACGCAGGCGATGGCGCCCAGGGGGTGCATCAGCGCGAGGCCGATGCCGATGAGGATCAGCAGCACGCCGCCGATCAGCGACGAGGCGATCGACCAGAGGCTCACCTTGCCGACGTGCACGACCTGCTCGCCGGGTCCGACGATCGTTTCGACGTAGCTTGCCACCTGCGCGCTCCCTGTAGCCGCGCGGCGGGACGCGCGCGACGGAGCGTGATTATCGCAAGATCAGGCGAGAAGAATGCGCTGGAGGTGCTCGAAGCGGCGTTGCCGCGCCGGTCGGCCCGGCCAGCGCCGTTGCGCCACGGCCAGCATGACCGGGTGCAGGTGACCGGCCCTGCGGCGCCGCGAACGCAGCCGCCGCCACGTGCGCCGCGACGGACGCAGCGTCACGTCGAGGCGAGGCGGCCAATCGCACATGCGGGTCGGTTTCATGAGTGTCGGGATGCGGCGACGCCCCCCGTTCGCAAGGCGTCTTCGAGGGCTATCGGCACGACACGGCCGAACTGAAGCGTCATTTGCCATCAACGCTTCGCCGCGGCCGGGGTTGACGGCGCAATGTGCGCCATGGGTCGTCGCGGCCGCCGAGCCTGCTGCTGTCGAGCCGTTCCTGACCGGGATGACGGCCGGCGCGCGCAGTGCTGGCGTCTAGCGATCCAGCGTCACCACGTCGCGCAACGCGTCGCTGGTGCCCATCACGAACACCGAGTACGTGTGACCGGCGGCGACGTTGATCGACTCCTGGAGCACCGTCGCGGACGTGCTGGGATCGACGAACGCGAAGGTGTACGTCGCGGCCGGGAGCTCGAAGTAGAGCGAAGGGAGCTCCGGCCCCAGCGTCCCGACGACCAGCGTGCCGTTGACGAACGTCTCGAACGAGCCTGCGTCGCTGCGCAGGTTCACGACGCGGATGCGCGCGTTCGTCGGGGTGATCGGCAGGAAATTGAGGTCCTGCAACACGAACGACTGCTGGGCACCGGCGGCCCCGACCAGCGCGATCGTGCTGGCACCGCCGGGCGGGAAGGTGAGCGAGCCGCTGAGCAGCGTGGTGCTCTGGCCCGTGGGCTGGAAGCTGACCGTGTGCGAGCCGCCGACGTCCGCCTGGTAGTTCGACGCGACGCCATAGGCGACGCTGCCGATGTGCACGTTGCCGTCGACCAGCATGTCGACCAGCGGAGTCGCCGGCGTGGCATTCACGAGGCGCACGTCGGTGAGCGTACTGGGCTGCAAAGTCCCCGAGCCGAGCGTGTCGAGCGTCATTAAGCCGACGTTCACCAGCCGCGGGTTGCCGCGCGAATACGCAACGAAATTGTAGGCGTTGCGGTCGGCGAGGTTCACCTGTCCGCTGTCCCACAGCACCGACTTGCTGCCGGTCGGCGTGATGCGCAGCTCGCGGCTGCCCGCGTCGATCTCGACGAATGGCGATGCGGCGCCGAGCGTGATGCCGGTGATGGTCGGCGCCTCGTTCGTGAGATCGGTGCCCGGGTTCGTGACGTAGAAATCGAGCGGACCCTGCTCGGTGGCGGCATTGATGAGGCGGATCTTCGTCTTGCCCCCGCCGGGAAGATCCTCCGCATCGCTGACTAGGATCGTCTGCGGTGACGCGGCTCGCCCGTACAGGACGTAGGAGAATCGATCGCCGTTGGAGAACGACTGTGTTGTCTGGACGAACGGCGTCGTGGTGCCGCTCAGGCTGATCGTGATGTCCTGCGGTCCCGTCTGCGCCGTCGCGTAGCTCGTGAAGACCTCGAAATTGAGGCCGCCGGCGATCGCGATCGTGCCGATCGTGACGTCGATCGAGCCGATGTCCATGCCCGCGTTGAAGAAGCGGATCTTGGGCGGGCTGACGGTGTTGTAACCGCCGCTCTTCAGCGTGCAGCCGGCGACGACCGCGACGAGCAGGACGGCGAGGGAAAGCCAGGCGAAGCGTGCGCGCGGCACGCGAGCGGAAACGGGCATGGAGGCTCCGGTCGATGCATGCGGCGCGTGACGCTCGAGTGCGGGCGCGCGCCGGGTGGCCGCAAAGGATACCATCGAGCCTTGCATCGGCCGCCCGCGGTCGGACAAGATTGTGTCACGAATGATGAACTCGCTCTCGATCAATCCCGGCGCGCTCGATCTCGCGACGCTGCGTGCCCTGTGGTCCTCGCGCGTCCGGTTGACGCTCGATCCGGGCACGCGCGCGGTCGTCGATGCGGCGGCCGCCGCCGTGCAGCGCGTCGTCGAGCAGGGACGCCTCACGTATGGCATCAACACCGGATTCGGTGCGCTCGCGCGCACGCGCATCGACGATGCGCGTCTCGGTGACCTGCAGCGGTCGCTGGTGCGATCGCATTGCGCCGGCACGGGACCGCTGCTCGACGACGCCGTGGTGCGCCTTGTGCTCGCGCTCAAGATCGCGTCGCTCGCGCGCGGGCACTCCGGCGTTCGCGCCGAGGTGATCGACGCGCTCGTGTCGCTTCTCGATCACGACGTGATCCCCTGCATTCCGGCACGCGGCTCGGTGGGTGCCTCGGGCGATCTCGCGCCGCTCGCGCACCTCGCCGCCGTGCTCATCGGCGAAGGCAGCGCGCGCGTGGCGGGCGTCATGCGCACGGGACACGAGGCGCTCGAGGCGGCGGCGCTGGCACCCTTGGCGCTGGCGCCGAAGGAAGGCCTGGCGCTGCTCAACGGCACGCAGGTTTCCACGGCACTGGGCCTGGCCGGGCTCTTCGCCGCCGAGCGCGCGTTCGCGGGCGCGCTCGTCGCGGGGGCGCTGGCGGTCGATGCGTGCCTCGGCAGCGATACGCCCTTCGACGCGCGCATCCACGCCGTGCGCGGGCATCGCGGCCAGCAGGAGGTCGCCGCGGCGTATCGCGCTCTCCTCGAAGGCAGCGCAATTCGCGCTTCGCATCGCGAGTGCCCTCGCGTGCAGGACCCGTACAGCCTGCGCTGCCAGCCTCAGGTGATGGGCGCCTGCCTCGATGCCATGCGGCATGCCGCCGCCCTGCTGGTCGTCGAAGCGAACGCGGTTTCGGACAATCCGCTGGTATTCGCCGACACCGGCGACGTCCTGTCAGGCGGCAACTTCCACGCCGAGCCGGTTGCGTTCGCCGCAGATCACCTCGCGCTGGCGATTGCCGAGATGGGCGCGCTTTCGGAGCGGCGCATCGCCTTGATGACCGATGCGCACCTGTCAGGCCTGCCGCCGTTCCTCGTCGCGGACAGCGGCGTCAACTCGGGTTTCATGATCGCGCACGTGACGGCGGCAGCGCTCGCGTCCGAGAACAAGGCGCTCGCCCATCCGCGCTCGGTCGATTCACTGCCGACCTCCGCCAACCAGGAGGATCACGTCAGCATGGCCACCAACGGCGCGCTGCGGCTTGCCGACATGGCGCGCAACACGGCGACCATTGTCGCGATCGAGCTGCTGGCGGCGGCGCAGGGGATCGATTTCCGCAGACCGCTGCAGAGCTCGGCGACGCTGGAGCGCGTGCACGCCTGGATTCGCAGCCGCGTCGCGTTCTGGGATCGCGATCGCGCGTTCGCACCCGATCTCGAGCACATGCGGCGCGAGGTCGAGAACGGGGCGTTGACCGGGTACGTGCCGCCGTTGCTCTGAAGCGTCAGCGCGTACGGCGGCGGCCGATCGCCACGGCGGCAAGCAGAAGCAGCATGGCGGCTCCCCAGGGCGCCCACGACAGCGGAACGGCGAGCGTCGGTGCATTGAGACCGGCGATTCGAACGTTGTCGAGCGCGGCGCCCGCGTTGAGCGTGCCACCCGCCGCCGTCACGTCGCTCACGAAATTGATGGTCGCCGACGTGGAGTTCGCGACGAAGGTGAACGTCTGCGTCGTCCAGCCCATGTTGTTCGCGTCGTGTCCCGTGATGTCGAACGTGTAGCTCTGCGTGACCCCGTCTACCGTCACCGTCAGCGGCTTGATCGCCGGAGGCGCGCCCGGATTGCCTGCGAGGTCGAACGACGCCTGGTAGGTCACGCCGGGGATCGTATCGAACGTTTGCTGCACGCCGCCGATCCCGCCCGTGCCGACGAGGTCCAGGCTGTGCGTGCCGTTGGATGCGACGACGCTGCAAGGCGGCGGACCGACCCAGTCGATGTTGCCGACGCTGACGGTCCAGCCGGCCGTGAAGTTCGTGCCGGAGGGAATGTTGAACACGAAGCACGCGGGGCCGCCCGACTCGAAGCTGCCGTTCTGGAACGGAGCCGCTCCCGCCGCAAGTTTTGTGAAAGCAACGACGACGCCGCACAGCGCTGCTGCAACTCGATTCATCGCATTCCCCTCTGTGATGAAGCCGGATGCGACCGCGAGCCTAGGCGCGGTTCACTCGCCCGGTCAACGGACTTCACGCCGCAATACGCAATTCACGTGAAAAGAGGGACAAAAGGCTACATCGAGGGGGCGGCGGCCAGCGCCGCGCGGATGGTTTGGAGGTCGAGCCCACCGACGACGACATCGCGGGTGTCGATCACCGCGAGCGGCCGCGCGCCATCCTGGAGGAGGAGCGCCAGGGCATCGCGCAACGAAGCGCCCGCCTGGAGGCGATGGGCGCCGGCGTCGAGCGCCATGGGCACCGCGTAGCGGCTGGCGGTCATCAGCGCCAGGCGCTTCAGCGCGCGGTCTTCGCCCACGAACGATTCGACGAATGCATCGGCGGGGTGCGCGAGCAGCTGCGCAGGCGTGTCGTATTGGACGACGCGGCCTTCGCGCAACACCGCGATCCGCGTGCCGAGCTTGAGCGCCTCGTCCATGTCGTGCGTCACGAACACGATCGTCTTGGAGAGCTCGCGCAGCAGCCGAAGGAATTCGTCCTGGAGCGCTGCGCGGGTGAGCGGATCGAGCGCGCCGAACGGCTCGTCCATGAGGAGCAGGGGAGGATCGGCCGCGAGCGCGCGCGCCACGCCGACCCGCTGCTTCTGGCCGCCCGAGAGCTCCCGCGGAAACCGCGCGCGATACAGCGCGGGATCCATGTCCACCAGCGCGAGCAGCTCGTCGACGCGCTGTGTCACCCGTGCCGCGCTCCATCCCAGCAGGCGCGGCACCGTGGCGACGTTCTCGGCGATGGTCAGGTGCGGGAACAGCCCGACCTGCTGGATGACGTAGCCGATGCCGCGGCGCAACTCGACCGGGTCGACGCGGGCGATGTCGCGCCCGTCGACGAGGATGCGTCCCTCATCGGGGTCGATCATGCGATTGATCATGCGCATGGTCGTCGTCTTGCCGCACCCGGACGGACCGATCAGCACGCAGATCTCGCCTGCCGCGACGTCGAGCGAGACGCCGTCGACCGCGGCGGTCGTCGCGCCGGCGAAGCGCTTGCGCACGCCGTCGAGCGCGATCACGCGCGGAGCCCCGCGGGTGTGAGGCGTCGCTGCAAGGCGCCGAAGCCGAAGTCCACTCCGAGCGCGAGGAGCGTCACCGGAATGGCGCCGACGAGCAGCTGGGGCAGCGCCATCATCGCGATTCCGGCCGTGATGAAATCGCCGAGGCCGCCGCCGCCGATGAACGCGGCGAGCACGGCGCCGGAAACGACCTGCACGGCGGCGGTGCGGAGGCCCGCGAAGATCGCGGGCAGCGCGATCGGCAGCTCGACGCGCCGCAGGATCTCGCGCGCGGTCATGCCCATGCCGCGCGCGGCATCGACGATATCCGCTTCGACGCTGCGCAGCCCCGCCAGCGTGTTCTGCACGATCGGCGGCAGCGCGAGCAGCGTGAGCGCGAGCAGGCTCGGCACGAAGCCCGTGCCGAGCACGGGCATCACGAGTGCCAGTACGGCGAGCGAAGGCAGGGTGCGTCCGACGTTCGCAGAGTTGGCGAGGGCTATCGCGAGCGCGGGACGCCGGTTGGCCGCGATCGCCGCGGGAATCGCAACGAAGGCCGCGATGGCGAGCGCCGCGGCGGACAGCGCGACGTGCACCGCGAGCGCCGTGGCGAACGGCGCCGGATGCGCAACGAGATACCGCCACGCTTCGGCGAGCACGATATCAGGCCATCCGCCGGCGGCGCACGCGACGCTCCAGCGCCGAGAGCGACGCGTCGACTGCGATGGCCAGCGCGCATGCCGCGATCGCGCCCGACCAGATCTTCGGCGGATGGTCCGTCGCGATGCCGTTGAAGATCAGCGTGCCGAGCCCGCCGGCGTTCACGTACGCCGCCACGACCGACACGCTGATGACGGTCACCGCCGCGACGCGCAGCCCCGCGATGATGAGCGGCACGGCGAGCGGCAGCTCGACACGCAGCAGCACCTGCGTGGCGCTCATGCCCATGCCGCGCGCGGCGTCCACGACGTCCGGCGGCACCTGCCGTATGCCGGTTGCGATGTTGCGGATCAGCACGATCAGCGAGAACGCGACCATCGCGATGATCGCGTTGGCCGGGCCGAGGCCCACGACCGGGATGAGCAGCGCCAGGAACGCGAGCGTCGGAATCGTGTAGAGGAAGCCGGCGACGCCGAGGGCCACGGCTTGGACGCGCGCATTGCGGGCGGCCCACACGCCGATCGGCAGCGCGAGGGCGAATGCGATCGCGAGCGCGGACAGCGAGATGCCGACGTGCTGGACGAATGCGATCGCGACCTGGTCCGCGTTGCGAACGAGCCAGGCCACTCAAAGCTCCATCGGATCGGCCAACCCGGCGCGCAGCGTTGCGGCAACGCGCTCGATGTCCGGCCCGAGCGGCCGATCCTCGTCGAGGACCGCGACGACCGCGCGCACGGCCTCGTAGAGGTCCCGCGCGCCCCGGCCGAGGCTTGCCGGTGCGACGCCGCGCAGATCGACGGCCTGCGCAGCCACGATGGATTCGATGGCGACGAGATAGCGCACCCGCGCGAGCTGTTGCGCGAGCTTGTCGACCGCGCCCAGCGTCATCGGCGCATGGTCCTCGATCGCTTCGGACACGGGCAGGAAATCGAGCGACGCGGGGTTGGCGAGACGTCGTGTCTCGTTCAGCAGCGACGTGACCGTCTTCTGGATCGTGGCGAAGCCGGAGTGCGCGGGGCCGTGACGCGTGAGCTGCAGCGGCAGGTCGGTGAGCGACGGCGTCATGAAGCGCTGGATGCGACCCGCCGCGAGGCTCGCCATCTGCGCGGCGGCCAAGGCGAGGGCATCGACGGCCAACGCGAGAGCGCCGGTGTGGAAGTTGCCGTTGGACAGCATCGCCCGTTCTTCGGCGATCACGAGCGGGCTGTCGGCCGCGCTGTTGAGCTCCAGCTCGGTGAGCTTGCGCGCCTCGTCGAGCATCCAGTGGCCGGCCCCGTGCACCTGCGCGACGACGCGGAAGCTGAGCGGATCCTGCACGCGGCGCGGCGGCGACGCGAGCAGGGCGCTTTCCTCGAGGAGCGCGCGCAGGCGCGCCGCGATCTCGACCTGGCCCGGCGCCGGGCGTGCGGCGACTGCGCGCGGATCGAGCGGCGAGACGTTGGCGCGGAACCCTTCGAACGAGAGCGCGATCGCCGCGAGCCATCGATCGAACAGGATGCGCGCGTCGTGCAGCACGAGCGCGGCGCAACCGATCGTCGCCGCGTTCGCGCTCACCAACGACAGACCGTCCTTGGCGCCGAGCGCGACGGGCTTCAACCCGGCGTGCTCGAGCGCGGTCGCGGACGGCATGACGTGCCCGTCCCACTCGGCCTCGCCTTCGCCGATCAGCGGCAACGCGAGATGCGCGAGCTGGGGAAGGTCGGCTGCGCCGATCGAGCCGACGCGCGGCACGACGGGATGGACGCCGCGGTCAAGAAGCGCGATCAGTGCGTCGAGCACGGCGGGCGACACGCCCGATCCGCCGACGGCCATTCCCGCAACGCGCGCCGCAAGCATCGCGCGTACCGCGCACGCCGAGTAGGAGCGTCCGACCGCCACCGCGCGCGCTCGTACCGCGCGCGTCTGGTAGTCCGCGCGGTCAGACGGTGCCAGCGGCTGGCCGGTGTTCGCCCCGAGCGCGCTGTTCACGCCGTAGTGCGCCGTGGGACTGGCAGCCAGGTGCTCGACGACGGCGCGCGCCGCATGCAGCCGCGCGCGTGCCTCCGGCGTGACCACCATCGACGCGCGGTCGCGCGCCACGCGCACGACGTCGTCGATCGTCAGCGGTGCGGCGCCGACGGTGACGGCCCTGTCGGCCACGGGCGTTACCGCAGGACGCCCTTGGCCTTGAGGAAGTCGTGCGCGACGTCGCGCGGCTCCATCTTCTCGCCGTCGACCTTGTAGTTCATGTCGGCCATCGACTGATCGTCGAGCAGCGCGCTGACGCGATTCAGCACGTCGCCGACCCTGGGATTCGCGTCGAGCGCGTCCTTGCGTACCACCGGGACGACGTAATAGGGCGGCCAGAGCCGCTTGTCGTCGGTGAGGCGCTTGAGCTTCATCGCGCTGATCATGCCGTCGGTCGAGTAACCGTTGACCACCTGGATCTGGTCGTTCTTCAAAGCCTGATAGCGCAAGCCGATCGCGAGCTGGAGGTCCTCCTTGAACTCCATGTCGTACTTCGCCTTCAGTCCCGGGATGCCGTCCTTGCGGTCGCGGAACTCGGGGCCCGCGCCGAGCTTGAGCTCCTTCGTCACGCGCGCCAGGTCGGACATCGAGTTGAGGTTGTATTTCTGCGCGGTGTCCGGCCGGACGACCATCACGTACGTATTGTTCACCGGCGCCTGGTTGAGCACGACGAGTCCCTGCTTGGCGTACGCGTCTCGCACCGTGTCGTACACCGCCTTCGGGTCGGTCATCGTCTCCTGCTTCAGCACGGCGAGGAGGATGGTCCCCGTGTACTCGGGGTAGAGGTCGATCTGCTTTTCCTGCAGCGCCTTGTGGGCGATGAGCGTTCCACCGAGGTTCAGCTTGCGCTCGACCTTGATGCCGGAGGCCTCGAGCGCCTGTGCATACAGCTCGGCGAGCACGAACTGCTCGGTGAAGTTCTTCGAGCCGACGCGCACGACCGGTTGTGCGAGCGCGGTGGATGCCGTGGCGGCGAGCGCCAGCGCGGCGAGGAGGCGGACGAGCTCTGGCATGACTTCTCCCTGGAGATTCGTTGTCGTGCTTGCCCCTCGCTCGTTGCGACCCGACCGGTCGCCCTGGCGAGCGCGGCGAAGGACCTGCTGCCGCCGATTCTGGCGACCGGCGACGGGACGGTCAATCGGCGTGTATGTTGGCCTCTCGCGCGAGCTGACGCCAGCGCGCCGATTCGGTCTGGAGCAGCGACGCGAATTCGGCCGGCGTGTCGGCGACGGGCTCGGCGCCCAATCCCGCAATCTTTTCACGCACCTCGGGCTTCGCGAACGCCCGTGCGAGCGTTGTCTGGATGCGCGCAACGCGATCCGGCGGCGTCCCGGCCGGCACGACGAGCGAATACCACGATGTGACATCGAACCCGGGCAAGCCCGACTCCGCGAGCGTCGGCAGCTCGGGTGCGGCGTCGATGCGCTTGAGGCTCGCCACGCCGAGTGCGACCACGCGTCCGCTCTTCAACTGCGGCAGCGCGGCGGACGTCTGCGCGAAGAAGATTTGCACGTCGCCGGCCAGCACCGCGTTCATCGCAGGCGCCACGCCGTTGAAGGGAACGTGGACGAGATCGACCCCTGCCATGCGCTTCAACAGCTCACCGGCGAGGTGCGCGCCGCTGCCGTTGCCCGGAGACGCGAAGTTGAGGGTGCCTGGCTTTGCCTTGGCGAGTGCGATGAGATCGCGCACCGACTTCGCCTGGACCGCGGCATTCACGACCAGGATGTTCGGAAATGCCGCGAGGACCGTGACGGGCGCGAAATCGCGCTGCGGATCGTACGGCAGCCTCGAGTAGATGTACGGAGAGACCGTGAGATTGCCCACGGGCGCGAGGATCAGCGTATAGCCGTCGGCTGCGGCCTTCGCGCCGAGCTCCATGCCGATGTTGCCTCCGGCACCTGGCTTGTTCTCGACCACCACCGCCTGGCCGAACGACTGCGACAGCTGGTCACCCGCGAGGCGCGCCAGCACGTCGGCCGGCCCACCGGGCGGGAACGGCACGATGATGCGCAGCGGATGATCGGGGTACGTTCCTTGCGCGTGCGCGGGAAGCACCAGCGCCAGCGAGACCAGGAGGGAGAGCGCGATTCGAAGCATGAGGACTCCGTCATTGCAGGTTCGGATAGCCGAGTGCGTCGACGCGGGACGCCTCGGCGGCCAGCACAGCATACGTGTCGGCGTCGGCGCGCGCGAAGCCGTCCAGCGCAAGCACATCGAGCGCTTCGACGAGACCGGATGCCGAGGCTGCATCCAGCAGCGCGCGGACGATGCGCTCGCGTGCGAGCGGCGCCACCGAGGCGCTGCACACGAGCGGCGGCATCGGCGTCCACGGTGTCGTTGCGAGCACGCGGAGCCCGCGCGCGGTCGCGGGCTCGTGTCGCGACAGCAGATCGAGCCAATAGCTGTCGAGCGGACCGGCGTCGGCGTCGCCGGCGAGCACCGCGTCGACCACGCGGCGCGGCGTGACGAGCGGCCCGACCACGCGCTCGAAACAGCGCCCCTCGCGCATCGCGCGCCCGGCGAACAACCGACGCGGCGCCTGATAACCGCTCTGCGAATGCGGCGTGGTGTACGCGAATCGGCGGCCTTGGAGTTCGTCCAGCGTGCCAAAGGGGCTGCGCGCCTCCACGACGATGCACGTGCGGTACCGCGGCTGTGCGTCGCTCGACCGCGGCAGCGGCGCTGCAAGCGGCACCGGTCTCGCACCCTGCGCCTCATCCCACGTGGCGAGCGGATAGCCGCACATGAACGTACAGCCCAGGTCGTCGCGACGCCACAACGCGTCGAGGGGTCCGCTGTGATCGATGATCTCCATCGGCACCGCCGCGCGGTCCGCGACCCAGGTGAGCACGACGCGCCACGCCTCGGCCGTCGCCGGCTCGACGCTGTACATGCGCGCGTTGGCGACGAGCATTCGACCTAGCGGTACTGAAGGCTCTGACCCACGCCGACGCGCCGCGCCTTGTCGAGCATCGCGGCCCCGAGCGCGATGTCCGACAACGACAGGCCGCGGTGCCAGAAGAGGATGGTCTCGTCGTCGCGCTCGCGTCCGCGCTTGCGGCCGGCCACGATCTCGCCGAGCTCGCCATGCAGCGTCTGCGCCGTCAGCTTGCCGGCGTTGACGTGCGCACGCAGCGCGCCGAGCTGTCCCGTGGCGCATTGGCCCCAATCGTCGACCACGATCTTGCTCATGATGTCGGTGAGGTCGAGCTCGACCGCGCTCATCGTGCCGTACGGCACGACCAGCGCGGACGGCTTGATCCAGCGCGTCGCGAGGAGCGGCTGCGGCTCGTTCAGGCGCGAGGCTTCCACGACGATGTCCGCGTCGCGCACGCACGATTCCCAGTCCGGCGTCGCGCGCACCGGCTTGCCGAGATCGTCCGAGAGACGCGCGGCGAAGGCGTCGCGCGATTCCGCCCGGCGCGAATGCACGCGGATCTCGTCGAAGTGGAAGAGGCGATCGAGGAGCCGCACGTTCCAGTACGCCGTCCCGCGCGCGCCGATGTGCCCGAGGATCCTGCTGTCGCGGCGAGCGAGGTGCTTCGCGCCGATCGCCGTCACGGCACCCGTGCGCATGTCGGTCAGGCCGGCCGCATCGATCACGGCGAGGGGCTGTCCCGTGCGCGGGTCGAACAGGTTGAGCAGGCCCATCTCGGAAGGAAGGTCGTACCGATAGTTGTCGACGTAGTCGCCCACGATCTTCACGCCCGCGAAACCGAGCGGGGCGACGTAGCCGCGCAGCACGTTGAAATGGCCTTCGATGGCGCGGCCCTCATCGTCGCGACCGGGCGTGAGATGCATGCGCGGCTCGATCACGGTGCGGCCCTCGCCCTGCGCACGCAGGCCGCCTTCGACGGCGCCCAGGATTTCGTCGTCGGTGAGCGCGAGGCGCGCGACGTCGACCGCATTCAGGTAGGTGAGGGTGAGCATGCTGGACGCTGGCCGCGCAATCTGGCAACGTGACGGCATCTTAATGCACGATCCACCGCCTGCCATGCTGCAACGCGTCCACCGTCCCGG
Organism: Casimicrobiaceae bacterium; assembly: GCA_035493035.1. Lineage (GTDB taxonomy): Bacteria > Pseudomonadota > Gammaproteobacteria > Burkholderiales > Casimicrobiaceae > VBCG01. The sequence goes on along the minus strand of DATJIS010000007.1, from coordinate 18,593 downwards.
CACCCGTCGATCGGACCGCATCGTGCGCGCGCCTCGCGGCACCGAGCGCACCGCGAAGAGCTGGCTCACCGAGGCGCCGCTGCGCATGATCATGAACAACCTCGATCCCGAGGTCGCCGAGAATCCGCGCGAGCTCGTGGTGTACGGCGGCATCGGTCGCGCGGCGCGCGACTGGGAGTCGTTCGACGCGATCGTGGCCGCGCTGCGTGATCTCGGGGACGAGGAGACGCTGCTGATCCAGTCGGGCAAGCCGGTCGGCGTATTCCGCACACACGCCGACGCGCCGCGCGTGCTCCTCGCCAATTCCAACCTCGTGCCGAAATGGGCGACGTGGGAGCACTTCAACGATCTCGACCGCAAGGGCCTCATGATGTTCGGCCAGATGACGGCCGGCTCGTGGATCTACATCGGCAGCCAGGGCATCGTGCAGGGCACGTACGAGACGTTCGCCGAAGCGGGGCGCCAGCACTACGGCGGCGATCTCGCCGACAAATGGATTCTGACGGCGGGCCTCGGCGGCATGGGCGGCGCGCAGCCGCTGGCCGCCACCATGGCCGGCGCATCGCTGCTCGCGATCGAATGCCAGGCATCGCGCATCGACATGCGGCTTGCCACCAAATATCTCGATCGCCGTGCCGACTCGCTCGACGAGGCGCTCGCGCTCATCACCGACGCGTGCGCCAAGCGCAAGCCCGTTTCGGTGGGATTGCTCGGCAACGCGGCGGACGTGTTGCCGGAGCTCGTGCGGCGCGGCGTGCGGCCGCACATGGTCACCGACCAGACATCCGCGCACGACTTGGTGAACGGCTACCTGCCCGCGGGCTGGACGGTCGATCGCTGGCACGCAGCGCGGCAGGATCCCTCACAGCACGAGGCGCTCGTCGCCGCCGCGCGCGCATCGATCCGTCGGCACGTCGACGCGATGCTCGCGTTCCACGCGCAGGATGTTCCGACGTTCGACTATGGCAACAACATCCGCCAGGTCGCGCTCGACGAAGGCGTGGCGGACGCGTTCGCGTTCCCCGGCTTCGTGCCGGCGTACATCCGGCCGCTGTTCTGCGAAGGCAAGGGTCCGTTCCGCTGGGTCGCGCTGTCGGGCGATCCCGAGGACATCCGCAGGACCGATCGCGCGGTGAAGGCGCTGTTCCCGGAGAACGCGCATCTCAATCGCTGGCTCGACATGGCGGGCGAGCGCATCGCGTTCCAGGGATTGCCCGCGCGCATCTGCTGGCTCGGCCTCGGTGAGCGACACCGCGCCGGGCTCGCGTTCAACGACATGGTGAAGCGCGGCGAGGTCAAGGCGCCGATCGTCATCGGCCGCGATCATCTCGACACGGGATCGGTCGCCAGTCCCAACCGCGAGACCGAGTCGATGAGGGACGGCTCGGATGCGGTTTCCGATTGGCCGCTCCTCAACGCGCTCCTCAACACCGCGGGTGGCGCCACGTGGGTCTCGATCCATCACGGCGGCGGCGTGGGCATGGGCTATTCGCAGCACGCCGGCGTGGTGATCGTGTGCGACGGGACCGACGCCGCGGCGCGACGTATCGAGCGCGTGCTGTGGAACGATCCGGCGAGTGGCGTCATGCGTCATGCCGACGCCGGTTACGACAAGGCCGTCGAGGTGGCGCGCGCGCACGGCCTCAAGCTGCCGATGGTGAAGTGAGCCGGGCTTGCCTGCCGCCGCGTGAGCTCGCGCAGCCGGTTGCATTCGCGGTGCCCGTCGGCGCATGGGATTGCCATATCCATGCCATCGGCGACCCGGCACGCTTTCCGCTTGCAACCGACCGGTCGTACACGCCGGCGCTCGTGCCGATCGAGGCCTATGTCGATCGAATGGATCGCCTGGGCCTGTCCTACGCCGTGCTGGTTCAGCCCAGCATCTACGGCACGGACAACCGCGCGATGGTCGACGCGCTCGCGCGATACCCCGGGCGGTTTCGCGGTGTCGCGGTGGTCGGCGCGGACGTGCCGGACGACGCGCTGGACGATCTCGGGCGTCGCGGCGTGCGCGGCGTTCGTGCGAACCTGCTCAACCGCGGCGGTATCTCGCTCGGCGATGCGATGGCGCTCGCGCCGCGGCTGGCCGATCGCGGGTGGCATTTGCAGCTCCAGATCGACGTGTCGTCGTTCGACGCGTTCGGTGCGATCGCGGCGTTGCCGGTCGACGTGGTGGTCGATCACTTCGGCTACATGCCGATCGGCAAGGGTGTGGACGAGCCGGGGTTTCGCCGCCTGCTCGATCTCGCGGCGCGAGGACGCTGCTACGTCAAGCTTTCCGCGCCCTATCGCCTCACGCATTGGCGGCGCGAAGGCTTCGGCGCGATGACCGCGCTCGCGCGTGCGCTGGTGGAGTCGGCGCCTGGCCGCCTGCTGTGGGGCAGCGATTGGCCGCACACCGATCTATGCGACGCCATGCCCGACGACGGCGGGCTGCTGTCGCTGCTCGCCGATTGGATTCCCGACGCCGCCACGCGGACTCGCGTGCTGGTCGACAACCCGGCCATGCTCTACGGGCGCTTCGGCGGCGCAACGAACGAAACAAAAGCGCAGCCATGTTGAAGTCGCGCTGATTCGTCCCGATCCCACACTGCGAGGCGTCCTTTCCCGATGGGAGAACGCCCGTGCTACCGTTTTATCGCAAGCCGCTTTTCCGTGTGCGCCGCATGGTCGCGCTCGTTCTGCTCGGCGCCGCCTTCGTGACGCTTGCCCTGCGCGCCGATGCGACCGGACCGACCCTCAGGGCCACCTCAGCCGAGGCCACCGTCAGCGTGACGCCGCTGGTCGACAAGGTGCGCGACGCGACGTCGCGCTACCTCGACGTGAACGTCGCTGTGGGCGACGGATGGGTACCGGCGACGCCGTGCGTGAGCGGCCCGATGTCGGGCGCCATGGGGGTGCATTTCATCCTGCCGACGCGGCTTCGCGACGGCGTGCTCGCCGCGAGCGAGCCCGAGGCGCTGATCTACGAGCCGCAGCCCAACGGCGCGATGCGCCTGGTCGGGGTGGAATTCATCGTGCTCGCCACCGACTGGTCGTCGCTTCACAACGACGGATCGGTGCCGCAGGTCGACGGTCACCTGACGAACTACGTCGGCGAGCCGAATCGATACGGACTGCCGGCGTTCTACGAGCTGCACGTGTGGGCCTGGGAAGACAATCCGAACGGCAGCTTCGCCGACTGGAACACGCGGGTGAGCTGCGACAGCCAGGCCGCCCCCTAGAGCACGGCTTCGATTGCTGCCTCGAGCGCGAGCGTCCGGCCCTCGGCCCATGCTCGCGCAAAGTTCGACTCGCCCAGGGTGTCGCGCACGAATGCCACGTGCCGCTCGTGTCGTGCGTGCTCGCTGGTCTGCAGCGGCGCGCGGATGTCCTCGCGCAGTCGCTCGGCGGCGGCCAGGGTGCGCGCCGCGCGCGCGACGTTCTGCGACTGCAGGTCGATGTAGGCGAGCGCTTCGAGCGAGTCCGCGATGCCGCGCCGGTCACCGAGCGTGCGGCGGATCGCGAGGCACTCCGCGTGCAGGCCGCGCGCGGCGGTAGGATCGCCGCGATGCAGCGCGATGTCGCCGAGGTTGTGGAGCGACATCGCCGTACCCCACTGATCGCCGAGCTCGCGGCGGATGGCAAGGCTCTCGTCGTGCAATGCCGTGGCGCGCGCCCAATCGCCCGCGTGCGACGCGACATCACCCAGGTTGTTGAGCGACATCGCGATGCCGCGGCGGTCGCCGAGCGTCCGCTTGATGGCGAGGCTTTCCTCGTGCAGCGGCCGCGCGGCTGCGTGCTCGCCCTGGTCGCACAGCAGCGCACCGAGATTGTTGAGCGACATGGCGACTCCGCGCGGGTCGTCGAGCAGGCGCTGGATCGCAAGGGCCTGCTCGAGCCGTGCACGCGCGTTCGCATACTCGCCGAGGTCGTACGCAAGGATGCCGAGGCTGCTCAACGCCCCCGCGACGCCGCGCTGGTCGTCCTGCGCGCGAAGGATCGCGAGGCACGCCTCGTGAAAGGCGCGCGACGCCGCATAGTCGCCCTGGTGATAGGCCAGCACGCCCGCGCCACGCAGCGCCTTGGCGCGCGCCTGCGGTGCATCGACGTCCGACGACGCGGCCATCGAGGCATCGAGCCAGCGCCGTCCTTCGGTGACGTGGCCGCGGACGTACCAGAACAGCCACAGCGCGCCGGCGAGCCGCAGTGCGCCGGCTGCATCGCCGTGGCCCGAAGCCGACCAGGTCAGCGCCGCGCGCAGGTTGTCGTGCTCGGCCGCCAGCCGGTCGAGCCATGCCTTCTGGGATGCGCCGGTGAGATGCGGCTCGGCGGCCTCGCACAGCGCGAGGCACCACGCGAAGTGTGCTGCGCGCCACCGCCCCTCGGCACCGCTTGCGCCAAGCCGCTCGTGTGCGTACGCGCGCACCGTTTCGAGCAGGCGATACCGGGCGCCGCCGGCGTCGACCTCGACGAGTGACTTGTCGACGAGCGCCGCCAGCAGGCCGACCGCGTCCGCGTGACGCACGGTGTCGTCGACGCTGGCGGTCTCGACCGCTTCGAGCGTGAAACCGCCGGCGAACACCGACAAACGCAGGAACAACTGCTGCTCCGCCGGCTCGAGCAGGTCGTAGCTCCAGTCGATCATCGCGCGCAGCGTCTGCTGGCGCGGCATCGCGGTGCGCGCCCCCCGGGCGAGGAGCGCGAAGCGGTCTTCGAGCCGCTCGGCGATGCGCTGGAGCGAAAGCGAGCCCGCGCGCGCGGCCGCCAGCTCGATCGCGAGGGGAATGCCGTCGAGCCGGCGGCAGATGTCGGCCAGCGGCGCCGCGTCCTGTGCGCCGAGCGCGAACGAGGCGTGCACACTGCGCGCGCGATCGACGAAGAGGCGCGCGGCCTCCGCTTCGAGCACGTCGTCGAGCCGCGCCGTGGTCGCGGGCACGGTCAGCGCAGGAAGCGCGTAAACGGCTTCACCGGCGATGCGCAGCGGCTCGCGGCTCGACGCGAGCATCTTGACGCCCGCCGTCGCGGTGAGCAGGCGCTCGGCAAAGCGGGCGCAAGCATCGATCACATGCTCGCAATTGTCGAGCACGATCAGCAGCCGTCGGTCCCGCGCGTGCGCGAGTAGCGCGTCGAGCGCGCCACGATCGCCGTCCTCCTTGACGCCGAGCACCGCTGCGACGGCCTGCGGCACGAGCTCGCCATCGGCAAGCGGCGCGAGCTCGACCAGCCACACGCCGTCGGGATGATCATCGAGGGAGTCGGCGGCCAATTGCAAGCAAAGCCGCGACTTGCCGAGTCCGCCCACGCCGGTCAGGGTGAGGAGGCGCGTGGCCGCAAGCGCGCTCTTGGCCTGCGCGAGCGCACGCTCCCGTCCCACGAACGACGTCACCTGCTGGGGCAGGTTGTTCGGCGTCGCCTCGAGCGAGCGCAACGCGGGGAAGTCGCCACGCAACCGCGGATGCAGCACCTGGTAGACGCGTTCGGGACTCGCGAGGTCGCGCAGTCGTACGAGGCCGAGATCGCGAAACGTCACCTCGCCCGGGACGCGCGCGGCCGCAGCGTCCGCGACCGCTTGCGACAGCAGTACCTGGCCGCCATGCGCCGCGCTCATGATGCGCGCGGCGCGGTTCACGACGCTGCCGAACGTGTCGGCGTCGCGCCGCTCCACCTCGCCGGCATGGAGGCCGCAACGCACGCGCAGCACGATGCCGTCGGCCGCGGCGTCCTCGAGCGCGGCCTGCAGCGCGACCGCCGCCGCCACGGCGTCGCCGGCGTCGTCGAAGACCGCGTGGATGCCGTCGCCCGTCGTCTTCACGACAAAGCCTGCGTGCGCCTCGACTGCCGCCCGCGCGAGCGCGTCATGGCGGGCAAGCGCGTCGCGCATGCGCGTCGGCTCCCGCTCCCATAGGCGCGTGCTGCCTTCGATGTCCGTGAACAGCAGGGTGACCGCGCCGGTGTTGCTGTCGGCCGTCACGGGGAGCTCGATGCGCTCGCTTCAGAACACCCAGAGCTCGCGCGGCGGCAGATCGAGCCAGTGCCGGCCTTCCGCGAGCGGGCGGTCGCCGTAGGCGCGAATGCGCGCGGCGCCGAGATGGAACAGGTGCTCCCACTTGTCGCCGAGGTACATCGAGGTGGTGAGCTCGGCCTGCACACGGTTGTCGCCGGGCCCGTCCGCGACGCGCACGCGCTCGAGGCGGATCATGCCGACGCCTTCGCGTCCGGCCGCCACGCCGGGCCGCGCGTCGCCCCACAGCCGCCAGCCTTCCCCTTCGAGCAGCGCGACGCCGTTGCGCAGCTCGGCGATGCGGCCGGTCAGGCGATTGTTGCTGCCCATGAAATCCGCGGTGAAGAGGGTCGACGGATTGCTGTACATCTGCTGCGGCGTGCCTTCCTGCTCGATGCGGCCTTCGTTCAGCAGCAGGATGCGATCGGACATGGCCAGCGCCTCGGCTTGGTCGTGCGTGACGCACAGCGCCGATAGCTGCATCGTGACGATCAGCTCGCGCAGCCACGCGCGCGCCTCTTCGCGCAGCTTCGCGTCCAGGTTCGAGAGCGGCTCGTCGAGCAGGATCACGGGCGGGTTGTACACGAGCGCGCGCGCAAGCGCGACACGCTGCTGCTGTCCACCGGACAGTTGATGCGGATATCGCTCGGCGAGGTGCGCGAGCGAGAGCTGCTCGAGTGCCTTCTTGACGCGCGTGGCGATCTCGGCGCCCGGCACGCGGCGCAGGCGCAGCGCGTAGCCCACGTTCTGCAGCACGGTCTTGTGCGGCCACAGCGCGTACGACTGGAACACCAGCCCGAGGTTGCGGCCTTCGGCCGGGATGTCGGTGCCTGCCGCGCTGTCGAACACGATCTTGTCGCCGATGCGAATCGTGCCCTGGTGGGGAGCCTCGAGCCCGGCCACCGCGCGCAGCAAGGTCGTCTTGCCGCTCCCCGAAGGCCCTAGCAACGACACGACCTGGCCGCGGTCGAGGACGAGCGACACGCCCTTGAGAATCGGGTTGTCGCCGTACCTGAGGTGCAGGTTCTCGACGGTCAGCTCTGCCATGGTCACGTCCTCAATCGCGCAGGCGCACGCCGAAGCGCAGCGCGAGCGCCAGCCCGATGCCGACAAGCACGATGTTGATGAGCGACAGCGCTGCGACGACATCGAGGCCGCCGCCCTGCCACAGCGACACCAGCTCGGCACCGATCACTTCGGTGCCGGGCGCGAGCAGATAGACGCCGGTCGAGTACTCGCGCTCGAAGATCATGAACACGAGGAGCCACGAGCCGAGCAGACCGTGGCGGATGAGCGGCAGCGTGATCTCGCGCGAGATTCGGCCGCGGCTCGCGCCTACGGTCCGCGCGGCCTCCTCGAGCTCGGTGCTGACCTGCATCAGCGACGAGGAGATGAGGCGCATCCCGTACGCCAGCCATACCACGGTGTAGGCGATCCACATGCTGAAGATCGTCGTGCGAAGCGGCGTGAGCGGGGGGAAGAACAGGAAGACCCACAGGAACGCGAGGCCCGCGAGCAGGCCGGGGATCGCGCGCGGCACGAGCACCAGATAGTCGATGAAGCGCGACCAGGCATCGTTGCGGCGGTGCGTGGCGAAGCCGATCGCCGCGTAGCACGCGACCGTCACCGCGCCGCCGACGGTGCCGAGCAGGATGGTGTTCCAGATCGCGCGCGTGGACGTCGACTCCTCGAAGACCGAGCGGAAATTGTCGAGCGTGAACGCGTCGACGAGGCTCACGCCGATGCCCCAGTTGGTGACGAACGCGCGCAGCGTGATGCCGGTGAGCGGCACGATCACGGTCACGAAGAGGTAAAGATAGAGCAACGCGGCGGCGAGCCACTTCCACGCGCCGAGCGGCAGCTCGCGCATGCGTCCCGCCTTGCCCTTGATCGTCGCGTACTTGCGCGACCCCTGCAGCAGCCGGCGCTGAAGGAGAACGAGCGGGAACGTCACGGCGACGATGCAGATCGCGACGGCGGCCATCAGGTGGTAGGACGGCGTGCCGAGCTTGTTCGTGAGCTTGTACAGGTACGTCGACAGCACGAGATGTCCCTCGGGATCGCCGAGCACCAGCGGCAGGCCGAAGAGCTCGAAGCCGAGGAAGAACACGAGCACGGCCGCGAAGAGGAGCGACGGCAGGATGAGCGGCAGGCTGACGCTGGTCGCGACCCGGAACGGCGATGCGCCCGTCACGCGCGCCGCCTCCTCGACGTCGGAGCCCAGGCTCTTCAACGCGGACGACGCGTAGACGTACACGTTCGGCACGTGGGTGAGCCCTGCGATCACCGCCATCGCAGGCAGCGAATAGATGCCCCACGGCGCGCCGCCGAAGATGTCCGAGAACCACACGGTGAAGAAGCCGACCGGACCGGCCGCGACGACGTAGCCGAAGGACAGCACCATCGGCGAGACGAAGCTCGGAACGAGGATCAGTGGCTCGACCCACCGCTTGCCGGGCAGGTCGGTCCGCTCCATCACGAACGCCAGCACGCCGCCGAGTGGCACCGCGATCAGCGTCATGCCCGTCGCGAGCATCAGCGAGTTCCCGAACGCCTGCCAGAAATCCGGATCGCTGAAGATGAACGCATACGCGTCCACCCCGACGGTCTTGCGGGCGTCGAAGAACGGCGCCGAAAGGAAGCTCTGGTAGAGGATGAGGGCGAGCGGCGCGAGAACCGCCGTCGCGGTGACGAGGATCGTGATGGCGCGCGGCAGGCCGGCGATCAACGCCGGGCGCGCCGCGGGCGCGGACTTCGCCTCGCCTCGCAACGCGCCTTCGGGCGTCATGCGCGCAAAGCGCCGTCGCTCACTTGCCCGCCACTGCCTGCTTCCAGCTGCTCAGGAAGTCGAGCCGCTTCTTCTGGTCGAGCCACTGGGTGATCTCGGCGCTTACGGGGATCGGCTTCACGTGGTCGCCGAGGTCCTTGCTGAGCTTGGCGGCCGTGTATTCGGCATCGACGTCGTTGCGGATCGAAAAGAGCTCGACGTCGCTGCCGATCAGCTTCTGCCCGCGCTGCGACAGCACGTAGTCGGTGAAGACCTTCGCCGCGTTCGGGTTCTTCGCCTGCTTGCCGATGAACAGCACGCGCGAGAGCACGAGCGTGTAGTCCTTCGGAAGGACCACGCCCAGCGACGGGTCCTTCTTCGCGCGGACCAGCGCATACGAGCCCAGCACGTTGTAGCCGAGCAGGTGCTCGCCCGAGGAGACCTTCTCCAGCATGTTGCTCGTGCTCGCGTACACCCTGTAGCTCGTCGCGCCGAACCCGTGCTCGAGCTCCTTCATGCCGGGGAAGTACTTGGTGTCCTGCACGACGAACATGAAGCCGACGCCGCTCTTCTCGATGTCGTAGGTGGTGACCTTGCCCTTGAACTTCGCCGTCTCGCCGTTCAGAAGCTTCGCCAACGCGGCATGGTCCTGCGGGATGTCGTTGCCGGTGACGAGGCGCTTGTTGTAGATGAAGACCGCCGGCTCGTACGTCGTGCCGTACGCCTGGTCCTTGTACACGGCCCATGCCGGGAGCTTCGCCGTCTCGGGGGACTTGTAAGGCAGCGCCTGCCCGTCGTCGACGAGCTTCACCTGCAGGTCCATCGCCGAGCTCCACATCACGTCGGCGCCGCCCTGTCCCGCTGCCGATTCCGCGATGAAGCGGTTGTACATCTCCGTCGAGTTCATGTCGTTGTACTCGACCTTGATGTCGGGATAGAGCGCGTTGAAGTCCTTGATCAGCGGCTGCGCCGCCTTGGTGTCGAGCGCGCTGTAAATCACGACCTTGCCTTCCTTCCTGGCGGCAGCGATCGTTTGCGCGTAGTCGGCCGGGTAGCCGGCAGGAACGCTTTGCGCGAGCGCCGGCGCAACGAGCGCGGCGAGCGCGAGCAGCAGAAGACGTGACGACATCGAATCCTCCGGGGAGTTGGGACGGCCGATCGGCCTGCGCTCGCGACGCCGCGCATCGATCGGCCGGTACGTTGTGCGCCTATTCTATGCAACAATGGCGCGCGCTGCACGTCGTCGAAGCGGAGAGCGGTGGAAGCGAATTGGAACGATTGGATCGGTCGCAGCGAGACGCGCACCGACCGCGTGACGGCGACTCCGATCGCCGCGCTCGCCGCCACGCTCGACCGCGACGATGTGCCGCCTGCTGACGGCGATCCGCTGCCGCCGCTCTGGCATTGGCTGTATTTCCTTCCGCTGTACCGGCAATCGGACGTCGGCCCCGACGGGCACGCGCGGCGCGGCGGTTTCCTGCCGCCGATACCGTTGCCGCGCCGCATGTGGGCGGGCAGCCGCTTCACGTTCGCCGCGCCGCTGCGCGTCGGCGAGGCGATCACGCGCGAATCGCGCATCGTCGACATTCGCGCCAAGGAGGGTCGTTCCGGTGCGCTGGTGTTCGTCGTCGTGCGCCATCAAGTGGCCAATGCACGAGGCGTAGCGATCGTCGAGGAGCACGACATCGTCTACCGCGGAGCCCCGCAACCGGGCGAGCGCGCGAGCGATGCGCCACGCGCTCCGACCGGTGCGACCTGGTCGCGCGAGATCCGTCCCGATCCCGTCCTGCTGTTTCGCTACTCGGCGCTGACGTTCAACGGCCATCGCATCCACTACGACCGCACGTACGTGACCGAGACCGAAGGCTACCCCGGGCTCGTCGTCCACGGGCCGCTGATCGCGACGCTGCTCGTCGACCTGCTGCGTCGCCACCGCCCCGACGCGCGCCTTGCCGCGTTCGTGTTCCGCGCGGCGAGCGCGCTCTACGACATCGCATCGTTCTCGGTGCACGGTCGCGCGATCGACGAGAGAAGCGTCAGGCTGTGGGCGGCGAGCGCGGCCGGCGGCCTGGCCATGGACGCAACCGCGACGCTCGCCTGATGCGCGCGGTCGATCGCCACCCCGAGATTCGCGACGCGGTGCGCGCGCTGTGCGCGCAGTTTCCGGATGCGTACTTTCGCACCGTCGACGCCGAGCGCGGATATCCGGAGGCTTTCGTCGACGCGCTGATCGAAGCCGGCTGGCTCGCCGCGATGATCCCCGAGGCGTACGGCGGCGCGGGGCTCGGGCTCGCCGAGGCTTCGGTGATCCTAGAGGAGATCAATCGCTGCGGCGGCAACGCCGGCGCCGTCCATGGGCAGATGTACAACATGGGCACGCTGCTGCGTCACGGCAGCGAAGCGCAGAAGCGCGCCTACCTGCCCGCCATCGCGAAGGGCGAGTTGCGCATCCAGTCGATGGCGGTGACGGAGCCGACGGCCGGCAGCGACACGACGCGCATCGCGACCACCGCGGTGAAGCGGGGAGATCGTTACGTCGTCAACGGGCAGAAGGTGTGGATATCGCGCGTGCGCCACTCCGACCTCATGATCCTGCTCGCGCGCACGACGCCGCTCATCGAGGTGCGCAAGCGCTCGCAAGGCATGTCGATCTTCATCGTCGATTTGCGCGAGGCGATCGGCCATGGCCTCGTCGTGCGTCCGATCGCAAACCTCGTCAATCACGAAACGAACGAGCTGTTTTTCGCCAACCTCGAAATTCCAGCGGAGAATCTGATCGGCGAGGAGGGACGGGGCTTTCGCTACCTTCTCGACGGACTCAACGCCGAACGCACGCTGATCGCGGCCGAATGCGTCGGCGATGGATACTGGTTCACCGAGCGGGCGGTCAAATACGCGAACGAGCGCCTCGTGTTCGACCGGCCCATCGGCCGCAACCAGGGCGTGCAGTTTCCGATCGCCGACGCTTACATCGAGATCGAAGCGGCGAATCTGATGCGCTACCGCGCGTGCGACCTCTTCGATGCGGGCGAGCCGTGCGGTGCCGAGGCCAACATGGCCAAGTACCTCGCGGCGAAGGCGTCGTGGGAAGCGGCCAACACGTGCCTGCAGACGCACGGCGGATTCGGCTTCGCCACCGAGTACGACATCGAGCGCAAGTTCCGCGAAACGCGCCTGTATCAGGTTGCGCCGATCTCGACGAACATGGTATTCGCCTACGTGGCCGAGCACGTGCTCGGGCTGCCCCGATCGTTCTGACGATGCGGCCGCTCGATGGCATCACCGTGGTCGCTCTCGAGCACGCGATCGCGGCGCCATTCTGCACGCGCCAGCTCGCCGATCTCGGCGCGCGCGTCATCAAGATCGAGCGGCCGCAAGTCGGCGATTTCGCCCGCGCTTACGACGCGCGCGTCCGTGGCCTCGCGTCGCATTTCGTGTGGACCAATCGCTCGAAGGAAAGCCTCACGCTCGATGTCAAGCATCCGCAGGCGCAGTCGATCCTGCGCCGGCTCATCCTCGAGCACGCGGACGTCGTCGTGCAGAACCTCGCGCCGGGCGCCGCGGCGCGCCTCGGCCTCGTGCACGAGGCACTCGCGCGCGACAAGCCGTCGCTGATCGTCTGCGACATCTCGGGCTACGGCAGCGACGGTCCGTATCGCGACAAGAAGGCTTACGACCTGCTGATCCAGAGCGAAGCCGGCTTCCTGTCGGTCACCGGCACGCAGGAGGAGCCGACGAAGGCCGGCTGCTCGATCGCCGACATCGCGGCCGCGATGTACGCGTACACGAACATCCTCGCCGCACTGATCGAGCGCGGCAAGACCGGCGTCGGTTGCCGTATCGACGTGTCGATGCTCGAAAGCACCGTCGAGTGGATGAGCTATCCGCTGTATTACGCGTTCGACGGCGCGACGCCGCCGCCGCGGCTCGGCGCAGCGCACGCAACGATCTATCCGTACGGCCCGTTTCCCACCGGCGACGGCAAGACGGTGATGCTCGGCCTGCAGAACGAGCGCGAGTGGTCCGCGTTCTGCTCCGACGTGCTGCGCAATCCCGCGCTCGCCGCCGACCCGCGCTATGCGTCGAACTCCCGGCGCACCGAGGCACGCGCGGAGCTGCGCGCGATGATCGTCGCCGAATTCGCCCAGCTCACCGCCGAGCAGGTCGTCGCGCGGCTCGACGCCGCGCAGATCGCCAACGCGCGGATGAACGACATGCACGACGTGTGGCGCCACCCGCAGCTTGCGGCGCGCGGGCGCTGGACCGACGTCGACACGCCCGCGGGCGCGGTGCCCGCGCTGTACCCGCCGGGGCTGCCGAACGCGTACGCGCCGCGCATGGATCCGGTGCCCGCGCTCGGGCAGCACACCGAGGCGATCCTCGGCGAGCTCGGCTACGATCCCGCCGCCATCGGCCGTCTGCGCGCCGAAGGAGCGATCTAGGCCTCTTCACGCACAGTGTCACAGGCGGCGCCTCGCCAATGCGCCGCGGCAGGTGCTGTCAATCAACGCATCGCGACGTAGGTGCCCGGCGCATCGCAGATCGTGGCATAGCGCGGATCTGCACTCCCCATCGTGGGCGGTGTCGTGGCTTCGCCTGAATGGAACGACAGCCACTGCACCCACTCGGGCCACCAGGAGCCATCCTTGGGCGTCGCGTTTGCGGCCCAGACGTCCGGGTCGATGTACAACCCCTCGGCCGCGCGCGTCGCGACGCGATAGCGGCGGCCCGGATGCCCCGGCTCGGCGACCACGCCGGCGTTGTGCCCGCCATTGGTCAGTATGAACGTCACTTCGGTATCCATCAGCAGGTGCAGCTTGTAGGCCGACCGCCATGGCGCGACGTGATCGGTCTCGGTGCCGACCGCGAGCACGGGGACGCGAATGTCCGAGAGCGCGACCGGCCGTCCATCGGCCAGGTAACGACCTTCGGCGAGGTCGTTGTCGAGGAAGAGCTGCCGCAGGTACTCGGAGTGCATGCGGAACGGCATGCGCGTCGCATCGGCGTTCCAGGCCATGAGATCGGTCATCGCCGGACGCTCGCCCAGCAAGTAGTCGCGCACGTGCCGCGACCACACGAGGTCGTTCGAGCGCAGCAGCTGGAAGGCGCCCGCCATCTGGCGCGAGTCGAGAAACCCCTGCTCCCACATCGTGTCCTCGAGGAACGTCAGCTGGCTCTCGTTGATGAAGAGCGTCAGCTCGCCGGCCTCGGTGAAATCCATTTGCGCCGCGAGGAACGTGAGCGTCGCGAAGCGATCGTCGCGGTCGCGCGCCATGGCCGCGGCGGCGATCGCGAGCAGCGTGCCGCCGAGGCAATAACCGATGGCGTGCACCTTGGAGCTCGGCACGATGCGCGACACGGCGTCGAGAGCGGCCATCACGCCGAGCGTGCGGTATTGCTCGAACGAGATGTCGCGATCCTCGGGACCCGGATTCCTCCACGAGATCATGAACACGGTGAATCCGCGGTCGACGAGGTGCTTCAACAGCGAATTGTGCGGCGACAGGTCGAGAATGTAGTACTTCATGATCCACGCAGGCACGAACAGCAGCGGCTGTGGCCGCACGCTCGGCGTGGTGGGCTCGTACTGGAGCAGCTCGATCAGGCGGTTGCGATAGACGACCTTGCCGGGCGTGACGGCGACATTGCGCCCGGGCTCGAACGCGTCGCCGCCGACCGGCTTGCGGCCGCTCGCCGCGCGCTCGAAGTCCTCGATGAAGTTGTGCATGCCGCGCACGAGGTTCATGCCGAGCTCGCGGCGCGTCCGCTCGAGCGCAACCGGGTTCGTCGCGAGGAAATTCGATGGCGAGAACACGTCGAGCAGCTGGCGCGTCGCGAATGCGACCATGTTCTCGTGCTGTCGCGTGACGCCGCGCACGCCGGTGACCGCGTTGTGCCACCACTGCTGCGTCAGCAGGAACGATTGGTAGATCAGGTCGAATGGCGGCTCGCGCCATGCCGGTTCGTCGAAGCGGTGATCCTGCGGCAGCGGCACGATGCAGGGCTCGCCGGCGCCGCCGAACCGTTGCGCGGCGGCGTGGTTCGCGAAACGCGACAGCTTCTTCATCGCTTTCTCGGCGAGCTGGTAGCGCTTGCCGGGCAGAAAGGCGAGATGCGAGGCCCAGTCGAGATACGCATCGGCGAACGCGATCGGCGAGAGGCCCGCCGTGAACCGCGCCGTCGCCGCGTGCATCGACCGGTCGACGATGTCGGCGAGCGCGGTGGCGGCGTAGGAATCGCGCAGGAAGGATTCGTCCCGGGCGTCCGCGTCGACGGGGGAAGCGGGTGCAGGCGGGGTTACTGCGCGCGGCGGCACGGCTTCGCGCGCCTGCGTGACGTGCCGGCGCCCGCGTACAGCGGCGACCGCGGGCCGCGTCGCGCCCGCGCCGGCCGCCCGACGTTCTCTCAGCATGGTGCGCGCTGCCCGCTGGGTTTGGCGGGTGTCACGGACGCGTCCCGATTTCGTAGTGCCGTTCCGTCCCGGCGAGCTCGGCCAGCGCCAGCAATGGCGCGGCCAGCTGATGCAGGATGTCGTCGATCGTGATCAGGCCGACCAGCGCTCCGCGCGCATCGACGACGGGCATGCGGCGAACGCCGTTGACCGACATGTGGCGCACGGTTTCGGCATAGCCGGCGTCTTCCGGGATCGTGACGACCGGACGCTGCACGATTTCGCCGACTTTCACCGCTTGCGCCGACAGCCCGGGGGCAACGACCTCGACGACGATGTCCCGATCGGTGACGAGGCCGACCGGCACCGTGCCGTCCCGGGTTTCCTCGACGACGACGAGCGCGCCGACGTGGTGTTTGCGCATGAGCGCCGCGGCCTCACCCGTTGTCGTGCTGCGCGTCACCGTAAAGACGTTGTGAACGCAGAACCTGCCGATACCCGTCTCCATGGATTGTCCTTTCCGATTCGAGCCATCGTGAAGCCGTCGTGAAAGTACGTATTGACGTCGGTCAACGCCGGAGGACCCGGTGCCGTTTTGCGGTTGCGGCGTCAGCGCGGTCGTTCCTGTGTCGGGTTGAGCAGCGTGTGGTCGACCTCGGCCTCGGCTTGCGTCCAGTCCTCGACTTCGCTGCCGTCCTCGTAGCCGCGCTCGGCGAGGTGATGAAAGGCGGTTTCGCTGATCATCCGATGGCGCAGATCGGCGCTCAGCGCGTCGCTCGCTCCTTCAGCGAAGGGTTGGTCCGGGGCGGACGCGGCTGCGAGATCCTCGTCGAGAACCGGCACTGTCTTTGGATGCGGCCGCGCGTGCGCGTGCGGCGTCGCGTTCGTTCGGGACGGGTGTCGCGATGTGCGGTTCATGATCGTCTCCCAATCGACTGCCGATGCGCGGTGGACGCGCGCTTCGGCGTCCCATGAAGTGGTGAAGCGCAGCTCGTCGCGTGACAGCGGCTCGGCCGTGCGCAACTGATATTCGAGCACGGCAACATCGGCTTCGGATGCGTCGCTGCCGGCCTGGGCGCGCGCGGCCACGCGGGCGCGCAGCGCAGCGGCGGAGGCGACGCAGTCGACGATCGCGAACGGCACGGCGCGCTGCTTCGCCAGCTCGCGGAACACGTCGCGCTGCCAGCGCTGCAGGAACGCTCCGTCGACGATCGCCGCAAAGCCGCCTTGCACGACCGCGTCCGTGCACGCGACGACGCGGTCGTACGTTCGCCGGGTCGCATCCGGCGCATACAGGCCGCCGGCGAGCGTCGAGCCGCTGCGCGCGTCGGCGGCAAGGCCTGCGAGCCGCTTGCGTTCGACGTCGGTGCGAATCCGCACTGCGCCGGTGCGCTCGAGCATCTTCTGCGAGAGCGTCGTCTTCCCGGAGCCGCTGAACCCGTGCATCAGTACGACGGCGGGGTGCGATTCGGTCGCATACGACGACGCCAAGCTCAGGTAGCTCGCACATTCTTCGCCGAGCGCCGCCCGCACGCGACCGTCCGGCAACTGCGAGGCGCGAAGGCGGGCAACCTTCGCGCGCACCATCGCCCGATACACGAGGTAAAAGCGCAGCACCGCCGTGCCGGCGTAGTCGCCGGAGCGCTCCAGGTACCCGGTCAGGAACCGAAAACCCAGGTCGGCGCGTCGGCGATGTTCGAGGTCCATGACGGTGAATGCCACGTCCGACATCGTGTCGATCCACCGCATCGACGCGTTGAACTCGATGCAGTCGAAGATCGTGAGCTCGCCGTCCACCAGCGCGATGTTGCCGAGATGCAGGTCGCCGTGGCATTCGCGGATCATGCCGTCGCGACGCCGCCGCTCCAGCGCTTGCCGGAGGGCCGAATACTCGTTGCGGATCCAGGCCCTCAGCATTTCGAGCGTCGCGCGTTCGGATGCCTCGGTCACGAGCGGCGCGATCTCGGCGAAGTTCGCGAGCGCCGGCTCGAAGACGGTGTCGGGCTCGCCGTGCCGCGCTTCGATCGTAGCGGCCGCGCAGCGCCCGTGAAAATCGGCAACTTTCGCCGCGAGCGCGTCGATATGAGCGGGCGTGAGCTCGTCGCGCTCGAGGACATCCGCGAGCAGCATGCCGTCGGCGAATTGACGCATGCGAACCGCATATTCGAGGATTGGTCCGGAGCCGCCGATCACGGGCACGCCCGGCGTGCCGGTGATCGCAACGACATCGAGATAGAGCGCCGGGGCCAGGCGGCGGTTGAGCCGCAGCTCTTCGTTGCAGAACCTGCGTCGGGAAGCGAGCGTACGGAAGTCGAGGAATCCGAGCCGCACCGCTTTCTTGATCTTGTACGCATACTCGCCGGTGAGGAGAACGTACGAAATGTGTGTCTCGAGAAGGCGAACGCGGTCGCTTTCCGCTCGCAGGCGCGCATGGAGAGCACGTACCAGCCGCTGCTGGCTCGTCGCGGCATCCAGCGCCGCGACGCCGGCGACTGCGACCGGATGGTCGCCGTGCGGCGCGGATGGTGGGCGCACGGGGCGGTTCGCGCGAGGCCGCGGATCGACCTTGTCGAACGGGGCGGCAGTGAGAGGCTTCACGTGTTCACCGGACGATCGGCCGCGACGTCGCGGGCGCTACGAAGGGTGCCCCCGTTCGGCGTCGATCTGCTGGCGAAGGCGCGTGTAGCGGTCGTGCTCCTTCGAGCCGAACAGCGGATCGTCGAAGTTCGCGATCGCTTCGTCGATCTCAGTCCAGTCGCGATCGCTGAGCAGCCGCCCGGCGCGCGGCAGGATGGCGCTCTCCTCGGCGCGCATGTGGGCGCGCATCGCATCGACGTACGTGCGCGCCGCGCGCTCGACCTGCGCGCGCGGCTCGATCGAGCCGTTCAGGACGTCGTTGAGCTCCCGCACCATCGTTTCGCCCATCTCGCGCAGCCGCACGTGCTGGCGCGCGAGATCATCGATCGATGCGGCAAGCCCCGGGTCGCGCGCCTTCATGCGCGCGAACACGATGTCTTCCTTCCGATGATGCAGCACGTCGGCGTAATGCGTCATGTAATACATGATGTCGAGCATCAACGCATAATCCGGCTCGCTGCCGTCGTGCAGCCGGCGCAGTTCGGCGTCGAGGTACGTGAGCAGCCGATCGAAGTTGAGGTGATCGGCATGCCAGAGCATCAGCGTGTACTGCACTCGCCGCCTCCACGCGGAATCCAACGACCGGCGCGGGCGCGCCGCAACAGGGACTGCAAGGATACGGTAGCGTGAGTATGCGGGCCGGGCATTGACGGGGGTCAATGCCGGGCCGCTGGTGGTCGGGGTGAGAGGATTCGAACCTCCGGCCTCTACGTCCCGAACGTAGCGCTCTACCAGGCTAAGCTACACCCCGAAATTCCCACTGCGTGAGAGATGCGCGGCGCTCGGGAGATCAATACGAGCGTTGCGCCGCGAAA
>DATJIS010000006.1:0-23530 GCA_035493035.1 Casimicrobiaceae bacterium | reverse complement strand
GGACGTGCGTCGCGCTCGTCGCGCTCTCCGGCGCCGCCTGGCTCATGCTCGTCGCCGCTGCCGTGAGCGGCGGCTCGCCCTCGCAGCCCGATTGGCATACCGTCCGCCTGGTCGTCACCGCGACGACCTTCGGACACGTGTGGACGCTGCGCGCGTTGCTCCTGGTGGGCGTCGCGTTCACCGTGGCGCTGCGTGCGCCTCGCAGCGCGCTCGCCGCGGCGGCGCTTTGCCTCGCCGCGCTGGCGTGGGCGGGGCATGCCGCTGCAGGCGTCGGTCCCCAGCGCGGGATCGAGCTCGCGTCCGACGTGCTGCACCTCCTTGCCGCCGGCGCGTGGATCGGCGCGCTGCCCGGGCTCGCATGGACGCTCGCGCACGAGCCGTCCGCGGCACGACTCCATCGCGTCGTGCGGCGTTTCTCCGTGTGGGGCGTTTGGAGCGTCGCGGCGCTGGTCGCGACGGGCCTTGTGAACAGCTGGTATCGCGTCGGCACGCTCGCGGGGCTCACACAGAGCGACTATGGGCGCCTGCTGCTCGTCAAGCTCGCGTTCGTCGCCGCCATGATCGCGCTCGCTGCGTGCAATCGATATCTATGGACGCCGCGGCTGCTCGGCCCGCAACCCGGTGCACTGCGCGCGCTGCGAACCAACACGCTCCTCGAGATCGCGGCCGGACTTTGCGTGCTGGGCATCGTGGGCGCGCTCGGCGTCACGATGCCGGCCGCGCACGGCGGCATGCAGCACACGATGCCCGTGATGCACATGGGGCACTGACGCGGCCTGCAACGCGCACGGCGACCGGCTCATCGCGCAGCCGCGCCACTCGAGCGCGCCTCCTCCGGCGGACGCACGTTTCGAAAGAGCGCGAGCAGCGTGAGGTCGTAGGCGATCTTGATCGCGCCGGCGATCACCAGCGGCCAGCCGAACGCCGAGAGCAGCAGAAGATAGCCGGACAGCAACGGGCTCGCCGCGGCCGCCAGGCTGCGCGGCACGGCTGTGAGGCTCGCCGCAGCGGGTCGCTCGGCGGGCGTCACGACCGCCATCACGTACGAGCTCCGGGTCGGCACATCCATCTGCGACAGCGCGCTGCGCACGAGCAGCAGCACGACGGCCGCACGCACGTCGGAAGCGAACGCGACGGCGATGAGCGCCATGCTGGAAGGAATGTGCGTGAACACCATCGTGTTGACGAGCCCCACGCGACGCGCCATGGGCGCCGCGGCGAGATAGGAAGCGCCGGCGAGCAGGCTCGTGGCGAAGAACAGCGCGCCGAGCTGCGCCGGCTCGAGGCCGAAGCGCTGCACGAGCCACAGCGTCAGCATCGACTGCACGACCAGTCCACCGGCGAACGCATCGACGCTGAAGAGCGCGGCGAGCACCACGACGATGCGCCGCGAATCGCGCAGCGGCGCGGCCTGGATGCGCTCCTGCGCGCCGTGCTCCGTGGGAAGCCGGCGATACAGCAGCCAGCTCACGATGCCGAGCACGCCGTAGAGCACGAAGAGCGCCTGGAACATCGCGCGCGTCGGCAGGCCGAGCGCGTCGCTCGCGATCTCGGGTGTGCTCGCGACGAGCGCGCCGAACGCGCCGCACACGGCGCCGGCGAGGCTGTAACGTGCGAACGCCGCGGTGCGGCGCTCCGCCGTCACGGCTGCGGAAAGCACGGCGTGCTCGAGCGGCAGGAAGACGCTCACGTCGCCGCTCGACGGATTGAGCGTTCCCACGAACGCCACGACCAGCACGGGCCACAGGTCGTGCACGGCGGAGAAGGCGAGCCCCGTGGCCGCCATCAGCACGGCCGCCGCGCGCAACGCGCGACGATAGCCGATGCGGGCGGCGCAGAGCCCGGCGATCGTCGACAAGAGCGCCGAGCCGAGCAGCGTGGCCGTTGATACGAGCCCGACCTGCAGGGCCGAGTAACCGAGCGTCAGGAGGTACAACGGCAGCGTCAGGCTGACGAAGCCGTCCCCGAACGCGCGCACGCCACGCGCGGCCAGCACGATGCGAACGGTGGAGTCCATGCGATCTCCCGGCCGGAGATGTCTCCGGCATCAGGAGCAGAGCTTGGACGCTTGCACGTCTTGGGGCGGGGAGTCTGCCCGCGCCCCCGCGAGCGGCAATCTACCGGCTTTCGGCCATGATGGCGAGCGCTTCAGCGCGCGAACGCCAGAGCGGCGAACACCGGCACGTCGAACACACGCTCGACCA
Organism: Casimicrobiaceae bacterium; assembly: GCA_035493035.1. Taxonomy (GTDB): domain Bacteria; phylum Pseudomonadota; class Gammaproteobacteria; order Burkholderiales; family Casimicrobiaceae; genus VBCG01. The sequence goes on along the minus strand of DATJIS010000006.1, from coordinate 21,326 downwards.
GCCACACCGACGCGATCGCCGCGATGGCCGCCGATCCGAATCGCAGCATGACGCGGCGGTAGGCGACCGTGTCGCGCAAGCCGAACGCGATCGGCAGGAACACCGCCACGATCGCGAGCTGCCCGAGCTCGACACCGACGTTGAAGCCGGCGAGCGAGAGCGCGAGACCCCGCGTCGGCAGACCGAGGTCCTGCAGCGCGCCAGCGAAGCCGAAGCCGTGGAGCAGTCCGAAGCCGAATGCCGCCATCCAGCGACCGCCGCTCACGACGGGGAACACGTTGTTGAGCGCCGCCAGCACGACCGAGAGCGCGATCGCCGATTCCACCCAGCGCGACGGCAGCGCAACCACACCGAGCGCCGCCAGCGACAGGGTGATGGAATGCGCCACGGTGAAGGCGGTGACCACCCTGGCGACGTCGAGAAAGGATGCGCGGAACGAAGACGCCGGCATCCACGTGTCGTTTCTGCGCACCAGCACGGCAGGCAGCAGCAGCGAGAGCAGGAACAGGATGTGGTCGAAGCCGAGCCAGATGTGCCAGACGCCCTCGTGCACGTAGGTCGCGAGCTGACGCAGCACGCCGCCCGAATCTCCCCCGACGATCTGGCGCGACGTGTCGGCGCCGAGGACGTAGCTCCGGCTCGTGCCGTGCTCGACGTAGTTCAGCAGGCCGCGATGCTGCGCGTCGACGCCGCGGAACAGCGAGTAGTCGATCGCGAGCGTCGGTCCGGGCTCCGCGCAGCGCCCCGAGAGGCGCATGACGGCGTACGTGCCATCGGTATGCGAATCGACGAGATGCGCTTCGACGGTGAGCGGGCATGCCTCGCCCGCGGACGAGACGGCGAGCCGTCCGAGCGCGTACGCGGCGATGTCGGCCTCGCGCGCGCGAAGCTCGCCCCACGTGATGTCGCCGTCGCCGTTGGCGTCGAGGCCCAGCACGTTGTCGAGATCGCGCAGCGCGATGTCCCACTGGCCGGCGATGTTGACGCCGTTGCGCTCGAGGGTGAGATACGCATCGCTCGGCTTGTGCGCGAGCGCGGGCGCGCACAGCATCGCGAATGCGAGAACGATCCAGCACTTCATGGCTCGACTCCCGCGGCGCGCGCGGCTTCCTGCAGGATGCGCAGGTCCGCCGGCTCGCGCTGCACTTTCCAGTTGTCGCGCGCGAGCGCCAGTGCGCCGGCCGCGTCGTGCTCGATGGTGAGCCGGAAGCGCGCCTCCTCGCGGCGGTGCACGGCATCGCCGCGCCGCCGCGCGGCCTCGAAACGCTCGGCGAGATCGACGCGATGCGCCTCGAAGCTCGCGCGCCGTTCGGGCAGCTGCTGCTCCGCGAGCACGAGGCGCAGGAACAGCGTGTCGTTGCGCGTGTCGTCGGCGACGAGCGGCAGTGCGTCGCCGGGGCGCCCCTGGTCGAGCAGGAAGTCCGCGTACGCCGCCTTCGAGTACGCGTCGCGCGGGTCGAGCGCCAGCGCGTCGGCGAAGTGCGCTCGCGCGGCATCCCGGTCGCCGCGCCGGGCGGCGAGCTCGCCGGCGAGCGTCGACGCCCACGCGCGGACCTCGGGCTCGCCGTGAGAATCGGCCAGCGCCGCGGTCACATCGCGGTAGGCGGCGTCGGCATCGCGCGTGGCGCCTGCGCGACAGGCGGCGGACACCAGGCGCGTGGCGCGCCGCGCAAGGGCGGCGCAATCGCGCAGCGCTTCGTCGTAGCGACCCTCAACGGTCAGCACCGTGGCGCGGGTCACGAGCGCCTGGGCATTGTCCGGCGCTGCGGCGATCAGCCGATCGAGGTCGGCCAGCGCGCCGGCGAAATCGTGGCGGCTTTGCTTGATGGTCGCGCGCATCAGGATCGCCGGTGCGGGTGCGTCGCCGGCGCTCCACCACGGCGCGAGCGCGGCTTCCGCCTGGCCCAGAAAGCGCGGATCTCCAGTCGAGCGCGACGCCTCGATGGCCTTGCGCGCCAGAGGCAGCGCGAGCTCGAGGCGATCGGGATGCGCATCCAGCGCGGCGCGCAGGCGCTTCAGCGCGCGCAGCGACGGATCGCTCTTCTCGGGCAGCCGCTCGAGCACGACCGCGTCGTCGGCCGGGACGTAAGGCACGGCCCCGGCCGGCGACACGCATGCGAGCACGAGTGCAACGAGCAGTGCGCGCATGGCCTTGCTCTATCGACGCGCGCGCTTGGCTGCGGCGACGGCGTTGTCGTCGTTCGGCGATCCCTTCAACGGCGCCCGCAGGTACGGGAACTCGCTGGCGAAGAACGCCGAGCTGATGAACGCGCCGTCGGTGTACTTCAATCCACCGGCGGGCGCATCGGCCGGGGCGCAGCCCACCGCGGTGTTCACGCCGGACACCGTGCAAAGAACGCCCATCGCGACGCGAAGCTCGATGTCGACCACGTCGTCACCGGGGCGGCGGCCGTTCGGAAAGCCCGCGGCGTCGCCGCCGAGCACGCCGAGCCGGCTCTGGCTCGCCGCCGGTGTGGGCGCGATCGCGGTGTTGAGCCGCAGCATCTCGGACGGCGTGACGTTCGACGGCTTGTTCAGGCCCTGCACGCCGGTCAGGAACGCGGCGACGAGGTCGGTGCGCGGGAAGTTGGTCGGCGCCTTCACGCCGGCGCTTCCGAACAGCGCCTCGAGGAGCGCCGGCAGCGTCGGATTGGTGACGTAGTCGGCGAACTGCCCGTCGTCCTTCGGCTCGCTCGCGTTGAACTTGTTCTTGTCCTTGAGGCCGATGACCACCTCGTTCACGAGGGGCATGCCGAGGCGCGACACCTGCACGTACGATCCGCTCGGCGTCGTGGGATCGAGACCCGAGGACGGTGCGGCTGCGAGCACGCGCGACATGGGAACGCTTGCCGTCGTCCACGCACCGATGATGTCGCCCTTGCCCTCGGTGAGGCACGGGACCGGAACCTCGAGGATGATGGACGTGACGTTCGCATCGGCGAGCGAGTCGTGCGTCGCCGTTTCCGCCGCTGGATTGAGCTCGACCGCGGGATACTTGATGTTGACGAGGTCGAAGGTCTCGCCGAGGTTGACGACGAACGGATCCTTGCGCTGCCCGACGAACACCCGTCCGACACCGTCGCACCCGGGGATCGAGATGTCCCACACGTGCTTGTTGGCGTACGCGATGTAGCTCGAGATGGTCTTGTCGCCGATGTAGTCGACCGGCTTGTCGAACGTGGTCTTGCCGCCGGTGGTGTCGTTCACCACCGACTGCCTGACGCCGGTGCGGCGGTTGCCGCGGATCACGTCGAGCGTGTACGTCTCGTGCACGTTGAGCGCCGGCGAATTGGGCGTGCTCACGTCGGCGGAGCCGTTCTGCGCGAGCGGGATCGACACCATCTTGCCGCCCACGGGGATCTGGTTGTCCGCGAGCGTGTTCTGGAAGCGGAACGAGAACGTGAGGTTCTCCTGCGCGCCGCCGTCGTTGCTCACGTGGATCTCGTAGAGCGCGTTGGGGTCGAGCTTGAAGTAGTTCGGGCCGCCGTACGGGTCCTGCAGCGGCAGGTAGTTCGCCACCAGCGTGACGTAGCCCGAGCGGCCGGGCTCGTAGCTGCGGAACATGTAGAAGTCCGTGGCGTCCACCTGGGGCTGGGTGGCGATGAAGGGCGCCTCGCGGTGCGACGATGCGTGGACGGGCGGCGCCGACGCGCCGGCGAGCGCCGCTGCGACCAGCGCGGGTATGACGGCAAGGCGAAAGGCCGGGCGTTGCAGGATGTGCGCGGACATCGGGAATCTCCCTGAAGTGGGCTCGACGACGAGCGTGGGGGATATACGGGCGGGGCCGGCGAATGGATGCGGGGGCTCCCGCGCCGGGCGTCGTCCGACGCTAAGTCGCCCTTAAGCCCCGGTGGCTAGAATCCGGCCATGCGGATCCTGCTCGTCGAAGACGACCCCATGATCGGCAAGACCCTGCAGCAGGCGCTGCAGCAGGACGGCTACGCGGTCGACTGGGCGCCCGACGGCGAGGCCGCGCGCACCGCCCTGGCGACCGGTCGCGACGCGTATGCGCTGGTCCTGCTCGATCTCGGCCTGCCGCGCAAGAGCGGGCTCAATCTGCTGAAGGAGCTGCGCCGGGCGGGCAATCGCGTGCGCGTGCTGGTCGTCACGGCGCGCGACGCCATCGCCGATCGCGTGGCCGGCCTCGACGCGGGCGCGGACGACTATCTCACCAAGCCGTTCAGCCTCGACGAGCTGGCGGCGCGCATGCGCGCGCTCCTGCGGCGCGACATCGCTCGCGAAGGCAACATCCTGCGCCATCGCGACATCGCGCTCGACACTGTGACGCATACCGTCACTCACGACGGCCAGACGGTGGACTTGTCGGCGCGCGAGTTCGCGCTCCTCGCCGCGCTGCTCGAGCGCCCCGGCGCTGCGCTGTCGAGGGCGCAGCTCGAGGAGCGCCTCTATCGCTGGGGCGACGAGGTCGAGAGCAACGCCATCGAGGTGCACGTCCACAACCTGCGCAAGAAGCTCGGCGCCGATGCCATTCGCACGCTGCGCGGCGTCGGCTATGCGCTTGCCTGATGGATTCGATCCGCCGCACGCTGCTGCTGTGGCTGCTGATCGGACTCCTCGCGATCGGCGTGCTCGTGAGCGGCGCGACGTACGTCGCGGCGCGCCGGGAAGCCGGTGATCTCCTCGACCTGCAGCTGAAGCAGCTCGCGTACTCGACGCGCATCGACGACCTGATCCGCGGGCGCCAGCCCGACTTCGCCGCGCGCGCCCTCCCGCCGTCGGGCGGCATCACCGAGCTCGTCACGCAGATCTGGGACCGCAACGGCGTGCTGGTGTACTGGTCGGAGCCCGGCATGGGGCTGCCGATTCCCGAGACCGAGGGCTATTCGACGGTGCACCACGAGGGACGCGACTGGCGCGTCTACACGATGGTGCAGGGCACGCACGCGCTGCAGGTGGCGCAGGCGCAGGATCAGCGCGACGCCATCGCCACGCAGACCGCGATACGCACGCTGGTCCCGTTCGTCGCGTTCCTGCCGCTCTTCGCGTTGCTGATCTGGGTCGGCGTGGGCCGCGGCCTCGCACCACTGCGGACGATGTCCGAGGCGGTCAGCAAACGCCGCCCCGATGCGATGGCGCCGCTCAACGAGCGCGACCTGCCCGAGGAGCTGAAGCCGCTCGCGCACAGCCTGAACGAGCTTCTCGCGCGCCTCGATGCGGCGCTCGGTGCGCAGCGCCGCTTCACCGCGGACGCTGCGCACGAGCTGCGCACGCCGCTCGCCGCGCTCAAGCTGCAGCTCGACATGGCGCGACGCGCGGTCGACGCCGATCGCCGCGAATCGGCGTACGCGGACCTCGACGCGGGCGTGCGCCGCGCCTCCCACCTCGTCGACCAGTTGCTCACGCTCGCGCGCATCGAACCCGAATCGCTGGCGAGCCGCACGGTGGACTGCGATCTGACCGAGCTTGCGAAGGAGGCGATCGTCGCGCGTCATGCGCTCGCGGCGGACAAGGGCGTCGACCTCGGCCTGGCCCGCTCGGCGCCGGCGCACGTCCGCGGCGATCCCGCGTCGCTGGCGATCCTCATGTCCAACCTCATCGACAACGCGCTCCGCTACACCCCGCACGGGGGCCGCGTCGACGTGGCGGTCGACGCCTCCGACACCGAGGCGATCTTCAGCGTGGCGGACACGGGCCCCGGGATACCGGCGCAGGACCGCGAGCGCGTCTTCGACCGCTTTTACCGGGGGGACGCGGTGCCGGAATCGGGCAGCGGGCTCGGGCTGTCGATCGTCAAGCGGATCGCCGACGCGCACCACGGTGCGATCGGCCTCGACGAGGGCGCGGGCGGCACCGGGCTGGTCGTGACCATCCGGTTTCCGAAGGCCGCCTAGCCCCTTAAGGATGATTTAAGCGGCCCCACCTATAGTGACACCACGGCGGCTCACGTGCATGGGCCGATATCCCCATCAGGAGAACAGTCAATGCAACTGAAGAAGATCACTCTGGCCCTCGCAGCGGTGGGCTTCGGCGCAGCGCTCGCGACCGGCTATCAGCATCTGGACGCTCCGGCCGTCTCGCTGGCGAATGCCGCGGTGACCGCGCCTGCGTTCACGGCGCCGCCCGTCGCCCCCACGGCGGCGGCGCGCCTTCCGGACTTCACCGCGCTGGTCGACAGGGCCGGCGCCGCGGTCGTCAACATCAGCACGGTGGGCAAGGCGAAGCAGACCGCGCTCGACCAGGAGGAGATCGACCCCGACTCTCCGTTCGGGGATTTCCTGCGTCGTTTCGGTCCGCAGCTGCAACCGCGCAACGTGCCGTCGCGCGGCGTCGGCTCGGGCTTCATCGTCAGCCCCGACGGCTACATCATCACCAATGCGCACGTTGTCGATGACGCCAGCGAAGTGACGGTCAAGCTCACCGACCGTCGTGAATTCACGGCCAAGGTGATCGGCGCCGACAAGCGCACCGACATCGCGCTCATCAAGATCGACGCGCACAACCTGCCGGCGCTCGATATGTCGTCGCCGCCACCCGTCAAGAAGGGCGAATGGGTGGTTGCCATCGGCTCGCCGTTCGGGTTCGAGAACAGCGTATCGGCCGGCATCGTGAGCGGCCTGCATCGCGCGCTCCCCGGCGGGCAGATGACCCCGTTCATCCAGACCGACGTCGCCGTCAACCCGGGCAACTCGGGCGGTCCGCTGCTGAACACCGCGGGTCAGGTGGTCGGCGTGAACTCGCAGATCTACAGCCGCTCGGGCGGCTTCATGGGCCTGTCGTTCGCGATTCCTGCCGACGTTGCCGCGAAGGTCGCCGATCAGCTCCGCACCACCGGCAAGGTCGCACACGGCCGCATCGGTGTCGGCATCCAGCCGATCGACCAGTCGCTCGCGCAAAGCTTCGGTCTCCCGGATTCCGACGGTGCGCTCGTTGGCACGGTCGAGAAGGACAGCCCGGCATCGCGCGCCGGCTTCAAGAGCGGCGACATCATCCGCAAGATCGACGGTGAAGCCGTGACCGATAGCACCGACGTGACGAGCCGCATCGGCAACATGGCGCCCGGCACCAAGGCCAACATCGAAGTGTGGCGCGACGGCAAGCCCGTGAACCTGGCGGTAACGGTCGGGACGTTCGACGACGAGAAGGTCGCGAGCAAGACCGATCAATCCGATCGCCACGGCAAGCTCGGTCTCGCGATGCGGCCGCTCACCCCGGACGAGAAGTCGCAGGTCGGGCACGACGGCCTGGTCGTCGAGCAGGCGACCGGCCCCGCCGCCCTTGCGGGCATCCAGCCCGGCGACCTGATCGTCGGCGTCGGCACCGCGAAGGTGAAGAGCATCGACGAGCTGCGCAAGCTGGTGGACAAGTCGGGCAAGACGGTCGCGCTGCTGGTCGAGCGTGACGGTCGCCAGATCTACGTGCCGGTTCGCGTGGGTTGATCTTCCGGCGGGGACTCCTTCACCGAGTCGAACCGACAGCAACGCTGGAAGGCGGACGGCCGCAGGCTCCAACCTGCGGCCGTTCTGCTTTTTGAAAGGCCGCTGAAAGCCTCGCGACCGCCGATCGCGCGGCACTAATTTTCCGTTGCGACGCTGCACGGGAATCGCATACTTCGCCGAACGCTTGCCCCGCAAGCGCACGACGGAGTGCCCGCATGCGCCACCGGATCGCTCGTGCTGCTGCCGCATTGCTCGTGCTGTCTTTCGGCCTCTGCGGTGTCGTGCACGCCGCCCCGCAAACCGGATGGTGGTGGAATCCCGGCGAGAGCGGGCGCGGGTTCTTCGTCGAGAGCCACGACGGCATCACGTTCATCGGTGCGTACCTGTACGAGTCCGACGGCCACGCGACCTGGTATGTCGCCGGCGGCGCCAACGCCGACTCGTACAACTACACCGGCCCGCTGTACAACATGAGCCGGGGCCAGACGCTGTTCGGCACCTATGTGCCCGCGGTCGGACCGAACACCGTCGGCACGATCACCGTCCACTTCAGCGACGACACGCACGGCACGGTCACGTGGCCGGGCGGCACGGTCGCCATCGAGCGCGAGATCTTCGGCACCGGCGACGCCGCTTTCCAGCCCGACAACGGCTGGTGGTGGAACGCCGACGAGGGCGGCAGCGGATACAGTCTCGAGGTGCAGGGCGGCAATCTGTTCCTCGTCGGATTCATGTACGACGATGCGGGCCGTGCAGTCTGGTACTTCTCCGCCGGTCCGATGAGCTCGCCGACGACCTATCACGGCGACGTGCTGCAATTCGCGGGCGGACAGACCCTGGCCGGCGCGTACCAGCCGCCCGGAAATCCGATCAAGGTCGCGACGCTGGACATTACGTTCACGGCCGAGAACGACGCGACGGCGACGTTCACGGATCTTTCCGGAACGGCGACGACGAAAACGAAAGCGTCGCGCGGCAATCGGTGGACGCCGCAGTTCCCGAAGCCGGGCAACTACGTTCCGCCGGCCAGCTTCAGCGGCCGCTTCACGTTGAACGACATCACGCACGACATCAGCACGCCGGGCCTCATCTACACCGCGCAGCACACGGTGGAGCTCAACTTCGGTTTCAAGGCCGTCGGGGCTCCGGAGCCCGTGAACGGGGTGGTCACGCAGGGGTACTCAGTCGACTTCACCAACGCGACTATCACGGTCACGTTCAACGCGACCGGCGTCACCGAGGCCGGCACGTGCACGCAGACGGGGGCGCAAACCCTTCCTCTCGGAGGCGGCTCCTACATCGACTCGCTCAGCGTGACGACGTATCGCAAGTACTACCTGCTCGTATACGTGGACGTCGGGGACCTGCTGCCCGTGACGCAGACGTGCGTTTTCGCCTCGGGCGGCTCGGCGACCACGACGTTGGCGCTGCCTATCGCGGGCGTGAACTTCAACTACGAGGGCGGGGTGGTCGGCGACACGATCGCAGGCGGTGGCACGAAGACGGAGAGCACGAGCGGGGTGACGCAAACGCTGCACTACGAGTGGAGCTTCGCCGGCGCGCGGTGAGCCGAGGGCGCCCGAGCGCGGCTGCGCCGCGCTCACTTGCGCAGCGCGTCGATGCCCTTCGCGATGCCGTCGAGCGTCAGCGGGAACATGCGCGGCCCGAGGGCCTGCAGCACCATCTGCGTCGATCGCGTGTACTCCCAGCCGCGTGCAGGCTCGGGATTCCACCAGATCACGCTGCGGAAGTGCTGGAAGATGCGCGCGAGCCACGCGATGCCGGGCTCGTCGTTGGCGTATTCCACGCTCCCGCCGACCTGCGTGAGCTCGTAGGGGCTCATGGCGGCGTCACCGACCACGATCGCCTTCCAGTCCGGCCCGTAAGTGCGGATCAGCTCGAGCGTGCCCGTGCGCTCGCTGCGCCGCCGCCGGTTGTCCTTCCACACGTGATCGTAGATGCAGTTGTGAAAGTAGAACGTCTCGAGATGCCAGAACTCCGCGCGCGCGGCGGAGAAGAGCTCCTCGCACAGCGCGACGTGCGGGTCCATGGAGCCGCCGACGTCGAGGAACAGGAGCACCTTGACGCGGTTGCGCCGCTCCGGCTGGAGGCGCAGGTCGAGCCAGCCGGCATTGCGCGCCGTGCCCTCGATGGTGCCGTCGAGATCGAGCTCGTCCGGCACGCCCTCGCGCGCGAAGCGCCGCAGGCGGCGCAGCGCCACTTTGATGTTGCGCGTGTTGAGCTCGACGTCGCCGTCCAGATTGCGGAAGTTGCGCTCGTCCCACACCTTCACCGCGCTGCGCGAGCCCGAGCCCTCGGGACCGACGCGAATTCCCTCGGGGTTGTAGCCGTATGCGCCGAAGGGGCTCGTGCCGCCGGTGCCGATCCATTTGCGGCCGCCGGCGTGCCGGCCGCGCTGCTCCTCGAGCCTCCGGCGGAAGGTCTCCAGGAGCGCGTCGAGCCCGCCCGTCGCCTCGACCTGCCGCCGCTCCTCGTCCGTGAGGTGGCGCAGGAACTCGGCGCGCAGCCATTCCTCGGGAATGTTCGCGCGGACATCGAAGATCGCCTCGACGCCCTTGAAGTAGCTGCCGAAAGCGACGTCGAACCGGTCGAAGTGCTCCTCGCTCTTGACCAGCGTCGTCCGGGCGAGGAGATAGAAGTCGTCGAGCGACAGCGACACGACGCGCTCGTCGAGCGCCTCGAGCAGCGTCAGGAACTCGCGCGTCGAAACCGGCAGGCGAAACGACTTGAGATGCAGGAAGAAGCCGGTGAGCATGGCGCGACTAGCGCGGCCGCTCCAGCAGGTACTGCAGGTGACGCTTCACCGCCGACCATTCGGCGTCGATGATGCTGAACACCACCGTGTCGCGACGGCTGCCGTCGGGCATCAGCTGGTGGTTGCGCAGCACGCCGTCCTGCTTTGCGCCGAGCCGCGCGATCGCGGCCCGCGACGCCTGGTTGAACCAGTGCGTGCGGAACTCGACCGCGATGCACTGCAGCGACTCGAAGGCGTGCGTCAGCAGCATCAGCTTGCATTCGGTGTTCACCGCCGTGCGCTGCGCGCGCTTCGCATACCAGGTGTGGCCGATCTCGAGGCGGCGATTCTGCGCGTCGACGTTGAAGTAGCGCGTGCTGCCGATGACGTCGCCGGTGGCATTGTCGCGCACGACGAACGGCATCGCGCCCTGCCGCTCGCGCATGTCGAGCGCGATGTCGAGCCATCTCGCGGTGCCGCCGGGCGAAGGCACCGACGTGTACCAGAGCCGCCACAGCTCGCCGTCCGCGGCGGCCGCCTTCACCGCGGCCTCGTGCTCGCGCGCGAGCGGCTCGATCGTGGCGTGACGGCCACGCAGCGTCACCGGCTCGATGAAGCGCCCGTGCGCGCTCATCGTCCGGCGCGCGCCATGAATGCGACGCGCTCGAAGAGGTGCACGTCCTGCTCGTTCTTGAGCAGCGCGCCGTGCAACGGGGGCACGACCACCTTCCTGTCGCTGCTGTGCAGCGCCTCGGGCGGGATGTCCTCGGCGAGCAGCAGCTTCAGCCAGTCGAGGAGCTCGGAGGTCGAGGGCTTCTTCTTCAGGCCCGGCACTTCGCGCAACTCGAAGAACACCTCGAGCGCCTCGGCCAGCAACGCCTTCTTGAGGCCGGGGAAGTGCACGTCCACGATGCGCGTCATCGTCTCGCGGTCGGGAAAGCGGATGTAGTGGAAGAAGCATCGCCGCAGGAAGGCGTCGGGCAGCTCCTTCTCGTTGTTCGACGTGATGACCACGAGCGGCCGGTGCCTCGCGACGATGGTCTCGTGCGTCTCGTAGACGTAGAACTCCATGCGGTCCAGCTCGCGCAGGAGGTCGTTCGGGAACTCGATGTCGGCCTTGTCGATCTCGTCGATCAGCACGACGGCCGGCGTCTCGCTCGCGAACGCCTCCCACAGCACGCCGCGCTTGATGTACGAACCGATGTCCGCGACGCGACCGTCGCCGAGCTGCGAGTCGCGCAGGCGCGACACGGCATCGTATTCGTACAGCCCCTGCTGGGCCTTGGTCGTCGACTTGACGTGCCATTGGAAGAGCGGGCGGCCGAGGGCGCGCGCGACCTCCTCGGCGAGCAGCGTCTTGCCCGTCCCGGGCTCGCCCTTCACGAGCAATGGACGCGCGAGCGCGAGCGCCGCGTTCACCGCGAGCTTGAGGTCGTCGGTGGCGACGTAGGTGGAGGAGCCTTCGAAGCGCATGGACTCGGGACGAGGTGGGATCAGACGGGCATTATCGCCTTGCCGATCCACAGCGCCACCATGCCGACGACAATCGCGCCGAGCGGGCTGCGCAGGCGCCATGCGACGACCGCCGCCACGATCGCGGCCGCCATGCGCGGTAGCGTCTCGGGGCTGGCGGAGTCGCCCGGGAGCACGATCATCGGCACGATCAGCGCCGTCAGCATCGCCGCGGGGACGAACTTCAGCGCGCGCGCCAGCAGGATGGGCATCTCCCGCCGCGCGAAGAACGCGATGAACGACAGGCGCGAGACGAAGTTGAGCGCGCCCACGATGAGGATCATGGCCCAGATCTTCAGCGTCGTTTCCATCGCGCCTCCATCGTATCGACGACCGTGCCGGCCGCGATGCCGGCGAGTCCCGCCGCAATCAGGTTGAGTCGCATCGGCAGTCCGTCGAGAAGAATCACGGCGACACCGGCGACCAGCGCCGCGATCAGCGCGGGCGATGTTCGAAGCACGGGAACCAGAAGCCCGACGAAGCACAGCGGCACGGTGAAGTCGAGCGACCACGACGGGGGAATGAGGTTGCCGGCGAAGAACCCGACGGCGTTCGTGACCTGCCACCAGGACCACAGCGCGAGTCCCCCGCCGAGGAAGTGCATCGCGCCCTCGCGCGGATGGCCGCCCGCGTCGAAGCGCCGGATCGATGCCGCGAATGCCTGGTCGGTCAGCAGGAACGCGAGCGCGCGCTGCCACCGCGGCGGCAGCGGCCGCAGGTAAGGCGCCATCGCGGCGCTGTACATGAGGAACCGCAGCCCGGCCACGAAGCAGGTGAGCACGATGACGGCCAGGGGCGCGCCCGCGCTGAGGAGCTGTATCGCGAGGACCTGCGCCGCACCCGAGAAGATGATCGCGCTCATGCCGAGCGCACCGAGAAGGTTCGTTCCGGCGGCAGCCGCGCCGACGCCGCACACGAGCCCGAACGGCGTGAGCCCGAGGTTGGCGGGCATCATTTCAGTGAAGCCCGCGCGGAAATCGCGGTCGGTGAGGATGTTTCTCAACGGCGCCGTCAGCTCGAGACGGATGTCTGCGCGAGCCCGGCGTCGACGACCAGACCGTGACCGGTGATCGCGCGCGCCTCGTCCGATGCGAGGAACAGCGCTGCACGCGCGACATCGTCTTCGGACACGCGATACTTCAGGCACTGCTGCGCGAGGAACTCGCGCTCCTGCTCGGGCGTGAACCATTGCCGCTGGCGCTCGGTGGGCACGGCACCCGGAACGATGCTGTTGACGCGGATGCCATCGGCGCCGAGCGCGCGCGCGAGCGTGCGCGTCAATCCCATGATCGCGGCCTTGGACGTGGTGTACGCCGACAATCCCGGCCGGCCGCGCATCCATGACACCGAACCCATGTTGATGATCACCCCGCCTCCGGCCTCCTTCATCGCCGGTGCCACCGCCTGGGACGCGAAGAAGTGATGCCGCAGGTTCACGGCCAGCATGTCGTCCCAGTACGCCGGCGTGACGTCGGCGTCGGCGCGGCGATCGTCGCGCGCGGCATTGTTGACGAGCACGCGGATCGTGCCGAGCGCGGAAGCCGCGTCCCGGATCGAGCCTTCCAGCGCGGCCACGTCGCGGACATCGCAATGAAAATAGCGAACGCGCGCTCCGAGGGAAGCGGCGAGCGCGCTGCCGGCGGCATCGTCGATGTCGACGAAGGCGACTTTCGCATCCTGCGCGGCGAACGCGCGCACGAACGCGGCGCCGATGCCGGAGGCGCCGCCTGACACGAACACGGTGCGGTCGGCGAGGTCGGGGTAGCGCGCGGGCATGGCGTCTTTTATAGCACGCTACAATCGCTCATGGACTCGGCCGTCGCGCTTGCCGCTGGCGACGCGGCATTGAATGTCGCGCCCGCGATCGGCGGCGCGGTCACGCTGTTCACCTGGCGTGGCAAGCCCGTGCTCCGACCGACATCGCCGGCGTCGATTGCCGCCAGCGACGTGCGCGCATGCGGCTGCTACCCGCTCGTGCCCTACTCGAATCGCATCCGCGACGCCAAGCTGCGTTTCGACGGTCGCACGTACGCGCTCGCGCACAACTTCGGCGATCATCCGAACTCGATCCACGGTGTGGGATGGCAGCGCGCGTGGACCGTCGCGGCGCGATCCGGAGCGTCCGTTCAGCTTCGGCTGCATCACGATGGCGTGGCCGACCCGGGCGGCTGGCCATGGTCGTTCGAGGCGCGCCAGACGTTCACGCTGTCGGCCGACGACCGCGCCTGCACGCTGCACGTGACGATGACGATCACGAGCCTCGCCGACGCGCCGTTTCCGTTCGGCCTCGGGTGGCATCCGTTCTTTCCGAAGCCCCCCGATGCGCGATTGCAGTTCGACGCGCGCGGTGTGTGGCGCAACGACGCGACGCAACTGCCGCTCGCGCTCGAGGCGCTTTCCGCGGACACCGACTTCAGCGTCGAGCGACCGCTGGAGGGCGTCGTGCTCGACAATATCTTCGTCGGCTGGAACGGCCACGCCCTGATCGAGCGCGGCGACATGACGGTGGCCATCGACGCCGAGCGGGCGTGCGGCTGCCTCGTCGTGTACGCGCCGCAGGGGCGCGACTTCGTCGCGGTCGAGCCCGTTTCCCACGAGACCGATGCGTTCAATCGTGCCGCGGACGGCGCCACCGACACCGGCATGCGGGTGCTCGGGCCGGGGACGTCCTTTTCTTGTACGATGCGCCTCACCGCACGATGAACGACTCCGTCCTCGCCACACCGACCGCTGTGCTGGACGCCCGCGCGAGCCTGGGCGAGTGTCCCGTATGGTCGCGCGACGAGCAGGTGCTCTACGGGATCGACATCAACGCGCCGGCGTTGCATCGCTTCGACCCGCGCAGCGGCGAAAACGCGACGATGCCGTTGTCCGAATCGATCGGCTGCTTCGCGCTGCGCGCACGCGGCGGCTTCGTTCTCGCGCTGCGCAGCGGCATCTGGCTCGCCGACGCGCACGGGCATCCCACGCGCAAGGTCGCCGACGCGCCGTACGATCCGCATCACCACCGCTTCAACGACGGGCGCTGCGATCCGCGCGGACGACTCATCGTCGGAACGATGAACGAGAACCGCGACCGCGGTAGCGCGGCGTTGTATCGCGTCGACACGGATTGCTCGGTGCGCGAGCTGTTCAGCGGCATGACGATCAGCAACGGCCTCGGCTTCAGCCCCGACGGGCTCACGATGTATCACGCCGACACGCCGGCGCAGGTGGTGCGCGCCTTCGATTACGACGCCGGCACCGGGACGCCGACGAACGGGCGCGTGTTCATGCAATGGTCCGGCGAGAAGGAGCGACCGGACGGCGCGGCGGTCGACAGCGTGGGCAACTACTGGGTCGCGCTGTACGGCGCCGGCAAGGTCGTCAAGCTCTCGCCGCGCGGACGCCTCATCGCCGAGCATCCGCTCGCCGCGATGTGCCCGACGATGTGCGCATTCGGCGGGCCGGATCTTTGCACGCTCTACATCACCACTGCGCGCCAGAAGCGCGACGCGGGCGAGCTCGCGCTGCTGCCGCAGTCCGGCGGTATTTTCGCGATGCGCGTCGACGTGCCGGGTCTTCCGGAACCGCGCTTCGCGGGCTGATACCGGCACCATGCAACTCGACCCCTCGGCGTACCTGCGTCTCGAAGCGCCGCACAGTCTCGGCAAGACGGCGTCGGGTGCATCGTTCGCCACGTCGAGCGGCGACATCCTCGAGATCACGGCGTTCGGCCCGGGGCTCTTCAGGCTGCGCGTCGGCCCGACGACGCGTCCCGACTACGGCATCGTCACCGGTCGGGCGAAGCCGTGCCAGACCACGCAGCTCGAGTCCGGCGCGTGGTCGTTCACGTCGGGCGATGCGACGCTCGAGGTCACCGGCGTTCCGCTGCGCGTGCGGCTGCTCTGGCGCGGCTCGCAGGTGCTGGAGTCGATCACCGACGAGCACTTTCGTGGCTTCACGCGCCTGCCGACGTTCGGGCGGCTGCGCCAGGGCGGGCTCTGGACGGCGGCGCTCGCGCTCTCCAGCGGCGAGCCGGTGTACGGACTGGGCGAGAAGTTCGGCCCCCTCGACAAGCGCGGGCAGCTCATCCATTCGCACGTCGAGGACGCGCTCGGCGTCAATACCGGGCTGTCGTACAAGAACACGCCATTTGCGTGGAGCACGGGAACCGGTCGCGGCGCATGGGGCGTGTTCGTGCACACGCCGGGCATGGTCACGCACGGCGTGGGCTACCCGGACTGGTCCCATCGCAGCTACGCGTTCCTCGTCGAGGACGAGGCGCTCGACATGTTCCTCATGGCCGCCGACACGCCGGCGTCCATCCTGGACCTCTACACGCAGCTCACGGGGCGCGCGCCGGAAGTCCCGCGCTGGAGCCTCGGCCTGTGGGTGTCGCGCGCTTATTACAAGACGCCCGAGGAAGCGATCGACGTCGCGATCAAGCTGCGCGAGCGCAAGGTGCCGTGCGACGTGCTCACGCTCGACGGGCGCGCGGCATGGAACGTGGAGACCCGCTTCGACTTCCAGTGGGACCCTTCCCGCTTCGGCGACACGCGCGGCATGCTCGGCCGCATCAAGGCGCACAACCTGCGCCTGTGCGTATGGGAATACCCGTACGTGTCGATCCACTCGCCGCTCTTCCAGGAGCTCGCGTCGCGCCGTTACCTGCTGACCACCGAGCAGGGGGATCCGTACGTGTTCGGCTGGGATACCTCGCCGTCGTCGAGCCCGTTCGGCAAGGTGCTCACCCCGCTGCCGGAAAGCGGCATCCTCGACTTCACCAATCCGGCCGCCTTCGCGTGGTGGCGCGATGCACATCAGGCGCTCTTCGACGACGGCGTGGACGCGATCAAGAGCGATTTCGGCGAGCAGGTTCCCGACGACGCCGTGGCCTTCAATGGCGATCGCGGCCGCCGGCTTCACAACGTCTATCCGCTCCTCTACAACCGCTGCGTGTACGAGGCGACGGCGCGTTTCAAGAAGGATCCGGGGCCGCCGATCGTATGGAGTCGAGCGGCATGGTCGGGCAGCCAGCGCTACCCCATCGGCTGGGGCGGCGACCCGCAAGCCGATTGGGAGGGCCTCGCGGCGTCGATACGCGGCGGCCTGTCGTGGGGCATGAGCGGCAATCCCTATCACAGCAGCGACATCGGCGGCTTCTACGGCAGCCACTCGCCGGACGCCGAGCTGTACGTGCGGTGGATGCAGGCGAGCGTCTTCACCTCGCACATGCGCCTGCATGGCATCGGCGAGCGTGAGCCCTGGGCATTCGGCGCCGAGGCCGAAGCGATCGCGCGCAAATGGCTGGCGCTGCGCTATCGGTTGATCCCGTACCTCGAGCGCGTGGTGAAGCAGGCGAGCCGCACCGGATTGCCGGTCACGCGCGCGATGGCGCTCGCGTTTCCGGCAAGCGCGCTCACGCGGGACTTCGACACGCAGTTCATGTGCGGCGAAGCGCTGCTCGTCGCGCCGATCGTGCAGCCGGGCGGCGAGGTCGACATCGCGTTGCCGCCGGGCGCCTGGTACGACCTCAACACGCGGCAGCGCTACGCGGGCCGACAGGTCCTGCGCTACAAGGCGAAGCTCGACCAGTTCCCGGTGTTCGGCCGCGAAGGCTACGCATTGCCGCTGGGCCGCGCAGTGCAGCACACCGGCGAGATCGACGCCGCGAAGCCGCTCGAGTCGCTCTGGGTGTTCGGTCCGCCGGCGCATTCGCTCGACGGCTTCACGCAGACGCGCATCGACGCCGACGGAGAGGGCGGTTTCACGCTGCGCGCAGCCGGTGCATTCGACGTGCAGGTCTTCGGCAGCGCAGCGGTCGACGTGCAGCGCATGTAGGCGACGTGGCTGCCGCCAATGCATTGATGGAGCGGCCGACGCTGGCGATAAGCTCGGGCGAGCCGGCCGGCATCGGACCCGAGCTCTGCGCGATGGTCGCCGTGCGTCACGCCGAGCGGCCCTTCGCGAGCCGGCTGGTGATGCTCGGCGACGCCGCGCTCCTCAGCGAGCGCGCGTCGCGCATCGGCCTTGCGCCGCGCTACGCGCCGTACGATCCGGCGTCGTTCGCGCCCTCCGGCGGCATCGTGGAGGTCTGGCACCAGCCGCTGGCGGCGCCGGTCAAGCCGGGGCATCCCGATCCCACGAACGCGCACAGCGTGCTGACGATGCTCGCCCGCGCCTGCGACGCGTGCGCCACCGGAGCGTTCGCCGCGCTCGTCACCGCACCGGTGCAGAAGAGCGTCATCCTGGACGCCGGCATTCCGTTCACGGGGCACACCGAATTCCTCGCGGCGCGCACGCGCACGCCCCGCGTGGTGATGATGCTCGTGAGCGACGCGGGCGCGCGCGCCCTGCGTGTCGCCCTGGTCACGACGCACCTGCCGCTGCGCGAGGTGGCGCAGGCGATCACGCGCGCCGCGGTCGCGGAGACGCTCGACATCGTCCAGCACGACCTCGTGCAGCGCTTTCGCGTGCGCGAGCCGCGCATTGCGGTGTGCGGCCTCAACCCGCACGCCGGCGAATCGGGCCACCTCGGGCGGGAGGATCTCGACATCATCGCGCCCGCGATCGCGGATGCCCGCGCGCGCGGGGTGCGGGTCGACGGGCCCGTGCCCGCCGACACGGTGTTCGTGCCGAGTCACGCGCAGGCCTACGACGCCATCGTCGCGATGTACCACGACCAGGGATTGCCGGTGCTGAAGGCGGCGAGCTTCGGCCACGGCGTCAACGTCACGCTCGGGCTGCCGTTCGTGCGGACGTCGGTCGACCACGGCACCGCGCTCGATCTCGCGGGCGATCCGGCGGCCGCGCGCACCGCCGACGCGGGCAGCCTCGTCGCCGCCGTCGATCTCGCCATCGAGCTCGTGCAGCACGCGTCGTGAGCGCATGAGCGCGCAGCTGCCGCTCGTCTCCGTCATCGTACGCAGCATGGGGCGGCCGGCGCTCGTCCGCGCGCTGGAGTCGCTGGCGCGTCAGGACTATCCGAACATCGACGTGATCGTCGTCGATGCGACAGGTGGCGGACATCCGCCATTGCCGTCGATCGCGTGGCGCGACGGTCACACCGTTCGCGTCGTCGGCGGCGAGCGCCCGTTGCGCCGGCCGCACGCGGGCAACGCGGGCCTCGACGCCGTGCGCGGCGAATGGTTTGGATTCCTCGACGACGACGACACCTGCGATCCCGCGCACGTGAGCTCGCTGGTCGCCGCGGCAGCCGATCATCCGGACGCGCTCGTGGTGTACGGCCAGGGACGGCTCGTGAACGCTGCCGGACGGGTCGAATCGCTGTTCGGCCGTCCCTTCAACCGCGCCCTCGTCTACTGCGCGACGCTGTGCTACTGGCAGGCCGCGCTGATCCGCGCGCGCGTGCGCGGGCTCGGATGCCGCTTCGACACCGCGTTCGACATCTGCGAGGACCGCGACCTGCTCGCGCAGATCGCCGGGCACGGCGATTTCGCGTTCGTGCCGCTCGCGACGGTGAGCTATCAGCCCGATCTCGGCACGTCGGGCGCGGGGCGAGGCGCGAACCGTCGCGAGGCGAAGCTGACGCTCTACGACACGCAGCTCAAGGCCAAGTGGGCGGGACCGATCGCGTATCACTGGGCGCGCGTGTCGACACGCTGCTATCGCGGCGTGCGCGCGCTGCTCGCCGGCGACATCGACGGCGCCCGGCGCCGGTTCGAGCACGCGCTCGACGACTACCCCGGCGATCCGAACGCCGTGAACGGCCTCGCGCGGGTCGCACTCGCGCGCGGGAAAGTGCACACGGCGGTGCGGCTCGCGCGCACGGCGCTCGACTTCAGTCCCACCGCGCCCGCGTACCGCGAGACGTTCCAGCTGGCGCAGCGCGCCGCGGCGGGCGTCGTGCGGCGCACCGAGCCCTGTCCCTGCGGCAGCGGCGAGCGTTACAAGGACTGCTGCGGGCGCAGCGAGGAACCCGTTGCGCCGCCTGCGCCGAGCGCCGCGACGCTGCAGGCGTGTGACGCGGCGTCGGCGCTCCTTGCCGCGGGCGATGCGCGAGGCGCCTACGCGCTTCTCGAGGCCGCGGAGCCGCCGATGCCGGATCGCGCCTTCAAGGAGCTGCTGAAGGAATGTTGCGAGGCCATCTGGCGCGACACGCGGCAGCAGAAGCTCTGGCGCACGGCGCGCGAGCTCCAGCAACGGCTGCGCTCATCCGCCGGCGTGGCGGCGTCGGGCAGCACGATGGAGATTCCGGCGCGTTCCGAATCCATTGCCGAGGCCCTGGAGGAATCCAGGCCGTCCCGGCTGGTCATCCGCATGCGCGACGACGATCCGGAGGCGCTCATCGAGCGTCTCGTCGAGGTACAGGAGAGCGGGATGCCGCTCGAGGTCGAGGTCGTCGAACCCTACGAAACCCTCAACGTGTAGGCGAAGTCGACCAGCGCGCGCGGCGCCGCCGGGCGTGCATCCACCACCGGGATGGGCAACGGGCGCCGCGATGCCTGCGTGCTCGTCTCACGCCGCACGCTGTGGCTGATGCCGCAGTATTGATTGCATCGGCGCATCGACTGGCGGATGAATTCCGCCGACTGCCAGAAGCGCCCGAGATCGCCCGGCTTGCGCAGCGGCATGCCCGGAAAGCCGTGCGAGAAGCACAGCCGCGCCACGCCGTAGTGGTCGACCATGATGTTGCGCTCGTACGTGTTGCAGATGTGCTCGTCCGTGCCCGAGGCCGATTTCCAGCCGCGCTCGATGTCCCCCGAGCGACGCAGCGAGCGGAAGTACATGCGCACCTGCTCGTGCCACACCGGGTTCAAGCCGAGGCCGTACTTGCGGTCGCACTGCGCGATGGTGTCGTAGAGCACGTCGGGATCGACGTCGTGATGATCGCCGAAGAACGCGTCGACCTCGCCGTCGTGACCGAACGACGGCTGCAGGAAGTTGAGCTTCAGCTTGTCGGCGCCGACGTCGTTCAGCACGAAATCGTAGAACGCGTCGAGCTCGCGATAGTTCTCGTCGAAGATCAGCCCCATCACGTAGATCTTCGTCGCCGTCGCATGGCGCGCGCGCGCCTCGATCAGCAGGCGCAGCGCCTTGACGGCCTTGTCGAACGATCCGCGGATGCCACGCGTGCGATCGTGCAGCTCGGCGCGATGGCTGTTGAGCGACACGGAGATCTCGTGCGGACCTTCGAGCACCATGCGGTCGGCGCGCTCGCGATCGCGCACGCGCGTGCCGTTGATGACCGACAGACATCGAATGCCGCGCGCGCGGCAATGACCCGCAATGCCGAAGTAGTCCTCGAGGTCGAGCATGCTCTCGCCGCCGCAGATCACGAGCGCGCCGCCCGGTCGCAGCTGCGCGAACTCGTCGATCACCTCGCGCCGCCGATCCATGGTGAGGTAGCGCGGCCGGTCGTCGTCATTGAGCTGCCAGTAGTCGCAGTGCTGGCAGCGCAGATTGCAGCGCTTGTTGATGAGCAGGAAGAGGAAATCCGGCGGCTGCATCGCGTCTCCCGGAGCGGCGATCCGCGAAGGTACCATGGATGTCCGATGCACGGACACGCGCCCCGCAAGCGGTTCGGACAGAACTTCCTCGCCGATCGGTACTACGTCGAACGCATCGTCGCGGCCATCGACCCGCGGCCCGGCGACAACCTGGTGGAGATCGGGCCCGGCCTCGCCGCGCTGACGGGTCTGCTGATCGAACGGACGGGA
>DATJIS010000005.1:0-29664 GCA_035493035.1 Casimicrobiaceae bacterium | reverse complement strand
GCAATGGAATGGCGAGGACCATCCGCGAGGCCTTCTACTGCGCAAGGACGACGGCAGCGTGCCTGCGCCGCATCAGGTCGCGTCGCACTTCGGCTACGGCATCGTGACGTTCCACCTGTCGTATCTCTTTCGCACCGAGCCCGGCTGGGACCTCGTCGCATCCGGCCCGTGGAACCGCCCCAAGGACGGCATCGCCGCGCTCACGGGCGTCATCGAAGCGGACTGGCTGCCGTATCCGTTCACGATGAACTGGCAGATGACGCGCGCGGGCAGCGTGCGCTTCGAGCAAGACGAGCCGATCTGCACCATCTTCCCCATCGCGCGCGGCGCGCTCGCGACCGTCGAGCCTGAGATCGTCGCACTCGAGGATCATCCCGAGGTGATGGCGCCGCTGCGCGACTGGCAGCAGCGCCGCGCCGAGTTCGCGCGCGAGCTGTACCGCAACCCCCGCGCGCTCAAGGACGCATGGCAGCGCGATTACTTCGTGGGACGGATGCCCGATAGCTCGGTTATCCCGGGCCATCAGACGAAGCTCAAGCTCGCCGCGCCGGTGGATCGGCGCGCCGGCAAGGCGTGATTCAGCGCACGGTCGCTGCGGCGCCGGCGTCCTTCGCGAGCGTCGACGGGCCGGGCCAGTCGCCGCCGAGCGCCTTCACCAGGAACACCGCGGTCAGCAGCCGCTGGCCGCGCAGCTGCGCGGCGAGCCGCTCGGCATTGAGCAGCCCTTGCTCCGCGGTGATCACGTCGAGATACGTCGCCACGCCGCCTTCGTAGCGCGACGTGGCGAGATCGAGCACGCGCTGGGCGCTCACGATGGCGGCGCCGGCCTGGTCCGATGCGCGCTCGAGCGCGGCGAGCCCGACGATGCCGTCTTCGGCTTCCTGCAGGGCGGTGAGGATCGCGCGGCGATAATTCGCGACGGCGACGTCGTAGCCGGCCTTGGCGAAGTCGAGGTTGGCGTTGAGGCGACCCGAGTCGATGATCGGCTGCGCGATCGACACGCCGAGCGACCACAGCAGGCTCGATGCCGTGAAGAGGCTCGTGAGCGAGGTGCTCTCCGCGCCGTAGCTCGGGGCGATCACGATGCTCGGATAGAACGCCGCCGCCGCGACACCGATCTGCGCGTTGGCAGCCGCCATGGCGCGCTCCGCCGACGCGACGTCGGGACGCCGCTCCAGCACATCCGAAGGCACGCCGATCGGCACGGTCGGCGGCGTCAATGCGCGGATGTCGGCGGGCAGCGCGAACGACGGGGCCGGAGTGCCCGTCAGCGTCGCGATCGCGTGCTCGAACTGGCTGCGCTGGCGGTGCAGGACGTCGAGCTGCGTGAGCGTGGAATCGAGCAGCGCCTGCTGGCTGGCGACGTCGAGCCCCGATGTCGCGCCAAGGTCGTGGCGCGCAGTGGCAAGCTCGAGCGAGCGTCGCTGCAGTGCGATCGCGCGCGACACGACGTCGAGCTCGATGTCGAGCTCGCGCAACGCGTAATAGTCGGTGGCGAGCTCGGCGGTCAGCAAGAGGCGCGTGTTCTCGAAGTCCGCGGACGACTGCTGCGCGGATGCACGCGCGCCTTCGATCGTGCGCCGCACGCGGCCGGCGAGGTCGACCTCGTAGTTCACGGTCATCTGCGCGACGAAGTCGTCCTGCACCGTCGAGAAATTCGGCGACTGGTAGTTCGTGAGCGGCCGGTCACGCGAGATCTTGAAGCGCGCGGCCCTGCCGACGAAGCCGAGGGAGGGAATGAGCGCCGATTCGGCGGCCGCCACCTGCGATCGCGCCTGCGCGAGACGGGCGTTCGCAGCGGCGAGCGTGGGGCTCGCGGTGAGCGCCCGGTCTTCGAGGGCGTCGAGCGTGGAATCGCCGAACCGCTGCCACCACGGCCCCTTGGTCAATGCGTCGGACGGCGCGCCGACACGAAACGGCGCTTCCACCGTCCACGACACCGGCAGGTCGACCGCGGGACGGTGGTAATCGGGACCGGCTGCGCAGCCGGCGCCGAGGAGCGCGCCGAGGAGCGCGGCGCGCCTGCGCAATCTCACGATGCTTCCTTGGCCGCCGCGCTGATCGTCACCTGGTCGCCGTCGGCGAGGGAATCCGGCGGATTGAGCACGAGCCTATCCGAGCTCGATACCCCCTGCAGGACCTCGACGGTCGGACCGAGATTGCGGCCGACCTGCACGGGCTTGAGATGAACCTTGCCGTCCGCGTCGACCACGGCGACGATCAATCCCTCCTTGCGGAAGAGCAGCGCGTTGGCGGGAATGACCAAAGACGCGCTGGCCGGCAGCGGCAGCGCGACCTGGACGAATGCGCCCGGCAGCAGCATCCCCTGCTTGTTGGGGAGATTGATCTCGACCTGCATCGTGCGGGTCGTCGTGTCGATCGATGCGGCCGTGCGCACGATCTCGCCATCGAACCGCTGTCCCGGGAGCTCGGCCTGGGTCACCGCCACCTTCTGCCCGAGCTTCACCATCTGCGCATACGACTGCGGCACGTTCACATACACGCGCAGCGGATCGGTCTGCGACAGCACGAACAGCGCGCGCGCGCCCGATCCCCCGCCCGCGTCGATCAGGTCTCCTACGTCGACGTTGCGCCGCGTGATCACGCCGGAGAAGGGTGCCACCACGCGCTTGAAGCCTTCCAGCTGGCGAAGCCGCTCGATGTTGGCGTCCGCCGCGGCGAGGTTCGCCTGCGCCTGCACGAAGCCGCTGCGCTTCTCGTCGAGCTCCTGCTGCGACACGGCGTCCTTCTTGCGCAATGCCTCCCAGCGCTCCTGCGTGCTCTTCGCGAGCTCGAGGCTCGACGCCGTCTGCGCGCGCGCCGCGACGGCCTGGGAAAGCTGCTGGTCGATCTCGGGCGTCTCGAGCTCGGCCAGGAGCTCGCCTTTCTGCACCTTGCTGCCGATGTCCTTGTACCAGCGTCGCAGGTACCCGCTCGCGCGCGCCGCGATGGGTGCCTGCACGAAGCCTTGCAGCGTTCCCGGCAGCGACAGCGTGGGACCGGCATCGAGCGCGCGGGGATTGGCAACGCGCACGTAGAGCTTGTCCTGCTCGACCACGTTCGCCTCGAGGGTGCGCGAATTCGCCATGCGCACGAAGATGGTGCGGGCGCCGCCGGCCACGAGCAGGATCAGCACGACGACCGTGACCAGGCGTCCCCTGCGCATTACCTGGTTGCGCCGGATGAGCGTCTCGCCGTCGTCGGGCTCGACCGGGGTGATGCCGAGATCGGCATGACGTTGCTGGGACATCGACTCAAACCTCCTGCGCCGCGATCGCCGGCGGCGGGCCGTGCGTCGCGTCGCGCGCCTGCCGGCGTCGAGCCAGCATGCGATGTACGCTTGCGAACACGACCGGCACGAACAGCAGCGTCGACACGGTCGCGAAAAGAAGCCCGCCGATCACGGCACGGCCGAGCGGCGCATTCTGCTCGGCGCCTTCGCCGAGCCCCAGCGCCATGGGAATCATGCCGATGATCATGGCGAGCGCCGTCATCAGCACCGGCCGGATCCGCGTGGCGCCCGCTTCGAGCGCCGCGGCGGCGGGCGTCGCACCATCCGCGAGCCGCTGTCGGGCAAACGACACGAGCAGGATGCTGTTGGCCGTTGCCACGCCCATGGTCATGATCGCGCCCGTGAGGGCCGGCACGCTGAGCGTCGTGCCGGTGATGAACAGCATCCATGCGATGCCGGCGAGCGCCGCAGGCAGTGCCGCGATGATGATCAGCGCGTCGATCCATGCCTGGAAATTCACCACCACGAGCAGGTAGACCAGGACGATGGCGCCGAGCAGCCCGATGCCGAGCCCGAGGAACGACGCCTGCATGGTCTGCACCTGGCCGCGCATGACGATCTGGCTGCCGCGAGGCAGCTTCGGCCGCATCTGCTCGACCAGATCGCTCACCTTCGACGCCACGCTCGCGAGGTCGGTGCCCTGCACGCTCACGTACACGTCCACGGCCGGCATGATGTCGTAGCGCGAGACGACGGCCTGCATGCGATCGGGGTTCGCCTGCACGATGTTGCCGAGCAGCTGCGTCCCGCCGTTGGCGCCGCCCGCGGTCGAAGCGAGGTTGCCGGTGCCCGCGACCGGCATGTTCATGAGCGAGTCCATGGAATCGACGCGGTATTGCGGCGCCTGGACCTGGATCTGGTAGACGATGCCGCTCTGCGGATTGAGCCAGAACGCGGGCGACGTCTGCGAGCTGCCCGACAGCGAGATGAGCACGTTCTGTCCCACGTTGCTCGCGGTGAGGCCGAGCTGCTGCAGCCGCGTGCGATCCATCTGCAGGTCGAGCGCGGGCGCGTCGAGCCGCTGGTGCACGTGCGTGTCCACCGCGCCGGGGATGCGCCGGATCTGCTTCGCGATGTCGGCGGCGAGCGCGGCGTTCTCGCGGATGTTGCTGCCGCTGAACTGCACGTCGATGGCCGCCGGCAGGCCGAAGTTCAGGATTTGCGTGATGATGTCCGCCGGCTGGAAGAAGAACTCGACGCCGGGAAAGCGCTTCGGCAGGTCCTTGCGCAGCTCGCTCACGAACTCGTCGGTCGGGCGGTGGCCCGGCTTGAGCGAGAGCAGGATCTCGCCGTCGAGCGTGCCGATCGTGCCCGCGTTGCTGTACGACAGGTTGATGCCGCTGTTCGGCACGCCGAGGTTGTCGAGGATCGTCTCGAGCTGGTCGCGCGGAACGATGCTGCGGATCGCGACTTCGACCTCGTCGGCAAGGCGCGCCGTCTCCTCGATGCGCGTGCCCGTCGGGGCGCGCATGTGCAGCCGGATCTGGCCTGCGTCCACGTTCGGGAAGAAGTCGCGCCCGAGCAGCGGGTAGAGCACGCAGGACACCAGCGTGAACGCCATGAAGCCCCACGCGAAGCCGCGGCGGTGCGCGAGCAGGCTCGACAGCGCGAGCGTGTAGGCGCGTCGAACGCGCTCGAAGCGGCTGTCGAACCGACGGTACAGGCGCTGCAGCGGGCTGAGCCGCGACGGATCGTGCGGCCTCGCGCGGCTCATCAGCAGCATCACGAGCGTGGGCACGAGCGTGCGCGAAAGGATGTACGAGGCGATCATCGCGAACACCACCGCCTCCGCCATCGGCACGAACAGGAAACGCGCGACGCCCGTCAGGAAGAACATCGGCACGAACACGATGCAGATGCAGAGCGTCGACACGAAGTTCGGCACGCCGATCTCGCCCGCGCCGACGAGGATCGCGTCGTCGAGCGGCTTGCCCATGTGAAGGTGCCGCTCGATGTTCTCGATGGTGACGATCGCCTGGTCGACGAGGATGCCCACGCTCAGCGCGAGGCCGCCGAGCGTCATGAGGTTGAGCGTCTCGCCCAGCAGCTGCAGCACGAGGATCGAGGCCAGGATGGACAGCGGGATGGTGAGCGCGATGATCAGCGTGGTGCGCCAGTTGCCGAGGAACAGCAGCACCATGGCGGCGGTGAGCGCGGCGGCGATGAGCGCTTCGCTGATGACGCCGCGCACGGCCGCCTTCACGAACAGCGACTGGTCGAAGAGCGGCGTGATCTTCACGTCCTGCGGAATCGTCGCGGCCGCGCGCGGCAGCATCGCCTTCAGGTTCGTGACGATGTCGAGCGTCGACGCGCCGCCGTTCTTGAGGATCGACAGGAGCACGCCGCGCGTGCCGTCCTGGCGCACGACGTTGGTCTGGTTGGTGAAGCCGTCGCGCACGTACGCGACGTCCTTCAGGTACGTCGTCGCGCCGTTGACCGTGCGGATCGGCAGCTCGTTGAGCCCGGCGAGCGCTTCCGGCGAGCCGTTCATGCGGACCGTGTATTCCGTGCCGCCGATCTTTGCGGTGCCCGACGGCAGGATGAGGTTCTGCACGTTGATCGCGTTGACGACATCGGCCGGCGACATGCCGCGCGCCTGCAGCGCCGGCATGTCGAGATCGACCGATATCAGGCGGTTCTTGCCACCGTAGGGAAACGGAATGGCGACACCCGGGATCGTGATGAGCTGCGGGCGCAGCGTCTGCACGGCGAGGTCGAACAGCACGTTCTCCGGCAGCGTGGAGGACGAGAGGCCGAGCTGCACCACCGGAATGCTCGACGCCGAGTACTTGATCACGAGCGGAGGCGTGATGCCGGGCGGCAGCTGCCGCACCTGCGTCTGCTCCGCGGCGACGACCTGCGCGATGGCGGTCTGGATGTTCGCGCTCGGCTGGAAGAAGACCTTGATGATCGTGATGCCGGCGAGCGACGTCGACTCGATGTGCTCGATATCGCTCACCGTGGTGGTGAGCCCGCGCTCGTTCTGGGCCGCGATGCGCTGCCCCATCTCCTGCGCGGCGAGGCCGTTGTAGTTCCAGATGATGCTGATGACCGGGATGTTGATCTCGGGAAAGATGTCCGTCGCCATGCGCGACAGCGCGAGCGGGGTGGCGAGGACGATGAGCATCGCCATCACGATGAACGTGTAGGGGCGACGCAACGCGATCTGGACGAGCGACACGGGCGGCGGGCTACCGAAAAAGCCTAACTTTCAATCGTATACCAGACCGCCCTCGCGTGCGCACGGCGGGCGCCGTGCGGTGTTCCTGCGCCCGCGACCGGCACTGATAAAACGTTTCAAAATGTTGCCGGGACGCGCCCGCGGCCGGTCACACGGCGGGGCATTCGCTGCCGTACGTCGCCACCCAGCCGCCTTGCGGCGCATCCGGTGCGGGAAACGGCTGGCGAAACGTGAAGGCGTGCGCCGACGCGCCGTGCGCCCGCAGGTGCTCGAGACGGCCGATCGCTTCATTCACCGTGGGTCGATGCCCCTTCGGCACCCACCACAGCACCTGGAAAGCCTCGGACATGCGCTCGAACCATTCGCGCCGGCGGCGCATGATCTCCACGTGCACCGACCGGTAGACGAACGCGCTCAACGACTCGATGTCGCGCCAGACGGACATGTTGACCGCCATGTTCTCGTCGTCGAACGGACGGATCGCGGTGGCGTTGCCTTCCTCGGTCTGCAGCCGCCATACGAACCCCGGCGCGCCATCGGCAAGCGCGTTGATGCGATCCAGATTCGCCACGAACTCCGCCATGACCGGCGAGTCGATCGGACCGCGAAAGCGGCCGATGTTGAGCTGAGCGACCTCGTAGGCGGACACGGCGATCACGCGGCCGTCGTCGCCGGCTTCATGCCGGGAAACAGGTTGCGCCGCGACTCTTCGTCCATCTCGGTCTTGAACTTGTACCTGTCGCGCAACGCCGCCACGCGTGCGGCGGCCGGGCGTGCGCTCACTTCGTCCACGAGCCGCTTGACGTTCGGATAGTCGGCCCACGCCTGCTCGCCGAGCACCATGGGCACGAGACGCAGCCATCCCCACACGTTGATGTCGACGATGGTGTACGTGTCGCCGAGCATGTAGCGGCCCTTGGCGAGCTGCGCGTCGAGGATCTTGTAGTGGCGATCGGCCTCGAAACGATAGCGCTCGACGGCATAGGGCAGCTTCTCCGGTGCATACGTCTGGAAATGAACCGCCTGCCCGGAATAGGGGCCCACGCCGGTCCCGACGAAGAACATCCAGGACAGCAGCTGCCCGCGCGCGGCCGGCGTGTCGGTGGGCAGGAGCTTGCCCGTCTTCTCGGCGAGATAGAGCAGGATCGCGCTGCTGTCGAACACCGTCGCGTCGCCGTCGACGATGGCGGGCACCTTGCCATTGGGGTTCACCGCGCGGAACGCCGGCGTGTGCTGCTCGCCTTTGCGCGTGTCGACCGGGACCAGCTCGTACGGCAGGCCCGTCTCTTCCAGCATCAGCGCGACCTTGGTCGGGTTCGGAGCAAGGTTGAAGTAGAACTTGATCATGCGGTGCCTCGCGGAAATGGGAGGCGATATGTTACGCCGGCAGCGTGGCACGCCTCGCACGCGGACCTCAGCCGGGCGCGCCGCGAGCGCAAGGCCGGCGCGTTGCGCGCGGGCGGCCACGCGGTGTCGCGTGCGTCGAAAGGCCGATGCAAGCTTTGCGCACACGATCGCGCGTGCAGTTGTAAACGATGGCAACGCGGCGAAACCTTTTTCGTCACGACTCGTCTACGGTGCGGACCGCTCATGCGGCCGCAACGGGAGTTGCCGATGCACGCGCACACGATGACGTTGGCCCTGGCCGCGACGCTGTTCGTCGCCCCGCTCGCCCAGGCTCAGGACGCTCCGCCGACATCCGCCGACGCGAAACGGATCGAGACGCTGGTGAATCAGGCGGCAGCATTGATCAAGGCGCAGGGCAAGCAGGCCGCCTTCGCGCAGTTCAGAACGCGCAACAGCAAATGGTGGTACGGCAGCACCTATCTGTTCGCTTACGACGAGAACCTCAACGTGTTGCTGAACCCCGCGTTTCCGAAGCGCGAAGGCACCAACGTCCACGGCCAGACCGATGCGAATGGCAAGCCCATGCACGACGACTTCCTGAAAGTCGTTCGGGCGCACGGGTCGGGCTGGGTCGATTACGTATTCCCGAAGCCGGGCGAGACCAAGCCGTCGCAGAAGTGGACGTTCGTCAAGGCCGTCGACTTCGATGGAACGCCGGGGCTCATCGGCGCCGGCTTCTATCCCGAGTAGGCGCTAGCCGATCGCATCGATGCGGTCGTCGAGCAACGCGGCCCCGGCCCGAAGGTCATCGACGATCGCCGCGTTGGCGGCGTCGCGATCCTGCGCGCGCAGCACCGACGACGGGTGGTACGTGGCCACCAGCCGCGCGCCGTTGTGCCACAGCGTGCGCTCGCGGGCCGCTCCAATCGCCAGGCGCTGCGTGAGCACGCCGTACAGCCGGGCGCGCGCGTCAAGCGGGGGCGTTGCGCGCACTGCGCTTGCGGATCCACGAGCATGCGGCCCGCGCGCGGCATGGCCTGCTCAACGAGCTCCGGAACGCGCTGCGCCTCCGGCAGGTTCTTCCAGTAGCGCAGCGGCATCAGGGTGAGCGGCAGCCGCTCACGCACGCACCGGTGCCGTCGAACTCCATCGTCCGACCGCTCAGCGCGAGATAGACCGGCCGGCCCTTCACCTGCGCGATGAAGCTCGCGGTGCGCGAGCCCGCACGCAGCTTGCCGTCGGTGGTGGCGGCCTCGTTGACGTGCGACGCGATGACTGCATTCGGCTGCACGACTTCGTCGGCGATATACGCGGCGTCGGCGGGCGTGACCGCACTCGCTCCCAGGTTCAGCTCCATCAGGTTGGCCTTGAAATAATCGTGAACCACGGTTCGCATCTCGGCGTGCATGCCCGTGTCGCCGGAGAGATAGACCGTCAGGCCGTTCGTGAAACGGATGACGTATCCGATCGGCGGACCCAGCTGAAGGCTCACGTTGTCCGCCTCGAGCGCCTTGCGCGCCGCCTCGCTCAGAAGGTCGCGCGGCACGGTGCTGTCGTGCACGGCAGGCACGGTGAATATCTCGACCGCCCTCGGAGCGTTGGCCGCACGGTAGCTGCGGCGTCCACCGATCTGCACGGCGGCGTTGCACGGCGCGGCCAGCGGAACGGCGATGTCGGGTCCCGTCTGCGGGCACATCGCAGTCGGCTTGCCGCGAAGGGCGTCGACCTTGCGCGAGATGAACGCGGCCAGCGGTGCCACGGTATCGATCGCGGCGTTCTTGGCGGCGACGACTTCGGCGGTCGTCGAATTCGGCGCGGCCGACACGAGCCCCGGCTTGTCGCAAGTGCCGGCGTCGAGCGCCTTGAGCTTCTGATCGCCGAGGTGATCGCCGTGCGCATGGGAGACGAGCACGACATGAACGTCTCCGAGGCGCTTGTCGTCGCCGCCGGTCACCGACTGGCCGGGATCGTACAGGATGCGCACGCCGGTGGGATCCTCGAACAGCGTGGCGCGGTCCCGCTCGCAGAGCTCCCCGGTGTGCGAGCCGAGCGGCGTGACCTTCACGTTCTGGGCAAGGCAGACGCTCGACACGAACGCGAGCGCGAAAATGCTGGCACGACGCTTCATGGTTTCTCCTTGCGCGGATGCGCCGCGCCGTGATGCGCATGCGAAGGCCGCGCCCGGCCGTCCATCGTGCTACATCTGCTTGAACAGGTGCGTGAAGCTGCGGCTCACCTCGAGCTTCTCATCGCTGCCCTTGAGATGCACCACCTGCTTGCCGGCGAGATTGCGGCTCACCTGGTCGACCGCGTCCACGCGCACGACCGTGCCGCGATGGATTTGCCAGAACTCCTCGGGATCGAGCTCGTCCAGGAGCTCCTTGATCGATTTGCGTATCAGCGCCTCGAAGCGCGCGGTCTGCACGCGCGTGTACTTGTCCTCGGCGCGGAAGAACAGGATCTCGCCGGTCGGGATCATGCGGATGTTGCTTCCGACGCTCGCCTGCACCCAGCGCAGGTATTCCCGCGGCTTGGCGCCGGCGCCGCCGAGGCGCTGCGAAAGCTGGGCGAGCAGGGCTTCCATGGGATCGGGGTCCTGCTGCACGCGCTCGCGCACGCGCTGGCAGGTCAGGCGAAGCCGCTCGACTTCGGCGGGCTTCAGCACGTAGTCGACCGCGCCCTGCTCGAATGCCTTGATCGCATATTCGTCGTGCGCCGTGACGAACACGACGTGCACGGCGCCGGCGAGCGCCTGCGCGGCCTGCACCCCGTCCATGCCGGGCATGCTGATGTCGAGGAACGCGACGTCGGGCTCGAGGCTTTGCACCAGCGCGATCGCTTCGTGGCCGTTGGCGGCTTCGCCGACGATCGCGAGCTCGGGCCACGCGTCCTTGAGCGCGTCGGCGAGCTGCTCGCGCATCAGTCGCTCGTCGTCGGCGATGACGGCGGTGGGCGCGCGCGTCTGAGGCATCGGGTCAGGTGGCGGTAGGCACGGTCTCGTACGGAACCTGGATGGTCGCACAAGTCCCGCCCGCGGGCGGAACGCTGATGACGAGCTCGGCCCGCTCACCGTAGAGCGCGGCGAGCCGTTCGCGCACGTTCGCGAGGCCGACGCCGCCTTCGCCCTTGGGCGCGAAGCCGAGGCCGGTATCGAGCACGTGCACCGCGAGCTGACCGTCGACGACCTCGGCGCGAATCTCCACCCGGCCGCCCTCGGTCTTCGGCTCGAGGCCGTGCTTGATCGCGTTCTCCACCAGCGTCTGCAGCATCATCGACGGGAAGACGGCCGACTTCAGCCCCTCGGGCACGTTGATCACGACCTGCAATCGATCCTCCATGCGCACCGCCATGATCTCCAGGAACGCGGTGCAGAGGCCCACCTGCTGGCCGAGCGTCGGCCGCCTCCCCTCGCGCATCTGCGGCATGGCCGAGCGCAGATAGCGGATGAGGCTCTGCTGCATCTTCGAGGCGCGCGGCGGGTCGGTGCGGATCAGCTGGTCGATGCTCGCGAGCGTGTTGAAGAGGAAGTGCGGCTCGATCTGTGCCTGGAGCGCTTCCATCCGCGCCTCGACCACGGTGCGCTGCAGCTGCTCGGTGTGCGCGCGTTGCGTCGCCTCGTCGGCGCTGAGCTCGGCGCGGCGCTTGCCGCCGGCGATGATCTTGATGATCACCGACGCGACCACGAACATCAGCCACGGGATCGGATGCTGCAGGATGCCCGCGAGGATGAAGCCCAGCCCCGACACGAGCAGCAGCTTGGTCCACGAGACGACGGCGAGCCAATCGAAGAAGCGCCACCACACGACGATCACCGCGTCGCGCAGCTCGCGCAGGGCGCCCTTCTGGGCGGAGGAGGTCGGCTCGGTCATGGTTGCGGTCGGGGAAGCGAGACGCGACGATACGGTAAACCGCGAAGGCGGTTCCAGCGCCGTGAGACGCGCTGTCGTCCAGGCGGCATGAAATGCACCGGCATGCGGCAGGGCGCATTGCCGCGCCGGTTGCAGCCCTCGGACAAACGCGCGGCCACGCCACGAGCCTTCGGCGGCATCGTGCAATCCCGGCCGGCCTCGCGCCTTAAACTTTCCTGAAACGTGCGCGCGGCGCCGTCGTCGAGCCACCGACGCACGCTAGACTCGCCGCCATGCAAACGACGGGCACCTGGACGCCTTCGACGGCGACACGCCGCTTCGACCGCTTCGAGCTGCGGCCGTCCGAGCGCATGCTGCTGTCCGACGGCACGCCGGTGGCGATCGGCGCGCGCGCGTTCGATCTCCTGGTCGCGCTGTCCGATCGGCCCGGGTCGCTCGTCACGAAGGACGATCTGCTCGGAACGGTCTGGCGCGGGCTCGTCGTCGAGGAGAACAACCTCCAGGTGCAGATCTCCACGCTGCGCAAGATCCTGGGCCACACCGCGCTCGCCACGATCCCCGGCCGCGGCTATCGGTTCAACCTTCCCGTTGCGCGAAGCGACGCCGACCGCGCGCCGCCTGATCCCGCGCCGGGCGCACGCGGCGATGAAGACATTGCAACCGGGCGTCGCTCCAATCTGCCGCCGCGCCTGCCGACGCTGTACGGCCGCGACGGCGACATCGCCGCCGTGACGGCGCTGGTGCGGCGCCACGCAGTCGTCACCATTACCGGCGCGGGCGGCATCGGCAAGACGCGCGTCGCGCAAGCCGTCGCAAGGCAGTTGATGGACGAAACTCCGGCGGCGTTTGGCGACGGCATCTGGTGGGTCGAGCTTGCTGCGCTGACCGATGGCGGGCTCGTGCCTTCTGCCGTGGCCGAGGCGATGGACACCGGCATCGAGGGCGAGCGGCCCACCGCGCACGCGTTGCAGGCGCACCTCGCGGGCAAGCGCGCGCTGCTCGTGCTCGACAACTGCGAGCACCTGGCCGATGCGGTGGCTGCGATGATCGAGAGGCTCACGGCCGCCGCGCCGGCCCTCGGCGTCCTCGTCACCAGCCAGGAAACCATCAAGGCGAGCGACGAGCACGTCTACCGCCTTGGCGGGCTCGCGGTCGACGATGGGACGGGGCGCGACACCGAAAGCGGCGCCATGGCGCTCTTCGCCGCGCGCGCGCATGCGGCCGATCCGCGCTTCGCGCTCACCGAAGCCAACCGGCCCGCGGTGGCCGAGATCTGCCGGCGCCTCGACGGCATACCCCTCGCGATCGAGCTCGCGGCGGCACGCTTGCCGCTGCTCGGCGTGGAAGGGCTGCGTGCGCGATTGCACGAGCGCTTCAATCTCCTGACCGGCGGCGCGCGCGTGGTGCTGCGGCGTCACCAGACGCTTCGCGCGACGCTCGAGTGGAGCCATGCGCTTCTCACGGCCGACGAACAGGCGGTGTTCCGTCGGCTCGGCGTGTTCGCAGGCGGATTCACGCTCGAAGCCGCTCAAAGTGTCGCGAGCGACGATCGCATCGATCCGTGGATGACGCTCGATCACCTGGGCGCGCTGGTCGACAAGTCGCTGGTGCTCGCCGAGGGCGACGACGTTCCGCGCTACCGCATGCTCGAGACGACGCGCGCCTATGCGCTGGAGCGTCTCGTGGAAGCGGGCGAGATGCAGTCGACCCTGCGCCGGCACGCGCACGCGATGCTGGCGCTGCTCGAGCCGTACGAGCGCAATGACTGGAGCTGGCGCGCCACGGGCGGCATCGAGGTCGCCGCGCGGCTGGAGCTCGACAACATGCGCGCCGCGCTCGAATGGGCGCAGAGCGCGCGCGATGGTCCGCTCGCGATCGCGCTCGCCGGCGTCTCGTACAGCGTGTGGTGGTCGTCGTTTCATCTCGCCGAGGGCCTGGGCCGATGCCTCGCGCTGCGTCGCTTCATCGACGACGGCGTGTCGAAGGCCGACGCGGCGCGCTTCTGGCTCACCATCGCCGAGATCGGGGTGTATTCGATCCGCAGGGAGAGCTACGAGGCGGGCGTGCGCGCCGCGCGGCTGTATCGCGAGCTCGGCGATGCGCAGCGCACGTTCGACGCGCTCGCCTTCGCCGCGGTGCAGGGCACGCGATTCGGGACGCTCGACGACATGAAGGCGATGATCGACGAGTCGGCGCGCATCGAGCAGCCCGACTGGCCCGCGCGCCAGCGCGCGAAGCTGCAGTTCGCGCGCTGCTTCTGGTTCGCGAGGCAGCAGCGGTACGCGGACGCGCTGGCCTGCGCGGAGCGCCAGGTCGCAATCTGCCGTGAGGCGGGCGTGGAGGCCGCGGCGCTGTACGCGACGTCGAACGTGGCGCTCATGGAGGTGCTCGTCGGCCGTCCGCGGGATGCCATCGAGCACTCGCGCGCGGCGACGGCGCGCCTCGCCACGCTCGGCATGGACGGTGGCGCAGGGCACCTGTATTTCGGCGAGCTCGTCGCGTGGCTCATGCTCGAGCGCGTTGACGAAGCGCTCGCCGCGGCGCGCAACGCGCATCCGCGGCTGGTGCGCGAAGGCGATCAGCACCGCCTGCTGCTGCCGCTCGCCCTGGCGCATGCGCTGCGTGGTCACCTCGACACGGCTACCAGGATTGCCGCGTACGATCGCGCGGCCCAGGCGCGCAGCGGCGAGAACCCGAGCGTGCACGGACCGCCGCTCGAGGCTCGGCTCGAGGCGATCCTGAAGACGGGCCTCTCGGCCGACGCGCGCAAGCGCGTCGACGCGCAGGGCGCCGCGTTGACCGAAGACGAAGCGTTCCGGCTCGCGCTGTCCTAGCGCGATGACCTGCGCTTCTGCGGCGGTCCTACCTGCACGTCGCGCCATTCGGTCCTGGTCGCGATGCCGAGGTCGAGCGCGCGCTGCCCGGTGACCCAGGTGATGGTGTCGCACGGCGTGTCGAGGATGATCTTCATGAGGTCGTCGGCGTGCTCGGGGAGGACGGCCTTCAGATAGCCCGCGATTTCGCGCGACGCACTGCTGTAGGTGGTCGGATCGCATACGCGGTCGTTGCCGCGCCGGCGCGCGGACTGATGGAGGCCGATCCGGGCGCCGGATCCGACGAGAACGCGCTCGCTGCCGGCCATGAACAGCAACGAGCAGGCGGACGCGCAGGCGTTTCGCGCGATGGTGCGAAAGCCGGCCCGGTGGAGCTCGACGCCGAGATCGAGCGCGTCGAACAGCAGTCCGCCGGGGGACTCCAGCAGGAGCCACGGCCTGTCGCATCCTGCTGCCGCCGCCTTGGCGATGACGCTGCGGAAGCCTTGCGCCGCGTCCGGGGTAATGGCGCCCTGCAAGCCGACCACGCAGGATCCGTCGGCGGCGCGCGCGATGACGAATCGGCCGCCCCGGTACTCGACGATGTCCTGCGTCGCATTGACGAGCGCGGCAAGCCGCGCTTGCGCGCGTTGCTTGGTCGCCGTCGCAGCCTTGTCGGAGGCCGGGTTGTCGAGGATCGCGTGATACCACCTGCGCGCCGCGTCGACGTCCTTCGCCACACCGATGCCGCTCTCGTAGAGCACCGCGAGCGCGTACTGCGCACCGAGGTCGCCTTGCTCGGCTGCCTTCAGGTACCACTGCGCGGCGTCCGTGGCGCTCGGGTCGACGCCGAGACCCTTTTCGTAGAGCACGCCCACGTTGAACTGGGCCGTAGGGTCACCGGCGCGGGCAAGCGGCAGCCAGAGCTCCAGCGCCTTCGCGTAGTCCTTGTGGTCGTACGCGGCGACGCCGTCCTCGAACGGGCCGGCCCGCGCGAGCGTCATCGCCGCGAGGAGCAGGAGCGCGATCGCCGGCAACGTCCTCATGTCGAAGGCGCGCACTCCCGAGCGACGCCGCGGGCGCGAGCTAGGCGAGGTGCGCGATCACGTGCCGAGTATGCGCGTCGTCGCGATGCTCGAACAGGTAGATGCCCTGCCACTGCCCGAGCGCGGGGCGCCCGTCCCGAACGGGAATGCCGAGCGAAACGGCGGTGAGCGCCGCCTTGATGTGCGCGGGCATGTCGTCGCGGCCCTCGGTGGTGTGCCGCACCCATTGCATCGAAGGCGCATCCGAAGGCGGCACGAGCCGGCGGAAGAATTCCTCGAGATCGCGGCGCACGTCCGGGTCCGCGTTCTCCTGGATGCACAGCGAGCAGGACGTGTGCTGCACGAACAGCGTGAGGAGGCCTTCGCCGACCCCGCTTTCACGCACGAAGCGATCGACGTCGCGCGTGAACTCGTACAGTCCGGGCCCCTGCGTGCGAACCGCGAGCACCGATTGCATCAGGCCGATCCGCTGCGGCGATGCCCCACTTCGAAGTCGTTGCGTCCGCTGCGGTCGACGCCCTTGACGAGCCATAGCGGTCGGCGCGCGAAATCGACCGGCACGCCGGTCTTGCCGTGCGCGGGGCGCAGGTTGCGCTCGAAGACGGACGTTGCGGGCATGTAGCGCAGCGCCACGCCCGTGCGCCGCCTGTGCGAGCGGTTCGGCCGCGCGCCGTGGATCATGTAGACGTCGTGCAGCGACATCTGGCCGGGCTCCAGCTCGATGTCCACCGCATCGCGCTCGTCGAAGCTGCCGGCGGCGAGGCGCTGGTTGAGCGTGAGATCCGTGCGGTTCTCGTGCAGATGCTCGTGCAGTGTTTGCGACAGGTGCGAGCGCGGGATGACGCGCAGGCAGCCGTTGTCGAGCCTCGACGGTTCCAGCGCGACCCACGCCGTGCAGTTGGCGAGCGGGCGGATGGGCCAGTAGTGGCCGTCCTGGTGCCACGGCGTTTCGAATCCGTCGCCGGCGGGCTTGCAGAACACGTGGCAGCCCCACAGGACGACGTCGTCGCCGATCACGCTCGATACCAGATCGACGATGCGCGGATCGCGCGCGAGCGCCAGAAATCGCGCGTCGCCGCGCACGCCTTCGCCGTTGTCGCCCTCGACGTGCGCCGACACGAGCTTCTCGGGCCGCACGCCGGGGTTGGCGGCGATCAGCGCATCCAGCGCGTCGCGCATGCGCGCGACTTCGTCGGCGGGCAGTCGAAAGCGCGGCACCACCCAGCCTTCGCGCCGGTAGTGCGCGATCTCGTCTTCGTCGAGCCTCATCGCCGACTATTATTCACGACGCGACCGCGCTGCGGAAGCGGTAGCTCTGGTACGCGCTCGCACACGGCGGACCGTCAGTCCACCAGAACTCGCCCGTCGTGACGTCGGCAATGAACGAGGCGACGGTCGTGCGCGCGTAGAGCGGATGAGCCGCCGGATCCGGGTGCGAGCAGATGCCGTTGGGGGCATGGTCGTGGCCGCAAAGCACCGCCTGCAGCCGCTCCACGCTGACCCTTCCGCCAGCCGCGAGGCCACGACGCATCGCCTCGAGCCGCGTCAGGCTGTGAGGACTGTTGGCGACGTACGCGTCGATGGCGCAATACGCCGGCGCGAGGAAGTGGTTGGCGTGCGCGAGGAAACCATGCTCCGGCCGGGTCGCGTGGATGTCGGCCTCGCCGCCTGCGATGGTCTCGAAATTGACCGCGTCGCCCTGGCGGTCGGCGACGAGGTAGTTGGCCGACAGCGCGCGCTCCGTCGAGCCGAGGATGGCAGCCGCCTCGGCCGCGGATCGGGCACCGAGCAGCGCACGCAGCATGACGTGGTAGGGCACGCCGCGCGCGCCCGCGTCGCGCTCGCTCACCAGCGTGTTCGTGCAAAGACCCAGGCCCGCGTCGTTCATGCCGACCTTGGCCAGCATCCCGGCCTCGACGATCGTCGCGAACGAAGGCTCGTCGTCGCGATCGACCTCGAGGAGCACGCAGACTTCCCGCGCGAACGGCACCCAGTCCCAGTTCTGGCCGAGCAGCATGTGGCCCTCGTGCGTCGCATCCGGCGTCACTGCGAACGAGGTGCACTCGCCGGGCGGCGTCACGCCCTGCTTGCGCGCCGCGGCGAACATGAGCTCGCTGCGGCAATTGAGCACGAGGATCGCGTCGAAGGGCACGCCCGCCCCGTCGGCGATGCCGCGCATCTCCGCGAGCGAGCGGGGCGCGAACGCGGCGATCGGTTCGATGTACGTCCGCGCGTGCGCGACCGCCGTTGGCCAGTCGAGGCCCGCGCGATGCTCGAAGAGATCGCGATAGGCCGCGATGCACCGCGCGATGCGTCCCGACGCAAGCCGGCCGTATTCGCGACCGCGAACGGCGGGCGCGCCGCAGACCCGGATGCGCTCCATCTACAGGACGCGCGGTCCGCTCTTGACCAGCGTGGTGTAGTCCGCCGACGCGATGCCGCGCGGGCCTTGCGACAGCTCGGCCACGTGCGTGTACGCCGCCGAAACGCGATCCTTCGACATGTCGAGCGGGTGCGTCGCGACGCGCGGGGCCTCGCGCAGGTAGTCGATGATCGCCTTGCAGAAGAGGTGGAGGTCGCTCGGCAGGCGCGAGGTGATGAGGTTGCCATCGCGCACCACGGCTTCGTTGCGATAGCGGCCGCCCGCGTGGATGACGTCGTCCTTCACCAGCGCGACGCAGGTCAGGTCGCGGTCGCGCGCGATGCCGGCCGATGCGAGCACCAGTCCCGCGTGGCACACGGCGGCGACGAGCGCGCCGCGCGCGTGCAGCGCGCGCACGAAGTCGATGAGGGCCGGCGTGCGACGCATGTTCTCGGGTGCGAAGCCGCCGGGGATCACCACCGCGTCGAACATGGCCGGATCGGCGTTGGCGATCGCCATGTCCGGCTTGACGGGATAGCCGAGCTTGCTCGCATACGTCTGCTCCGCGGGGCCGACCACGACCACGTTGCAGCGCTCCTCGCGCAGCCGCATGAGCGGATACCAGAGCTCGAGCTCCTGGTACATGTTCTCGGCGAGAACGGCGATCTGGGCATCGACGAGGTTCATCGGGAAAGCTCCGTGATGAGATTGCGGGTCCATTGCGGGACGTCGTCCGTCGTGCGGGCCACGAGGCTGTCCGGCGCGAGCGAGGCGGCCTGCGACGCCGCGGCGATGCGCACGCGCTTCTGCGCGGCGTCGCGCACGAACGCGCGAAATGCGCCGTCGTCGGCAAGACGCGCGACGTTGCCGCCCGGGATGACCAGCGCCGCGTAGTCGCCGGGCGACGTCGCGTTCATCGCCACGTTCGGCACGACCGGATAGCCGAGCACGCTCGACGCCGCCTCGGCGCCGGCGACGCCGATCACGACCACGTCCGCACCGACTTCGCGCAATCGAAGCACCGGATACCAGAATTCCATCTCCTGGAAGCCGTCGTAGAGGAATACACCGATCTTGCCCATGTCGCTCCGTTCGGGTTAAGCTGTCAGACAGGCTGATACCCGCCGTACTCGCGCTATGCTACAGCGAGATGCGGCTCGCGGAAAAGGTCTTCGTACTCACCGAACGCTTGCTGGAGCCTGCCTGTCTGACATGAGCCTGCACCTCGTGCAACGCCGCGGCGCGGTGGCCGACGTGCTCGCGCGCCTGCAGGCGCAGATCGCCGAAGGGCGGTATCCGCCCGACGCGCGACTGCCCTCCGAAAGCGAGCTCTGCAAGGCGTTCGGCGTCAGCCGCCCGGTGGTGCGCGAGGCGTTGATGAGCCTGCAGGCGCTCGGCCTCACCACGTCGCAACCCGGCATCGGCACGTTCGTGGTGTCCGATCGGGTGCGCGTCCCGCTGCTGATGGGGCGCTATTCGCCGGCTCACGTGCGAGAGGTGCGCCGCTGCATCGAGATACCGGCTGCGCGGCTGTCCGCCGAGCGGCGCAGCGACCGCGACGTGGGCGAGCTCGCCGGCATCCTCGCCCGCATGGAGGAAGCCGACAATCCCGCGCGCCGGAATCTGCTCGACGCGAGCTTCCACATCGCGATCGCGCGCTCGGCGGGCAATCCCCTCATCGTCAAGCTGGTCGAGGATCTGCGCAGCGTGCTCGAGGAGCACTCGCTCGCCGCGGCGCGCGTCCCGTACCGCCGGCGCGCGGCGGCCGAGGAGCACCGCGCGATCTACGACGCGATCGTCGACCGCGACCCCGACGGCGCGGCTGCCGCCATGGAGGCGCATCTCGCCGCCGCCGAGCGCAGCTTCGCCGATCCAGCCTCCAAGGAAGCCAGAGCGAAATGAAGATCCGTACCGTGAGGGGCGACGTTCCCGCCGACTCGATGGGCCGCACGCTCACGCACGAGCATCTGCTCTACACGTATCCGGGCGGCGAATACGACCATCTGTCGTCGTTTCGCCTCGACGACGCCGTCGATCGCATCGCGCGCGAGCTGAAGGCGGGGATGGACGACTTCGGCTATCGCACGATCGTCGACATGACGCCCTGCGAGGTCGGACGCCACCCCGAGCTCATGCGGCGCGTGGCCGAGCGCACGGGTTGCAACGTCATCGCGGTCACCGGCTTCTTCCCGGAAAGCATGGGGCTGCCGTACTGGTTCAAGCGGCAGACCGTCGACGAGCTCGCGGACTTCTACGCGCGCGACATCACGCAGGGCATGGTGTTCGGCGGCATGCAGACCGACATCAGGGCGGGTGCGATCAAGATCGCGACCGGACAGGAAGGCGTCAATCCCAAGCCGAGCCCCGTCGGCGCGCATGGCCGCCACGTGACCGTGGCCGAGGATCGCCTGATCCGCGCCGCCGGTCGCGCGCAAAAGCGCCTTGGCGTGTGCATCAACACGCATACCGATCCCGAGGACTATCGCGTCACCAACCCGGGCATCGAGCAGCTCGACATCATCGAGGAGGAGGGCGGCGATCCGGGGAAGGTCATCATCGGGCACATGTTCGTTGCGCCGCGGAGCGTCGACCAGATCGTCGAGGTGTGCCGGCGCGGCGCCAGCGTGCAGGTCGACCACATGGGCATTCCGTGGCGGCACGACAGCGTCGATGATCTCGACGAGTCGATGGCGACCATGATGTGCGAGCTGGCGGACCGCGGCTTTCTCCCGCAGATGACGATCACCTACGATCGGTGGTTCTTCAACCCGCGCGGCCCCGCGACCGAGGAGAACCCGCAGCTCCTCAACGAGAAGGTCGGCCTCGGCTATCTCTTCGAGAGCTTCGCGCCGCGCCTCGAGAGGAAGGGATTCCGCGCGCGCGACCTCGAGACCATGCTCGTCGACAATCCGCGACGCATCCTCGCGTTCTGAAGGGATTCGCCATGCGCCGTCTGCTCGCGCTGCTGCTGCTCGTGCTTGCGTTGCCGGTCTCCGCGCAGCAATACCCTGCGCAGTCGATCAAGCTCATCGTCGCCTTCCCGCCCGGCGGCGGCGCGGACGCCGCCGCGCGCATCCTGGCCGCGAGCCTCGGCGAGCAGCTCGGCCAGAGCGTGGTCGTGGAGAACTATGCCGGCGCGGGCGGCACGATCGGCACGGCGCGTGCGGCGCACGCGGCACCCGACGGCTATACGCTGCTCGTCGGCACGCCGAGCACCCACGGCGCGAACACGGCGGTGTACGAGCACCTCAACTACGATCCGGTGAAGGATTTCGCGCCGGTCATGCTGATCGGATCGTCGCCGTTCATGCTGCTCGCCACACCGTCGTTCGAGGCGAAGTCGGTGAAGGACCTGATCGCCGCGGCCAAGGCCAATCCCGGCAGGATCAACTACGCGTCGTACGGCAACGGCAGCATCAACCACCTGGCGGGCGAGCTCTTCGCGTCGCTCGCCGACATCAACGTCACGCACGTGCCGTACCGGGGCGGCGGGCCCGCGATGGTCGACCTCATCGCGGGGCGCGTGCAATACGAGTTCGACGGCACCGCGTCGATCGGGCAGGTGAAGGCGGGCAAGGTGAAGATCCTCGCCGTGACGAGCAAGGAGCGCTGGTCGGTGTTCCCCGACGTGCCCACGGTCGCCGAGACCGTGCCGGGCTTCGATGCGATCACCTGGTACGGCCTCTTCGCACCGGCCGGCACGCCCAAGGCCATCGTCGATCTCCTCAACGCCAAGGCCAACGCGGCGATCAGGACCAAGGCTGCGGTCGACGGGCTGAATCAGCTTTCCATCGACCCCGGTGGCGGCAGTCCCGACGTGCTGGCGAAGCAGGTGCGCGGTGAGATCGACAAATGGGTCGACATCGCGCGCAAGCGCAACATCCGCATCACGGAGTAGCGCGATAGCGATCGAGCAGCCGGTGCGCGTTGTCGTGCTCGATCGCGCGCAGGACGTCGGCGGGAAGATTGCGCGCATGCAGCTCCGCGAGCTGATCGGTGCTCCTGCGCAACGGCGCGTCGGTCCCGAGCAGCAGCTGCGAAGCGTCGACGAATTGCAACGCGGACGTCATGCCGACCTCATGCATCCTCAAGGCCGTGTCGTAGTGCAGCGCACGCAGGTGCGCGCGGACGCCGTTCGGCGCCAGGGCCGCGAGCGCCGGGTCGACCTGCGCAGCGCGGACCAGATGCTCCGCGAGGAGCGGAATGACGCCGCCCGCGTGGGCGAAGATGAACCGGATGCGCGTGCAGCGCGCGAGCGTGCCGCCGAACAGCAAGCTCGCGAGCGTGCGCGCCGTGTCCATCGGGTATTCGAGCACCCAATC
The DNA here is from genome assembly GCA_035493035.1 of Casimicrobiaceae bacterium. Classification (GTDB taxonomy): domain Bacteria; phylum Pseudomonadota; class Gammaproteobacteria; order Burkholderiales; family Casimicrobiaceae; genus VBCG01. The sequence goes on along the minus strand of DATJIS010000005.1, from coordinate 7,432 downwards.
GGCCACGCCGGGGACCAGGTTGCGACAGCAATCGGCCACGGTGGGATGGACGTACACGACCGCGCCGCGACGGTCGAGCTCGTCCATGACCGGCGCGAACGCGGGGTCGCCGAGCCATTGGTCGCCGTAGCTCGTGAGGAGCGCGATGCCGTCGGCGTGGAGCGCGCCCAGCGCGTGATCGATCTCGCGCAGGGCATCGTCGATGTTCGGAAGCGGCAGGCTCGCGAACAGCCCGAAGCGCGCGCGATGGTCCGCCACCATGCGCGCCCCGAACTCGTTGCATTCGCGCGTGACGGTGAAGAGCCGCTGGCGCGCAACGAGCGCCAGGCCCGGCGCGGTGATCGAGGTGAACGCGGTGCCGATGCCTGCGACATCCATGTCCTCGAGCGACGTCTCGGGCGTCCAGTGACGCGCCACGCCGCGCGCGAGGTAATGCGAATGGAGCACGAGCTCCGCCACGAACGGCGGCGGAAACAGATGATGATGCACGTCGATGCGGTCGCCGGTCATCGTCCTTTTATACCGCGAAATCCATGAACCTTGCATTTCGACGACGCGGCGCGGGTTCGCCGGTGCTGTTGATCCACGGCGTCGGCGGCGATGCGCGCAACTGGGATCCCATCGCCGAGCGCCTGTCGAAGCGCTTGGACGTCGTCGCCATGGACGTGCGCGGACACGGCAAGTCCGAGCCGATTCGCGGCCCGGTCGACGTCCACGACTTCGCGCGCGACGCGGCGCAGGTGCTCGATGCGTGCGCGATCGAGCGCTGCGCGGTCGTCGGCTTCTCGCTCGGCGGCGCCATCGCGCAGGCGGTGGCGCTCGACTTTCCCGATCGTGTCAGTAGACTTGCCGTCCTCGGCACGGTGTGTGGACGGCTGCCGGAGGAAAGAGCCCGTGCGCGCGATCGCATCGAATTCCTGAAGCAGCACGGGACGGCCGGCATCGCGGAGGCGAACCGCACACGATGGTTCACCGACGCCTTTCTGGCCGCGCATCCCGACGTCGTCGAGCAGCGCGTCGCCCAGGTGAAGGCGTGCGACGCGGAATCGTACCTGCGCGCCTTCACGGTGTTCTGCACCGAGGATTTCGTCGACCGGCTGCACGAGATCCGCGTGCCGACGCTGATCGTCACGGGCGAGCACGATCTCGCCGCGACCGGGCGAATGGCCCGCCTGATGGGCGAGCGCATCGCGTCGTCCGAGGTCCACGTGCTGCCGGGACTGCGCCACAGCCTGCTCATCGAGGCGACCGCGCAGGTCACGACGCTGCTGGAAGATTTTCTTTTGGGCCGTTCAACCGAGGGAGGGAATCATGATTGACAACCGTTTCGCACGCCGCGCGTCGCTTGCCGTCGCGTCGATGCTCGCCGCGCTCGCCTTGTGCGCGAGCGCAGCCGTCCACGCCGCAGTCGACGAGGCCGCGCGCGCGCTGCTGCCGGACGAGGCGAAGCAGAAGGGGACGCTCGTCGTCGCCATGCCCCTCGACTTCGAGCCGTTCAACTACCTCGACGAAAAGAACGAGCAGACCGGCCTCGACGTCGACATCGTGCGCGCGATCGGCGACAAGCTCGGGCTGAAGGTCGACATCCAGCGCATGGGCTTCGCGTCGATGATTCCCTCTGTCTCGGGCGGCCGCGTCGACGCGGCGATGTCCGCGATGGGCATTTTGCCGGCGCGCCTGCCGCAGGTCTCGTTCGTGCGCTATGGCCATTTCAGCAACGGCCTCGTGGTGCGAAAGGGCAATCCCACGAGCGTCCGCAACGATGACGCCTGCGGGCACAGCGTGGCGGTCGAGAAGGGCACGCAGCCGCTGCTCGTGTGGCAGAAGAAGTCCGAGGAGTGCGTCGCCGCGGGCAAGGCGAAGATCGACCTGCTCGTGTTCGACGGCAAGGGTCCGCAGGTGCTCGCCGTCGAGTCGGGGCGCGCCGAGGCTGCGGGCGTCGGATTCGCGACCGCCATCGTCGCGGCCAAGCATTCGAACGGCAAGCTGGAGGCCGCGCCCGGCGGTCCCGTGCCCGGCGCGACCGTCGAATGCGGCATCGCGTTCAACAAGCAGAACGTCAAGCTCGGCCAGGCGATGGAAGCCGCGCTGAAGGCCATGGTCAAGGACGGGACCTACGACCGCATCTGGGACAAGTGGAGCCTCAGCGCCGAGCGTGCCGAGGTCGGCCTCGTGCAGTGACCGCTTCGGACGCGACATGAGCACGACCGCGAGCAATGCCTTCACCGCGAAGCCCGGCACGCCGCGCCTCGATCTTCCGCCCGTGCCGCTCGCGCGGCCGGGCCGCTGGGTGGCGGCTGCGGTCGTGCTCCTGCTGCTCGCGTGGATGGTCTACGTCGTCTTCGCCAATCCGAACTTCCAGTGGCCGGTCGTCTGGAAATACCTCTTCAGCAAGGACATCCTCGACGGCGTCAAGCTCACGATCGAGCTGACCGTCTACGCGATGTCGATCGGCGTGAGCCTCGGGCTGGTCGCGGCGCTCATGCGCCTGTCCGACAACAAGCTGCTCTCCACCGCGGCAACCGCGTACATCGTCGCGTTCCGCGGAACACCGGCGCTGGTGCAGCTCATCTTCTGGTTCAACCTCGCGGCGCTGTTTCCCAGGATCACGCTCGGCATCCCGTTCCTCGCGCCGGCATGGCTGTCGATCGACGCGAACGCCGTCATCACCCCGGTCGTCGCGGCCACGCTCGGCTTGGGATTGTGCGAGGGCGCGTACATGTCGGAGATCGTGCGCGCCGGCATCCTGAGCGTCGATCCCGGTCAACGCGAGGCGGCCACCGCGCTCGGCCTCACGCGCGCGCAGACCATGCGCCGCATCGTGCTGCCGCAGGCGCTACGCGTCATCGTCCCGCCCACGGGCAACCAGATCATCGGCATGCTGAAGCTCACGTCGCTCGCCAGCGTGATCTCGGTGACCGAGCTCCTCGCGGCCGCCGGGCTCATCTACACGCGCACCTACGAGACCATTCCGTTGCTGATCGTGGCGTCGATCTGGTACATCGTGCTGACCGGCGTGCTGACGCTGGTGCAGCGGTTCATCGAGCGCCACCTCGGCCGCAGCGTGCACGACGCCGCGCAGCGGGCTTCGGCATCCCGCGCGACATGATCGAGATCCGCGACCTGCACAAGCGCTTCGGCAGCGTCGAGGTGCTGAAAGGCATCGACCTCGACATCGAGGCGGGGAAGGTGGTGGTGGTCATCGGGCCGTCCGGGTCGGGCAAGTCGACGCTCCTGCGCTGCATCAACCACCTCGAGCGCCCCGACGGAGGTTACGTGCGCGTCGGCGGCGAGTTCGTCGGCTATCGCGTCGTCGGCGATCGCCTGCACGAGGTGCGCGAGCAGGATCTCTGCGCAGCGCGCGCGGCCATCGGCATGGTGTTCCAGCGCTTCAACCTCTTCCAGAACATGACGGTGCTCGACAACGTCACGCTCGCGCCGCGGCTCGCGCGCGGCGTCGATGGCCAGAAGGCCGAGCGGAAGGCGATGGCGCTCCTCGAGCGTGTCGGTCTCGCGGGCAAGAAGGACCGCTATCCGAACCGGTTGTCGGGGGGCGAGCAGCAGCGCGTGGCCATCGCGCGCGCGCTCGCGATGGAGCCGCGCGTGATGCTGTTCGACGAGGCCACCTCGGCGCTCGATCCGGAGCTCGTCGGCGAAGTGCTCGACGTGATGCGCGGTCTCGCGCGCGACGGCATGACCATGGTGGTCGTGACGCACGAGATCACCTTCGCGCGCGACGTCGCGGACGAGGTCGTGTTCATGGACCGCGGTGTGGTTGCCGAGCGCGGTCCACCGTCGCAGGTGCTGCAGGCGCCGCGCGAGGCGCGCACGCGCGAGTTCCTCGCCCGGTTGCTGTAGCGCGCTCCGCGCGCGACGATCAGGCGTCCGCGGACATCCCTATCAGCCACGGCCGCACCTCGATCGTCAGCACGCCGGCCGTGACGGCCGGGTCGCGCGCGGCGAACGCCTCGAGCTCGGCACGATCCACGCCCTTGGCGGCGATCATCATGCCGCCGCCTTCCGCGTCGAGGAACGGGCCGCCCAGGAACAGCTCGCCGGCCTCGAGCATGCTTCGATAATGCGCGATGTGCTCCATCACGCCGTCCTGCTCGAACGGCGATACGCCTGCACGCCATTTCGGTCCTGGCCGGTGGAACACGACGAGGTGCGGCTCGCGGCTCATCGCGCCGTCTCCGCGCGCGCGAAATCGCCGTAGCGCTCGACGAACACCACGTTCCAGCCGCGCTCGTACTCCTCGCGCGTCGCCGCGGCCCGCTCGGCGAGCGCTTCCCAGCCGCTGTGCACGAGCCGCACCTCGGTGCCGTCGCCGACGGGCGTGAACGTGAGCTCGACGTGCTGCGCTTTGTCCGGCGAGCGGCCGACGTGCCAGCTGAAAGCGAGCCGGCGCGGCGGCTCCCACGCCGAGATGCGACCCCACGCCTGCTCCTCGCCGCGGGTGCTGCGCTCGAAAAGGCGGCCGCCGACGCGCGGCTCGAAGGCGACGCCCGCCGCGTCGTCGCGGAAGAGCGAATGCGTGCGCAACGGCCACCACCGGTCGATGTCGCGCGTGAACCGCTCGAAGGCCTCCGCAGGCGCGCACCGCAATCGAACGACCTTGACGACCGGAGGAACCTCGAAGGCGACGACCGTGCTCATGTGCGTTTTCCCTTTCGCGGAAGGCGCGGGCGGCGCGCGACGTCCTCGGCGAACGCGCCGAGCGCATCGTCCCACAAGGCGTCGATATAGGCGCGCACCTCGCCGAGCGTGTCGGCCTGCAGGTGGTAGAGGCGGCGTGTTCCCTGCGCCTGATCGCCGACGACGCCGGCGTCCTTCAGCACCTTGAGATGCTGCGACACGGCGGAGCGCGTGACCGGCACGCGCGCGGCGAGCTCGCCCACCGTGAGCGGCCCGCTGCGCAAGGCATCGACGAGCACCAGGCGGGTAGGCTCGGCGATGACGGCGAGGAGCGCTTTTGCGTTAGCCATGACTAATGTTAGCCCAAGCTAACGCAGCAAGTCAAGGGGCCGCATGCCGCTGCGCCGATCGCCGCCGACGGTTCCCTCGCAGCAGGAAGCGTCAGCGGGCCCGCGACGCCCGGGACTAGAATCCTCGCTCGCCCTGTTTCCCTCTCTTCCCCTGTTCCCCGAGAAGGACATGCACATGGAACGCAAGCGCGCGAGCGATTTCCCGCCCGAGGTGCTGAAGCTCTTCGATCAATACGTGCACGGCTGGATGAGCCGGCGCGAGTTCCTCGATCGCGCGACCAAGTACGCGGTCGGCGGCTTCACCGCCGCCGCGATGCTCGAGAGCCTCAAGCCGAACTACGCGTGGGCGCAGCAGGTGCCGAAGGACGACGCGCGGATCAAGACCGAGTACGTGGACTACCCGTCGCCGCAGGGATCGGGGTCGATGCGAGGCTACCTCGCGCGTCCCGCGAACGCCGCCGGCAAGCTCCCCGGCGTGGTGGTGATCCACGAGAACCGGGGGCTCAATCCGTACATCGAGGATGTCGCACGTCGCCTCGCGGTGGAGAACTTCGTCGCGTTCGCGCCCGACGCGCTGACACCGGTCGGCGGCTATCCCGGCAACGAGGAAAAGGCGGTGCAGCTCTTCGGCCAGCTCGATCCCGCGAAGCGCAGCGCCGACCTCCTGGCGGCCTACCCGGTGCTCAAATCGCGTCCCGAATGCACCGGCAAGGCCGGCGTCGTCGGATTCTGCTTCGGCGGCGGCATCGCCAACACGTACGCGGTGCAATTCCCGGACCTCGGAGGCGCGGTCGCGTTCTACGGTGCGCAACCCTCCGCGGCTGATGCAGCGAAGATCAAGGCACCCCTGATGCTGCATTACGCAGCGCTCGACGAGCGCATCACGTCCGGGTGGCCCGCGTACGAAGCGGCGCTGAAGGCCAACGGCGTCCGGTACCAGGCTTTCATCTATCCCAACACGAACCACGGCTTCCACAACGACACCACGCCGCGTTACGATGAGGCCGCGGCCAAGCTCGCGTGGTCGCGCACGATCGACTTCTTCAAGCAGAATTTGCGGACGTGAACAACATGGCGACGGTCATCCACTACTGCGGATCCTGAGGCTACAAGCCCGAAGCCCTCCGTGTGAAGGCTTGGATCGAATCCCGCGGGCACGGCCCGGTGGAGATTCAGCAAGGCAAGAGCGGCCAGTTCGACGTGATCGTCGACGGCAAGGTCGCGTATTCGCGCTACGACACCGGCAGGTTCCCGAGCGAGGCGGATCTCGAGAAGATGACGTTCTGAGCGCCTGATCCGCACGGGCGCAGCTTTGGGGAGAGCTGCATGAAGCGCTCACAGCGCAGCACGTGCATCGTCGCCGCCGTGGCGTCGTGCGTCGCGGCGACGGTATCGACGCTCGCCGCGGGGGAGACGCCCGGAGAGATCCCCAAGCCCTGGACGTACGAAGGCAGCAAGAAGCTGCAGGAGCAGCCGCCGCAGCCGCCGTCGCAGCCGCTCGCCGAGCCGCCGTCGCAACCGGGCGGCCGTGCGGCGAGCCCCGGCGCCGCGCCCGGCGCGGCGCAGGCCGAGGCCGCGCGGCGCTCATGGCTCGCTCGCCCGGCATTGCCGCCGGAGCGCAATCCGCTGCTGGGCGCGAAATGGACGCGGCCCGCGTCCGCGCGCGCCGATCCCAACGATCCGTTCGGCCAGCTGAAGACGCTCGCCAAGGGCGGCCTCTGCGACGTGCTGTTCGGCGGCGGCGTCTTCGAGTTCCGCGCCGATCGCCTCGTCGGCATGGATCCTCACGGTCCGGCGCAGGAGCTCGATCGCGTGGAGTATCGAGGTGACGCGAAGCACGTCGTCGTGCTGCCGAGGACGACGTTGAAGCTCATGGAGTGGGACGTCGAGACGCCCGACCGCATCCGCTGGGCGAGCGCGAACTGCGTGCTCGTGCGCGCCGGTGCCGCAACGGTTGCGACGTCGCCTGCGTCGAACGCAGCCGCCGCGACCACAACATCGCCGCCGGCAGCGCCATCCGCGGGCGGCAGGATCTCGTTCTTCGTCGGCGCGCCGTCGCCCGAAAACAAGGTGCAGGGACGTCCGCTGTGGGTCCTGAAACAAGACGCGCAGGTCGCGCTCATCAAGGGCGGCGTGACGAACACGCCGGACGCGACGGTGCTCCAGACATGGATGCGCTCGTGTGCGCCGCCCGGGCCCGTATGCCAGAAGGGGATCGCCGCGTTGCGCGCTTACAGCGTCGGAATCCTCGCCGCGGATGCGAGCGGCCACGCGCAAACGCCGCCGTTGCCGGCGGGGCGCTATTGGGTGCTGAGCGATGCGCACGTGGCGAATCGGCACGTGATGTGGAACCAGCCGTTCGACGTCCGGGACGCCGACCGGTCGCTCACGCTCGACGGGCACAACGCGATGCCCGTCGATTGACCGCTGGTTGACCGGCGGACCGG
>DATJIS010000004.1:0-66510 GCA_035493035.1 Casimicrobiaceae bacterium | reverse complement strand
TGTGCGCCTCGGTGGAGATCGATCCGAGGCTCATCGCGCCGGTCGCGAAGCGCTTCACGATGTCGGCGGCCGGCTCGACTTCGTCGATCGGCACCGGCGCGCGATCGCCCGCCCTGAACTCGAAGAGACCGCGCAGCGTCTTGAGCTTGCGTCCCTGCTCGTTGATCAGCGCGGCATATTCGCGATAGGTGCCGTGCGAGTTGGCGCGCGTCGCGTGCTGCAGCTTGGCGATGGAATCGGGCGTCCACATGTGCTCTTCGCCGCGCACGCGATACGCGTACTCGCCGCCCGCGTCGAGCGCATGCTCGAGCAGCGGATCATCGCCGAACGCGAGCTTGTGCAGGCGCTCGGCCTCCTCCGCCACTTCGAACAGGCCGATGCCCTCGATGTTGCTGGCGGTGCCCTTGAAGTACTTGTCGACGAACGTTTTCTGCAGTCCCACCGCCTCGAAGATCTGCGCGCCGCAATACGACTGGTACGTCGAGATGCCCATCTTGGACATGACCTTGTACAGGCCCTTGCAGATCGCCTTGATGTAGCGCTTCTGCGACTGTCCCGCCTCGATGCCAGGCACGGCGCGCTCGAGCCCGGCGAGCGTCTCGAGCGCGAGATAAGGATGGATCGCCTCGGCGCCGTAGCCCGCGAGCAGCGCGAAGTGGTGAACCTCGCGCGCGCTGCCGGTCTCCACCACCAGGCCGGTCGACGTGCGCAATCCCTTCTCGACGAGGTGCTCGTGCACCGCGGCGGTCGCGAGCAGCGCGGGAATCGGCAGCATGTCGCGCGAGACCGCGCGGTCGGACAGGATGATGATGTTGAAGCCCTGGTGGATGGCGTCCTCGGCGTGCGCCGCGAGGCTCGCGAGCGCGGCCTCCATGCCGTTGGCACCCCAGGCCGCGGGATAGCAGATGTCCAGCTCGATCGAGCGGAATGCGCCGCCGGAGAAGAGCTCGACGTGGCGCAGCTTCTCCATGTTCTCGGGGGTCAGCACCGGCTGCTGCGCCTCGAGGCGCATGGGCGGATCGGACACGTCGATGCCGAGCAGATTCGGCCGCGGCCCGATGAAAGACACGAGGCTCATCACGAGCTCCTCGCGGATGGGGTCGATCGGCGGGTTCGTAACCTGCGCGAACAGCTGCTTGAAGTAGTTGTAGAAGACCTTGGCGCGATCGGACAGCACGGGCAGCGCGGCGTCGTTGCCCATCGACCCGATGGCCTCCTCGCCGTTTTCGGCCATCGGAACCAGGATGACCTTGAGGTCCTCCTGCGTGTAGCCGAACGCCTGCTGGCGGTCGAGCAGCGCGACGTCCGAGGGCTGCGGCGGCGCGGGCTCGGGCATCTCCTCGAGCCGCATGCGGCACCGCGCGATCCATTCGCGATACGGCTTGGCCGTTGCGAGCGTGCGCTTCAGCTCGTCGTCATCGACGATACGTCCCGCCTCGAGGTCGACGAGGAGCATCTTGCCCGGCTGGAGCCGCCACTTCTTCACGATCTTGCGCTCGGGGACGTCCTGCACGCCGACCTCGGACGCCATGATCACGTAGTCGTCGTCGGTGACGATGTAGCGCGCGGGGCGCAGCCCGTTGCGGTCCAGCGTCGCGCCGATCTGGCGTCCGTTCGTGAACGCCATGGCCGCCGGTCCGTCCCAGGGCTCCATCAGCGCGGCGTGATACTCGTAGAACGCGCGGCGGTCCTCGTCCATCAGCGGATTGCCCGACCACGCCTCGGGAATCATCAGCATCATGGCGTGCGCGAGCGAATAGCCGCCCATCAGCAGCAGCTCGAGCGCGTTGTCGAACGACTCCGAGTCGGACTGGCCGTCGTAGATCAGCGGCCAGAGCTTATGGAGGTCGTCGCCGAGAACCTCCGACGCGATCGCGCCTTCGCGAGCGCGCGTCCAGTTGAAGTTCCCGCGCAGCGTGTTGATCTCGCCGTTGTGGCACACGAAGCGGAACGGGTGCGCGAGGTCCCACGTCGGGAACGTGTTGGTCGAGAAGCGCTGATGCACCATCGCCAGCGCGGAGACCATCGTCTCGTCCTTGAGGTCGAGGTAGTACTCGCCCACCTGGTGGGCGAGCAGCATGCCCTTGTAGACGATGGTGCGCGTGCTGAACGACGGGACGTAGAACTCCTTGCCGTGCCGCAGCTTGAGCGCCTGGATGGCGTGGCCCGCGCGCTTGCGCACGACGTACAGCTTGCGCTCCAGCGCGTCGGGATCCATGTCGCGCGAGCCGCGCGCCACGAAGACTTGCCGAATGACGGGCTCGACTTCCTTGGTGCGAGCCGACAGGCCGGCGTTGCGCGTCGGAACGTCGCGCCAGCCGAGCAGCACCTGGCCCTCGGCGTGGATCGCGCGCTCGATCTCCTGCTCGCAGGCCATGCGCGACGCAGGCTCCTGCGGCAGGAACACCATCCCAACGCCGTACTGGCCGATGGCGGGCAGCGTGATGCCGAGCTTGCCGCACGCGCGGCGGAAGAAAGCGTCCGGAAGCTGGAGCAAGATGCCCGCGCCGTCGCCCTGTAACGGATCTGCGCCAGTTGCGCCGCGGTGCGTCAGGTTCGTGAGGATGCGCAGGCCCTGCGCGATGATGTCGTGGCTCTTGCGTCCCTTGATGTGTGCGATGAAGCCGAGACCGCAGGCATCGCGCTCGTTGGCCGGATCGTAGAGGCCCTGGGCGGCCGGCGGCCACGCCGATCGGCACAATTCCTGCATTCCATCCTTCACGCTGACCTCGCCACTTCGGGAAACGGGCCGGATCGGCGCACGCAGGGGGGAATCTTGCTCGAAATCCGGCGAAACCGGCCCAGTTTACGCGTCATGCTGCGATGCGACAAGACGCGGTCAGGGCCGCGGGTCCGCGTCCCGCGGTCGCGGCGCGAGCTGCGTGCGGGCGCATTGGATGTGCCCACGATGTGCCGCCTCCCAGCAGCGGTCGCGCTTTTGGCAAGCACAGCGCGGGTCGTCCCTCGTGGGGCATGCCTGCAACAGCACCGCCAAACGGCTCCTTTTCCGGCGTGGAAAGGCTTGCGTGCCCGGAACACTTAGGCTTTAATCTCAACAAAATTGCCTAGATGCTTGTTAAACCGTCCAAAACAGGCATCGGACCCCGGCAGGTTTAGGACAACATCATCAGGGAAGAGATCATGCTCGAACACCGTCTGACCGCCTGGCTGCGCCCGGTGCTCTGGCTTTCGGCATTGGCCGGCTTGCTCAGCCTTGCAGCATGCGGCGGCGGCGGGTCGCCCAACAATCCGTATGCCCCCGGCCCGGCGACGCCGCCGACACTGGTCGCATCGCCGTCGCCGATCAACATCTTCCCCGGCACGCCGGCCACGGTGACCATCATCAGCGGCACGGCGCCGTTCGCCGTGTTTTCGGATACCCCGGCCGTCCTGCCGGTGGCCCAGAGCGTCTCCGGCAACACGATCGTGCTGCTGGCAAACCAGGTCGCGGCCAATACCACGGTGCACCTGAACGTGCGCGACGCATCGGGCCAGTCGATCGACGTGCCGGTCAACGTGATCCCGGCGCCGCTCCTGAACAATCTCACCTTCACCCCGACCGGCAGCGATTGCGGATCCGACCTGTGCTCCGCGCAGACCGGCACGGCGCGCGTCGCCGCACTCGGACCCGGCGGTGCACCGCTCGTTGGCCGCGAGATCCGCTTCGACGTCGTGTACGGCCCGATCGCCTTCAACACCAGCAACCCGAGCGCTCCGCAGGCCCAGACCATCTCGGTGGTGACCGACAACGCCGGCGTGGCCCAGGTCTCGGTGCAGGCGCTCGCGAACGCCACGACGCAGCCGGCGCAGATCCGCGCGACGGACGTGACGTCGGGCAACGCGCAGATCGCGAACTTCAACGTGGTCAACAGCACGAACGCGCAGCAGTCGCCGATCACCGTCGTGCCCAACACCGCGAACATCACCGGACCGGACACGGCGACGTGCTCGTCGGGCTTCCGCATCGACTACTACATCTTCGGCGGCTCGCCTCCGTACACGGTGCAGTCGACGTTCCCGCAAGCCGTGACGCTGAACACGAACACGGTGAGCCGTAGCGGCGGCTTCTTCGAGGCGACCACCAACGGCACGTGCGTGAATCCGCTGCAGTTCACGATCTCGGACAGCGCCGGCAAGCAGACCACGGCGCAGCTGCAGAACGTGCCGGGCACGACGCCGCCCGCCGTCGCACCGCAGCCCGCTGCACTCGTGGTCGCGCCAGCGTCGGTCACCAACGACGCGTGTAGCGGCAAGACGTTCAACTTCGTGGTCTCGGGTGGTACGCCGCCCTACAACATCGTGCCGGCCGTGAGCGGCGTGACCGCCTCGCCGCAGGTGCTGAACGGTCCCGGCGCGGTCGCGATCTCGGGCGCCACGACGGGCAGCGGCACCACGACGGTCACCGTGCTCGATTCCGGATCGCCGAAGCAGTCGTTCACCGCGACGGTCACGTGTAACTGAGGAACTACGAAACGCGCCGGCCGCGCTCCCCGCGGCCGTCGAGCAAACGGGCTCCCTCGCGGAGCCCGTTTTGTTTTCCATCTCCTACAGCGAAATCGGACCGCTCCCGATTCATGGTTGGCACGCGGCGCGCGACATTAGCGCATCGACGACATCGCCAAGGAGACGATCATGAAGACATGCGGTTTTGCGATACGAGCGGCTGCGCTCGCGGTGGTTGCGAGCCTGGCCGGCTGCGCGACCTGGCACAGCGCCGATCGCCAGGAAAAGGGAACGGCCGTTGGCGCGACGGGCGGGGCGCTCGTTGGCGCGGCGGTCGGCGGTCCGATCGGCGCCGCGGTCGGCGCGGGCGTCGGCGGCTACGCGGGCCATTACGAAACCGAGCCCGGCGGCATTGCGGGGCCTTCGCACAGCGCAAGCACGGCGAGCGCTTCGCCAACCGTGCGCTCGGCGCAGGAGGCGCTCAACGCGCACGGTTACAACCCCGGCGCAGCCGACGGCGTGATGGGCCCGGGTACGGAATCCGCCGTACGCGACTACCAGCGCGCCCAGGGCCTGCCGGTGACCGGCACGCTCGACGCCGCGACGCTGTCGTCGCTAGGCGTGGCGCGCCAGTAGCGCTTCGATCTCGGCTTCGGGCACATCGGCGACGACGCGTGCCCGGCCGAGCGCCTCGAGGAGGATGAACCGCAGCCTGCCAGCGGCAGCCTTCTTGTCGCGCGCCATCAGCTCGAGCCAGCGCGCGACGGGAAGTCGCGGAGGCTCGAGCGGCAGCGCGCATGCGCGCAGCAGTGCGCTGATGCGCGCGCTGTCCGCGGCGGGAAAGCCGAGCACGCGCTCCGACAGGGCGGCCGCCAGCGCCATGCCGGCGGCGACGGCCTCGCCATGGAGCCAGGTGCCGTAGCCCGTGGCGGTCTCGATCGCGTGGCCAAAGGTGTGACCGAAGTTGAGCAGCGCGCGCTCGCCGCCCTCGCGTTCGTCCACGGCGACGATCTCCGCCTTGATGCGGCAGCTCTCGTAGATCGCGTGCGCGAGGGCGCCGCCGTCGCGCGCGGCCAGCGCGCTCGCGTGCGCTTCGAGCCACGCGAAGAATGTCGCGTCGCGAATGGCGCCGTACTTCACCACCTCGGCGAGCCCCGCTGACAGCTCGCGCGGCGGCAGCGTGCCCAGGCAATCGGTGTCGATCAGCACGGCGCTCGGCTGGTGGAACGCGCCGATCATGTTCTTGCCGAGCGCATGGTTGATGCCCGTCTTGCCGCCCACCGAGGAATCGACCTGCGCGAGCAGTGTCGTCGGCACCTGCACGAATGCGATGCCGCGCTGATACACCGCGGCCGCGAAGCCGGCGAGATCACCCACGACGCCGCCGCCCAGCGCAACCAGCGTGGTCGAGCGGTCCGCGCGAAGCTCGAGCAGGCGCGTGATCAGGTCCTGCAACGTGGGCCAGCCCTTGTGCGCCTCGCCGTCCGGCACGAGGACCACGTCGGGCGAGACGCCGCCGCGCGCCAGCGCGGCGCGCAGCGGCGCGAGCCAATGCGCAGCCACCGTCGCGCTCGTGACGATCACGCAGCGACCTTTCGCGACGGGTGCGAGCATTTCACCGGCGGATCGCAGCAGACCCGCTCCGATGCGGATCGGGTAAGCGCGATCGCCGAGCGCGACGTGGAGCTCGAGCGGCGTCACGCGGTTCCCATCGGTGGTAGCGGCGCTTCGAGCGCGCGCACGAAGCGCATCACGGCGTCGCGCTCCGATTCGATGACGTGGTCGGCGACCTCGCGATAGAGCGGATCGCGCAGCGAATACAGCTCGGCGAGGCGCGCCTTCGGATCCGGCGCGTGCAGCATCGGCCGGTGCTTGGCGTGACGGATGCGCAGCCACAGCGTCTCCGGACGCGCGTGCAGGTAGATCACCGTGCCGTTCTCCTTCAGGCAGGTGCGCGATCCCGGGCGGGTCACGGCGCCGCCGCCGGTGGCGAGCACGATGTCGGTCAGCCGCGTGAGATCCGCGATCACGGCTTCCTCGCGATCACGAAAGCCCGGCTCGCCCTCGATCTCGAAGATGGTCGGAATCGACACGCCGAGTCGCGCCTCGAGCTCGTGATCGGCGTCGATGAAGCGCTTGCCGAGGCGCCGCGCGACCTGCCGCCCGAGGGTCGTCTTGCCGGCGCCCATGAGACCGATGAGGAAGAGGTTGCCGCGGTGCAGAGTCACCGGGCGATTCTACTAGCGGGCTTCGAGCGCACGCGCGCGGACGGTGGCATCGGCGACGCTGCAAATGGCGAGGGCCGCGGATCGCGGCCCATCGCCAATGCGCCTTGCAGCGCGGGTGCCTACTTCACCGCCGTCACCGACTCGCGCACGATGCGCGGCGTGAGGAAGATGAGGAGCTCGGTCTTCTCGCTCGAGCGGCCGGTCTGCTTGAAGAGATACCCGAGCACCGGGATGTCGCCGAGCAGCGGCACCTTGGTCGCGTCGTTGCGGATCGTCTCCTCGTAGATGCCGCCGATGACCGCGGTGTCGCCATTGTTGACGGCGATCTGCGTGGTCACGTTCTTGGTGTCGATCGACGGCACCGAGAAGCCGCCGCCGAGCTGCACGAACTGGCCGACGGAATCCTTGCGGATCTCGACGGTCATGATGATGCGGTTGTCGGGCGTGATCTGCGGCGTGACGTCGAGGCGCAGCACGGCTTTCTTGAACTGCACCGTCGCCGGCGAGTTCGCGCTGCCCGGCGTCACGTACGGGATTTCCGTGCCCTGCTCGATCTGCGCCTTCTGGTTGTCGGCGGTGATGACGCGCGGGCTCGACACGACCTTGCCACGATTGTCCGCTTCCAGCGCGGACAGCTCGAGGTTGATCAGGTTGCCGCTGCCGAGGTTGATCAGCGTCAGCGCGAGCTGGCCGGCGGGATTGGTGACCGGCAGGTTCACGTTGAGCTGGTTCGAGTCGGAGTAGCCCGCGCTCGCGAGACCCGACGCCAGCTCGAACGGCGTCTGCGTGCGCGTGTCGCGAACGATGCGGTCGCCTTCGGTGTGGACCACCGGCTGCGTATTCAGGCTGCCGCCGCTGCCGACCGCGTAATGGCGGTTGTTGAACGTGAGGCCGGTCTGCTGCCCGAAGCGCACGCCGAGCTGGCGGCTGAACGTGTCGTCGGCGATCACGATGCGCGCCTCGATCAGCACCTGCCGGATCGTCGTGTCGATCTGGCGGATGATGCGGCGGACCTCTTCGAGCTTGCTCGGGATGTCCGTGACGAACAGGATGTTGGTGCGCGGGTCGACGAACGCCGTGCCGCGCCGCGACAGGAAGCGCGCGTCGCCGCCTCCGGGACTGCCCTGCCCGGCGCCCTTGCCGACGCCGACGATGTTCAGGATGTCGGCCGCCTTGGCATAGTTCAACTGGAAGAGCTCGGTCTGCAACGGCTCGAGGTCGCTGATCTGCGCCTGCGCCTCGAGCTGCTGGCGCTCCTTGATCGCAAGCTCCTCGCGCGGCGCGATCAGAACGATGTTGCCGTTCTTGCGCATGTCGAGGCCCTTGGTCTGCAGGATGATGTCGAGCGCCTGGTCCCACGGCACGTCCTTCAGCCGCAGCGTGAGGCTGCCGTTGACCGTGTCGCTGGTGATGATGTTGAGGCCGGTGAAGTCGGCGATCACCTGCAGCACCGCGCGCACTTCGATGTTCTGGAAGTTGAGCGACAGCTTCTCGCCCTTGTAGCCGCCGCGCGTGCCCTGCACGAGCTTGTTCGGGTCTTCCTGGATCGGCTTGATCTCGACGATGAACTTGTTGTCGGCCTGGTAGGCGGAGTGCTCCCACAGGCCTTTCGGCTCGATCACCATGCGCGTGTTGCCGCCCTGCGCGAAGGTGTCGATGCTCGTCACCGGCGTGTTGAAGTCGGCGACGTCGAGGCGCCGCTCGAGGTTGCGCGGCAGCGACGTGCGCATGAAGTCGACCACCAGCGTGCGTCCCTGCTGGCGGATGTCGATGCCCGTGCCGTTGTCGGAGAGGTCGACGATGATGCGGCCCTCGCCGTTGCGGCCGCGACGGAAGTCGACGTCGCGCAGCGCGTGCTGGACGTCGCCGGGGTGCGCCTCGGCGAAGCGCTGGACCTGGCCGGTGACCTCGGCGGCGCCGCCGGCGCCGGTGTCGGCCAGCGTCACCAGCACGCTGTTGCCTTCCACTGCCGTCTCGAACGTCTGGGGCTTGTTGAGGTTGAACACGACGCGCGTGCGATTGCCTGCCTGCACGAGGTTGAGGCTGCGCAGCGTCGGGTCGTCGACCGTGCGCTGGTTGTTCGTGAGCGCGCTGCCGGTGTCGAGGAAGTCGAGCGCGATCCGCGGCGGATTGGCGATCGAGAACCCCGCCGGCGGGTTCGCGGGCGGCGCCTTCAGCGTGAAGCGCACGATCGTGCGTCCCGACGCGCCACGCGTCACGTTGACCTGCTCGATGGAGTTCGACTGCGCGTACGCCTGCACGCCGGCGAAGGAGAGCAGCAGCGCCACCAGCGCGGCTGCCCAGCGCGCGCGCAAGTGCCGCGTCGAACCCGAATGTGCGTTGTCCTCGCTTGAGGCGTTCATCGTTTGCTCCCTTTGACCTCGCTTGGCAACAGGTTCAGCGCGCTGGACCGCTCGGTCCAGTCCCCTGCTCCGTCCTGCACCAATTCTTTTAGCTTGATGTCCGTGTCGCTGATGCCGATGATGACGCCGTAGTTCTGGCCCATGTAGTTGCCCTGCCGGACCTGGTAGATGTCCTTCTCGGGCGTCTTCACCAGCGCGTAGAGCGCCTTCCCCTTCTCGATCGTGCCCACCATGGCAAGCGATTCGAGCGGGAAGGATTCGAGCGGCTCGCGGCGTCGCGTGACATCGGGGGCGAGCTTGCCCGCTTTGCTCACTTCAACCTTGCGCGGCTTGAACGGGTCGGGCAGATCGAACGCGTTGTACGTGAACGGCTCGTAAGGGCGGATCGTGGGCAGCGGATCGAGTCGTCCCTTGGCGTTCTTGCCCTGCTCCGCCATCCATTGGCGCAGGTCCTGATGGCTCGAGGTGCACGCGGCGACGAGCGCCGCGGAAGCGAGAATCAGGAGTCGGCGCGGCAAGTGTTTGCCTCGAAGCGGCGCTTCGCGCCGGTCCCGTGCCGGGGGGCAAGCGCCTTCGGGCGGCCATGCGGCGCTCATTTCTTGCCTCCCTTCTTGTCCTTCGCCGCCTTGGCGGCGCGCTGCTTCGCCATCTCTTCCTCGTCGAGATAGCGGAACGTCTTGGCGACGGCCTCGAGCGTCAGCGTGCCCTTGTCGTTGGCGATGGCGACGTCGTTGAGCGTCACGATCCGTGGCAGCTGCGCGACGTCGCTCGCGAAGGCGCCCATGTCATGGTAGTTGCCGGTGATGCGGATGTTGATCGGCAGCTCGGCATAGAAGTCGGCCATCTTCTCCTGCGTGGCCGGCTTGAACAGCTCGAACGTGAGGCCGCGGCCGAGGCCCGCCTGGTTGATGTCGGTCAGGAGCGCGTCGATTTCGGCGCGGTTCGGCAGCTGCTTCACGAGCGCGCCGAACGACAGCTCCACTTCCTTCAGCTGCTGGACGTACAGGTCGAAGTTGATCGCCTTGGCCTTCTTCTGGCTGTACTGATCCTTCAGCTTGGCTTCCTCGGAGCGGGCGGCGTCGAGCGAGTCCCACTGGTCCTTCCAGTCGAGGAAGGCGCCGAGCGCGACGATCACCACGAGGATCATCGAGAGAATGAGGATCTTCGGCAGCAGCGGCCAGCTGCCCGCCTCGCGCCAGTTCAGGTTGCGAAGGTCGTCGAGGTTCATGCCTTGGCTCCCTTCGCCGGGGGCGCGCCTTTCGCGGGCGCCGTGCCCGCCGCGGGCTTGAGATCGATCGGCGGCGCGGCACGCTTCACCTGGAAGTTCAGCGTGAACTCGCTGATCTTCGGCGCATCAGCCGCGGCCGTCGCGCGCTGGTTCGGCGCCGGCGTGACGGGCTGCGGGACGAGCTTGATCTCCACGAGCTCCGGCTGCGTGATCCACGGCGATGCCTCGATGTTGCGCATCAGCGTCGACACGCGCGCGTTGCTCTGCGCGTAGCCGACGACGACCACCTTGGTGCCGGTCTGCTTGACCGACTTCAGGTAGACGCCCTCGGGAAGCTGGCGCACCAGCTGGTCGAGCAGGTGCACCGCTTCGCTGCGGTTCGCCTGCAGCGTTTCGACCACCTGCTTGCGCGACAGGACCTGCTGGATCTGGTCGCGCAGCTTGTCGATCTCCTTGATCTGATCGTCGAGCTTGGCGATCTCGCCTTTCAGCAGCGTGTTGCGGCTCTTCTGGTTGTCGATCTGGGCACCGAGGAAGCCGTGCACCAGGCCGACGAGGGCGAGGCCCAGGATCGCGAGCGAGATCGCGATGGAGATGAATTGCCGCTGCCGCGCCGCGCGCTTCTGCTCGCGGTGGGGCAGCAGGTTGATACGGACCGTGGCGCTCATGGCTGGCGGCTCACACCGCGGCCTCGTTGGCCGCTTGCTTGGACTGCGACGTCGGCGCGTCGGCCGCGCTCAATCGCGGCGCGACGGCCCTGCGGGTCTGGGCTTCGCCACGCGCCGCTCATTCGAAACTCCGCACGGCGAGGCCGGTCGCGATCATCAGCAGCGGCGCGTCCTGCGCGAGCTGGCGCGGCCGGATGCGGTCGGAGGTCTGCATCGACCCGAACGGGTTGCCGACGACGGTGGCGACGCCGGCGCGCTTCGCGACGAGCTCGTCCAGGCCGGGCAGCAGCGCGCAGCCGCCCGCGAGCACGATCTGGTCGACCTGGTTGTACGACGTGGAGGTGAAGAAGAACTGCAGCGCACGCGTGATCTCGAGCGCCAGCGTCTCCATGAACGGCTGCAGCACGTCGTTGTCGTAGTTCTCCGGCAAGCCCTGGTTCTTCTTGGCCGACTCGGCTTCCTCGGGGGAAAGGTTGAACGCTCGCTGGATGTCCTGCGTGAGCTGGTTTCCGCCGAAGGCCTGGTCGCGGGAGAACAGGAATTGGTTGTTGCGCAGCACGTAGAAATGCGTCACGTGCGCGCCGATGTCGACGAGCGCGATGTTCTGGTCGCGGCCGTTGGCCGGCAGCGACGGGGTGATCAGCCGGAACGCCTCCTGGGTAGCGTAGGATTCGACATCCATCACGCTTGGCTTGAGGCCGGCCGACTCGGCGATGGCGACGCGGTCCTCGACCTTCTCCTTGCGCGAGGCGGCGATGAGCAGCTCCACCTCGTCGGGATTGTTGGGCGCGGGTCCCAGCACCTGGAAGTCGAGGTTCACCTCATCGAGGGCGAACGGGATGTACTGGTTGGCCTCGGCCTCGACCGTCAGCTCGAGCTCCTCTTCCTTCTGCCCGGCGGGTACGATGATCTTCTTGGTGATGACCATGGCCGCCGGGAGGGCGAGCGCGACATGACGATTGCGGCCGCCGAGGCGCTTCCAGGCCCGCTTCAGGGCATCGCTCACCTGGTCGAGGTTGGCGATGTTGCCGTCCGTGACGACGTCCTTGGGCAGCGGCTCGATCGCGTAGCGCTCGAGCTTGTAGACGCCTTTGCCGGCTTCGGAAAGCTCCACCAGCTTGAGGGAGGTCGACGCGATGTCGACTCCGATCAAGGTCGGAGACTTGGTTTTGAACAAGTCCAGCGCGGAAGAAAGCTTTTCAGCTAGCATGGGCGTTCGCCCCGATGCTCAGAAAGTACATTAAACTCTGGCAGCAAGTGTGCACCTTGTCAATTTGTTTCCCCGGCCGAAATACCCCTCTGTTGCAGCGATGCCTATGATCGCGGACGGGGTACTCCGACGTTAACTTTTATTCCTCTGTGCTAAAACGCTGGTTCCTCTATCTCACGTCGCTGGCCCTCGGGCTGGCGGTGGTCGGCGGCTTGCTTGGGGCGTTTGTATTGGCCCTTTTGTGGCCAACATTGCCGTCCCTCGACAAGCTGACCGACTATCAGCCCAAAATCCCTCTGCGGGTCGTCTCGGCGGACGGCGATCTTCTTGGCGAATTCGGGGAGGAGCGCCGGGCAGTCGTCAGCATCAAGGAAGTGCCCGACGTCATGAAGCACGCCATCCTCGCGGCCGAGGACGAGCGCTTCTACCAGCACGGCGGGGTCGACTACGTGAGCGTGGTCCGGGCCGCGCTCGCCAACCTCGGCGGCGGCACGCAGCAGGGCGCGGGCACCATCACCATGCAGGTCGCCCGCAACTTCTTCCTCACGCGCGAGAAGACGGTCACGCGCAAGCTCCGCGAGGCGCTGCTCGCGTGGAAGATCGAGGCGAGCCTCACCAAGGACGAGATCCTCGAGCTCTACGTCAACCAGATCTTCCTCGGCCAGCGCGCGTACGGCTTCGCGGCGGCGGCCCAGATCTATTACGGAAAGTCCCTCAAGGACCTCACGGTGTCCGAGGCCGCCATGCTGGCGGGTCTGCCCAAGGCGCCCTCGGCGTACAACCCGGTTACGAATCCGAAGCGCGCCAAGAGCCGACAGCTGTATGTGTTGCGGCGAATGCATGAGCTGCGCTTCATCGACGACGACCAGCTGCGCGAAGCACAAAATGCGCCAATCGTCGTCCGACAGACGGTGCGCGAGGTTCTGCCGGTCCACGCCGAGTCCGTCGCCGAGATGGCGCGGCAGGTGGTCTTCGATGCGTACGGCGACGAGGCGTACACGCGCGGCCTCACGGTATGGACCACGATCCGCCGCGCCGACCAGGACGCTGCCTACGCGGCGCTACGCAAGGGCGTGATGGACTACGACCGGCGCCACGGCTATCGCGGCCCCGAGAGCTTCGTGAACCTCGGCGACGACGCGGCGGAGCAGGAGCAGGCGCTCGACTCCGCGTTCGGCGACTATCCGGACAGCGACGGGCTCTACACCGCGGTGGTCCTCCAGGCATCGCCGGCGGAGGTGAAGGCGGTGCTCGCGAACGGCGATCCCGTCGCCATCACGGGCGACGGCCTCAAGTTCGCGGCGCGCGCGCTCGCCGAGAAGACGCCACCGAACCAGAAGGTGCGCCGCGGCGCGGTCATCCGGGTGACGCGTGACGACAAGGGGCGTTACGCAATAGGGCAGATGCCGCAGGCGGAGGCCGCGTTCATCTCGATGGATCCCGACGATGGCGCGATCCTCTCGCTCATCGGCGGCTTCGATTTCGACCGCAACAAGTTCAACCACGTCACCCAGGCGTTCCGCCAGCCGGGCTCGTCGTTCAAGCCGTTCATCTATTCGGCAGCGCTCGAGAAGGGCTTCACGCCGGCCACGGTCGTGAACGACGCGCCGTTCTTCGTGCCGGCGGCGCAGGCCGGCGGCCAGGACTGGGAGCCGCACAACTACGACGGCAAGTACGACGGGCCGATGCGCATCCGCACCGCCCTCGCCAAGTCCAAGAACATGGTGACGATCCGGGTCCTGCAGGCGATCGGCCCGCAGTACGCCCAGGACTACATCGCGCGCTTCGGCTTCGATCCGAAGCTCCATCCGGCGTACCTCACCATGGGTCTCGGCGCGGGAGCGGCGACGCCGTTGCAGATGGCGGTGGCGTACTCCGTGTTCGCCAACGGCGGCTATCGCGTCGCGCCCTATCTCATCGAGAAGATCACCGACAGCCGCGGGAACACGCTGTCGCAGGCGAAGCCCGTGATCGCCGGCGCCAATGCCGAGCGCGTCATCGATCCGCGCAACGCGTTCATCATGACCACGCTGCTGCACGACGTGACCGTTTACGGCACCGCCGCGCGCGTCAACGTGGAGTTCAAGGGCCGCAAGGACCTCGCCGGGAAGACCGGCACGACCAACGACATGGTCGACGCGTGGTTCTGCGGCTACACCCCCTCCATCGTGGGCATCGCCTGGATCGGCTACGACCAGCCGCGCACCCTGGGCAACAACGAGACGGGCAGCGCGGCGGCCCTGCCGATCTGGATCAGCTACATGTCCAAGATCCTGAAGAGCGTCCCGGAAAAGGTGATGGAGCCGCCGGAAGGCGTCGTTTCGGTCCGCATCAATCCCGAGACCGGCCTGCGCGACGACTCGAGCAGCGTGTCCGACTGGTTCCTGAACGAGTACACGCCGCGCCGCAGTGAGGACTCACTGGCCCCTGTTTCGGCGCCGGGCATTCCAACGCCCACGCGCGACGTACGCGATCAGCTGTTCTGAAGGACGAGGTCGTGGGCAATCGCAACGGCTCGGGCGCGCGCGGGCGCGCGTTCGGCGGCAACGCCGAGGAGCAGCGGCAGCGCATCGCGCAGACCGCCGCGCGCCTGATCGTCGAGCATGGCATCAGCGACTGGACGCACGCCAAGCGCAAGGCGGCGCGCCAGCTCATGCTCTCGGAGCGCGAGGCGTTGCCGGGCGACGACGAGATCGAGGCGGCGCTCACCGAGCACCAGGCGCTCTTCGGCGGCGACGAGCACGCCGCCACGCTGCGCGAGCAGCGCGAGGAAGCGCTCGTATGGATGAATCGTCTTCATG
The DNA here is from genome assembly GCA_035493035.1 of Casimicrobiaceae bacterium. GTDB lineage: Bacteria > Pseudomonadota > Gammaproteobacteria > Burkholderiales > Casimicrobiaceae > VBCG01. The sequence continues at coordinate 51,569 of DATJIS010000004.1, read as the reverse complement.
AATTCCACCCGCTGCTCGTGGGCGGGGTCGCGGCGGGCTGGGCGAGCGAGCACAGCGACATCCGGCTCGAGCTGACCGCGGACGACGCCAAGGCGGTCGAGCTCATGCTCATCAACGCATCGGTGCGCTATCGCGTCGGCCCGATGCGCACCCACGACGCGCCCCCCGAGCTGTACATCGAGACGCGTCGCGGCGGCGTGCGCCTCACCGTTCGCGACGAGCGGGATGCGAGGAGACGTCCGCGACGAGCCGACGAGGTGCGCCTCGACGCGGGCGCGGTGGCGCGGTTGCTGGAGGAATCGGCGCCGGACTCGGGCCTCGCACCCGCGGACTAGCCCACGCTGCGTCGGCCAGCCGTGCCGCCCCGGGCGGGCGTTTGTCGCGACCTTCGAGGCCTCGCCGAACGGCCTCCGGCGTGATTGGCCGCGCGTCGTTCCCGGGCGTGCTTCTCAGCCCTTCGCGTCGCGCAGCCAGTCGGCGGCCGCGAGCGCGTAGTACGTCATGATCGCGTCCGCGCCCGCCCGCTTCATCGCGACGAGCGTTTCCAGCACGCAGGAACGCTCGTCGAGCCACCCGGCCTGCGCTGCGGCCTTGAGCATCGCGTATTCGCCGGACACCTGATAGACCACGGTCGGCATGCCGAAGGCGTCCTTCACGCGCCGCACGATGTCGAGATACGGCAGTCCCGGCTTGACCATCACCATGTCGGCGCCTTCGTCGATGTCCATCGACGTCTCCCACAGCGCTTCGTCGCTGTTCGCCGGGTCCATCTGATACGTGTGCTTGTTGCCGCCGCCGAGATTCGCGGCGGAGCCGACAGCATCGCGAAAGGGACCGTAGAACGACGACGCGTATTTCGCCGAATACGCGAGGATGCGCGTGTGGATGCGTCCCTGCGCATCGAGCGCGGCGCGTAGCGCGCCGACGCGGCCGTCCATCATGTCCGACGGCGCGACGATGTCCGCGCCCGCGTGCGCGTGGCAGAGCGCCTGCTTCACCAGCGCCTCGACCGTCTCGTCGTTCATCACGTAGCCGGTGGCGTCGATCAAGCCGTCCTGGCCGTGACGCGTGTACGGGTCGAGCGCGACGTCGGTCGTCACGCCGAGGTCCGGGAAGCGGGATTTCAAGGCCCGCACCGCGCGCGGCACGAGGCCGTCGGCGTTCCATGCTTCCGCCGCGTCGTCGCTCTTGCGCTCGAGCGGCACGACGGGAAACAGGGCGATGGCCGGAATTCCGAGTGCGACACACCGCTCCGCATCGGCGAGCACGCCGTCGACGCTGCGTCGGCTGACGCCCGGCAGCGACGCCACGGCCTCGGTGCGGCGCTCGCCCTCGAGCACGAACACCGGATAGATGAAATCGTCCGCGCCGAGATGCGTCTCGCGCACGAGTCGCCGCGAGAAATCGTCGCGGCGCATGCGCCGCGGACGGCGCTCGGGGAACTTGCCGGCAAATGAGAAGGTCATGGCCTGTTGCGCGACGGATGGTGCTCGCGAGGCGGATCGTACCGCGTTCACCGCCGCGCATTGCACGTTACAAAAATTCCGGAACTTCGACAAAACCCGGCTGGTCACACCCCCCAGACGGTGAACGTCTCCCGCTTTCCTCCCTGAGCGGGTGCCCGCTTCGGTCAATCCGATGTCGGGCGTTTTAAGGCCCCGCGTCACTCCCCTTGATCGCGGGGCCTTTTTCTATTCGACGTCCGGAAGCCACGACTGCAGCACCGCATCGGCTTCCGCGAGCCCCATGCGAGCGGTCGCCGAGAACGCGACCACATCGAAGCGGCCGGCGATGCGCATCTCGCTCACCGCGTCGCGGATCTGCGCCGCGGCGGCGCGGCGTTCGGCGACGTTCAGCTTGTCGGCCTTGGTCGCGAGCACGAGCACGGGACGCGCGGATGGCGCGAAGCCGGCCAGCAGCTGGCCGTCCGAGGCCTTGATGCCGTGGCGCGCGTCGACGATCAGGACGAGCCCGACGAGCGTCGAGCGCGTCGTGACGTATTCCCACAGGAACGTCTGCCACTCGCGCCTGAGGTCCTTGGACACCGCGGCGTAGCCGTACCCCGGCAGATCGACCACGCGCGCGCCGCTGCGCAGCCGGAAGAAATTGAGCTGCTGCGTGCGCCCCGGCGTGCGGCTCGCGAATGCGAGCCCGCGATGACGCGCGAGCGCATTGATGGCGCTCGATTTGCCCGAGTTCGAACGTCCGGCGAAAGCGATCTCGGCGACGCCGTCGTCGGGGAGCTGCACGCTGCTCGCCGCGGCGCCTTCGAACGCGGCGCCGAGAAGCGGGCGCGGCGCGCGCGCGTCAGGGTCCGCCTGGGGCGTGCGCGGCCGGTCCGTTACAATGGCGTGCTTTTTCAAACGACGGTGTCCTTCGCGGCGCCGGCACCAACGATTCACGAGGAGACAACCCCATGACTCGCCACTGGCTGCTCGTCGCGGCCGTTGCCGGCATGCCGCTCGCTGCGCTCGCGGAGGAAGCGGCGAAGGGCGCGCAGCCCGCCGCAGATCCGGCGCGCGCGCAACAGCTCGTGTCGCAGGTGTGCGCCGCGTGCCATGGCGCAGACGGCAACAGCCCGGCGGCGGCCAACCCAAGCCTCGCCGGACAGCCGGCCGACTATATCACCCTGCAACTCGCGCATTTCAAGGCGGGCATCCGCCCAAGCCCGGTGATGCAGCCGATGGCGGCGACCCTGAGCGACGCCGACATGCGCGCGCTCGGCGCGTACTTCGCGCAGCAGAAGCCGAAGGGGCTCACGACCAAGGATGCTGCCGCGGTCAAGATCGCGCAGCCTCTGTATCGCGGCGGCGACGCCGAGAACGACGTGCCCGCGTGCGCCTCCTGTCATTCGCCCGACGGCGCTGGCATTCCGAAGAACTTCCCGCGCCTCGGCGGACAGCACGCCGACTACACGTACGCCCAGCTGCAGGCGTTCAAGACGGGACAGCGGGGCGACGACAAGGAAGGCAAGGACGTCAACGGCCGCATCATGGGCACGATCGCGTCGCGCCTGTCCGATGCGCAGATGAAGGCCCTCGCCGACTACCTCGCCGGCCTGCGGTAGCGTCTTGGCGCTCGCGCGCGTCGCTGCGCTCAACGTCTACCCGGTCAAGGGGGCGCGCGGCATCCCGCTCGACGCTGCGCGCCTCGTCACGACCGGCTTCGCGCATCGCGGCGTCGGCGATCGCGAGTGGATGGTGGTCGATCCCGACGGCCGGTTCGTCACGCAGCGCGAGCTGCCGCGACTCGCATTGGTGGCGACGGCCGTCGACGACGGCGCGCTCGTCCTCGGCACTGAAGATCGCCCGCCACTGCGCGTGGCAACCCATGACGCGCGGCGCTCGGCACGCGACGTGGTCGTCTGGCGCAGCCACGTGCGCGGCTGCGACGAAGGCGACGAAGCCGCCCGCTGGTTGAGCGCGCATCTCGCGCGCGACGTGCGCCTCGTGCGCTTCGATCGGTCAACGAAGCGCGCCTGCAATCCCGACTTCGTCGGTGACTCCGGCGCGCACACCCTGTTCGCGGACGGCTATCCGGTGCTCGTGATCGGCAGCGCGTCGCTCGACGACCTCAACGAGCGGCTCGCGCGCAAGGGCGAGCCCGCGCTCCCGATGAACCGCTTTCGTCCGAATCTCGTGGTCGAGGGTCTCGACGCCTACGACGAGGACCACCTCGACACGATGACGATCGGCGAGGCGACCCTGCGCATGGTCAAGCCGTGCCTGCGATGCCAGGTCACGACGACCGATCAGGCCACCGCGGACGTCGGCATCGAGCCGCTGCCGACGCTCGCCATGTATCGCCATCACGAGCGACTCGACGGCGTCGCGTTCGGCATGAACGCGATCGTCGTGCGAAGCGGCGACGTCCGCGTGAACGCGGACGTCACCGTCACCTATCGCTTCTGAGCCCTAGGATCCGGTCGGCGCGCACATGATCACCGCGTCGGGACCGTAGCCTTCCGGGATCCACGTCGCGGGATCCGACCGCATCGTGTCACGCTCGTCGACTTCGGCGGTGTAGCGGTGATTGGTCGTCAGCTGGTTGAAGAAGCGCCATACCGGCTGCGTTGCGGCCGGGCAGGCGCCGGTCGTCGGATCGGGCAGGAAGATGTAGAACACCGCGGGGCTCTCGTAGATCCAGTCGAGCGGATGCGCCGCCGCGGTCGCGGCGCACTCGGCCGGGCTTGCCGAATAGAAGTGCGAGTCGCCGAACGCGGGGGCGCGGTAGAACCGGCAGACCGGGCTCGTGCCGGGCACCGGCGTGTTGTACGCGTTGAAGCGAAAGCCGGTGCGCTCCCAGCCGACGTGCACGCCGGTATCGAGATCGTTGATCTCGGCCGCGGCGGTCGACATGAAGTAGTGCTGCAGCGACCGGTTGTAGAACTCCACCGACGCCGAGGTTCCGGCCGGGTTCGAGCCGGGCGTCAGGTACTCGCGCACCTTCGGCAGCATGTTGCCGAGCATGGAGTACTGGTCGAGGCCATCGGGATCGGAGCACGACGCATCGCCGCCGAAGAGTCCACCGCGCACCTCGTAATACTGTGCCGTGGGATCGGCATTGAACGTCAGCAATCCCGCCCCGCTCGAGCCGCCTTCGGTCGTGCCCTGAACGTAGTGCGCGTACCAGAACACCGAGCCGTCGCTGTACGACTTCGTGCCCGGCATCGTGCCCGCGGCCCACTTCTTCAGATCCCCCGCAGGGTGATGGATGACCGAGATGTCGGAGCCGGTCGGAATCGGATCGGCGCGCCAGGCCGCGAAGAACGTACCGGCCGGCGGCGGCGCATTCAGGCGCACGAGCGCCCAGTCCCAATCAACGCTCCGCGCCAGCATCATCGCGCCCGCCGTCTGCTGCACGTAGGGCGGAGTGGACAGGTTGCGTGGATTGCTGCACGACACGGCGTCGAAGAACCAGAACGTGTTCATCGTGCGCGCCGCCGTGGCGGAGTTGAGGCAATGGTTGGCCGAGAAGAAATACGGCGTGAAGCTCTGCGTCGCATCGTTCAGGAGCTGCCCCGTGCACAGGTACGAGTTGCCGTTCTCCTGCGTGAAGAGCATCTCCGCCACCTGCTTGGTGGCATTCACGAAGGCCTGGCTCTGCGGCACGCACGCGACGTCGATGTTGCACGCGCCGGAGCTGCCGATGTCGTCGACCGTCTTCTGGCTGAGCGACTTCAGCTCCGACGGATCGACGACCTGGTGCGACACTTTGGTCAGCGTCAGCGCAACGCCCGCGAGCTGCGCAGCGGCGGGCGCGTGCAGCTCGATCACCGCCGTGTCGCCACGCAGCACCGGCGACCAGTACGACCCGTATTGCGCCGTCTGCGCCGCGACGGCATTGGCCGGTACCGGCCCGAATACCGCCGCATCGCCGGCGTTGCCCGCGAATCGGAGCTCGACGTCCGGATCGACGGTGGGCAATCGCATCGCGACGCGGAGCGCCGCTGCGCCGGTGGACTGCACTTCGACGCGCGCGGCGCGGCTTCCATCCGGCAGCGTCTGCCAGGTCATGCCGTCGAGCGCGATGGATTGCGATCCGATCGGCATCGCGCGGCCGAACGCGACCGCCAAAGGCTTCGCCTTGACGGCCTTCGCCGCGGTCTTGCCGCCTGCGGCGACGCTCCGCGCGTTGAGCGATTTCAAGGTGCCGCGCTCCGCGGCCGTCGGTTCGGCGAGCGTGATGCGCGTCGATGGGGCGCTCGATGGCAGCAACAACGCCGCGGAAGGCGCGAGCTTCGATGTTGCCGGCCGGTATTCCGCGGGCGGTACGGCGTTGATCGCCGTGCCGGCGGCGACCGCGGCCACGGCCGTGGAAAACAGCACCAAGGCCGTGGACAGTCGCGTGAGCAAACGCATCATTCAAGTCTCCTGGATCAGTGTCGTCGCGCGGCGACGCGCTGCGCACGCACGCGGTATTGCATCGCGCTTCAACGTCCCGGTGGCCCGGACGGCGGACATGCGACCTGCGCGTCGCCCGGCGGTTCCGCGGGACTGTTCATACAGTCGGCCAGTGAGCGGCGCCAATCCGGCAGCGCGAGCCCGAAGGTGCGCTCGAACAGCGCCGAGTCGAGCACACCGTAGACCGGACGCCGTGCGGGCGTCGGATATTCCGCGGTCGTGATCGGCACGACGCGCGGACGCGGGACGTCGCCGACGATGGCCCGCGCGAAATCGAACCAGGTCGTCGCGCCGCGCGCGGACAGATGATACAGGCCGCAACGCTCCCGAAGGTAGGGCAGCCCGCATGCGATCAGCGTGGCGGTCACGCGCGCGAGCTCCCGGCACCAGTTCGGCGTCCCGGCCTGGTCTGCGACGATGCGAAGCTCGTCGCGCGTCGCGGCGAGCCGACGAATGGTCAGCAGGAAATTGCGCCCGCGCAGGCCGTACACCCAGCTCGTGCGAAAGATCAGGGCCGCCGCGCCGCTGTCGCGAATCGCGGCCTCGCCGGCCAGCTTGCTCGCGCCGTAGGCGTTCAGCGGCCGCGGGATCGCCGACTCCGCGTACGGCGTGCGCTGGTCGCCGTCGAACACGTAATCGGTGGACCAATGCACCAGCAGCGTTCCGGCCGCGCGCGCGTGCTCGGCGAGCACGCCGGGTGCCATGGCGTTCACCGCGAACGCACGCTCGCGATCGGTTTCCGCTCGATCGACGTCCGTATATGCGGCGGCATTGACGACGAGATCCGGCGCATGCGCGCGCAAGGCCGCGCGAACGGCGTCGGGATCGCTCAAGTCGAGTGCGGCGCGATCCAGCGAAATCACGTTCGCGCATGCCTGCAGCGCCGCGGCGAGCTCGCAGCCCAGCTGGCCGTTCGCGCCGGTGACGATGACCTTCGGTCGCGACGCGCTGCTCAGGGATACAGCTCCGCGTCGGCAAACGACGTCCCGCGCGCATCCCGAGGGGCGAGCTGAGGCGTCGCGACGGGCCAGTCGATATCGAGCGCCGGGTCGTTCCACAGCAGCGTGCGCTCGTGCTCGGGAAACCAGTAGTCGGTCGTCTTGTAGAGGAACTCGGCCGCGTCGGACACGACGACGAAGCCGTGCGCGAAGCCCGGCGGCACCCACAGCATCCGCTTGTTGTCGGCGGACAGCTCGACGGCCACGTGACGCCCGAACGTCGGCGAGCTTCGGCGCAGGTCGACCGCAACATCGAACACCGCGCCCACGACGACACGCACGAGCTTGCCCTGGGCGTGCTCGATCTGGTAGTGCAGTCCCCGCAGCACGCCGTGGCGCGAGCGCGAATGGTTGTCCTGCACGAAGGCGGCATCGATGCCGGCGTCCGCCAGCGCGCGCCGGTTCCAACTCTCGAAGAAGAGTCCGCGGTCGTCGCCGAACACGCGCGGCTCGATCAGCTTGACGTCGGCAATCGACGTCGATGTCACGTTCATATCACGGGATCGCGCAGCAGCCCGAGCAGGTACTGCCCGTAGCCGTTCTTGGCGAGCGCGTTGCCGAGGCGCTCGAGCTGCGCCGCGTCGATGTAGCCCTTGCGGTAGGCGATCTCCTCCGGGCACGCCACCTTGAGGCCCTGCCGCCGCTCGAGCGTCTCGATGTAATGCGACGCCTCGAGGAGGGACTCGTGCGTGCCGGTGTCGAGCCACGCCATGCCGCGTCCCATCACCTCGCAGGCGAGCTCGCCCCATTGGAGATAGATCTTGTTCACGTCGGTGATCTCGAGCTCGCCGCGCGCCGACGGCTGCAGCGAGGCCGCGACGTCGAGCACGCGGTTGTCGTAGAAGTAGAGGCCCGTCACCGCGTAGCGCGACTTCGGCTCGCGCGGCTTTTCCTCGAGGCTGATCACCCGTCCGGCGCGGTCGAACTCCGCCACACCGTAGCGCTGGGGATCCGCCACCGCATACGCGAACACCGTCGCGCCCTTCGCGAGCGCGTTCGCGCGCTCGAGCTGCACGTGCAGGTCGTGACCGTAGAAGATGTTGTCGCCGAGCACGAGCGCCGCAGGATCGCCGCCGACGAACGCGCGGCCGATGATGAAAGCCTGCGCGAGACCGTCGGGCGAAGGCTGCACCGCGTACGACAGGTTCAGGCCCCAGCGCGAGCCGTCGCCGAGGAGCTGCGCGAAGCGCGGCGTGTCCTCCGGCGTCGAGATGAGCAGCATGTCGCGGATGCCGGCGAGCATGAGCGTCGACAGCGGGTAATAGATCATCGGCTTGTCGTACACCGGCAGCAGCTGCTTGGATACGACCTGCGTGACGGGATAGAGCCGCGTGCCGGCGCCGCCGGCGAGGATGAGACCCTTCCGCGTCATGACGCGCCCCCGGTCGCGCATCGACGGAGGGCGAGGGGCTTACGCAGCCGCATAGTGCAGGTCGATCCAGCGCCGGTATTCACTGCTCTGCACGTCGGCGAGCCACGGTCCGTTGGCGAGATACCAGTCGACGGTCTTGCGCAAACCGGACTCGAACGTCTCCGACGGCACCCAGCCCAGCTCACGCCGGATCTTCGAGGCGTCGATCGCGTAGCGACGGTCGTGGCCGGGACGATCGGTCACGAACTGGATCTGCCGCGTGAAGTCGCGGCCGGGATGACGCTCGGCGAGCGAGCGGCAAAGCGCCTCGACCAGCGCGAGGTTCGTCATCTCGGCGTTGCCGCCGACGTTGTAAGTCTCGCCCGGACGACCGCGCTCGAGCACGGCGCGTATCGCGGCGGCGTGGTCGCCGACGTAGAGCCAGTCGCGCACGTTCTGCCCGTCGCCGTAGATGGGTAGCGGCTTGCCCGCCACGGCGTTGGCGATCATCAGCGGGACGAGCTTCTCCGGGAACTGGCGCGGCCCGTAGTTGTTCGAGCAGTTGGTCGTCAGCACCGGCAAGCCGTACGTGTGGTGATACGCGCGCACCAGATGATCCGATGCCGCCTTCGAAGCGGAATACGGACTGTTGGGCGCATACGGTGTCGTCTCGCTGAATGCGGCATCGCCCGGGCCGAGCGAGCCGTACACCTCGTCGGTCGATATGTGCACGAAGCGGAACGCGTCGCGCTCGGGCTGCGGCAGCGCCGACCACCATTCGCGCACCGTCTCGAGCAACGCGAACGTCGCCACCACGTTGGTCTCGATGAACGGCTCAGGTCCGCGAATCGAGCGATCGACGTGCGTCTCGGCAGCGAAGTTGATCACCGCGCGTGGCCGGTGCGTGGACAGGAGCGCTGCCACCCGTGGCCGGTCGGCGATGTCGCCCCGCACGAAGACATGGCGCGCGTCGTCGCGAGCAGGCGAAAGGTTGCCCAGATTGCCTGCGTACGTCAGCTTGTCGAGGTTCACCACGGGCTCGCCGACGACGCCGAGCCAGTCGAGCACGAAGTTCGCGCCAATGAAGCCGGCGCCGCCGGTGACCAGGATCATGGATGGAGTATGCCGTCGAATGCGCGCTGCGGCGGCGCGTACGGGCGCGCCATTCTAGCACCGCGGCGCGTGCTCATCGCGCGTCGTAGTAGTCGCGATACCACGCGACGAAGCGCGCGAGGCCGTCCTCGAGGCTCGTCCGGGGCGCAAAACCGGTCGCCGCACGGAGACGGTCGATGGACGCGTACGTCGCAGGCACGTCGCCCGGCTGCATGTCTCGAGGGTCGCGGATGGCGTTGCGGCCGAAAAGCCGCTCGAGCGTGGCGATGAAATGGTCGAGCTCGACGGCCTCGTGGTGCCCGATGTTGTACACGGCATGCGGCGCGCCGCTCTGCGGATCGTCGGGGGGACGCCGCGCCAGCGTGCGCAGGATGCCTTCGACGATGTCGTCGACGTACGTGAAGTCGCGGCGCATGCGGCCATGATTGAACACGGTGATCGGCGTGCCGGCCAGGATCGCGCGGGTGAAGATCATCGCCGCCTGATCGGGGCGCCCCCAGGGCCCGTACACCGTGAAGAACCGCAGCCCCGTCGCCGCGAGCCGGAACAGATGGCTGTAGCTGTGCGCCATGAGCTCGTTGGCCGCCTTGGTCGCCGCATACAGGCTCACGGGATGGTCGACGGGCTGGTCCTCCGAGAACGGCAGCGTGTGGTTCGCGCCGTACACCGATGACGACGAGGCGTAGACCAGATGCTCGACGCCGCCGTGCCGGCAGCCCTCGAGCACGTGACCGAACGCGGTGACGTTGTTGCGCAGGTACGCACCGGGCGCGATCAGCGAATGGCGCACGCCGGCCTGCGCGGCGAGATGCACCACGTCGCGCGGCGCGACGTTCGTGAAGAGATCCGCCGTCGCCCGCGCATCCGCGAGGTCGAGCTCGATGAAGCGAAACCCCGCGGCATCCCGCAGCGTCGCGACGCGCGCGTGCTTCAGCGTCACGTCGTAATACGGCTCGAAATTGTCGACGCCGATGACGTCGGCGCCCGCGTCGAGCAGCGCGCGTGCGGTGTGCATGCCGATGAAGCCGGCCGCGCCCGTCACCAGCACGCGGCGACCGCGAAAGTGATCGATCATGGCTGACGCGCCGCGACCTCGAGCGCACGCAGCTTCGCGTACTTCAGGAAGCTCGCGAAGGCGCCGATCGCGATGTGCGCGAAGCCCGGTATGCCGTCGAGGAATCCCAGCTTGACGACGTAGAAGCGCAGGAAGCGCGCGATGGGCGAGAGTGCGATGCGCGCGGCGCTCGCGCGCTCGCCGCGCGCGTGCAGGGCCTCGGCCTGCAGCGACGTGTACCGGTTCTGCTTGGCCACGTACGACTCCAGCGATTCGGCGGAGCGGTGCAGCAGGTCGCCCTTCAGGCGCGCGGTCGGCGCGTCGCTGATCACGCGCTCGTGCACCGGATCGTCGCTCCAGCGTGCGCGACGCCGGTCGAACATGCGCAAGGTCCAGTCGGGATAACCTTCGCCGTGCGCGAGCCATCGGCCGAGGAAGCAGTTGCGCCGCGACAGTGCGTACGCGCCTGCCGGGGGCGTTCCCTGCGCGAACAGCGCGCGGATGGATGCGGCCAGCTCGGGCGATACGCGCTCGTCCGCGTCGACGCACAGCACCCAGTCGTGCCGTGCCGCGCTCGCCGCGAACTGCTTCTGCGGCCCGAAGCCGCGCCACGCTTCGACGAGCACCCGCGCGCCCGCGGCGCGCGCGACATCTACGGTATGATCCGCGCTCCCCGAATCGACCACCAGCGCTTCCGCGGCAAACGGCGCCGAGGCGAGGCACGCCGCGAGCTCCGCCGCGGCATCGCGCGTGATGACGACCAACGACAGCGGAAGCGTTTCGGCCATGGACGTGTTGAGCGGCCCGCGACGCGCATGCGAGAACATGCCGGCGTCGGCGGCCCGGGCATTCTACTGGGTTTGGCCGCGCAGCCGGCGCGCCCGCGGATGAGCGTTCTCGTCGTACGCCCCTCCTCGCTCGGCGACGTCGTCTACGCGCTGGCGGTCGTCTCCGACATTGCGCGCCATCGGCCGGGCACGGCGATCGACTGGGTGGCCGAACGCGGGTTCACGCCGCTGGTGGCGCTCGACGCCCGCGTGCGCACGATCGTGCCGCTCGCGCTGCGTCGCTGGCGCCGCGCGCCGCTCTCCCCTGCGAGCTGGCGCGACGCGCGCGCGTTCCTGCGCACGCTGCGCGCCGAGCGCTACGACGTCGTGCTCGACCTGCAGGAGCAGCTCAAAGGCGCGCTCGTGGCGCGCATCGCGCGCGGCGTGCGTCACGGCTTCGATCGCGACAGCGTGCGCGAGCCGCTCGCGACGCTGTTCGACGACGTGCATCACCGCGTCGCGCGCGACCTGCACTTCGTGCATCGCGTGCGTCTTCTGGCGGCCGCCGCGCTCGGCTACGAGCTCGACACGCCGCCGCAGTGGCAGCTGCGGGCGCCGCCGCAGCCGGCTGCGATACTCGATCGCCGCTATGCGGTCGCCCTCACCGCCACGAGCCGTGCCGACAAGCGGTGGCCGCCGTCGCACTGGCGCCCGCTGCTCGCGCGACTCGCGCAGGCGGGCCTCGCGGTCGTCCTGCCGTGGGGCAGCGAAGCCGAGCGGCGCGACAGCCAGGCGCTCGCCGCAGACGCGCCGTCGGCGATCGTGCCGCCCTGGCTGTCCATGGCCGACGCCGCCGGGGTGCTGGCGCGCGCCGAGCTGTGCATCGGCGTCGACACGGGGTTCACGCATCTCGCCGCCGCGCTCGGCACGCCGACCGTGGCCATCTTCACCGCCACCGACGTCGGGCGGCATGGCGTCGCGTGCACGGGCGCGCATGCACGCGACGTCGGCGACGCCGGCATCGTTCCCGACGTCGACGAAGCGATGCGCGCGGCGGCCGACGTGTGGCGGCCCACGCCACGCTGCTGATGCGCAGGCTCTACACCGCGCTGTGGTGGACCGCGCTGCCCGCGCTTCCGGTGCGGCTGTGGTGGCGGGGCCGTCGCGAGCGCGGCTATCGCGAGCACGTGCGCGAGCGATTCGGGCGCTACGAAATCGCGCGCCCCGCAGGCGAGGTCATCTGGGTCCACGCCGTTTCGCTGGGGGAGACGCGAGCGGCGGCGCCGCTCGTCGCGCGCCTGCTGCGCGAGCGACCCGACGCGAGCGTGCTGCTGACGCACATGACGGCCACCGGCCGCGCGAGCGGCGCGTCGCTCGCCAACCCTCGCGTGATCCAGGCGTGGCTGCCGTACGACCTCCCCTTCGCGGTGCGGCGATTCCTCGATCACTTCGCGCCGCGCGCGGGCCTGTTGATGGAGACGGAGCTCTGGCCGAACCTCCTCGCCGAGGCGCGCGCGCGCGGCATTCCGGTGCTGCTCGTCAACGCGCGACTGTCCGAGCGCTCCGCGCGACGCTACGCGCGCGCACCGAAGCTCTCACGCGAGCTCTTCGGCAATCTCGCCGGTGTCGCCGCACAGGGCGAGCGCGATGCCCACCGCCTGCGCGCGCTCGGCGCGAACGACGTCACGGTGATCGGCAATCTGAAGTTCGACATGCGCGTGCCGGACGAGGCGCGCGACCAGGGCCGCGCGTTGCGCGCACGATTGTCGCAAGCGCGGCCCGTCTGGATCGCGGCCTCCACGCGCGACGGCGAGGAAGCGCTCATCGTCGATGCGCTCCTGGCGGCGCGCGCCGCGCTTCCGGCAGGCGCCGTCACCGTCATCGTGCCGCGCCATCCGCAGCGCTTCGGTGCGGTTGCCCAGCTGCTGCGCGAGCGAGGGCTGCGCTTCGCGCAGCGCAGCGACGCCGAGCCGCTCGCGGCCGACGTCGACGTGTTCCTCGGCAACTCGGTCGGCGAGCTCCTCACGTATTACGCGGCGGCCGACGTCGCGTTCGTGGGCGGCAGCCTGTTGCCGCTCGGCGGTCAGAACCTGATCGAGCCGCTGGCGGTGGGAACGCCGACGCTGGTCGGCCCGCATACGTTCAACTTCGCCGACGCAACGGAATACGCGATCGCCGCAGGCGCCGCGGAGCGCGTCGCGGACGCGCCGGCGCTGATCCGGGCGGTCGGCGCGCTGCTGCGCGACTCGGGCAGGCGCAATGCGATGCGCGCGAGCGCGCAGGCGTTCTTCGCCGCGCATCGCGGCGCCACCGACAGGCTGTGGGGATGGCTCGCGCCGCGCATCGCGGGCGCGCCCGCCGAGGACACTAGCCGCGCAAGCGGCGATTGACGTCCTCGAGGGCCTGCTCGTCCAGCGTCCCGACCGCGGACTTCAGCCGCAGCACGCCGATCAGGTAGTTGAAGTAGGCCTGGGCGAGATCGCGCCGGCGCTGGTACACCTGCTGCTGCGTGTTCAGCACGTCCAGATTGGTGCGCACGCCGACCTCCTGGCCCGTGCGGTTCGACTCGTAGGCCACCTGTGCCGAGACCAGCGCCTGCTCGAACGCCTTCACCGAAGCCGCGGCGCTCGCGACGCCGGTGTAGCCGGTCTGCGCGTTGAATGTCGCATTGCGTCGCGCGACTTCGAGGTTCTGGCGCGCGTTGTCCTGCAGCGCGATGGCTTCGCGCACCTTGGAATTGACGAAGCCGCCCTCATAGATCGGCACCGTCAGCGCGAGGCCGATCGTGCCCTGGCGCGAATTGAACGAATTGGTGAGATTGGTCGCTCCGCTGCCCGCCTGCGAGTTGTAGCTCGCGACGAGGTCCAGCGTCGGCAGGTGGCCCGCACGCTGGCGCTCGACCTCGAGCGCCGCGATGTCGAAGTTGTACTGCGCGATCTTCACCTGCGGATTGTCCGCGAGCGCGCGGTCGATCCAGTAATCGGGATTGTTGGGCGACGGCAGCTGCGGCTCGAAACCGGGGCCGAGGCGCTTCAGGTCGCGCGGCGTGCGGCCGATGATCGCCCGCAGGGCGGCGCGCCGGTTCTCGAGATCGTTCTGCGCGCTGATCTCCTGCGCGACGATCGCGTCGTATTGCGCCTGCGCTTCGTTGGTGTCGGTGATGGTCGCGACACCGACCTCGAAGTTGCGCTTGGCCTGCGCGAGCTGCTCGGACACCGCCGCCTTCTGGCTCTCGGCGAGCTCGACGTTGTACTGGGCGAGCAGCACGTCGAAGTACGCCTGCGCGACGCGCAGGATCAGGTCCTGCCGCGACGACTGCAGCGAGAAGTCGGCCTGCTCGACCTGGTCGCGCGCCTGGTCGACCGCCACCTTGTTCGCGTAGCGATACAGCGGCTGCGAGGCCTGCACGGTGAGCGAGCCGAAGGTGTAACCGCGGCCGTTGACTTCCGTGCGCGGATCGGTGCGCACGCTCGCGTCGTACACGTTGCCGTTCGCCTCCGCCGTGAGGTTGACGTTCGGCAGCAGCAGCGAGCGCGCCTGCGGCAGCCGCTCCTGCAGCGCCTGCCAGTTCGACTGTGCCGCAGCGAGCGTCGGATCGTTGGCACGCGCATCGCGATAGATCTGCAGGAGATCCTCTCCCTGCGCGGGCGCGCCGGCGAGCGCGGCTGCGAGCGCCACCGCGCCGAGCAAGCAGGTCATGCGCATCGGACACGCCTCATGTGGTTGTGCCTCCGTGCGCGCGCGATCAGTAGCGCGCCATGCCGGGCTCGACGTCGGTCGCCCAGCCTTCGACGCCGCCGTCCAGGTTGTAGAGCCTCGTGTAGCCGTTGTGCTCGAGCCACTGTGCGGCGCGCCGGCTGCGATTGCCGTGATGACAGACCAGCACGAGGTCGCGCTCGCGCGGCAGCTCGCCGGCGCGCGAGGGAATGGATTGCAGCGGAATGTGCTGTGATCCTTCGATGCGGCAGATCGCGACTTCCCACGGCTCGCGTACGTCGACGAGCAGCGGCGCCTCGCGCGCCGCGTCGTTGCGCCACGCCGCGAGCTCGCGCGGCGTCAATTCGGCGATCAAAACACGAAGCGCTCGGGCACGAGCGCGTTCTGGAGCGGCTGGATGACGGTCTCGAAGAGATCCGTCGATACGCGCGCATGCGGCGCGGTGAAGCGGATGAGGCGCGCCTTCATGACCGGGGCTTCGCCGACCACGGCGAAGAGACGGCCGCCAGGACGCAGCTGCTGCATGAACCGATCCGGCAGGATCGGCGTCGATCCGGTGAGGACGATGACGTCGTAGGCGTCTTCGCCGTAGCCCCGGGCGCCGTCACCGCACTCGACGCGCACGTTGCCGAAGCCGTGCTGCGCAAGCTTGCGCCGCGCGCTCTCCGCCAGCGCCGGGTCGATCTCCACGCTCAGCACCTCCGCCGCGCTGCTCGCGAGGAGCGCGGTGAGATAGCCGCTGCCGGTCCCGATCTCGAGCACGCGATCGGCGCGGCTGACGCGAAGCTCCTGCAGGACGCGCGCTTCCATCTTGGGCGTCCACATGCGGGGACGCGCCGTGCCCTCGCCGGGCAGCGGAATCTCGAAATCGACGAACGCGAGCGTGCGGTACTGCGGCGGGACGTATTCTTCGCGCCGCACGGTGAAGAGCAGGTCGAGCACGTCCTGGTCGAGCACTTCCCAGGTGCGGATCTGCTGCTCGACCATGTTGTAGCGCGCCTGCTCGTAATCGAATTCGGCCCCGGCCATCGTCTGTCGTTCACTCGCCATTCGAACCCATCATTATAGCGAACCGGCCCTTCGTAAGATGCACCGCCCAAGCGGCGCGGATTCATTCAATCCAGCGTGCGCCGGTACCGGACGAGCGCGAGCCCCGCGGCGACCAGCATGAACGCGAGGATCGGCAGGAGGCTCGGCCACGTCTCGGCGGCGCCGTTGCCCTTCAGCAGCACGCCGCGCACGATGCGCAGGAAATGCGTCAGCGGGAAGATCTCGCCGAGGTCCTGCGCCCATCCCGGCATGCCGCGGAAGGGAAACATGAAGCCCGAGAGCAGGAGCGAGGGAAGGAAGAAGAAGAACGTCATCTGCATCGCCTGCAGCTGGCTGCGTGCCACGGTCGAGATCGTGAACCCGAGCGCGAGCAGGGACGCGATGTAGAGCATCATCGCGCCGAGGAGCAGCCAAAGACTCCCTTGCATGGGAACGTCGAACAGCAGCTTCGCTGCGCCCAGGATGATCGCGGCCTGCAGGAAACCGACCACGATGTACGGCACGATCTTGCCGGTCATCACTTCCAGCGGACGCGCCGGCGTCGCCAGCAGGTTCTCGAAAGTGCCCCGCTCGCGCTCGCGCGTGACGGCGAAGGCCGTCATCATGACCATCGTCATCTGCAGGATCACGCCGAGCAGTCCGGGCACGATGTTGTATTGCGTGATGCCTTCGGGGTTGTACCGCCGCTGCACGTCGAGCGTGAACGCGCCGGGCGCGCCGGCGAGCGGCGCCAGTGCCCCCTTCAGATCGTTCGCCAGCACCTGGGTGCCGAGCTGCGAGAGCGACGCGAGCGCGTTGCCCGTCGCGGCCGGGTCGGTCGCATCCGCCGCGACGAGCGCACCGGGGCGCTCGCCGCGCAGCAGCCGGCGCGTGAAATCGGACGGGAACACGAGCGCGAACTGCACGTCGCCGCGCGCGAGCAGGCGATCCGCCTCGGCATCGCCCGCGGGCGTCGCCGTGATCGCGAAGTAGCCCGTGTTCGCGAATCCGCGCGTGATGCTGCGCGTCAGATCGCTGCGGTCGTGGTCGACGACGGCGGTGGGCAAGGCCTTGGGATCGGTGTTGATGGCGTAGCCGAACAGGACGAGCTGCAGGATCGGCACGCCGACGATCATCGCGAAGGTCAGCCGGTCGCGCCGCATCTGCACGAATTCCTTCAGCGCGATGGCGAGGAATCGCGCGAACGAGAAGACGTCACTGGACATTGTCGCGCGCGTCCTGCATCAGGCTGATGAACACGTCCTCGAGCGATGGCTCGACCGCCTCGACCTCGAAGGCGGCGGAGGGCGCGGCGGCGCGCAGCGCGTCGCCGAGCGCCGTCCTGTCGTGCCCGGAGACGTGCAGCGTCGTGCCGAACGGCACGATGGTCTCCGCGGCGGGCGCGCGCTCGCGCAGCGTCCGACCGAGCAGCGCCAGCGCGCGCTCGTCGCCGGCGTGCCGCGTATTGATGACAAAAGTCGACAACCCCGAGTGCGCGATAACCTCATCCGCGGTGCCCTGGACGAGCAGGCGCCCGTACGCGAGATAGGCGAGCTGGTGGCAGCGCTCGGCCTCGTCCATGTAGTGCGTGCTGACCAGCACCGTCATGCCTTCGGCGGCGAGATCGTGGATGTGCTCCCAGAAATCGCGCCGCGCCTTCGGATCGACGCCGGCCGTGGGCTCGTCGAGCAGGAGGAGGCGCGGCTCGTGCAGCAGGCAGGCCGCCAGCGCGAGTCGCTGCTTCCAGCCGCCGGACAGCGTGCCGGCCAGCTGGCCCCGCCGCGCGGTGAGCCCCAGACGCTCGAGCGCGTCGCGCACGGCCTGGCGGCGGTTGCGCACCGCGTACACGCGCGCGACGAAGTCGAGGTTCTCCTCGATCGACAGGTCCTCGTAGAGGCTGAAGCGCTGCGTCATGTAGCCGACGTTGCGCTTGATGGCATCGGCCTCGCGCAGGATGTCGTAGCCGAGGCACGTGCCCTCGCCCGCGTCGGGCTTGAGCAGCCCGCACAGCATGCGGATGGTGGTCGTCTTGCCGCTGCCGTTCGGTCCGAGGAAGCCGAAGATCTGGCCGCGCGCCACGCGGATCGAGAAGTCGTCGACGACGGCGCGTCCGTCGAACCGCTTGGTGAGATGCCGCACGTCGATCGCGGCGTCGGTCACGGTGCGTTGCCGGACAGCGCCACTTCGACGGGCAGTCCCGGATGCAGCGCGGCATCCGGGGCATCCGGTCGCGCCTCCACCAGGAACACGAGCTTCGCGCGGTTCTCGCGGCTGTAGATCACGGGCGGCGTGTACTCGGCCTGCGGCGCGATGAACGTCACCTTGGCGGCGACCGATGCGGCGCAACCGTCGCAGCGCACGGTGACCGGCGCCCCGATTCGCAGCGAGGCGAGCGACGGCTCCGGCACGTAGAAGCGAACCTTCACGTTGCCCGGCGGCAGGATCGACACCACCGGAGCGCCCGCTGCGACCCACTCGCCGGGCCGGTACAGCGTGTCGTTCACGAGGCCCGCGACGGGCGCCGTCTGCGTCTTCTGATCGAGGCGCCATTGCGCCTGCGCGAGCGCGTCGCTCGCCGCCTTGGCATCGGCGCGCGCGGCGGCGATCTCGTCGGCTCGTGCCGGCATCTGCGTGAGCCGCAGTTGCGCGCCGAGCTCGCCCACGCGCGCGCGATCGCGGTCGCGCGTCGCACGCGCCTCGTCGAGCTTCTGCGGCGGCAGGAACTTGTCGGCCACGAGCTTCTGGGTGCGCGCGAGGTCCGACTCGCTCTGGCGCAGCGACGCTTCGGCCTGCGCGAGCTGCGCCCGCGCCGCCGCGATCTCCGGCTCCCGCCTCGCCTTCTCGAGATTCGCGAGCGCGGCGCCCGCACGCTGCACTTGCGCCTCGGCTTCGGCGCGGGCTGCACGCTCGCTTTCGCTCTCGAGCGCGAAGAGCGGCGCGTTCATTGCGACCACATCGCCCCGCTGCACGGCAAGGGTGGCGAGCGCGCCCGCGAGCGGCGCGCCGACACGCACGTACTCCGCCTCGACGTAGCCGGGATAGCCGGGCGGCGGCGCGTTGCCGCACGCCGCCGTCATCAGCGCCGCACAACATGCCGTGAACGCACGCATCATGGCGTGGCTCGTCGCACCGACCGCGACTGCGTCAGGCCCGCCAGCACGAGATCGATGCGCTCCGCGAGTGCACTGTCGGAGATGACGGCGTGCTCGAATTCTCGCCGGAACGCGGCAGGCACGCCTTCGCGCTCGGTGAGCGCGCTGCCGAGCAGGATCGGTGCACCGACGCCGCCGGCCACGAAGGCAAGCGCCTGGCGCGCCGCGACCGGCTTCAGAACGCCGGAGCGCTGTCCGGCGTCGATGAGCGCCGCGATGACGCCCACGTGGCGCGGCAGGTTGGCGCGCACGAAGTCGAGCGCGACGGGCTCCTCGTTCAGCGCGTCGATGAGCAGGCGCCGCAGCAGCATCCGATTGTCGCGCACGAAGCGTGCGAGCACGTTCATGGCGGCGCGCAGCGCGTCGAGCGGAACGCGGCCCCCGGCGGCGAGCGTGAGCTCCGCGAACATGCCGTCGTACAGCTGCTGCAGGAGCGCGCGCACGAACGCCTCCTTGGAGCCGAAGTGGTAATGGAACATCCCGAGGTTGACCCCGGCATGCTCCGCGACCTTGCGCACCGACAGGCCGGCGACGCCGGTGCTCGGATACAGCGCGCGGCCCGCTTCGAGCAGGGCTGCGTCGACGTTGCGCGAAGGACGCGGCACGTCGATAACTATACGAGCGTATAGTTATACGCGTCAAGCACGCGCCCCTCACCCTGCCCGATCCCGTGACGGGAAAGGGGTGCCCCGCCGGAGGTGGGTGAGGGGCCGTGCGAAGGGCCGGATTGTTAAGGAGCCGGCTAGTCGTCGGCCACGGTCGTGGTGTCGCCGAGGTGCGACGCGGAAGCCCGTGCGATCGCTCGCCGACGCTCGCGCCGCGCCTTGATGCGCATCGACCAGCCGTCGAGATAGGTGTAGATGACCGGCACCACGACGAGCGTCAGCAGCGTCGAGGTGACGACGCCGCCGATGATCGCGCGGCCCATGGGCGCCTGCGTCTCGCCGCCCTCGCCGATGCCGAGCGCGAGCGGCAGCATGCCGCCGATCATCGCCGCGGTGGTCATCAGGATCGGGCGCAAGCGCACCTGTCCCGCGTCGAGCAGCGCCTGGCGCAGCGGCGTGCCCGAGCGGCGCGCGCGATTGGCGAAGTCGACCAGCAGGATGGCGTTCTTGGTGACGAGGCCCATCAGCATGATGAAGCCGATCATCGAGAAGATGTTGAGCGTGGTCCCGGTGAACAGCAGCGCCAGGAACACGCCGATCAGCGAGAACGGCAGCGACGCCATGATCGCCACCGGCTGGGTGAAGCTCGCGAACTGGGACGCGAGGATGAGGTAGATGAAGATGATCGCGAGCCCGAGCGCCGCCATGGCCGCCTGGAAGGATTCCTGCATGTCCTTCGCCTGGCCGCCGACGTCGAAGCGGTAGCCGGGCGGCAGCTGCGTCGCCTTCATGATCTTCGCGACGTCGTCGTTCACGTCTCCGGACGGGCGGCCCTGCACGTTCGCGTACAGCGCCACGCGCCGCTGCAGCTCCTGGCGCTTGACGATCTGCGGGCTCGTCGACTCGACGAGCTCGGCGACCTGGCGCAGCGGCACCATGCGCAACGCGCCGTCGGGCCCGCGCTTGTTCGTCGACAGGTACAGGTTGCCGAGATCCGACGCGAGCTGGCGACGGTCCTTGGACAGCTGCACGTTCACTTCGTAGTTCTGGCCATCCGGACCGAGCCAATAGCT
This sequence comes from Casimicrobiaceae bacterium, assembly GCA_035493035.1. GTDB lineage: Bacteria > Pseudomonadota > Gammaproteobacteria > Burkholderiales > Casimicrobiaceae > VBCG01. The sequence continues at coordinate 30,807 of DATJIS010000004.1, read as the reverse complement.
CACCGTGTCGCCCGCGATCAGCGGCCTGATCGTCGAGCCGACCTCCTGCACGCTGATGCCGAGCTCGGCGGCCTGGTCGTTGTTGAGGCGAATCGACAGCGCGGGGTTGCGCGCCTTCTCGGACACCTCGAGGTCGGCGATGCCGGGCACCTTCGCGACCTTCGCGGCGAACTCGTTGATGAGACGCGTCATGGTGTCCGGATCGGGTCCGAGCAGGTTGACCCACACCGGTCGATCGAAGCCCAGCGCAAGCTCGATGCCCGGAATCGGGCGCACGAGCTCGCGCACGGATTTCTCGATGTCCTTCTGCGAGCGCGACCGCTCGGTCGCATCCGAGAGCCTGAGGTTGACGCGCGCATAGTTTCGCCCGTCGTCGGTGCCGACCGTCGTGATGGCGAGCTGCACCTCGGGTATGGCCTTCAGCGCCTGCTCGACCTCCAGCACCTTGGCGTTGGTGTACTCGAGGCTCGATCCCACGGGCGTGTTGAGGCGCAGCGAGATGAAGCTCTGGTCGGCCTCCGGCACGAACTCGGTGCCCACGAGCGGCACGATGAAGAGGCTGGCGGCGAACGTGAGCAACGCGGCGACCAGCACCGTCTTGCGATGGTCGAGCGCCCATTCGAGCACCGCACCGTACACGCGATGCATCCAGTCGATCACGCGCTCCACCCGGTCCATGAAGCGCCCGAGCCACGGCACCTTCGCGAACCGCGAGCCCGGCGGGTCGTGCCACACCGAGGACAGCATCGGATCGAGCGTGAAGCTCACGAAGAGCGACACGAGCACGGCGACCGCCACCGTGATCCCGAACTGGAAGAAGAAGCGGCCGATGATCCCCTGCATGAACGCGATCGGCACGAACACCGCCACGATCGCGAACGTCGTCGCCATGACCGCGAGGCCGATCTCCTCGGTGCCCTCGCGCGCGGCGCGCACGTGGTCCTTGCCCATGGACAGGTGCCGCACGATGTTCTCGCGCACCACGATGGCGTCGTCGATCAGGAGCCCGATGCACAGCGACAGCGCCATCAGCGTCAGGAAGTTGAGCGTGAAGCCGAATGCGTTGAGCGCGATGAACGTCGCGACTACCGCGAGGGGCAGCGTGAGGCCCGTGATGATCGTGCTGCGCCAGCTGTGCAGGAACAGGAACACGATGAGGATGGTCAGCATCGCACCCTCGACGATCGTGCTCTTCACGCGCGCGACGCTGCGCTCGACCGCGTCGGCGGTGGAGTAGACGACGCGCACCTCGACGTCGGACGGTATGCGCCCCTTGAGTTCGGCCACCGCGGCCTTCACGTTCTCCGCGGTCTCGATGATGTTGGCGTCCTGCGCCTTCTGCACGTCGAGCGAGATCGCGGGACGGCCGTTGATGCGCGAGATCGAGTCCTGGTCCTTCTCGCCGTCGATCACGTCGGCGACCTGGTTCATGTACACGGGGCCGCCGCCCTGTTGCGCAACGATGATCCGCCCGAACTGCGCCGGGTCCTTGATCTTGCCCTCGATGCGCACCACCGAGTCGGTGACGCCGCGCGTCAGGCGCCCCGCGGGAACGTCCTGGTTGGCGTTCTGCACGGCGGTGATCACCTGATCCACGCCGATGCCGAGCGCAGTGAGCGCCTCGGGCTTGATCTGGATCAGGATCTGTCGGGTGACGCGACCGTTCACGTTCACGCGCGCGACACCCGGCAGGTTCTCCAGCGACTTGACGATGGTCTGGTCGGTGAGCGAGGTGAGCTCGCGCAGGCCCACCGTCTCGGACATGACGGCGAGCTGCACCACCGGCTGGTTGTTGTCCTGGTCGGCGCGGACGACCAGCGGGTCCTTCACGTCCTTGGGAAAGGCGGGACGCACCGTCGCGATCTTGTCGCGGACGTCCTGGATCGCCTGATTGATATTGGCGGACAGGCGGAACTCGACGTAGACACCGCTCTGCCCTTCCGTCGAGTTCGAGCGGATGAGCTTGACGCCGGCCACCTGGTTCACCGCGTACTCGATGGGCTTGGTGACGTCGACTTCGACCGCCTCGGGCGACGCGCCGGGGTACTGCGTGAGGATGAACACGAACGGCAGGCTCGTGTCCGGCATCTGCTCGACACGCAGGCGGGCGTACGAGAACAGCCCGAGCACGGTGATCCCGATCATCACCATCGTGGCGAAGACCGGATTCTTGATGCTGACCCGGGTGATCCACATGATCGTCAGACCGTGCCGTCGGCCTTGGGCGCGCGCGCGTCCTGCGACGACGTGGGCGCCTTCACGAGCGCGGGCGCGCCGTCCTTCAGGTTGTCGAACTTCGCGCCGAGCACCGGCACCTCGGCGGCGAGCGAGGTCCGGAGCTCGACGCGTCCGGTCGTCTCGTCACGGCGGCCCAGCATGACGATGCGCCGCGTGAGCTTGCCCTTGTCGATCACCCAGACGTAATTCTGGCCGGCTTCCGTGCGGATCGCCGCCAGCGGCAGCGTCGGCGCCGCCGCGCTCGCGGCGAGCGCGATGCGCCCCGTGGCGAACATGCCCGCGCGCAGCGTCGCGTCCTGGTTGGAGAGCGCGACGTAGACCATGATGGCGCGTGTTCCGGCTTCGGTCGAAGGATTGATGCGCTCGACCCGGCCCGTGAAGCGTCGATCGCCGAAGCCGTCGACGGAGAGCTCGACCGGCATGCCGATCCTGAGCTCCGGCACGTCGACCGCCGGGACCAGCGCCTGCACTTCCAGATCGGTGAGGTCGACGACCGTGACGAGCGGCGCCTCGATGGCGACCTTCTCGCCGGGCTGCACGTGCCGCTTGGCGACGATGCCGGTCAGCGGCGCCACCGCATCGGCGTCCTTCAGCGCGTTCTGCGCGAGCTGGAGCTGCGCCTCGGCCGACTTCACGCTGCCGCGCGCGACGTTGAAGCTCGACTCCGAGCTGTCGAAGGCGTTCTGCGAAATGAACTTGTCGTTCAGCAGCCGCACGTTCATCGCACGGGTCTTCTCGGCGAGCGCGAGCTGCGCCTTGGCGCTTTCGAGCGCGCCGATGCGGTCCACCAGCCTGGACTCGAGGTCCGTGGTGTCGATGCGCGCCAGGACCTGGCCGGCGCGTACGGTCTCGCCTTCGCGCACCGTGATCTGCTTGACGTCGCCCGCGACTTTCGCCTTGACGATCGCCTGGCGAACCGGCTGCAAGGTTCCCGAAACCGGCAGCCAACGCGACAGCGGGCGCGCCTCGACGTAGGTGAGGTCGCTCGTCGCGAACTGGAGCGTGACCGGGGCGGCGCCGGCGCCGCTCTCGTCGTGCGCCTTCTTGCTCGCGCGAAGCGCCACCGCGCCGCCGAGCGCCGCGATGACGAGCGCCGTGACCAGAGCGCCGATCGCCCGACGCCGGGTGAACCAGGTTGCCATCGAGTCTCCCTTGCGTCCGGTAGGACGCTCCTTCCTGCCGCCGCCTTGGACGCTCCGTCGGGTCTTGGCGGAGCGGTCGCGTCGCACCCGGGTTGGATGCCCGGCGCCCGGCAATCGGATTCAGCGCGCGAAGCGGCGGACGATAGCCACCCGCGTCGTGCGCGGCAAGCGCGGCGCGACGGAATGCGCCTGGAGGCGACGAGCCGCAGCTTGCGAGGGCCGCATTGTGCACGGTATCGGTTCGCATTGACACCGGTGTGCGCCAATTAAATAATGGTCGACTACCTGCCTCACCCCACCCCACCGGAGGTTCGCAAAATGATGATTCCCCGCTCGCTCGGCCTGACGCTCGTCGCGGCCGCGCTGGTCACCGTTTACGGATGCGGCCAGAAGACCGAAAGCAATACCGAGACCAAGGCGACGACGGCGCCGGCCGCCCCCGCCGAAGAGACCGTCACGATCAAGATCGGCCACGCCGGCCCGTTGACCGGCGGCATCGCGCACCTCGGCAAGGACGACGAGAACGGCGTGCATCTCGCCGTCGACGAAGCCAACGACAAGAAGATCAAGATCGGCGGCAAGGTCGCCAAGTTCGAGATGCAGAGCGAGGACGACCAGGCCGACCCGAAGCTCGGGCCGACCATCGCCCAGAAGTTCGTCGACGCCAAGGTGGCCGGCGTGATCGGGCACCTCAATTCCGGCGTCACCATTCCGGCTTCGGCGGTCTACAACCAGGCCGGCATTCCGATGATCTCCGGGTCGGCGACGAATCCCAAGCTCACCGAGCAGGGATTCAAGGACATCTTCCGCACGGTCGGCCGCGACGACCAGCAGGGTCCCGCCATCGCGACCTATATCGCGCAGGAGCTCAAGGTGAAGAAGGTCGCGATCGCGGACGACGCGACCGCGTACGGCGAAGGCCTCGCCAACGAAGTCGAGAAGACGCTCAAGGCGGCCGGCGTTGCGGTGGTGACCCGCGAAAAGACGAACGACAAGGCGACCGACTTCAAGGCCATCCTGACCAAGATCAAGGGCCGCAACCCCGACGCGGTGTTCTACGGCGGCATGGACGCCACGGGGGGTCCCATGCTGAAGCAGGCGCGCGAGCTCGGCATCAAGGCCGTGTTCACGTTCGGCGACGGCGCGTGCACGGCCGAGATGAACAAGCTGGCGGGCGCCGCATCCGAAGGCATGTACTGCTCGCAGGCGGGCATTCCCAGCCAGATGGCTTCCAAGGCGTTCACCGACGCGTTCACCAAGAAGTACGGTGAAGTGAAGCAGTACGCCCCGTTCTACTACGACGCGACCAACGTCCTGATCGCCGCGATGCAGAAGGCCGACTCGACCGATCCCGCGAAGGTCGTCGATGAGCTGCACAAGATCAGCTTCGACGGCGCGACCGGGCACATCGAGTTCGACGACAAGGGCGACCGCAAGGATGCCGAGATCACCATCTTCCAGCTGCACGGCGGCAAGGTGGATCCGGTGGCGATCGTGAAGGCGGGCAAGACACAGAAGATCGACATGGCGGCGGCAGGCGGTGCGAGCGCACCGGCCGCCGGCGCCACGGCCGCTTCGACGCCCGCGCCCGCGGCGACCGCCGAATCGTCCAGCAAGGCGCCCGAAGCGCCGAAGAAGTAGCGCATAACGTCTCGCTGCAATTCGAACGGCGCCTTTTGGGGCGCCGTTTTTTCATGGGGCATCGCGTCGCGGGACACGACGGGCAGGCCCGCGGCCGGGGGGCCGATCGAGCTCCCGGGAACCCGGCCCTCAGCGCAGCGTCGACCCGAAGTCGCCTCTTTCGCGACACACGCCCGCCCTAGACGTCGGCATCCGGAGGGTCAAGTCTTGTCGTGCCCTCCGCCGCCTAGCACAATGCCGGCGCCGGTCCCGCCTTCAGCTCCCGCGCCCCTCTTGGACATCTTCATCCAGCAGCTCGTGAACGGCCTGACGCTGGGCAGCGTGTACGCGATCGTCGCGCTGGGCTACACGATGGTGTACGGGATCATCCAGCTCATCAACTTCGCGCACGGCGAGGTCGTCATGATCGGCGCGATGGTCGCGTTCACGGTGATCACGCGCATCGTCGCGGCCGGCACGGGGCTGCCGCCGATCGCGATCGTCATGGCCGGCGCGGTAGTCGCCATTCCCGTGTGCATGGCGGTCGGCTACGCGCTCGAGCGCGTGGCGTACCGCCCGCTGCGCCGCGCGCCGCGCCTTGCGCCGCTCATCACCGCGATCGGCCTGTCGATCGTGCTGCAGCACCTCGCGTTGATCGTCTGGAGCCGCAATCCGCTCGCCTTCCCGCAGATCATCCAGGTCGTGCCGCACAGCGTTCCTTTCGCGCCCGGCGCGACGATCACCAACGTGCAGATCGTCATCATCGGCACGTCGATCGTCATGATGGCGGGGCTGCTCCTGCTCGTGTATCGCACGCGTCTCGGGGTGGCGATGCGCGCCACCGCGCAGAACCAGCAGGTGGCCGGCCTCATGGGCATCGACATCAACCGCGTGATCGCCCTCACGTTCGCGATCGGCGCGGGGCTCGCCGCGGTTGCGGGCGTGATGGTCGGCACGTATTACGGCATCGCGCAGTACCAGATGGGCTTCCTGCTCGGTCTCAAGGCCTTCAGCGCCGCCGTCCTCGGCGGCATCGGGAACCTCGGTGGCGCCATGCTCGGCGGCCTGCTGCTCGGCATAATCGAGGCGCTCGGCGCCGGCTACATCGGCGACCTCACCAATCTGTGCCAGCTCACCGACTATTCGGTGGCCATCGCGCAGCGGTGCCAGCAGGATCCCAACCTGTCGCTCTTCGGGAGCAACTACCAGGACGTGTTCGCGTTCTTCGTGCTGATCGCCGTGCTGATCTTCCGGCCGTCGGGACTGCTCGGCGAGCGCGTGAGCGATCGCGCATGAGCGCCGCTTCGCGGGACGACCCATGAGCACTCCGGCGGCGGGCATCGCATCGTGGCGCCAGCATCCCGCGGCTTCGCGCGCGGCCACGGTACTGATCGCCGTGGCGCTCGGGCTCCTGCCGTTCGTGCTCACCGGCATCGGCACGGCGTGGGTGCGCATCACCAACCTCGCGATCCTGTACATCTTCCTGTCGCTCGGCCTCAACATCGTGGTGGGGTTCGCGGGCCTGCTGGACCTCGGCTACATCGCGTTCTACGCGGTCGGGGCGTACGTGTACGCGCTCCTCGCGAGCCCGCATTTCGACCTGCACCTGCCGTTCTGGGCGATCCTGCCCCTCGGCGCGCTCCTCGCCTGCGTCTTCGGCGTGCTGCTCGGCACGCCGACGCTGAAGCTTCGCGGCGACTACCTCGCGATCGTCACGCTGGGGTTCGGCGAGATCATCCGCATCTTCCTCAACAACCTGTCGCAGCCGGTCAACATCACCAACGGCCCGCAGGGCATCACGCTCATCGACCCCTTCCGCGTCGACGGCTTCAACTTCGCGCAGACGCAGGTCATCGCGGGCATCACCTTCACGGGGCCGGTGAAGTATTACTACTTCCTGCTCCTCGTCCTGCTTCTCGTCATCGTGCTCAACCTGCGGCTGCAGAACTCGCGCATCGGCCGCGCGTGGGAGGCGATCCGCGAGGACGAGATCGCGGCGCGCGCGATGGGCATCAACACCCGCAACATGAAGCTGCTGGCCTTCGCGATGGGCGCGTCGTTCGGCGGCATCGCCGGCGGCATGTTCTCGGCGATCCAGGGCTTCATCAGCCCGGAGAGCTTCGTGCTGGTCGAGTCCATCAACGTGCTCGCGATGGTCGTGCTGGGCGGCATGGGCAACGTCTGGGGCGTGATACTCGGCGCGATGCTGCTGTCGTTCGTGCCGGAGGTGCTGCGCTACACCGTCGGGCCCATCCAGCAGGCGGTCTTCGGGCGCACGCTGATCGATCCGGAGGTCATCCGCATGCTGCTCTTCGGGTTCACGCTCGTGCTGATGATGCTGTTCCGTCCGGCGGGCATCCTGCCGTCGGCACTGCGCAAGCGCGAGCTGGAGTCGAAACGGGGATGAGCGCGCTCGCCACGTCCGAGGCCGCGCCGCAAGCCGCCGCGCTGCTCGAAGGGGAAGCGATCACCAAGCGCTTCGGCGGCGTGCAGGCGCTCTCCGAGGTGAGCTTCTCCATACGCCGCGGCGAGATCTACGGCCTGATCGGCCCGAATGGCGCCGGCAAGACGTCGCTCTTCAACGTGCTGACGGGCATCTACGCCGCCGACGGCGGACGCTTCACCTTCAACGGCCGGCCGCTGACGGGCCTCAAGCCCAACGACGTCGCCGAGCGCGGGATCGCGCGGACGTTCCAGAACATCCGGTTGTTCGCGAATCTGTCCGCGCTCGAGAACGTGATGATCGGCCGGCACGTGCGCACGCGCGCCAGCGTTTTCGGAGCCATTTTCCGCGACGCCGGAACCCGCGCCGAGGAAGCGGCGATCGAGCGGCGGGCGTACGAGCTCCTGGCATTCGTGGGCGTTCAGCGGCGCGCGAACGATCTCGCCAAGCACCTGCCCTACGGTGATCAGCGACGCCTCGAGATCGCGCGCGCGCTCGCGACCGAGCCCAAGCTGCTCGCGCTCGACGAGCCCGCTGCCGGCATGAACGCCACGGAGACGGCGTCGCTGCGCGCGCTGCTGGAGAACATTCGCCGCGACGGCGTCACCATCCTCCTGATCGAGCACGACATGAAGCTGGTGATGAGCGTGTGCGATCGCGTGCTGGTGCTCGATTACGGCAAGAAGATCGCCGAAGGGCCCGCGGCGCAGGTGCAGAAGGACCCGAAGGTCATCGCGGCCTATCTCGGCGGCGACGTGGCGCTCCACGTGAAGGGCGCGTGATCATGACCGTGCCGCTGCTCGAACTGCGCAAGCTCGCCGTGGCCTACGGCGGCATCCAGGCGGTCAAGGGCATCGACCTGCACGTGGCCGAAGGCGAGCTGGTATGCCTCATCGGTGCGAACGGCGCCGGAAAGACGACGACGCTCAAAGGCATCTGCAGCCTGTTGCCGGTGCGCTCGGGCACGGTGCAGTACGCGGGCAGCGACGTCACCGGCCGGCCCGCGTTCGAGCTCGTCCGCCAGGGCCTCGCCATGGTGCCGGAGGGCCGCGGCGTATTCGGCGCGCTCACCATCGAGGAGAACCTCCAGATGGGCGCGTACACGCGCAACGACCGCGCCGAAGTGCGCGCGGACACGGAGCGCGTGTTCGATCTCTTCCCGCGCCTGCGCGAACGTCGCCGCCAGACAGCCGGCACGCTGTACGGCGGCGAGCAGCAGATGCTCGCCATCGCGCGCGCGCTCATGTCCAGGCCGCGCCTCCTGCTGCTCGACGAGCCTTCCATGGGCCTCGCGCCGTTGATGGTGCAGAAGGTGTTCGAAACGATCTTGGCGGTGTCGAAGGAAGGCGTGACCATCCTGCTGATCGAGCAGAACGCGAAGCTCGCGCTCGAAGTGAGCAACCGGGGGTACGTGATGGAATCGGGCGAGATCACGCTCACCGGCGGCGCCGATTCGATGCTGCACGATCCCAAGGTGCGCGCGGCGTATCTCGGCGAAGCGGTCTGAACCGGTCGCAGGGCGGTTCGTTGAGCGATTCTCCCCCGCCCGGCGCCAACCCACCGGCCGCGCGCACCGCGCGATCCGTGCCCGCGGAGCATGCGTTCGCTTGGTATCGCGAGGCCATGCGCCTGTGGCGCGTCTCGCCCGCCGTTTTCGCCGCGCTCGCGGGCGTGGCCATCGCCGTGGAACTGCTGCTGCCGCTGGTGCCCATCGGCGGGATGATCGTGTCGCAGATCGTGCTGCCGCTCGTGGAGTGCGCGATGCTCTACGCGAGCCTGGCCGCCGACCGTCGCGACAAGCCGCGGTTGCGTCATCTGCTGGCCGTTCTGGGTGCGTCGCCCCGCGCGCTCGCGGCGATCGTGGTGTCGAGCCTGATCGCGTTCGGCGCGCAGGCTCTCGCCGCGGGGGCGCTCACCGACTTCAACCTGCTGCAGCCGGCGGCTTTCGACGAGCATGTCTCGCTCGCCGACGTGGTGCTGATCGTCGGCGCCGGCGTGGTGACGTCGCTGCCGTTCAGCTTCGTCGCACCCGTCGCGCTGTTCGACGATCCCGGCTTCGGCGTCTCGTTCACGGAAAGCATTCGCGGATTCACCCGCAATGTCGCGCCGCTCGCGATCTACGCGGGACTGTCGCTCGGCCTCTTCCTGTTCGGCGTCGTCACCAGCGGCCTGGGCCTGCTGCTCGCGCTGCCATGGCTCGCGGCCTCGTCGTACGCGGCATGGAAGGACGTTTTCGACGTCGACGGCCGCCCTGCGGAATCCCTGCGCTAGCGCGGCGGTCCAAGCGGCATGACGCGCCGCGGCGATTTCGGCAAGGAGGACATGCCGCTCAAGGCGCGCCTGGATGCCTGCCGGCGCTGCGATCTCTGGGCGAACGCCACGCAGGGCGTTGCCGGACGCGGGCCCGCCCGCGCGGGCATCATGCTCGTGGGCGAGCAGCCCGGTGACGAGGAGGACCTCGCCGGGGAGCCCTTCGTCGGTCCCGCCGGGCGGCTCCTCGCGAAGGCCCTTTCCGAGGCGGGCATCGAGCCGGCGCGGGTGTACGTCACCAACGCGGTCAAGCATTTCAAGTGGGAGCCGCGCGGCAAGCGCCGCATCCACAAGACGCCCGCGCAGCGCGAGGTGGACGCATGCCACGTCTGGCTCGACGGCGAGATCGCCAAGGTCCGTCCGCGCGTGCTGGTGGCGCTGGGGGCAACGGCGCTCGCCTCGCTGATGGAGCGCAAGATGGCGATCCGCGACGCGCGCGGCCAGGCGCTCGCCCACGGCAGCGGTGCACGCGTGTTCGCGACGTTCCATCCGTCCGCCGCGCTGCGCGCGCCGACGCGCGAGATGCGCGAGCAGACCTACCGCACGCTGGTGGAGGATCTCACGGCGGCGCGCACGTTCGCCGACCAGGCCGCGACGTAGCGTCGCGTCATGCGATGCCGGCCGGGGCGATCTCCGCGTCGTCGCCGCGCGGCTCTCGCTCCACGACGCGCGCCACCACCGCGCCGGCGTAGAACAGCGCGCTGGACCAGTAGATCCACAGCATCACGATGACGATCGCGCCGGCGGCGCCGTACGCGGAGGCGAGCGCGTAGTGCGCGAGGTACCAGCCGATGGCGAACTTGCCGATCGAAAAGAGCGCCGCGGCGGTCACGGCACCGACGAACGTCGCATGCCGGTGCGGCGGGCACTCCGGCAGCACGCGCAGGATGGCCGCGAACGCGCACGCGAGCACCACGAAGGAGATGAGCTCGTTGAGGGCGAAGCCGAGCACGGCGCGCCCCATGTCGGCGTGCGCCACGCTCGAGAGCATGGCGTGCACCGAGGCCGACAGCATGAGCGAAACGATCGACAGGAACGCCACGCCGATGACCAGTCCGAACGACAGCAGGCGCGTGCGGACCATCGCAAACGCGCCGCGCACGCGCGACCCGAACACGGTGTCGAGGCCGTGCTGCAGCTCCGAGAACACTGCCGTCGCGCCCAGCAGCGTGACACCGATGCCGAGCAGCGCCTTCACGCCCTCGGTGAGCGCCGCGGGATGCGCCTCCTTGATGAGGCCGGCGATGAACTGCGCGGTCTGGCGGCCGGCGACGTTGGAGATCTGGTCGAGCAGGTAATGGGTCGCGGCGTCCGAGCCGAGCATCCAGCCGGCCACCGCGATGATCACCAGGAGGAACGGTGCGAGCGACAGCACCGAGTAGAAGGCGAGCGCCGCGGCGTAGTGGGTGCCGTCGACGCGCTCCCACTCGTTCGCCACCCGGCGCAGGAACCTCACCCCGCGGGTATGGGCGAAACGCGAGACGAATGCGGGCGTGCGCAACGCGTGCGTGGAAGGCATGTCGCGAGGCGGGGTGGTCATGCCGGTTCGATTCGTGCGTCGGCGAGCGTGTCGCTGCCGGCGGCGTGCGGCTGTCGGGCGGCGTCCGTTTGTTCGGCCGGAATCCGCCTACAGCGTTCCCGCGCCGCGAGCCGCGTCCCGCGGGCGGGCGCACATCGTCAGCACGATCCTACAGCACGCCGCGCACCCCGCCGGTTTCGTGCGACCTCCAAGTTGCACGATCATGCAGCTGTCGCTGCGAACGGCGGCTTCACGCAGCGAAGCGAAGTTCCGCATCCGGAGGGACAACAACGATGAACCGAGGCACCCAAACGGCGCCGACGACACGTCGTGGCGACGATACACGCGAGCGCCTGCTCGACGCGGTGGAAGCGCTGGTCGCGGACAACGGTTTCCAGACGCTGACGCACCGCCTGATCGCGCAACGCGCCGACGTGCACGTGGCGCTGCTCAACTATCACTTCGGCAGCAAGGAGCAACTCGTCGACGAGGCGATCGGACGACGCGCGACGCGCCTGATGCGCACGCAGTCCGAGGCCCTCGAAGCGGTGCAGCGCACCGGCGTCTGGACCGTCGAGGACGTGCTGTGGGCCTTCTGGCAGCCGTTCGCGGTGCTCGACTCCAGCTCCGATCCGGCGTGGCGCAACTACCTGTGCGTCGTGGCGCGCCTCGCGAGCTACGACCGCGGCGACGACATCTTCTCGCGACATTTCGGACCGGTCGAGCGCGCATGTCTCGACGCGCTGCGACGCGCGTTGCCGGGCCCGAGCGACGACGAGCTCGCGCGCGGCTTCCGTTATTGCCGGCTGCTGTTCGAGCGCGAGCTCATGACCCGCTGCAGCCAGAGCGCGCAGGATCCGGCCACGCAGCGGCGACGCAGCGAGCGCCTCATCGGCTTCCTGTCCGGCGGCCTGCGCGCGCTCAATACCGAGGTGGCGCGCACCACCGCGTGAGCTCAGTGTCCCCGACGCGTCTCGAAGCCTTCCAGGGACGCGTCGGGCGTCGCGTCCGCCACTTCGACGGCGCTCACCTCGGCGCCCGGGGGCCCGCGCTCGGACCACGCCACGATGGCGAGCACCGCCTCGCCGTCGCCCTGCACGAATGCCTCCACGGTGCCGTCGGGGAGGTTGCGCACCCAACCGTGCACGCCGGCATGCCGCGCCGCGCCCACCATGGCATAGCGATAGCCGACGCCCTGCACGCGTCCGCGTATCACGAGCCGGCGCGCGATGGTCGTCATTCGACGTCCGGCGCCCGATTGCGCCGCGTATAGAGCAGCAGCGCGGACACCGTCTTCGCATCGGTGATCTCGCCGCGGTCGAGCGCCGCGAGCATCGCGTCGACGCTCATGGCATCGACCTCCAGGAACTCGCCATGGTCGAGGCGCGCGCCCACGTGTCGCAGGCCGTCGGCGACGAAACACTGGATCGCCTCGGTCGAGTACGAAACCACGGGGTGCAGCACGCACAGCGGCACCAGCCGCCCGACGGCATAGCCCGTCTCCTCGATCATCTCGCGCGCGGCCGTCTGCTCGGGTGCTTCGCCCGGATCGATCTTGCCGGCCGGAAACTCGAGGAACACGCGCTGCAGCGGGTAGCGGAATTGACGCTCGACGATGAGGCGGCCGTCGTCGAGCACCGGCACGACGAGAACCGCGCCGGGATGTACGACGTATTCACGGGTCGCCTGCGCGCCGTCCGGCAGGCGAACGCGATCGCGACGCACGTGCAGCAGCGCGCCATCGTACACCGCCTCGCCGTCGATGCGTGTCTCGCGCAGGGACTCGCTCATGGCTTCATCGTACCGCATGCGTGCGCCACGCTGCCCGCTCGCGCGCGCTTGGCGCCGGCGTGCCGACGAGTGCCAGTCACTCGAGCCAGTTGCGCGCGATCAGGAAACGCTCGGTGAGCTCCGCTTCGCGGCTGCCCGGCTCCGGATGCCAGTCGTAGCGCCACCGCACCAGCGGCGGAAGCGACAGCAGGATGGCTTCGGTGCGGCCGCCCGATTGCAATCCGAACAGCGTGCCGCGATCCCAGACCAGGTTGAACTCCACGTAGCGGCCGCGCCGATACGCCTGGAAGTCGCGCTCGCGATCCCCGTACGGCGCGTCCTTGCGTCGCGCGAGGATCGCCGAGTACACCGGCAGGAAAGCGTCGCCGACCGCGCGCGTGAGGGCGAAGCACCGGTCGAAGCCTTCGGCGTTGAGGTCGTCGAAGAAGATGCCGCCGATGCCGCGCGGCTCCTGGCGATGACGCAGATAGAAGTAATCGTCGCAGGCGCGCTTCATTTGCGCATAGAGCGCGGTGCCGTACGGCGCGAGCGCGGCGCGGCACGCCGCATGGAATTCGCGCGCGTCCCGCTCGTAGCCGTAGTAGGGCGTGAGATCCATGCCGCCGCCGAACCACCATGTCGGCGAAGCATCGCTCGCCGCCTCGTCCGCGATGAAGAAGCGCGCGTTGAGGTGCACGGTGGGTGCGTGCGGATTGCGCGGATGGAGCACGAGCGATACGCCCATCGCCTGCCAGGGTCTGCCCGCAAGCGCCGGACGCTGCGCCGTGGCGGACGGCGGCAGCCGCTCGCCGCGCACGTGCGAGAAGAGCACGCCGCCGCGCTCCAGCACCGCACCGTCCTCGATCAGCCGCGACGTTCCGCCGCCACCCTCCGCGCGCTGCCACTCGTCGCGCCGGAACGCGCCGCCGTCGATCGCCTCGAGGCCTTCGACGATGCGCGCCTGCAGCCCGAGCAGGTAATCGCGCACCACGAGCGCGTCCACCCTAGCTCCGTCGCGTCAGCGCGCGGTGACCGATGTCGCCGCGATATTGCATGCCGTCGAAGCGGATGGCCGCGACCGCGGCGTACGCGGCGCGCTGCGCCTGCCGCACCGAGTCGCCGAGCGCGGTGACGCACAGCACGCGTCCGCCGCTCACCACGACCTTGTCATCGACGAGCGCGGTTCCCGCGTGGAACACCTGCACGTCGGGATGCGCGTCGGGCGTGATGGCGTCGAGACCGTCGATCACCGCACCGGTGCGCGGCGCATCGGGATAGCCGCCCGCGGCGACCACCACGCCCAGCGCCGCGCGCCGGTCCCACTCCGCGTCGGCGCGATCGAGCGTGCCGCTGACGCCGTGCTCGAGCAGATCGAGGAGATCGGTGCGAAGCCGCACGACGATCGGCTGCGTCTCCGGGTCGCCGAGTCGGCAATTGAATTCCAGCACCCTGGGCGCGCCCTGCGCATCGAGCATCACGCCGGCGTAGAGAAAGCCGCTGTACGGCACGCCGTCGGCGGCCATGCCCTGCACCGCAGGCGTGATCACCTCGCGCATGATGCGCGCGTGGACGCCCGGCGTGACGACCGGCGCCGGCGAGTACGCACCCATGCCGCCGGTGTTCGGTCCGGCATCACCGTCGCGCAGGCGCTTGTGGTCCTGGCTTGAGGCGAGCGGCAGCACGTGCACGCCGTCGACCATGACGATGAAGCTCGCTTCCTCGCCCGCGAGGCATTCCTCGATCACCACGCGCGCACCTGCCGCGCCCATCGCATTGGCCACGAGCATGTGATCGACCGCCGCGTGCGCTTCGTCGCGAGTGGCTGCCACCACCACGCCCTTGCCGGCGGCGAGGCCGTCGGCCTTCACCACGATCGGCGCGCCGCGCGCGTCGATGTACGCGTGCGCGTCCTTCGCCGAGGTGAACGTGCGATACGCCGCCGTCGGGATGCCGTGACGCTGCATGAACGCCTTGGCGTAATCCTTGGAGCTTTCGAGCTGCGCCGCGGCGCGGGTGGGCCCGAAGATGCGCAGCCCCGCCTTGCGAAACGCATCGACGATACCCGCCGCGAGCGGCGCCTCCGGCCCGACCACCGTGAGGCCCACGTTCTCCCGCTTGGCGAACGCCACCAGCGCGTCATGATCGGCGAGCGCAACGTTGGTGAGCTCCGCGGCGCGCGCGGTGCCGCCGTTGCCCGGCGCCACGAACACCTGCGCGATGCGCGGCGATTGCGCGATCTTCCACGCCAGCGCGTGCTCGCGCCCGCCGCCGCCGATCACGAGTACGTTCATGCCGCCGTGCGCATCAATGGCGGAAGTGGCGCACGCCGGTGAACACCATCGCCATGTCGCGCTCGTCCGCTGCGGCGATCACTTCCTCGTCGCGAACGCTGCCGCCCGGCTGGATCACCGCCACCGCGCCGTTGTCGGCGACGACGTCGAGCCCGTCGCGAAACGGAAAGAACGCGTCCGACGCGACGACCGATCCCGCCAGCGACAGCCCCGCGTTCTTCGCCTTGATGGCCGCGATGCGGGTGGAATCCACACGGCTCATCTGCCCCGCGCCGATGCCGAGCGTGCGGCCGCTCGCGCAGTACACGATGGCGTTGGACTTCACGAACTTCGCGACACGCCAGGCGAAGATCAAGTCCTGCAGCTGGGCGGCTGTGGGCGCGCGCCGCGTGACGGTGCGAAGCTCGCCCGCATCGACGTCGCGATCGTCCGGCGTCTGCAACAGGAAGCCGCCCCCCACGCGCTTCAGGTCGAACGCGTTGCGGCCCGCCACGCCGGGCGTCAGAGCGATCTGCAGCACGCGCACGTTCTTCTTCTGCGCGATCACGTGGAGCGCGTCGTCGGCGTACGCCGGCGCGAGCAGCACCTCGACGAACTGCGCCGACACCGCCTCGAGCGTCGCCGCATCGACCGGGTGGTTGAACGCGATGATGCCGCCGAACGCCGAGGTCGGATCGGTGGCGAAGGCGGCGCGATAGGCTTCCAGCGGTGTCGGTGCGAGCGCGACGCCGCACGGATTCGCGTGCTTCACGATGACGCACGCGCAGGCGTCGAACGTCTTGACGCACTCCCAGGCGGCATCCGCGTCGGCGATGTTGTTGTAGGACAGCTCCTTGCCCTGCAACTGTCGATACGAGGCGATGCTGCCGGGCACGGGCGTTTCGTCGCGGTAGAACGCCGCCGCCTGGTGCGGATTCTCGCCGTAGCGCAGGCTTTGCAGGCGCTCGCCCGCCATGCGAAACGATTGCGGGAACGGCTCCGGGCTGCCGTCGGCGCCGCGCGCGGTGAGCCAGTTCGCGATCGCACCGTCGTATGCGGCGGTGTGCGCGAACGCCTTGCGCATCAGCGCGAAGCGCGTCGCGTCGCCGAGCGCGCCGTCGCGGGCGAGCTCGTGCAGCACGCTGTCGTAGTCCGCGGGATCGACCACCACGCCGACGTGCTGCCAGTTCTTCGCCGCCGCGCGCACCATGGCCGGGCCACCGATGTCGATGTTCTCGATCGCGTCGTCGAGCGTGCAGCCCGGCTTCGCGACCGTTTCCCGGAACGGATAGAGGTTGACCACGACGAGGTCGATCGGCGGAATGCCGTGCGCCTCCAGCGCCGCGCGATGCGAGGCGTCGTCGCGCCGGGCGAGGATGCCGCCGTGCACCTTCGGGTGGAGCGTCTTCACGCGGCCGTCGAGCATCTCGGGGAATCCGGTGTAGCTCGAAACATCCGTGACGGACACGCCCGCGTCGCTCAGCGCGCGCGCCGTTCCGCCGGTGGACAGGAGCGCGAAGCCCTGCGCGACCAGCGCGCGCGCAAAGTCCACGAGCCCGCGCTTGTCGGACACCGACAAGAGCGCCTGACGCGTCGCCGTCATCGGATCAGTCGCGCCGTGTTCGACCCAGGCGACTGCCTCGGCCCACGATGGGGCGGCCGGAGCGAGCCTGCGGGTCGTTCATCTAGATGAGCTTGTACTTCGCGAGCTTGGCGCGCAGCGTCGTGCGATTCATGCCGAGCATGTCCGCCGCCTGCGTCTGGTTGCCCTGCGCGCGCTCGAGCATGGACGCGAGCAGCGCGCGCTCGACGTGGCCGATCACCATGTCGTAGACCCCGTGCGGCGGCTCGCCGTCCAGCTTGCGGAAGTACTCGTCCAGCGAATGCTGGATGCTGCGACCGATCTCGTTGCTGCCGTTCAGACGTGCCGTGCGTTTCACGCAGCGAGGGCCTCCCCTGCCCGCGACCTTGCGGCCGATTCCAGTTGCCATGCCGGGCTCGTCGCGGACGCGCGCGCAATGGCTTCGCGCGCGGCGTCCGCCGCGTCCGTGCTGTCGATGTAGACGAGCCGCTCCCCGCGGTCCGCCAGGTCGTCGAAGAACGCCTCCATCGCCGCCGTCTGCGCCGCCGCGCTCGCCGTCTGGTTCACAACGGCGCGCAGCGCAGCGCCGCCGGGCAGCGCCTCCGTATACCAGGCGAGATGCTTGCGCGCGATGCGCACGCCGAGCTCCTCGCCGTAGAAATCGTAATGATCGCGCAGGTGCGCGGCAATGACCGCGCGCGCCTCGCGAACGGTCGGCGCCGGCAGCGCGACGCCGGTCGCGAGGTAATGCGCGATCTCGCGGAAGATCCAGGGGCGTCCCTGCGCGGCGCGGCCGATCATCACGCCATCCGCGCCGGTGCGATCGAGCACCTCGCGCGCCTGCTCGGGGGTGGCGATGTCGCCGTTCGCAAAAACCGGAATGCCGACGACAGCCTTCACCGCGCCGATCGTCTCGTATTCCACCGGCCCCACGAACGCGCACGCGCGCGTGCGGCCGTGCACCGCCAACGCGGCGATGCCCTCGGACTCGGCCATGCGCGCGATGCGCACGGCGTTGCGCGCGGCGGGGTCCGGTCCGGTGCGCATCTTCAGCGTGACCGGCACGGGCACGGCAGCAACGACCGCCCGCACGATGGCGGCGACCAGCGGCTCGTTGGACAGCAATGCGGAGCCCGCCGCCGCGTTGCAGACCTTCTTGGCGGGGCAGCCGAGATTGATGTCGATGATCTGCGCGCCGCGATCGACGTTGTAGCGGGCCGCATCGGCGACCAGCACGGGATCCGCGCCCGCGATCTGCACGGCGATGGGCTCGACCTCGCCCGCGTGATCGGTGCGCCGACGCGACTTGTCGGTCGCCCACAGTCGCGGGTTTGCCGCGACCATCTCGGACACCGCGTAGCCCGCGCCGAGCCGCTTGCACAGCTGGCGAAACGGGCGATCCGTCACGCCGGCCATCGGAGCCACCGCAAGCGAATTCGCGAGGACGTGTCGTCCGATGCGCATCGGGGGGTCGTTGCAGCGTGAAGCGGGAAGGGGCGGCGATTATACCGCGCACGCGCCGTTGCGTTCGCGTGATTTTTCGCGCGCGATCACCTCCCGATGCGAAAAGGCGGCAGCGCCTCGAGGACGCCGCCGCCTTTTCGTGAACCGCTTGCGATGTCGCTACTTGCCCTTGGAGTTGCCGGGGCCCATGTTGCCGCTCTGCACGCCCGATCCGGACAGCGGCACGGGTGCGTTCGTGTCGATGCGACCGGTGAGGCGGCTGAGGTCGGCAGGTGTCAAGCCATCCTGGTTGATGTCCGCTGCGTCCCAGCGGCGCGCCATCTCGTCGAGATAAGCCTGGCGCGTGATGCGTCCGTCATGCATGCGCGAATAATCATCGGCCCACGTCTCGAGCGGCACCACGGGTGCGGGGCTCACCACGGCACCCGACGGCGTGCTGACCATGGCACCCGACGGTGTGCTGACCACCGCGCCCGACGGCGTGGTCACCGCCGCCGGCGCGACATACGTCGGCCCGTAATACGTCTGCGCGAAAGCCGCGCCGGCCGTCATCGCCGCCGCAGCCGTCAATGCCGCTGCGCATTGCCTTGCGTTCATGCCGTCCTCCATGCGTCGCAGGATCACGCATTCCATTGTGTCGAATCCTGCTCCGCGCGGCAGCCGGAGCCGGGCGCATTCGCCTGTAGGTCGACGCCGTGTCTGCCCTCCGACAGCGCGCGTCTCACCCCCAGCCGTACAGCATCGCGCGGGTGAAAGCTCGCTTTACCGGCGGCACTGCGTCGAGCAACGCCAGGCCGACGCCGCGCGGCCACCGCAGGGCGTTTCCGGTGAAGACGCGCACGAGACCATCGGTGAACGCCATGCCGGCGCGGCGGTCGAGCGTGCGACGCGCGCCGTAGGCGTCCAGCATGGCGCGCGCGCCGATGGCGTCGCGCGGCGTCTCGACGAGGGTCCGCGCGAGCTCGTGCGCGTCGCGCAAGCCGAGGTTCAGTCCCTGACCGGCGATCGGATGAAGCGCCTGCGCCGCATTGCCGATAGCCGCGACGCGCCGTGCGACCGTCGGGCGCGCGCGCTCGAGCACCAGCGGAAAGCTGCGCCGCTCGCTCACGCGCCGGTAGCCGGTCACGCGCGCGCCGAAGTGCCGGCGCAGCTCTGCGATGAATGCATCGTCCGGCAGCGCGAGCGTCGCGCGCGCGTCATCGGGCGACTGCGTCCACACCAGTCCGTAGTGATCCTGCTCCGGGAGGAGCGCGACGGGACCCGACGCCGTGAAGCGCTCGTAGGCGAGTCCGTCGTGCGGCCGATCCATCCAGACCTTCGCCACGACGGCGACCTGCCCGTAATCGTGGCGCTCGCGGGTGACCCCTTCGATGCGATCGCCGGCGCCGTCGGCCGCGACGGCGAGGCGCGCGGTCAGGGCTTCCGTGGAACCCTCGAGCACGATCGACGCGTGGCTCGGCGTGCCGGACACGCCGGCGACACGCACGCCGTAGCGCAGGTCGACGCGCGTGCGTGCGAGCGCGGCGTCCAGCGCGGCCTGCAGCGCACGATACGAGACGACATAGCCGAGCGCCGGCAGGTTCTGCTCGCGCGCATCGATGCGCATCGTCCCGAAGCCGCCGGCCTGAGAGACGTCGATCGCCGTGATGGCCGTTGCCGCCTGCGCCGGCAGCGTGCGCCAGACGCCGACGCGTTCGAGGATGAGGCGCGAGCCGTGCGAAAGCGCGAGCGCGCGATCGCCGCGGGGCGTCTCGCCGGGCGCGCGCGCATCCAGCGCCACGACGTCGAGATCGCAGTCGGCAAGCCCGAGTGCGAAGGTGGCGCCGACCGGCCCTGCGCCGACGACTACGATGTCGTGCACGAGACCTTCACCCGGCCTGACCGGCGCGCGGAGCGCCGGGTGCGGATCATCGCGCGCATGCAGCTTCCACGTCCGCCACCGATTTCGGCGCGTCGGAGGTGAGGTTTTCGACGCCGTCGGCGGTCACGAGCACGTCGTCCTCGATGCGCACGCCGATGTTCCAGAAGCGCTCGGGCACGTTGTCCGCGGGACGGATGTACGCGCCCGGCTCCACGGTGAGCACCATGCCCGGCGCGAGACGCTGCGACGCGCCCCTCACCTGGTAGAGACCGGCGTCGTGCACGTCCATGCCCAGCCAATGGCCGGCGCGGTGCATGTAGAACTGCTTGTACGCGCCCGTCTCCAGCACCTCGTCGAGGGTGCCCTTGCAAAGGCCGAGGTCGATGAAGCCCTGCGCGAGCACGCGCTCGGCCACCTTGTGGTAGTCGTGGAACTCGGCGCCCGGGCGCACGGCGTCGAGACACGCGAGCTGCGAGGCGAGCACGAGCTCGTAGATGTCGCGCTGCGGCCCTGAAAAGCGGCCGTTCACCGGGAACGTGCGCGTGATGTCGGACGCATAGCCCTGATACTCGCAGCCGGCGTCGATGAGCAGGAGGTCGCCGTCCTGCATCTCGCGGTTGTTGTCGCGATAGTGCAGCACGCAGGCGTTGGGACCTGAAGCCACGATCGACGCGTACGCAACCGCTTGCGCGCCATGCTGCAGGAATTCGTGCGCGAGCTCGGCCTCGACCTGGTACTCGTGCTGACCCGGTCGCGCGCGCGCCATCGCACGACGGTGCGCCGCCGCCGAGATCTTCGCGGCGTGGCGCATGAGGCGGATCTCCTCCGCGTCCTTGACGAGGCGCATCGAGTCGAGCGCACCGCGCACGTCGACGATCTCCTCCGGCGCGGCGACGCCCGTGCGCGCGCGTGCGCGCACTTCGTTCAGCACGTCCGTGATCTGGCGGTCCCAGTCCGAGAAGAGCCCGAGTGGCGTGAAGAGCGCCGGCCGATCGGAGGCGAGGTCGGGCAGCCTGTCCTTGACTGCTTCGATCGGCAACGCCTCGTCGAATCCGAAGACCTCCTTCGCCGCCTCGGGACCGTAGCGGAATCCGTCCCAGATCTCGCGCTCCTCGTTCTTCTCGCGACAGAACAGCACGTGCCGGTCGCCGTCCGGTCCGGCGACGAGCGCGATCACGGCTTCCGGCTCAGGGAATCCCGAGAGGTAATAGAAGTAGCTGTCGTGCCGGTACGGATACAGCGAGTCGCGGTTGCGCGGGACCTCCGGCGCGGTCGGAATGAGCGCAACGCCGCCGCCGGTGTGTTCGCGCATGGTGCGCAGCAGCGCGTCGCGGCGCGCACGGTAGACCTGGTGAGCGTGATTCATGGTCGTCCGCAGGACGGGGATGGCCGCATTATAGAGGCGGCACGATGCGCTAACATCCTCGTCATGGCGCCGTCCGTCGCGCCCACCGGCCCTGCGCTGCGCGAGGCGAAGCGCGCGATGCGTGCCGCGGTCATCGCGCTACGCGATGCGCTGCCCGTCGACGCGCGCGCCGCGGCGTCGCACGCCATCGCGTCGCGCGTGACGGCGCTGCCGCAATTCGCGGCGGCCTCGAGCATCCTCGTCACGCTTCCCTTTCGCAGCGAGTGGGACAGCGCGCTCGTGGCGCGCACGGCGCTCGCGCTCGGCAAGCGCGTCATCGTCCCGCGCGTCGACGTCGCCGCGCGCATGCTGAGCCTTCACGTGGTCCAGTCGCTCGACGACGCGATCGAGTCCGGCTATCGCGGCATTCCGGAGCCGCGCGCCGACACGCCGATCGCCCGGCCCGACGAGGTTGTGCTCGCGCTCGTTCCCGGCGTGGCATTCGACGCGTCCGGCCGCCGTCTCGGCTATGGCGGCGGCTACTACGATCGGCTGCTACCGCTGATCGCGAGCGACGTGCCGCGCATCGCCGGCGCGTTCGACTTTCAGGTGGTGGATCACGTGCCGTCGGCGGCGCACGATCACCGCGTCGACGTGATCGTGACGCCCACGCGTGCGGTGGGACCGCGCGCGCTGGCATGAGCAACGGCGGCGAACCGACCGGCGCCGCCGCGCGCCGGATCGCCACGCTCGCGCTCGCTGCGACGCTGGCGATCCAGGTGTTCACGTCGATGGCCGGCGCGGCAGCCGCGGTGCTCGCGCCGACCGTCGCGGTCGCGTTCGACGTCGACCCGCGCTGGATCGGGATCTTCATCGGCCTGGTCTACGCGGGTGCCATGGCGGCGAGCCTCGCCTCCGGCGGCTTCATCGAGCGTTACGGGTCCATCCGCACGTCGCAGGCCTGCGTGGTGATATGCGCCGCAGGCGTCGCCGTGATGGCGGGCGCGCCGGCCGGCGCGCCGTGGCTGCTCGCCGCGGCGGCGCTGGTGATCGGCCTCGGCTACGGTCCCATCACGCCCGCCTCATCGCAGCTGCTGGCGCGAACCACGCCAAGCGAGCGCATGGCCGTCACCTTCTCCATCAAGCAGACGGGCGTTCCGGCGGGCGTCGCGCTGGCGGGCGCGGTGCTGCCGTCGCTCGCGCACGCCGCCGGCTGGCGTGCCGCGTCATGGGCGGTCGCGGCGCTCGGGGTTGCCGTCGCGCTCGCGGCACAACCGGTGCGCGCGCGGCTCGACGTGGATCGGCAGCACGGCCGGCGGCTGACGCTGCGCGCGGTGCTCGCGCCGCTCGCGCATCTCCGGACGCCCGCGTTGCGGCGCACCGCCTTGATCGGCTTCGCCTACTCGGCCACGCAGATGTGCCTCACGAGCTTCCTCGTGGTGTACCTCGCCGAAGCGCTGCGCTATCCGCTGGTCGTCGCGGGCCTCGCCCTGAGCGTGGCGACGGTGGGCGGCGTCGCCGGACGCATCGGCTGGGGCATCGTGGCCGACCGCTGGCTTCAGGCGCGCCGGACGCTGGCGTTGATCGGCGCGCTCGCTGCGGCATCCTCCGTGACGCTCGCGTTCGCGCAGCCCGAATGGCCCGTGCCCGCATGCCTGGCGCTCGCCGGCGTGTTCGGCATCACCGCAATCGGCTGGAACGGCGTGCAGCTGGCGGAGGTCGCCCGCCTGGCGCCGCGGGGCGCCGCCGGCGTGGTCACCGGAGCCGTGGGCTTCGTTACGTTCTCGGGCGTCGTCGTCGGCCCTCCATTGTTTGCGTTGATCGCGTCGTTCACGTCGAGCTACCGCGCGAGTTTCGCCGCGCTCGGAGCGGTGAGCGGTGGATGCGCCCTATGGCTTTTCCTGCGTCAGGTGCGCGGATTGGAAGTGAGCAATCACTGATCTCGCGGCCCGCCCCCACGGGGCTTCGATCACCCGGGAACGTCGCATCCACATGTTCATGGAAATTATTTCCATGATGCGGTAGGATACGTGCCGCGGGCCTGATTTGCGCCGTGGCGATACAGGTCTCCAGCGCGCGCCTACAATCGAATCGCGCTTCCCCGCACGCCCTCTTCCCGGAGTTCAGCATGGACAGGATCCCCGATCTCGATCCCCAGGAAACACGCGAGTGGCTCGATGCGCTCGAGGGCGTGCTGCAGACGCAGGGCCCCGATCGCGCGCACTTCCTGATCGAGCAGCTGATCGACAAGGCGCGGCGGTCGGGCGCGTTCATGCCGTTCTCGGCGAATACGGCCTACATCAACACGATTCCGCATCACAAGCAGGTGCGCATCCCGGGCGACCAGGCGATCGAGCACAAGATCCGCTCGTACACGCGCTGGAACGCGATGGCGATGGTCGTGCGCGCGAACAAGCACACCAACGTGGGCGGGCATATCGCGAGCTTCGCGTCGTCGGCCACGCTGTACGACGTCGGGTTCAATCATTTCTGGCACGCGCCGTCGGAAAGCCATGGCGGCGACCTCGTGTTCGTGCAGGGCCATTCCGCGCCCGGCGTGTACTCCCGCATGTTCATGCTGGGGCGCCTCACGGAAGAGCAGCTCGACAACTTCCGCCAGGAAGTCGACGGCAAGGGCATCTCGTCGTATCCGCATCCCTGGCTCATGCCGACGATCTGGCAGTTCCCCACCGTCTCGATGGGTCTCGGCCCGCTGATGGCGATCTACCAGGCGCGCTTCATGAAGTACCTGCAGGACCGCGGCTTCGCCAAGACCGAGGGCCGCAAGGTCTGGGTGTTTTGCGGCGACGGCGAGATGGACGAGCCCGAGTCGATGGGCGCGATCGGCATGGCGGCGCGCGAGTCGCTCGACAACCTCATCTTCGTGGTGAACTGCAACCTGCAGCGCCTCGACGGTCCCGTGCGCGGCAACGGCAAGATCATCCAGGAGCTCGAGAGTGACTTCCGCGGCGCCGGCTGGAACGTCATCAAGCTCGTCTGGGGCTCGAGATGGGACCCGCTTCTCGCGCGCGACAAGAAGGGCATCCTGATGCGCCGCATGATGGAGGCCGTCGACGGCGAGTACCAGACGTTCAAGTCGAAGGACGGCGCCTACGTGCGCGAGTACTTCTTCAACACGCCCGAGCTGAAGGAGCTCGTCGCCGACTATTCGGACGAGGACATCTGGAACCTCAACCGTGGCGGCCACGACCCGCACAAGGTCTACGCGGCCTACCACGCCGCGGTGAGTCACAAGGGCCAGCCGACGGTGATCCTCGCCAAGACGATCAAGGGCTATGGCATGGGCGAAGCGGGCGAGGCCCAGAACATCACGCACCAGCAGAAGAAGATGGACGTCACCGCCATCCGGCGCTTTCGCGACCGCTTCCAGATTCCGGTGCCCGACGAGGAGATCGAGCAGGTTCCTTACATCAAGTTCGCCGACGGATCGCCCGAGCTCGAGTACATGCGCGGGCAGCGCATGAACCTCGGCGGCTACCTGCCGGCGCGGCGCCCCAGGGCCGAGCCGCTCACGATACCGCCGCTGTCCGCGTTCGAGCGCTTCCTCAAGAGCACCGAGGATCGCGAGATCTCGACCACGATGGCGCTGGTGCAGATCATGCAGGTCCTGGTGCGCGACAAGAACATCGGCAAGCGCGTCGTGCCCATCGTGCCGGACGAGTTCCGCACCTTCGGCATGGAGGGCATGTTCCGCCAGCTCGGCATCTGGAACCAGCTCGGGCAGCTCTACACGCCCGAGGACAAGGGCCAGCTGATGTTCTACAAGGAGAGCAAGGACGGTCAGGTGCTGCAGGAGGGCATCAACGAGGCCGGCGCCATGTCGGACTGGATGGCCGCGGCCACCAGCTATTCGACGCACGGCGTGATGATGATCCCGTTCTACATCTACTACTCGATGTTCGGCTTCCAGCGCACCGGCGATCTCGCCTGGGCGGCGGGCGACATGCGCTGCCGCGGCTTCCTGATCGGCGGCACGGCGGGACGTACCACGCTCAACGGCGAAGGCCTGCAGCACGAGGACGGCCATTCGCAGGTGCTGTCGTCGGTGATTCCGAACTGCGTCTCGTACGACCCCACGTTCAGCTACGAAGTCGCGGTGATCGTGCAGGACGGCCTGCGGCGCATGTACGTCGAGCAGGAAGACGTTTACTACTACCTGTCGGTGATGAACGAGAACTACGCGCACCCGGCGATGCCCGAGGGCGCGGCGCCCGACATCCTGAAGGGCATGTACAGGTTCCGCGCCGGTGCGGCGGCGGCCAAGGGAAAGAAAAGCGCGCGCGTGCAGCTCCTCGGGTCGGGCACGATCTTCCGCGAAGTGATCGCGGCGGCGGATCTGCTGAAGAACGACTGGGGTGTCGATGCCGACCTGTGGTCGTGTCCGTCGTTCACCGAGCTCGCGCGCGAGGGCAACGCGGTCGAGCGCTGGAACCTCATCAATCCCGGCGAGAAGCCGCGCGTGCCGCACGTCACCGCGTGTCTCGCCGACACGCAGGGACCGGTCGTCGCGGCCACCGACTACGTGCGCACCTTCGCCGACCAGATCCGCAAGCTCGTCCCGCGTCGCTACGTCGTGCTCGGCACCGACGGCTTCGGCCGCTCCGACACCCGCGAGAAGCTGCGCTATTTCTTCGAGGTGGATCGGCACTGGGTGGCGCTCGCCGCGTTGAAGGCGCTCGCCGATGACGGCGCGGTGGCGGCGAGCGTGCCGGCCGACGCGATGCGCAAGTACGGGCTCGATGCATCGAAGCCCGCGCCCTGGACGGTATAGCGTAGAGTCGCCCGACAATCCTCGATGGCACGTCAACCATGAGCACGCTCGAAGTCAAGGTTCCCGATATCGGCGACTTCAAGGACGTCCCGGTCATCGAGGTATTCGTGAAGCCGGGTGACGCGATCAACGCCGAGGATCCGCTCGTCACGCTGGAGTCGGACAAGGCGACGATGGACGTGCCCTCACCGGCGGCGGGCACCGTGAAGGAAGTGCGCGCCAAGGTCGGTGACAAGGTCGCGGAAGGATCGCTGCTTCTCGTGCTCGAGGCGAACGGCGCCGGGGCGGGTGCCGCGCCCTCGCACACGACGTCCGCGCCGGCAACCGCGAGCGCGCCGCCCGCTCCCGTCCCCAGCACACCCGCGCCGCGCGGCGAGAAGGGCCGCGCCGATGCGCCCGGCGAGGGCGCGAGCCCGACGCCGCCGGCCGGCGCCACGCGCGAAGTTCGCGTCCCCGACATCGGCGACTTCAAGGACGTCCCGATCATCGAGGTGTTCGTGAAGCCCGGCGACATCGTCAAGCCGGACGATCCGCTCGTGACCCTCGAATCCGACAAGGCGGCGATGGATGTGCCCGCGCCTTTCGGCGGCGTGGTCGAGGGCGTGCGCGTGTCCGTTGGCGAGAAGGTGAGCGAAGGCACCGTGCTGCTGTCGCTGAAGACGTCGCAGACCGGGCCCGAGCCGGCCAGCCGCGCGACGCCGCCATCGCAGCCGTCGGATGCGGATCGCGCGGTCCCGCCGGTCACCGCCGAACGCGGCGATGTGACGTCGAAACGTGCCGAGCCGATGCCCGAGACGGATCGGTCTGCGCCGACTCGTGCCGTCGCGCCGCCGCCCGATCGCGAAGCATTCCGCGCCGCGCACGCGTCGCCCGCGGTGCGCAAGTTCGCGCGCGAGCTCGGCGTCGACCTGTCGAAGGTCACCGGCAGCGGCCCGAAGGGCCGCATCCTGCAGGAGGACGTGCAGCAGTTCGTCAAGCGCGTCCTGTCCACGCCGGCGACGGCGGGCGCCGGCGCGGCGGGTGGGGTGACCGGGGGCGGCGAGCTCAACCTGCTGCCATGGCCCAAGGTCGATTTCGCGAAGTTCGGCGCGATCGAGGCGAAGCCGTTGTCGCGCATCAAGAAGATCTCCGGCGCCAACCTCGCGCGCAACTGGGTGATGATCCCCCATGTCACGCAGTTCGACGAGGCCGACGTCACCGATCTCGAGGCCTTGCGCGTCGCGCTCAACAAGGAGAACGAGAAGGCGGGCGTGAAGGTCACGATGCTCGCGTTCCTCATCAAGGCGAGCGTCGCGGCGCTGAAGAAGTTTCCCGACTTCAACACGTCGATCGAAGGCGAGAGCCTCGTCTACAAGCAGTACTTCAACATCGGCTTTGCCGCCGACACCCCGAACGGACTCGTGGTTCCGGTGCTGAAGAACGCCGACCAGAAGGGCGTGATCCAGATCGCGAAGGAGATGACCGAGCTTTCCACGAAAGCGCGCGAAGGCAAGCTCGGGCCGGCGGACATGCAGGGCGGCTGCTTCTCCATCTCGTCGCTCGGCGGCATCGGCGGCACCGCGTTCACGCCCATCATCAACGCGCCGGAAGTGGCGATCCTCGGCGTATCGCGCACCGCGCAAAAGCCGGTGTGGGATGGGAAGGCGTTCGTGCCGCGCCTCATGCTGCCGCTGTCGCTGTCCTATGATCATCGGGTCATCGACGGCGCGCAGGCGGCGCGTTTCGTAACGTACTACTCGGGCCTGCTGGCCGACATGCGTCGCGCGCTGCTGTGAGGTCGCGCGCCGTCGCATCGATCGTGCGCGCCATCCGGCGTGCACCCGTGCACGCATGACGAACTCGCGAAGACTGGTATGAGCACGATCGAAGTCAAGGTTCCCGACATCGGCGACTTCAAGGACGTCCCGATCATCGAGGTGTTCGTCAAGCCGGGCGACGCGATCAAGGCCGAGGATCCGCTCGTCACGCTCGAGTCGGACAAAGCGACGATGGACGTTCCATCGCCCGCGGCCGGCGTCGTCAAGGAAGTGCGCGCCAAGGTCGGCGACAGGATCAGTGAAGGCGCGACGCTCCTCATGCTCGAGAGCGCGGATGCGGCAGCACCGTCCAAGCCAGCCGGTGCAGCCGCGACGTCCGGGCCCCCGCCTGCCGCGGCGACGACCGCGCCGAGCGGCGCGCCGGCTGCGCCCGCGACGCAGACGACCGCGACACCGCCGGGTACATCGGGCGCGGCTGCTTCCACAGCCGGTGCATCGACGTACCAGGGCAAGGCCGACGTCGAGTGCGACGTGCTCGTGCTCGGCTCGGGACCGGGCGGCTACAGCGCGGCGTTTCGCGCCGCAGACCTCGGCATGAAGACCGTCCTCGTCGAGCGTTACGCGACGCTGGGCGGCGTGTGCCTCAACGTCGGCTGCATTCCGTCGAAGGCCCTGCTGCACATCGCCGCGGTCACCGACGAGGCGCGCGCGCTCGCGGATCACGGCGTCGCGTTCGGTGCGCCGCAGTTCGACACGGCGAAGCTTCGCGCCTGGAAGGACAAGGTCGTCGGCAAGCTCACCGGCGGCCTCGCGGGGATGGCCAAGATGCGCAAGGTCGAGGTGGTGCGCGGCACCGGGACGTTCCTCGACGCGCACCATCTCGAAGTCGCGGTCACCGCGGGCAAGGGCCAGGAGTCGTCGGGCCAGAAGAAAGTGGTGAAGTTCGCGCATGCGATCATCGCCGCCGGGTCGCAGGCGGTCGCGCTGCCGTTCATGCCGAAGGACCCGCGCGTGGTCGATTCGACGGGCGCGCTCGAGCTCGCGACGCTGCCGAAGAAAATGCTGGTCGTCGGCGGCGGCATCATCGGCCTCGAGATGGCCACGGTGTATTCGTCGCTCGGCGCGCGCCTCGACGTCGTCGAGATGCTCGACGGCCTCATGCTCGGCGCCGACCGCGACCTCGTGAAGGTCTGGGAGCGCATGAACAAGGGCCGCTTCGACCGCGTGATGCTGAAGACGAAGACGACCGGCGCCGAGGCGACACCCCAAGGCATTCGCGTGCGTTTCGAGGGCGAGCAGGCGCCGTCCGAGCCGCAGCTCTACGACCTCGTGCTCGTGTCGGTCGGCCGGCGGCCGAACGGCGCGCGCATCGGCGCCGACAAGGCCGGCGTGACGGTCAACGAGCGCGGATTCATCCCGGTCGACGACCAGATGCGCACCAACGTGCCCCACATCTTCGCGATCGGCGACATCGTCGGCCAGCCGATGCTCGCGCACAAGGCGACGCACGAGGGTCACGTGGCCGCGGAAGCCGCAGCCGGGCAGAAATCGCATTTCGACGCGCGCGTCATTCCGTCGGTGGCGTACACCGATCCGGAGGTGGCGTGGGCCGGCATCACCGAAGACGAGGCCAAAGCACAGGGACGCAAGGTCGAGAAGGGCCTCTTTCCCTGGGCCGCGTCGGGACGCGCCATCGCGAACGGCCGCGACGAGGGGTTCACCAAGCTGCTCTTCGACGCCGAGACGCATCGCATCGTCGGCGGCGGCATCGTCGGCACGCACGCGGGGGATCTCATCAGCGAGATCGCGCTTGCGATCGAGATGGGCGCCGATGCCGTCGACATCGGCCGCACCATTCACCCGCATCCGACGCTGTCCGAGTCGATCGGGCTCGGCGCCGAGGCATTCGAAGGCGTCTGCACCGACCTGCCGCCGGCGCGCAGGAAAAGCTAGCGGCGCCCGTATCCGCCATGAAGCGCGCATTGCTTCGCTTCGTGGCATGGGTCGCGGGTCTCACGCTTTTGGCCGCGTGCGTCGCCGCCGCGGTCAACGCATCCGACCAGGAACGCTTGCCGGACGATCCGGCGCTCGTCGTTTCGCGGCGGCCCGTCGTGCCCGACGACAACGCGTACTTCCTGCTCGTCGGCTTCGAAGCGCCGCGCGACGTCGATCCGATCGCGCACGGCGCGCGCCTGGTGCGCGAGCACGACGAGGAGGCCGCGCAGGACCCGTCGATGCGCAGTCGTGCCGACGCCATCGGGGCCCGTGGCGCCAAGCCCGAAGACGGCGGCCTGCGCTACGTCGGCAACGGTCCGGCGCACTGCGCATTCGCGACGGCGGCCTGTCGCGATGCGATCGCGAGCCGCTCCACGCAGATCGAAGGGTCGCTGCGAACAACATATGGCGCTGTTCCATGCGCTGCAGGGCGAGTACGCAAACCCCGCACGGGATTGCGTCGACATGGCCGAAGCCTCTGCGCGGGCGAAGTTCTTGGAGCCTGACATCACGTGGCTCTACAACCCCGTCGGAAAGTCGCTCATCTCGGCCTCGGCGTCATGGTTTCACCCGTACGCCGCGCGCATGTGCGACCTGTCGGCTCACGCGCAGCTCGTTCGCGCGCAACTGGAGATCGGCGCCGCAAGCGTGCCGTCGAGCGAGGTGCCGCGCTATCTGGCTGCGCTCCGGAGCTCGCCA
>DATJIS010000003.1:0-19908 GCA_035493035.1 Casimicrobiaceae bacterium | reverse complement strand
GCCGCAAGCGGCATCCACGCGCGCCAGCGCGACGAAGAGCGCCCCGCCTCGTGCGGCGCGCTTTGCACCGCGCGATGCGCGGCGGCGAGTACGCGCTGATCGAGCGCCGGCGACGGCTCGTCGCGCACCTGCGCGCGCCATGCGGCGTCGAGCGCCGGATCACGCATCTCGCGTTCGTCGGTCATGCGGCGCCTTCGTGCCAATCGGCAAGTTCGTTGCGAAGCTTCGCGAGCGCGTAACGCAGCCGGCTCTTCACCGTCTCGACCCCGACGCCGGTGGTGGCCGCGATGTCCGCGAGCGGCAAACCGGCTTCCTGGTGCAGCAGGAACGCGTCACGCTGCGCGGCGGGCAGCGCGGACAACGCAGCGCGGAGCCGCGCGCCGAGTGCACGCGCCTCCGCGCGAACCTCCGGCTGCTCCGACCTCGACCCGGGGAGCATCTCGACGGTGTCGCGCGTCGATTCGTCGCCGTCGTCGTCGATCGACACGAGCGCCGCCTGTCCACGCGCGCGCCAATGATCGACCAGCCGGTTGCGCGCCAGCGTGTAGAGCCAGGTGGCGAATTTCGCGGTCGGCTGGTAAGCCGCGCGCACGCGAATGACGTTCATCCACACGTCCTGGAAGAGCTCGTCGGCCTGTGCAGGCCCGCCGCATTGGCGCAGCAGGTAGCGATACACGCCGCCCTTGTGACGCGCGTAGAGCGCGTCGAACGCGCCGGCGTCACCGGCCGCGTACGCGAGCATCAGCGCCTCGTCGGTGGACTCGTCCTGGCGCGCGGAGCGCGGCATGGCCCGCGCAGTATGCGAGCCGCTGCGGATCGGTGCAACGGCGGGCACGGCGCTTCGACGACCGCTCAGCGCGGATCGGGGACGAAACCGCCCGCGCCGGGGAAAGGCTCAGGCATGCGCCGCGCATAGCGCGTCTCGGGAATCACGCCGAGCGCGACCAGGTTGTCACGGCGATCGTACTGGATCGCCGTCCACTGCGCGGGCGTGGTCGAGTCCCGCTCGAATGCGACGCGCGTGGCGTACGAGGCCTCGCTGCGGCCGTGGCCCGTGCCGAGAGGCGTGGCGAGCGTTTTTGCGGTGCGATCGATGCGGCTCGCGTCCGCGCTCTGCGCGCGCGCCTCCTCGCGCGGCGCGCTCGGCTGCGACTGCGGCGGCGCGTCCGGCGGCGACGCGGGCGTGGCTTCCGGCGCGTCCTTGCCCGCTTGCGCGATGCGCTCACGCGGTGCGACGTGCACGCGCCGCTCGCGCTCGCGAAAGACGGCGACGCCGATCACGCCGACGTTGTTCGGCCGGCCCGTCCGCGCGGCGTAGCTGTCGCCCAAGTCGGTGAAATAGAACGCCGCGGTGCGCTCGAGGCTCTTGCGCCAGCCGCTCACCTCCACGCTGCCCCACGCGTCGATCACGTACCCCGATTGATCCGGCGATGCCGTCTCCCCGGTGACCACGTTGACACCGTCGACGCTCGTCACGGCCAGGATGCGTGCGCCGGTCAGGTTGCGCACCCGCAGCGTGTATTCGTGTCCGGGCGTCCCGACCACGTAGCGACGCCCGTCCTTGTCGTAGACGGGCAGGACGGAGCCGTCGTTGCGGTCGTACACCTCGACGGTCGCGAGCCCGAAGTCCGCCCAGTGCGCGCATGCCGGCGCAACCAGCAGCAGCGCCGCCATGGCGGCAAGCCACGCCGCGGACTTGCGCGCCCGACGCCTCGACCCCATCTCATCCGCCATCGTCGCTCTCCCCGTCGCCAGCTGCGCCGGCCGTTCATCTGTCAACGGCCGGGCGTCGCGAACGGGGTCAAGCCATCCAAGCCGCGCCGGCCTGCCGAAGGTCGGCATGCCATACTTTCCGGTCATGTCCGATACCCCGCATCTTGCGCACGTCGTCGCGGGCCTCGCCTTCGCGCTGGCCTTCGTCTTCGGCGCGGTCGCCTATCGCGTCAGCTTCTGCACGATGGGCGCGATCACGGACATCGTGAACATGGGCGACTGGCGCCGCATGCGCATGTGGGTGCTC
This sequence comes from Casimicrobiaceae bacterium, assembly GCA_035493035.1. Taxonomy (GTDB): domain Bacteria; phylum Pseudomonadota; class Gammaproteobacteria; order Burkholderiales; family Casimicrobiaceae; genus VBCG01. The sequence continues at coordinate 17,888 of DATJIS010000003.1, read as the reverse complement.
GCGATGGCCGTCGCCATTGCCGGCACGGCGGCGCTGCAGGCCGCCGGCGCCATCGACGTGTCCAGGACCATTTATACGAGCGCGCAAGTGCCGTGGCTGTCGCACCTCGTCGGCGGCGCGCTGTTCGGGTTCGGCATGACGCTCGCCTCGGGCTGCGGAAGCAAGACGCTCATTCGCGCGGGCGCCGGGAATCTGAAGTCGCTCGTCGTGCTGACGTTCCTCGCGATCGGTGCGTACATGACGCTGAAGGGCGCGTTCGCGCCGCTCCGCGCGTTCGGTCTCGATCCGGTGCGCCTCGACGTGAGCGGGCTCGGCGCCAAGACGTCGGACCTGCCTACGCTCGCGCAGGCGGTCGGCCTCACGGGCGCGAAGGCCTGGCTGCCATGGCTCGCCGCGATCGCGCTCGCGGCGTATGCGTTCGCGGCACGTGATTTCCGCTCGAACCGTGCGTATGTCATCGGCGGCCTCATCGTTGGCGCGGTCATCGTCGGCGGCTGGTACGTGTCGGGCCATGTCGGCTATCTCGCCGAGGACCCGCAGACGCTCGAGGAGCATTTCGTCGGCACCAACTCGGGCCGCATGGAGTCCTTCAGCTTCGTCGCGCCCGCGGCGTATCTGCTCGAGCTGCTCGTGCTCTGGACCGACCAGTCGCGCATCGTCACGTTCGGCATCGCGGCCGTGCTCGGCATACTGGCGGGCTCGATGGCCATGGCGGTTGCCACGCGGACGTTTCGCTGGGAGGGCTTCGGCTCGGTCGAGGACATCGGCAATCACATCGTCGGCGGCATGCTGATGGGATTCGGCGGCGTCACCGCGCTCGGCTGCACGATCGGTCAGGGGCTGAGCGGAATCTCGACGCTCGCCGTCGGCTCGATCCTGACCTTCGCCTCGATCGTAGGCGGTTGCGTGGCCGCCGTGCGCTACCAGATGTGGCGCATCGACCGCGTGGACGCGGCGTTGTCCTCGACATGATCGTCTACGAGCTCGCGTGCGCCCAGGGCCACCGCTTCGAGGGCTTGTTCGCCTCGGGCGAGGACTACGCGCAGCAGCGCGAGCGCGCGCTGGTCACCTGCCCGATCTGCGACGACGGCCACGTCGAGCGCGTGCCGTCGGCGCGCGTGAGCGTGCCCAAGGGCGCACCCGTCGCGACGGCTCCCGTCAACCAAAGTCCCGCTTCGACGGCGCAAACGATGGCCAGCGCACTGCCGCCCGAGGTCATCGCGCAATTGCGCGACATGGTGAAGCAGACGGAGAACGTGGGGCGCCGCTTCCCCGAGGAAGCGCGCAAGATCCATTACGAGGAAGCGCCGGCTCGGCCGATTCGTGGACAGGCATCCGCGGACGAGGCGAAGTCGCTGTCCGACGAAGGCATCGAGTTCGCCTCGCTGCCGCCGTTCCTGCTGCCCGACCAGCACTGAGTGCAGCGCTTCAGCGCTCGCCGATCACGTAGCGCCACGCCGTATCGCTGCGGTGTCCGAGCGGATCGAGTCGCCGCTCCAGGCGGCGGCTCAGCGACGATCCGCCGTAGCACACGACGAAGTACAGCACGCCCACCACGGTGAAAATCTGGAAAGACGCCAGCGTGCGCTCGACCACGTGCTGTCCTGCGCGTGTCAGCTCGAACACCGCGATCACCGACGCGATCGAGGTGTCCTTCACGAGGATCGTGAGCTGACCCACCGCCGGCGCGACGATGCGCCGCAGCGCCTGCGGTGCGATCACGCGGCGCAGCACCTGTCCGAACGGAAGCCCGAGCGCGAGCCCCGCGTTCCATTGGTCGCGCGAGATGGCCTGCAGCCCGCCGCGCACGATCTCCGCAAAGTACGCGCCGCTGTTGAGGACCAGCGCCAGGATCGCGGCTTGGAACGCCGACACTTGCCAGCCCGTGATGAGCGGCAAACCGAAGAACGCGAAGAACATCTGCACCAGCGCCGGCGTGCCCCGGAAGAGCTCGATATACGCGGTGCTCGCGGCGGCGACCGGCCGCGGCGCGTAGAGACGCAGCGTGCCGGCGATCGCGCCGAGCGCCATGGCGAGCGGCGCCGTGACGAGCGACAGCCTGACCGTCGACCACGCGCCCTCCATGAGGTAGGGCAGGTTGGCGAGAACGACGTCCATGGCGCTCGCGCGACGTCAGCGCGCCCGCATGCGCAGCTCGAGCGCTCGGAAGATTCCCGAGACGATCAGCGTCATGACGAGGTAGACCAGGCCCGCGACGGCATACAGCTCGAACGAGCGGTAGGTGGTGGCGACGATGTCGACGACGACGTACGTCAGCTCCATCGCCCCGATCACCGAGGCGAGCGAGGACAGCTTCACCATCACGATCACCTGCCCGCCGAGCGCGGGCAACGAGGCGCGAAAGGCCTGCGGCAGCACCACGCGGCCGAATACCGCGGACTCGGCGAGGCCGAGGGCGCGCGCGGCATCGACCTGCCCGCGTCCGACCCCTTCCACGCCTGCACGCAGGATTTCCACGACGTACGCACCGCAGTAGATCGACAGCGCGACCAGCGCTGTCACGAACGAGTTGAGCCGGACGCCGAGGATTGGCAACCCGTAGAAGATGAAGTACAGCTGCACCAGCATCGGCGTGTTGCGCATCACCTCGACGTAGACCTTGACGAGGCGGCGCAGCACGGCGCTCGGCCCGAAGCGCAGCACCACGCCGGCCACACCGATCGCGATTCCGGCGACGATCGAGATGGACGCGAGCTCGATCGTGCCGACGATGCCGGCGCCGATCTGGGGAAGCGACTCGGCGACGACGTCCCAGGAAAAGCGGTAGCTCACGCGCTCGTGCCTAGCCGAGCCCCCACTTCTTGCGCAGCGCGTCGAGCTTGCCCGACTTGCGCATCTCACCGAGCGCGTCGTTCACCCATTTCACCGTCTCGTTGTCGTCCTTGCGGATGCCCACACCCCAGGGCTCCTCGTTCAGCAGGCCGCCCACGAGCTTGTAATCGGGATGGCTGCTCACGAAAGGCTGCAGCAGCGCGATGTCCTGGACCGCGGCATCGGCGCGACCGGTCTGCATCACCGAGTAGAGCTCGCTGATCTGCTCCATCTTCAGCACCTGCTGCGGCGGGGGCTCGAGCTTGGTGATGAGCGGCTCGGCGGTCGAGCCGCGCGTCATCACGACCCGCTTGCCGGACAGGTCGGCGAGCCCCTTGATGTCGTTGCGGTCCTTGGCCACCATGATCGTGTAGCCCCCGGTGTAGAACGGCTCGCTGAACGAGATCGTCTTCGCGCGCTCCGGCGTGATGGACAGCGTTGCGATGACGAGGTCGACCTTCCCCGTGACCAGAAACGGGATGCGGTTCGGCCCGCTGACCTCGACGAGATCGACGGCATCGCGGCTCCCCAGCAGCTTCTCGGCGAGCTCGCGCGCGATGTCCACCTCGAATCCCACCACCTGGCGCTTCTCGTCGACGAACCCGAACGGCGGGAAGTCGTACTTCACGCCGACGATCAGGCGCCCGCGCTTCTTCGCCGCGGCGATGGACGAATCGGCGGCTTGCGCGTGGGCATCCTGCGCGACGATGCACGCCAGCGCCAGCATGAGCACGGCCGCATGGACAAGACGTTTCAACAGGCTCATCGACATTCTCCTCAGGGTGATGGGGCGATCAACAACCGCTCGAGCCGCGCCTCGTCCAGCTCGATGCCGAGGCCCGGCGCATTTCCAACCGTTGCCGTTCCATCCTGGAGGACGAGGCCGCCCACGAAGGGCATTGCCTCCTCGAACCAGAGGTGTCCTTCGACGTCCACGGGATACGCGTCGCGCAGCGTGGCGGCGAGATGGCCGTTCGCCGTATCGCCAAGCAGCGTCAATGGCGTCGTGTCGAGGCTGATGCCGATCGATCCGGCTTCGCAGATGCTTGCGATCCTGCGCGCCGGCAACAGGCCGCCGACGCGATTGGGTTTGAGCACGATGCGGTCGGCCGCCTCGAGGCGCGCGATCTGCAGCATGGCTTCGGGCGACAGCACCGATTCGTCGAGGATCAGCGGGATCTTCAGCGCATCGCGGATGTAGCGGTGGCTTTGCAGGTCGAGATGATGGACGGGCTGCTCGAGCGACAGGTTCTGCGCGTGCGTCCTCGCCAGAATCTCCTCGACCAGGCGCACCGCGATCTTGGCGCTCTTCCATGACTGATTGGGATCGGCGTCCACGTACACCGTCGCCGGCAGCGCCTGCAGCACGGCCACCAGCTTCTCGACTTCCACGCGAAACGCATCAACGCCGATGCCGTGGGCGCGTGTCGCCGCGCCCACCTTGATCTTGAGTCCGCGGTAGCCGGCGGCAACGAATGCCTTGGCGGCCGTGACGGCTTCGTCCGGGGTCGGCTCGTAGATGCTCGTGAGAAGGTCGAAGCGGGTTCGGTGCGCGCCCCCGAGGAGCTGGTAGACCGGGCAACCGTAGGCTTTGCCGGCGATGTCGTGCAGCGCGATGTCGATCGCGGCACGCGCGGGCTGGCAGCCGGGCGGGAACTCGCCCGAGACGCCGTCCATGATGCGATGCGCGCCGATGAGGTCGAGCGGATTCGCGCCGTGCAGCGCCGTGGCGTAGGCGCGCAACCATTCGATGATCGCGCCCGGTGTCTGGTTGAAGTATGCGGTGCCGGTGGTCGCCTCGCCGAGCCCGTGCACGCCGTCGTCGGTGTTGACGCGCACGATCACCGTGGCGTGCGCCGTGAATCCGCCGCGTTGCCGCGCCTGGTAGCCCGGCTTGACCGGGGTCAGCCGAAGCGGAAAGAGATCGACGCCGACGATCTTCATGGATGTTCGAGTGTGCAGTGCGTGACGGCCAACGTAGACGCGCTTGCTTCGAGGGATTTGCGCGGCAGGATATCACCGGCCAAACCGCGCGATGTCGCAACGCTGCCCTCGTCGGCCGCGTCGAGGAGCGCGGAGAACGACAGCGAAGGTGCGCACATGCAGCGAACGGCGCGTTGGTTCGCGTGATGGATTGCCATCCAGGAATTCGCGAGCGCGCGGCTCGCTCGTGCTGCGCAATGCGCGCGACGTCGGCTTGGAATTCACGCTGCCGGCCGCGTCGTTGATCGATGGGGCAACCTGCGGCCGACTGACTGCGCCGGACCGTACCGCTGGAGTGACGAGCCGCTTGCCAAACACCGCTCTCCGTGGTCTACTGCCCTCTGTATGGATTCCATATGGATGGTATACGGATGGTCAACCTCACGCGCGAGCCTCGTCCTCCCATTGGAGAGACCGAGAAGCTGACCATCAACCTCGGCGTCGTCGACCTCGGTCAGATCGACCTGCTCGTGCAGGAAGGCTTCTATTCGAATCGCACGGACCTGATCCGGACCGCGATCCGCAACCAGCTGTCCGTGCACGCGGACGACGTCAAGCGAACGGTCGCGCGACGCACGTTCGTGCTGGGCCTCCAGCACGTCACGCGCGCCGATCTGGAGCGTGCGCGTGCCGCCGGTCACAGGCTGCAGATTCAGGTCGTAGGCCTGGCACGCATCGCCGACGATGTCACACCGGAGTTGGCGCGCGCCACGATCGAATCGATCGAGGTGCTCGGCGCTTTTCACGCCAGTCCTGCGGTGCGTCGCGCACTCGGCGATCGCATTCGTTGAAGTCATATTTCCCAAGCGAAAGGCACATCTTGAAAAACCTGCGCAACCTTTATCTGCGTTTCGTCGAGCAATCCCGTTCTTCCGCGGTCTCACCGCCGGCGCATCGTACCGATGCCGGCGACATTTCGCAGACGATCAAAGGCGCGCTCGCATCGGCCGGCCTGGACACGCAATCCGGGTTGGCGAGAAGCGTGACGGACACCATCGAGCGGGCGCTGGCGAGCGCCGGCTTGCGTGCGCCTGCGTCGGCCATTCCCGCGCGTGGTGCGACCATCGATGGCTGCGCGCGGGACGTCACGCCCGCCGAATGCGTCCGCGACGACGTGCTGATCGGCCCCGCCGTCTCCGACGAGCCGGTCCGACCCGGTGATTTCGTGACGCGCTCGTTCGCCAACGACGCCGGCGCGCGGACCTACAAGCTCTACGTGCCGGCGAGCTATTCGGCGGCCTCCGACGCGCGCGTGCCGCTGGTCGTCATGCTCCACGGCTGCACCCAGGATCCCGACGATTTCGCCGCAGGTACGCGAATGAACGCACTCGCCGATGAACAGGGCTTCATCGTCGCCTACCCGGCACAGGAAGCGCGCGCCAACGGCTCGAAATGCTGGAACTGGTTTCGCGCGGAAGACCAGGCGCGGGATCGCGGCGAGCCCGCGCTGATCGCGGGCATTACCCGCGAGATCGCAGCGCGCTATCGAGTCGATGGACGGCGCATTTTCGTAGCGGGGCTCTCAGCGGGCGGGGCCATGGCGGTCGTTCTCGCCGCGACGTATCCAGAGCTGTATGCGGCGGCCGGCGTGCATTCGGGCTTGCCTTACGCGGTCGCCCGCGACGTGGCCTCCGCGTTCGCAGCCATGAACGCCGGACGCGGTGGCCCATCCCGAATGTCGCCCGGCCCAGGCGCAGAGGCACGGCTCGGTTCCGCCATCCCGACCATCATTTTTCATGGCGACAACGATACGACGGTAAGTGCATCCAACGCGGACGCGATCTTCCAGCAGGCGCGCGCGAGTCGCCCGGGCGGCACTGCGCTGCAGTCCACGGTGTTCCGGGGTACGAGTGCGAACGGGCGTGACTACACGCGCACGGTCTTGGTCGACGGGGCGCAGCAGCCTGTCATCGAGCGTTGGGTGTTGCACGGTGCGGGGCACGGCTGGTCCGGGGGAAGCCACCACGGCTCGTTCACCGATCCGAGCGGACCGGACGCGTCGGCGGAAATGATTCGATTCTTCTTTTCGCAGCCTCGTGGCGGAAGCGCCTGACGATTGCCGCGTGCAGTGACCGCAACGCGTGAATGCGTCGCAAGATGCGCGAAGATGAAAACGGCCGCTCGAGCGGCCGTTTTCGTTGAACCCGGAAACCGCATGCGCGCCGCTACTTGGGCACGCCCGGCCTCGGCTTCTTGCCGCCATTGCCCGACGGGCGCTTCGCGGGCGTTTCGGGCGCATCGTCCTCCGCGCCTTGCGACGCATCATTCTCCATGCCGAGCTCGGCTGTGAGCTCGCCCTTGCGGGCCACCATCTCTGCGCCCAGGGCGGCCGTATCGACGTCCGATCGGCGCACCTGCTCGAACATCTCCTCTTCTTCTTCCTCGACGTGGTGGCTCACGTATTCACCGAGGACAACGACCTTCGCGTCGTAGTGATCGTCGCCGGGCGACATGCCCTCGAGCTGCGCGACCAGGTCCTTCGCGGTGGCGTGCTCCACATCGGCCTCGTCCATCAGGGCGTCGTCGTCGATCGCTTCCCGGACGGCCGGATAGAAGATTTCCTCTTCGAGCCGCGCGTGAACCGTGAGCTCGTTGCAGATCCGCTGTACGAGGGCTGCCTTCTGCTCGTCCCCGTCCTCCTGCTCGACGAGGTCTTCGAACTCGTCGAACAGTGCCTTGACCGCATCGTGGTCCGCCGTCAGCAATTGGAGCGCGTCCTGCTGCTTGCCGCCTTCGCCCTTCGCGGGCGATTTCTTCGATCTACTCGTTGCCATTGCTGCCTTTCGAATTGAAATGAACGTCGGCGCTCACGCGTAGACTTCCGCGCCCTTGTTGCGCTGCCATTCCTGCTGGAAGTAGGCAGCATCCTCATCCGAGCGCGCCTTGACGCCCATGAGAATCCCGCCGTTCTTGATGCCCGACTCGTAGCGCTTCACGCGCTCCTCGGGAATACCCCAGCCGATCAGCGCGCCGACCAGCCCGCCTGCCGCGCCGCCGGCGCCGGCGCCCGCAAGCCCTGCGGCGAGCGGCCCTGCGATGACGAGGCCGAGGCCGGGGATGGCGATCGACGTGCCGACCGCGGCAACCGCCGCCACGATCGCGCCGAGCGTTCCGCCGATTGCACCGCCGACGCCCGCGCCTTCCGCCGCCTTGTTGCCAAGCTCGGTCGGGGCGTCGTCCTTCGAGAAGTGCTTGTTGCGCGTCTCGTCCGACATCACGAGATTGATGTCGTCCTTCGCATAGCCGCGCGACGACACCGATTGGTAGGCGCGCTCCGCGCTGTCACGATCGTTGAACAGACCGGTGACGATTCTTTGATCCGTGGGATTTGTCATCTGTGCCTCCGAGATGTGGTGACCTCGCGAAGGCGACGCCAAACCATCGCGCACTATAAGCGGCTGCGCGAATGCATCGTGTAGTCCGGACACCCATTCCAGCGTGGGACATGCGAGCTCGAATCGAGCGACGTGCTAGCCGAGGATCGCGTCGACAGCGCCCTCCAGCTTGCGAGCCGACTCGGCGAGGCGCGCATCGATCGCCGCGACGATCTTCTCGTCGTCGACGGTGCCCAGGAGGAACAGGTCCGCCTGGCGCATCGACTCGGCCGGCGCGGGACCGCCGCGCAGCGTGCGCGCGGCGATGAACTTGCCGGGGTCGAGCGCTTCGCGAATCTCCGGGGCAGTCAAGCCCGCCGGCTTGTCGTGATACAGCATCGATGCCTCATCGAGGAGCGCCGGCGTGACGCCGGCGGGCGTGAACCCGCGCTCCTCGCACAAGCGCACGAGGATGCCGACGATCTGGTGCGCCGTTCGCCACGGCATGGCGCGCCTCGACACGAGCGCGCCGGCGAGGTCCGTCGCCGTCGCCCAATGCATCCACGCCTGCTCGCGCATGTGCTGCGTGCGGATGTCCAGGGCCGGCAGCAGGTCGCAGAACCAGCCGAGGTCGCGCGCGCAGTTGTCGGCCACGCGCCAGAGCGTCTCCAGCGCGTAATAGCGCTCGGTGATCGGCAGGCCGGTGGTCCCCTTCAGCGCGTGATACGACGAGACGAAGCAGCCGAGCGCCTCGGCGGAAGCGCCTTTCACCTCGGCCGGGCCGATCACGTTCTTCTTCTGCATCATGATCGACGACGTATTGCAATAGCGGTCGGGAACGTCGACGAAGCGGTACTCGCTGGTGCTCCACTGGATGATGTCGTCCGCCCATTTCGCCATCGAGTGGTAGAGCACGGCGATGACCGACGGCACCTCGAGGCTGTCGTCGGCGTTGAGCTCGAGAATGGCGTCGGCGCAATTCTCGTGGACGGCATCGAAGCCGAGGAGCTCGGCGGTGCGCGCACGATTGACCGGGAAGTTCGAGCCCACCATGATCGCCGCGCCCGCGGGACTCGTGTTGATGCGCCGGTACGCGCCGTGGAAGCGCTCGAAATCGCGCGCGAGGGTTGCGGCCCACGACAGCCACAGGTGCGCGAGCGTCATCGGCTGCGCGTGCTGTCCGAAGCTGTAACCCGGCATGATGGTGTCGGTATGCCGTCGCGAAAGGTCGATCAGGACGCGCCGCAGACGATTGATGCCACGCATCACGCCGAGCAGCTTTTCCCGCTGCAGCGTGTTGATCGCGACGGAGCTCAGGTCGCCGGAGCTTCGCGCGAGGTGGAAGCGCCCACCGATGTCTTCGCCCAGCTTGCGGATGACGTATTGCTCGCCCGAGTGCAGGCCGCCGCCGACCTTGGCGCGCGTCTCGACGACGGAGTTGTCGCGATCCAGCGCACGGAGCTCGCGCAGGATCGCGGCGCCGGCGTCGTGCGCGAGCAGGCCTTCCTCGACCAGCATCACGGTATGCGCCTTGTCGAAGGCGTGCACCGCGGGCAGCATGGCCCGCGTGCGCGCGCCGTAGAGCTGGCCGAGCTGAGGCAGCATCTCCTCGCGCATGCGGATGCCGGCGTTGCGGTAGCCGCGGTACTCGCTGGATTTCTGCTTGAGCATTCGTCTCTCCTGAAGCGCAGCGGCCGATCGGCCGCTACGTGGTGATGGCAACGTCGCCGACCGGCTCGAGCGACTGGACCGCAGCGATCAGCTTCCTCGTATAGGCATTGCGCGGCGCGGCGAGGACCACGTCGGTCGCACCTTCCTCGACGATGCGCCCCTGGTACATGACGCTCACGCGATGCGAGAACGCACGCGCGACGAGCATGTCGTGGGTGACGAGCAGGTACGCGACGCCGCTCTCGCGCTGCAAATCGCCCATGAGATTCAGGAGCTGCGCGCGGATCGACACGTCGGCGCCGGACAGCGGCTCGTCGGCGATGATCACCTTCGGGCGCGTCGCGATCGCGCGCGCGAGCGCAAGCCGCTGCCGCTGGCCGCCGGAAAGCTCGTGCGGATAGCGGTCGAGGTAATCCACGCCGGGCCGAAGCTCCACGCGCTCGAGCAACGTCTCGAGGCGCGGATCCGACGCGTCGGCACCCGGGAGCCGCGCCAGGGCCTGACGAAGGATCGCGCGTACGCTGCGCCGCGGATTGAACGCCGCCGCAGGGTCCTGGAAGACCGGCTGCATCGCGAGCCGCGCGGCGCGCAGCGCCGAGGCGTCGAGCGTCGCGAGCGACGTGCCTTCGAGGAGGACCTCGCCGCTGTCCGGCGTCACGAGCTGCAATGCGATGCGCGCGAGCGTCGACTTGCCCGAGCCGCTCTCGCCGACGAGCGCCACGCACTCCCCGGCGTCGATGTGCAGGCTCGCGTCGTCGACGGCACGAAGCGGCGCCGCGCCGTGACGGCGAAACGTCTTGGTCACTCCACGAATGTCGAGCAGCGGCGCCGTCATGCGGGCACCGTTTGCGATTGCAGCAGCCAGCAGCGCGCCGTGTGATCGGCCCCGTCGGCAGGCAGCGCGGGCGGCATCGCCTCGCGGCACGTCGCGAAGGCGTGCGCGCACCGAGCGACGAACGGGCAGAAGTGGTAGCGCTGGCGCAGGTCGGGCACGTCGCCGCCGATGGTTGCGAAGCGCCCGTCGGCGCGCCGGCGCATGCGCGACGCTTCCACGAGGCCGCGCGTGTACGGATGCGCGGAGCGCTGGAGGACGTCCTCCGTCCGGCCGTGCTCCACCGTATGCCCCGCGTACATGACGTACACCCGGTCGCAGTTCCAGCGCAGGAGGCCGAGGTCGTGGCTGATCACGAGCAGGCTCATGTCGAGCGACTCGCGCAGCGACCGCAGCAGCGCGAGGATCTCCGTCTGCGTGGTGGCGTCGAGCGCCGTGGTCGGCTCGTCGGCGATGAGGAGCCGCGGGCGGCAGCCGAGCGCAATCGCCAGCATCACGCGCTGGCGCATGCCGCCCGACAGCTCGTGCGGATAGCGGCGCGCGACGCTCGCGTCGAGCTTGACGAGCTCCAGCAGCTCGACGCACCGCGCGTGCGCGTCGGCGTGGGGATCGTGCCGGCGCACGCTCTCGCCGATCTGCGCGCCGACACGCATGACCGGGTTCAGAAAGCTCAACGGATCCTGGAACACGATGGCGAGCGGGCGTCCGCGCAATCGTTCCCATTGCCGCGGCGTGTAACGCGTGACGTCGACGCCGGCGATCGACACGCGGCCTGCCGTGATGCGTCCGACGCGCTCCGGAAGAAGGCCGAGCGCCGCGCGTGCGAGCGTCGACTTGCCGGATCCCGACTCGCCGGCGATGCCGACCGCTTCGCCTGCAGACACCGTCACGCTCGCATCCTGCAGCGCGTGCACGACTCGTCCGTGCGTGTCGTAGGTGACGCAAAGCGCCTGCATCTCGAGGATGGGATCGGCGCTGTCGCTCATGTGCGCGCCCTGCGCGGGTTGAGGAGGTCGCCGAGCGCGTCACCGAGCAGGTTGAATGCCAGCACGGTCGCGAAGATCGCCAGACCGGGGAATACCGACAGCCACCATGCGGAGAAGAGGAAACGCTGCCCGACGCTCAGGATCCGTCCCCAGCTCACGACATCCGGGCTCGAAAGGCCGAGGAAGCTGAGCGACGCCTCGAGGAGGATCGCGTAGCCGACGATCAGCGTGCCGAGCGCGAGCACGGGGCCGATCGCGTTGGGCATGATCTCGCGAAACAGGATGCGCCATTCGGGCACGCCGAGGCATCGCACGCCATTGACGAAGTCGAGCTGCGACACGCGCAGCACCTCGCCGCGCGCGATGCGTGCCGTCTGCGGCCACGACAGGAGCGCGATCACGGCGACGACGCGCAGCAGGCCGGGCCCGAGCAGCGCGACGATGACGACGGCCAGGATGAACGTCGGCATGACCTGGAAGAACTCCGCGATGCGCATGATCGTCGTGTCGACCCAGCCGCCGGCGTAGCCGGCGATGGCGCCGACGAGCGTCCCCATCACGGTTGCGGCGAACGCGGCCACGCAGCCGACGAAGAGCGAGACGCGCACGCCGTAGACGAGCTCGGCGAGGACGTCGCGCCCGAGGTCGTCGGTGCCGAGCAGGTGACTGCCGCCGGGGTGCAGCATGGGACTGTCGCTGATGGCGAGCGGATCCCCGGAATAGATCACGGGACCGAACAGCGCGACGAGCACGAGAAAAACGATGAAGAGCGCGCTCGCGACGCCCGCGCCGTTGCGCAACAACCCTTGCACGACGCCGCGTCGCGGCCTCATGCAGCGGCCGGCGCGGCGACCCGCACACGCGGGTCGGCGGCGGCGTACAGGAGGTCGGTGATGAGGTTGGCGATCACCACGGCCACGGCAGCCAGCAGGAAGATGCCGGCCAGTACCGGATAGTCGCGATTGCTGATCGACGTGATGAACAGGCTGCCGAGGCCCGGCCACGCGAAGACCGTCTCGGTCAGGATGGCGCCGGTGAGCGAGTACCCGAAGTTGTAGCCGATGACGGTGATCACCGGGATCAGGCTGTTGCGCAGCACGTGCCGCCACAGCACCGCGCGCTCGCTCAAGCCCTTGGCGCGCGCGGTGAGCACGAAGTCCTGGTGCAGCATCTCGAGCATGCTCGACCGCGCGACACGCGCGACGACGGCGAGGTAGTAGACCGTGATGCACGCGCCCGGCAGCACCCAGTGCTTCGCGTAGTCGGCGACGACGCCGAGACCGGTTCCCGGCGTGCGGATGGAGAACATGCCCTGCGCGGGCAGCCACGCGAGCTTGACCGCGAAGACCACGATCAGGATCTGGGCGAGCCAGAACACGGGCACGGAATAGCCGACCAGGCTGATGCCGGTGAGCACGCTGTCCACGCCGCGGCCCGCATGACGCGCCGCACGCACGGCGATCATCACGCCGAGGACCGACGCCAGGATCAGCGCGGGCACCATGAGCAGCAGCGTCGCGCCGGCGCGCTGGAGGATCAGCTCGAGGACCGGCTGTCGATTGAGGAACGAAAAGCCGAGATTGCCGCGCGCGAGGTTCGCGACGTACAGGCCGAGCTGGGTTGAAAGCGGCTGGTCGAGGCCGAATTCGTGCCGCACCTGCGTGACGTAGTCCGGCGGCGCCGGGAAGTCGCCGACGAGCACGTCGACGGGATCGCCGGGCAGGATGTGCGTGATCAGGAAGCCGACGATCACGATGCCGACGACCATGACGCAGGCCCACAGCAACCGCGAGCGGAGATAGCGCGCCACGTGCTGCTCAGGCGGGGCGCAGCAACGCGGTCACTTCGCGGAAGTCACCGACGCGATCGAGCGCGAGGATCGCGTCCTTCAAGGCATGGAATCGCTTCGCCCCGATCACGGGTGCCGCCACCGCCTCGTCCTTGCGCAGCAGGTGCTCGCCGTCGAGCGGGCGATCGGGCGAGCCGCGTGGCACGGGCACGTGATGCGTCAGGCGACGGCCATCGCGCAGGCGCACTTCCAGGTCGGGCTCGTCATAGGGGCCGAGCGGTCGGTCGGCCTCGACGCTGACGCGATCCATCAGGGCGACGACGCGCGCATCATCCATGCGCGGCGGCAGGAACTCGTCGAGCCCCGCGCGGCCGGTCGCCGCCACGACGGCGAGCGAGTACGGCATGCTGAACTGCGCGTCGAGCAGCGTCGCGACGTCGCGCTTCGCGAACTGGCGCACGGTGCGCTCCGCGCCGTGCACGATCATCCGCTCGATGTCGTCGCCGGCGAAGCGATGCCCCTCCATGAGGTCGAGCAGCGCTTCCACGGAGCTGTGCAGCCCGCGGCAGCACGGATACGGCTTTCGCCCCGAGCGGAAGATGCGAAAGTCGCGTCCGAGGTTCTGCACCGTCGCATCGGGGGTCGCGGTGTCGCGGCAATACGTGCCGAAGAACCCGCCCCATTTCGCGTCGAGGATGTAGCGCGGTCCGACGAGCCCTGCTTCGGCGAGCTGCGCCGACGTGACGCCGTTCTCGGCCGCGCGGCCGGGATGGAAGCGCTTGGTCATCGCGCCGTCGACCAGGAACGACCACACGCCGCCGGCAAACGATCCCGCGATCCCCAGCGCTGACGTGAAGCGTGTCGCATCGAGTCCCAGGATCGACGCTGCGCCCGCGGCCGCGCCGAACGTCCCGCACGTGCCGGTCGAATGCCAGCCGAGGTCGTTGTGCGCGCGATAGCCGCCGGCGCCCTCGGTCACGCGCGCCGCGACGTCGTAGCCCGCCGCGACGGCGAGCAGCACGCGCTTGCCGTCCGCGCGCGTCTTCTCGGCGAGCGCGCACACCGCCGGGATGACCACCGCGCCCGAATGCCCGCATCCGCCGTAATCGTCGAACTCGTACGCGTGGGCCGCCGTGCCGTTCACGAGCGCCGCGCCAGCGGGCGGGAGCGAGAGCTGCGTGCCCCAGAGCGACGCCGAACCGCGATCCGACTCGACCACCGCCGCCGCGCCGTTGCGCGTCGCCACCGCGACGTCGCTCTCGGCACCCCGCACCGCGACGGCGAGCGTATCGAGCAGCACGCTCTTCGCCATGTCGACGACCGCCGGCGGCAGGTCCTCGTAGCGCGCGCCGCTCCAGTACCCCGCGAGCTGCTCGGTGAGCGAAGGCGCGCCGTCGTCCTCGGGTGTCGTGCTCAGCTCTCGAGCCATACCTCTTCCCAATAGTCGTAGCCGGTGCTCCACGACCAGGGGCCCTGCACCTTCTTCGACGCGACGTTGAGCAGCGCGGTCTGCCACATCGGAAACACCGGCAGGTCGCGCGCGAGGATCACCTGCGCCTTCTTGTAGGCGTCGCCGCGGTCGTTGAGCGTGGTGGCGTTCGCGCCGTCGTCGAAGAGCTTGTCGACCTCGGGATTCGAATAGCCCGACGCATTGACGAACGGCGCCTTCTTGATGGCGGAGCTCACGTAGAGCCGGCTCACGCCGAGCGCCGGATCGCCGGACGTGCTGTACGCCTGCAACGTCGCGTCGAAGTTCCAGTCGGTGTAGACCTGCTTCAGCTCGACGTTGCGCGTGCTGCCCTCGAATATGACCTTCACGCCGATCTTGCCCCACGTGCTCTGCAGAACCTGCGCGAGCGCGCCGTTGCTCGGGTCGTTCGAGTCGTAGACGAGCCGCACGTCGAAGCGCTTGCCGTCCGCGCCCGCCTTCAGGCCCGCCTCGTCGAGCATCGCGGCGGCTCGCTGGAGGTTGAACGGATACATCTTCGCGAGATCCACCGCCGGGTTGTACGCCCACGACAGGTTGGTGTTGATCGCGCTCTTCATCACCGCACCGAGGTTCTGGTACACGACGCGCTTGATGAATTCGCGGTCGGTTGCGGTGAACAGCGCCTGTCGCACCTTGACGTTGTCGAACGGCGGCTTGCGCACGTTGAAGATCATCAGGTGGTCTTCCGGCACGCCGCGCTCGCGCATCTGCAGGCGCGGATCCTGCGCGACGTCCGCCTGCTGGCTGATGGGGAAGAAGTAGAAGTAGATGTAATCCACTTCACCGGCCTTGAGCGCGAGCACCCGGGCTGCGGGATCCGGAATCACGCGGAAGATGATCTCGTCGAGGAACGGCTTGCCCGGCCGCCAATAGTTCGGATTGCGCACCAGCTTCACGTACTGGCCGCGCGACCACTCCTTGAACATGAACGGGCCGGTGCCGACCGGTTGCGCGAGCGTGGCCGGGTTGTTGAGGATGTTCGTGCCGGCGAAGAGGTGCTCCGGCATGATCGCCGCGTTCGTGTAGTTCGACAGCGAGAAGAGCAGCGGTCCGAACGGCTTGTCGAGCTCGATCACGACGGTGCGCGGATCGGGCGTGGTGATGCTCTTGATGTGGCTCGCCGCCGCGGCGAACTTGGACCCGTATTTGCCGCTGATCTCCTCGAGGGTGAACTTGACGTCCTTCGACGTGAAGTCCTTGCCGTCGTGCCACTTCGTCTGCACGAGCTTGAACGTGTAGCGTGTGTTGTCCGGCGAGATCGTCCACGATTCCGCGAGATTCGGCGCCGGCTTGAAGTTCTCGTCGATGCGCGTGAGCCCGTCGTGGATGAGCGACCCGACGCTGACGTCGGGCACGCCCGTGGTGACGTCCGGGCTGAGCGTCGGCGGATCGCCCGACAGCACCATCACCAGCGAGCCGCCTCGCCGGGGCGTCGCCGGCGTGCTGTCGGCGGCAAAGGCACGTGGAATTCCGCCCAGCGACACGATCATGGGCACCGCGATGCCGGCCGACGCGGCCCATGCGAGGAACTCGCGCCGATTCATCTCGGATTCGTCGGCGGGTGCGGCGCTGGTGCGCGGCGCGGAATCGCCGTGCCCGTTGCGGGACGACATGGGTGCTCCTCCTCGTGCCTTGCGTTCTTGGAATTCCGCGGCGCGGTTGCTGCGTGCGGCGTGGCGCGAATCGGCCCCGTTGCCGCGAGGCTGCGGTTTCGCGCTCGAACCGCAAGCCTATTCGACTCCCTTCCGCGCCGTCAACGTCGTCAAGACGGCGCGCGCAGGGCGGGGCGTAGAATGATCGTTGCAGTCGCATCCCCGCCGCACCCCTCGCATAGAACGGCCGAACGTCTCGTGCCCGCATCCGACGTCCGTACGTGGCGCACGCCTCGCGAAGGCGACCTCGGACTGCGCGCTATCTCGAACGCCGCCGGTCTGCACGTGTCCATCGTTCCGAACGGCTCGCTCTTCGCGATCGAGCATCGTAGCGCGCGCGGCTCGGTGCTCGTCAATCAGGTGCTTGCGTCGCCGATCGAAGCCGGAATCGGTGGCGTCGTGCTGCGCTGCGGTGGCGCGCGTCCCTCGACTATCGACGCCGTCGGCGCAATGGTCAGCGTCGGCGGCGCGCACGACCGGTTCGTGTGGGCGGGGGACACGCGCGATGTGCGCCATCGCGTGACGTTACGGCTTCTCGGCGGACAATCCGCGTGGCTCTGGCGTGTCGAGGTCACCAATGCCGGCGACGCCGTGCTTCCGATCGACGCGATTCTTCGGCAGGACCTCGGCCTCGGCGGACTGGGATTCGTCGCCAACAACGAGGCGTACGCATCGCAGTACATCGACCATCACGTCGCGCGCCATCCGCGGTACGGACCGGTGGTAATGAGCCGGCAGAACCTCGCGCAGGACGGCGCACATCCGTGGCTGATGCAGGGCTGCATCGAAGGCACGGTGGCGTTCGCGACGGATGCGCTGCAGACTTTCGGGCCTGCGCATCGCGACGGCAACGGCTTCGCGCTCGGCTTCGAGACGCCGCTTCCCGCGCGTCGACTGCAGCACGAGGCGGCATGCGTCGCGCTCCAGTCGCCAGCGGCGACGCTCGAGCCCGGTGCGACTGCGACCTGGCAATTCTTTGCGGTTTACGTGCCGGATCACGCGGACGCGTCGGGCGACGGGGATCTCGCGCGCCTCGGCTCGCTGTCCTGGAATGACGCCGGTGCAGCCGCCGAGGCGCGCCCGGTCGTTCGCAATGTGCTGCAACCGGCCGTCATCGCGCAGACACGTGCGCTCCACCGCGACGAAATTTCAAAGCGTTATCCCGATCGCCTGCTCGAGGAGCTCGAAGGCGGCGAGCCGAGGTCGTTCTTCACGCCCGATGCGCCGCACAACCGCCACGTCGTGCTGCGCGGCAAGGAGCTCGCGATCACCCGGCGTCACGGCGCGGTGCTTCGGTCCGGCTCGGCGCTGCTGCCGGACGACTCGACGCTGTCGGTCAC
>DATJIS010000002.1:0-23602 GCA_035493035.1 Casimicrobiaceae bacterium | reverse complement strand
GTACGCCTTCGCCTCGCCACCAAACTTCTTGCTCAGCACCGACGTGATCGCCGCCGTCAACGTCGTCTTACCGTGGTCCACGTGACCGATCGTCCCCACGTTCACGTGCGGCTTCGTACGCTCGAACTTGCCCTTGGCCATGATTCGTATCCTTCAGCGAGAAAGGCGTCACGCCTTCTTGTTGATCACCGCCTCGGCGACGTTCTTCGGCGCCTCGGTGTAGTGCTTGAATTCCATCGTGTACGTCGCGCGTCCCTGCGTCAGGGAGCGCAGCGTGGTCGAGTAGCCGAACATCTCCGCGAGCGGCACCTCGGCCTTGATCGCCTTGCCCGTGGGCAGGTCTTCCATGCCCTGGAGCTGGCCGCGCCGCGACGACAGGTCGCCCATCACGTTGCCCATGAACTCCTCGGGCGTCTCCACCTCGACCGCCATCATCGGCTCGAGCAGCATCGGGCTCGCCTTGCGCATGGCGTCCTTGAACGCCATGGACGCGGCCATCTTGAACGCGTTCTCGTTCGAATCGACGTCGTGATACGAGCCGTCGAACAGCGTCACCTTGACGTCGACCACCGGAAACCCGGCGAGCACGCCATTGGGCAGCGACTCGCGCAGCCCCTTCTCGACCGCCGGGATGTACTCGCGCGGAACCGAGCCGCCCTTGATGGCGTCGACGAACTCGAAGCCCTTGCCGTGCTCGGACGGCTCCATCTTGATCCACACGTGGCCGTACTGGCCGCGCCCACCCGACTGCTTGATGAACTTGCCTTCCTGCTCGACCGGCTTGCGGATCGCCTCGCGGTAAGCCACCTGCGGCGCACCGACGTTCGCTTCCACGCCGAACTCGCGCTTCATGCGATCCACGAGGATCTCCAGGTGGAGCTCGCCCATCCCGGAGATGATCGTCTGCCCCGACTCTTCGTCGGTGCGCACGCGGAAGCTGGGGTCTTCCTGCGCCAGGCGATTGAGCGCGATGCCCATCTTCTCCTGGTCCGCCTTGGTCTTCGGCTCGACCGCGACGTGGATCACCGGCTCCGGGAAGATCATCTTCTCGAGCGTGATGATCTTGTGCGGATCGCAGAGCGTGTCGCCCGTGGTCGCCTCGCGCAGGCCGACCGCGGCGGCGATGTCGCCGGCGCGCACTTCCTTGATGTCCTCGCGCTGGTTGGCGTGCATCTGCAGGATGCGGCCGATGCGCTCCTTCTTGCCCTTGACCGGGTTGTAGACCGTGTCGCCCGAGTTCACCACGCCGGAATACACGCGGAAGAACACGAGCTGGCCCACGAAGGGGTCGGTCATGATCTTGAACGCGAGCCCCGCGAACGGCTCCTCGTCGGACGCCTTGCGCTCGCCTTCCTGCCCGTTCTCGAGCTCGCCCTTCACCGGCGGGATGTCCGTCGGCGCGGGCATGTAGTCGATCACCGCGTCGAGCATGGCCTGCACGCCCTTGTTCTTGAACGCGGACCCGCACAGCATCGGCACGATCTCGCCCGCGATGGTGCGCGCGCGCAGCGACTGCTTGATCTCCTCGGCGGAGAGCTCGCCCGACTCGAGGTACTTGTTCATCACCTCTTCGTTGGCCTCGGCCGCGCTCTCGACCATCTTCTCGCGCCATTCCTCCGCGATGTCCTTCAGCTCCGCGGGAATGTCGCGCATGTCGTACTTCATGCCCTTGGTCGAGTCGTCCCAGTAGATCGCCTTCATGCGCACCAGGTCGACCACGCCCTCGAACTTGTCCTCGGCGCCGATCGGCACCTGGATGGGCACCGGATTGGCCTTGAGGCGCGACTTCATCTGGTCGTAGACCTTGAAGAAGTTGGCGCCGACGCGGTCCATCTTGTTGACGAACGCGAGCCGCGGCACTTTGTACTTGTTCGCCTGGCGCCAGACCGTCTCGGACTGCGGCTGCACGCCGCCGACGGAGTCGTACACCATGCACGCGCCGTCGAGCACGCGCATGCTGCGCTCGACCTCGATCGTGAAGTCGACGTGGCCGGGCGTGTCGATGATGTTGATGCGATGCTCGGGATAGCTCGAGTCCATCCCCTTCCAGAAGCAGGTCGTGGCGGCGGAGGTGATCGTGATGCCGCGCTCGCGCTCCTGCTCCATCCAGTCCATGACGGCCGCGCCGTCGTGCACCTCGCCCATCTTGTGCGAGACGCCGGTGTAGAAAAGGATGCGCTCGGTGGTCGTGGTCTTGCCGGCATCGATGTGCGCACTGATGCCGATGTTCCGATACCGCTCGATGGGTGTGGTTCTTGGCACGATGACTTGACTTTCGAGAAGTCGACGCATCGCGTCGACTTCTCGTGAGATCCAGTAGTTGGTTCTAAACGACTCTTGTTGTAAGTCTAGAATCTGAAGTGCGAAAAGGCCTTGTTCGCTTCGGCCATGCGGTGCACTTCCTCGCGCTTCTTCACCGCGCCGCCGCGACCCTCCGCGGCTTCCATCAGCTCGGCGGCGAGGCGCTGGCCCATCGACTTCTCGCCGCGCTTGCGCGCTGCCTCGCGCAGCCAGCGCATGGCGAGCGCCGTGCGGCGCACCGGACGCACCTCGACGGGCACCTGGAAATTCGCGCCGCCCACGCGGCGGCTCTTCACCTCGACCATGGGGCGCGAGTTCTGCAGCGCCTGGGTGAAGACTTCCAGCGGATCCTTGCCGCCCTTGCGCGTGATCTGCTCGAACGCGCCGTAGACGATGCGCTCGGCGACCGACTTCTTGCCCTCTTCCATGAGGACGTTGATGAACTTCGCGACCTCGATGCTCGAATGCTTCGGGTCCGGAAGGATCTCGCGCTTGGGTATTTCTCTGCGACGCGGCATATAACTCTCCGAGCGGGCAAAAGTAAAAACCTACTTTTGCCCGGTTTAGTTCTTCCATCGAATCGCTGGCAGAGCCAGACGATTCGATGCGGCAATTGCTACGAAAGGATTAGGCCGACTTCGGCTTCTTCGCCCCGTACTTCGAGCGGCCCTGCTTGCGATCCTTGACACCGGCGGTGTCGAGCGCGCCGCGCACCATGTGATAGCGCACACCGGGAAGGTCCTTCACGCGGCCGCCGCGGATCAGCACGACCGAGTGCTCCTGCAGGTTGTGGCCTTCGCCGCCGATGTAGCTGATCACCTCGAAGCCATTGGTCAGCCGCACCTTGGCGACCTTGCGCAGAGCGGAGTTCGGCTTCTTCGGCGTGGTCGTGTACACCCGCGTGCAGACCCCGCGCTTCTGGGGGCTCTGCTGGAGCGCCGGGACCTTGCTTTTCGACACGGCGGGCTCACGACCCTTCCGCACGAGCTGATTGATGGTTGGCATCTCTAAATGTCGTCCGCTCTGGTTGTCCTGAGTGTGCGTCGCCGATGGTTCGCGGCACGCATGGCTCATTTGCTGCTGCCGTCGCGGCCGCCCTCGATTGCCTTCGGGCTGCCGCGTTCGCCGGCTCAAATCAAAGTGGCCCAAGCGAGACCCAGGGGATCTGCGGCTCAGGCCACTCGTTTTTCCCCCGTCCGGCGCGCGGGCTTGGTGACCGCGCGGGCTCCCGGGGCATCCTTCCCGCGCGGCCTTTTGCCGATGTTTCCTTGGCCGGCCGCCCGAAAGGCGAAAAGACCGCAATTATAGGCCGGAAAGCGCTTTGCGGTCAACGACCAAGCTCGGTGCGAGCCACCGGCCGGGACAGCTGCTCAAGATGCGGCCGGCGAGCCCGGGCTCAAGGTGCAAGCCGCGCCAGCGCGTCTTCGAACGAGTCGACGAATCGCGGGGTGTCGAAGAGCGTCGTGGTCTCGGGGCTCCCGAGCCGGGCCGTGAGCGCCGCGCGTCGCGCCGGGTCGCGCGCGAGGCCGGCCACGAGCGCCTCGTACGCCGCCACGTCGGGCGCCGCCAGCTCACCGACGCCCGCGCTGTGCAGCAGGCTCGTCGCGACCCGCCCGGCGAAGGTGTCGCCCGTCAGCGTGGTGAGGGGGCAGCCCATCCAGAGCGCGTCGCTCGCCGTGGTGTGCGAGGTGCAGGGAAACGTATCCACCGCGAGGTCGGCCGTGCGGTAGCGCGCCAGGTGAT
The DNA here is from genome assembly GCA_035493035.1 of Casimicrobiaceae bacterium. Classification (GTDB taxonomy): domain Bacteria; phylum Pseudomonadota; class Gammaproteobacteria; order Burkholderiales; family Casimicrobiaceae; genus VBCG01. Next base: position 19,558 of record DATJIS010000002.1, on the reverse strand, counting down.
CCTCCAGGCCGACCCGCGGGGAGAAAACGAGGCGCGCCGGATCGACACCGGCCGCATCTGCCGCCTGCCGCAGCGCCGCCGTCGCGACGTCGTTGTCCTCGAGCAGCCACAGGACGGCCTGCGGCGTCGCGACGAGCACGCGGAACCACACGGCGCACGTCTCGCGCGTCAGCTTGAACGCCTGGTTGAAGCAGCAGAGGACCACGGCATCGTCGGGCAGTCCGACGCTCGCCCGGGAAGGCCCCTGGCCGGGACGCGGCCGCCGGCGATCGTTCGCCTGGTAGCAACCCGGCAGCCGCACCACGCGCTCGCTGTACCAGCGTTCCTCGCCGGGCGGAACGACGTGGTGGTCGGCGAGCAGAACGTCGTAGAACGGCGCGCCCAGCGTGCCGGGAAACCCGAGCCAGTTGACCTGCACCGGCGCGGGACGCCGCGCGGCGATGCCCATGCGCCCGTTGTCGGTGTTGCCGTTGAGGTCGATGAGGATGTCGATGCCGCGTGACGCGATCGCGCGCGCGGCAGCATCGTCGTCGAGGCCGCGCAGGTCGACGAACGCATCCGCCGCGTGCCGAAGGCGCGCGCGCATCGCGCTGCCGTCGTCCGGCCCGTACGAGAGCAGAACGACCTCGAATCGCGAGCGGTCGTGCAACTCCACGACCTCCGCGATGAGATACGCCGTGGCGTGCTCGCGAAAGTCGGCCGACAGGTATCCGAGGCGGATGCGGTCGTGTGCACTCGCCGCGCGCGCAACGCCCGGCACTCCGGCCAGGCGCTGCGCATTCGCGCGCGCCGCCGCGAGCTGCATCGCCGGGGAGACGTGCGGTTGCGCGACGAGCAGTCCGAGGGGAACCCCCGCGCGACCGGCCTCGATCGCCGCGACGACAGGCGGCCAATGAACGTCGAGCGCCTCCCAGTCACAGCACTTCTGCAGCAGGCCGCACAGATTGCAACGCACTTCGAGCGCGTCGGGCGCAAGGGCGAGCGCGCGCTCATAGGTCATGCGCGCCTCTGCGAACGCACCGCGGCGATGAAGCGCGAGCGCCAGATCCGCGTGGGCGGTCGCAACGTTGGGCGCACGTGCGACGCGGTTACGGAACGCCGCGATCGCCTCATCGAGATGTCCCAGCGCCTGCAGCGCGAGGCCGAGATCGCCCCACGCCTGCTCGAAATCGGGCTGCAACGTGACCGAGCGACGCAGCGCATCGGCGGCACCTTGCGCATCGCCCTTGCGCGCCGACGCGATGCCGAGGTTGAACCACGCCCGCGCATGCTGCGGCGCCCGCTGCAGCACCGCGCGGAAGCATTCCATCGCCTCGTCCACCCGTCCCGAGGCGAGCAGCAGCGTGCCGAGATTGTTGCGCGGGCCGGTGGCGTTCGCGTCGATCGCGAGCGCACGCCGGTACGTCGCCACGGCATGCGCCGGTTCGCCGGCATCCTTCTGGATGTTGCCGAGATTGCCGAGGAACACCGGATTGTCGGGATCACGCGCGAGGGCACGCTCCACACGTCGAAGGGCCTCGGGCAGGTCGCCGCTGCGGTAGGCAATCAGCCCCAGCAGGTGATGGGCATCGGCGTTGTCGGGATCGATGTCGAGCTGCGCCCGGTATTCGCGCGCAGCGCCGTCGAGGTCGCCGCTTCGATGGAGCGCGATGCCGCGCTGAAGGGGTGTCGCAGGAGGCAGCATCGCGTCGTGTCAGACAAGCACCGGGAGGAATATCCGCGCTCGGCGAATGGTGCCGCCGCGAAGGCAACGTAAACTGCCGCCTACCCGCCCATTCTACCGACGCGTGCGCCCGGGCCCGCAGGGCGGCCGGTTGCGCGCGCGCCTCGCGAGGACTCGATGTCCAGGCACCTTCGAGCCGTGCTGTTCGCCGCGGCGCTGGCCGCAGCGTCCGCGGCATCGGCGACCGTCGTGTCGACGAACTACAGCGACTTGTGGTGGAACCCCGTGGAATCCGGCTGGGGGGCGAACATCACGCAGCAGAACGATCTCCTTTTCATCACGTTCTTCGTGTACGGGCCGAGCGGGCAGGCGGTGTGGTATTCGGGCACGCTCGGTTTCGCAGGCGCGGGCATCAACGGCAACAAGTCGTTCACAGGCGACCTGTACCAGACGACCGGCCCGTGGTTCGGCGGGCCGTTCGATCCGTCGCAGGTCGCCTATCGACGCGTCGGCACCGCCACGTTTGCATCCAACGCGACGAGCACGGCCGTGCTGCAGTATTCCGTCGACGGCCAGATCGTCACCAAGAACGTCCAGCGCCAGACGCTGACGTCGGACCGCGTCGACGGCAACTACGTGGGGATTCTGTCGGACGTGACGTCGGCGTGCAGCGACCCGGCTGCCAACGGTGTGCGAACCGACAACGTCGGCACGGTGACGATTACGCAGACAGGCGCCACCGTGGCGATCGCGTCTCCGGCGTGCTCGTTCAACGGCACGTACGTACAGGAAGGCCAGTTCGGACGCGTGACCGGCACGTTCAATTGCACCGACGGCACGTCCGGCCCCTTCTCGCTCTTCGAGCTGCGCACCGAGCAGAATGGCCTGTTCGGCCGCTATACGCGCCAGGACTCGAGCTGCTCGTTCGGCGGGTCGATCGCGGCCGTGCGCCGCTGACCGTCGCGTCGCGCGCGATGCGCATCCGCCCGCTCGCGGCTCGCGACCAGGCGCTGCTCTGGGACCTTCTGCACGTCGCGCTGTGGGATCCGCCGCCGGCCGGCCCGCGGCCGCGCGCGGTCCTCGATCTCCCCGAGGTGCGCATCTATGCGGAGCATTGGGGCCGCTCCGGTGACGTCGGCGTGCTCGGTGAAGACGACCGCGACGCGGCCATCGGAGCGTGCTGGATGCGCCTCATCGACGGCGGACGCGGCCTCGCCTACGTCGACGACGCGACGCCCCAACTCGGCATCGCCGTGCTGCCGCCGTTCCAGCGACGCGGACATGGCGCGCAACTGCTGCGCGGCGCACTCGACGCCGCGCGGGATCACGGTCACCGCCAGGTATCGCTCACCGTGCATCCCGACAACCCCGCGATTGCGCTGTACGAACGCTTCGGCTTTCGCAGCATCGATCGTCGGCGAAGCTATCACCTCATGATCGCCACGCTCGCCTGACCGGCAGCGCGGCATATCCCAGCACGAGCAGCGCGATCGTCGACGGCTCGGGTACCGCCGACACGCGCTCGTAGGCGAGGCTGATGAACGTGCCCACCACGTTGGATTCGGGGTAGATCGTCGGCGACGCGAAGAGCGCGTTGAGATCGCTCGCATCGTTGGCGATGCGCGCGAAACCGCCGCCGTTCGCCGACGCTTGCAGATGGATGTCGTAGTCGATGGTCATCTGCGCGTATGCGGTGAGCGAGCTGCGCTCGCCGAAGACGTAGTAATAGCCTGCCGCGCCGTCGCTCGTCTGCGTGAGCGGATGCGCGAACGCGCGCTGGTCGGTGAAGAAGAACTGCCCATCGGGTGCCGTCACGTCGACGAGCGACCCGGCGACGGAAACCGAGCCGGTGCCCGTGGTCGTCCACTGTCCGCTCTGGATGAACGCGGTGTCGTAGAGCCCCCAGCCCGGCTTGGCCGTGAGCACGATCTGGCCGCTTGCAGTGAAATCGCCAGGACCCGTCGATCCGTCGCTCGACGCGGCGAATGCCGGGTCGAGGAAGAAGCGTCCGAAGCCGAACTGCGACACCGGCAGCGTGCCCGTGAACGAATCGGCCTCGTGCGGGAACAACAACGGTCCGAACGCGTCGTCGTACGTCACCGAAAATCCGGCGAACGTGCTCGCGTCGGTGATGGTCGCGGCGTTCGCCGCGGACGCGATCGCGAGCACTGCAGCGAGCGCGAACGTCCCCGAACTGAACCCCATGCGTGCCTCCCTCCCCTTGGGTCGAACACGCGACGAGGCCGGGCGCGCGGTGCAGCGCGCCCGGCCCGGACGCTACTCGGCGTAGCTGATGCGGTAGATCGCCCCCGCGAAATCGTCGGAGACCAGGATCGAGCCGTCGGGCAGGTTCGCGACATCCACCGGCCGCCCGCGATAACGGTGCGTGTCGGGATCGAGCCAGCCGTCGGCGAACACTTCGGTCTTGTCCGCCGTGCCGTCCGCCTTGAGCGACGTGAACATGATGCGCGCGCCGATCGGCACGGTGCGGTTCCACGACCCGTGCTCGGCGACGAAGATGCCGCCGCGGTACTTGGCCGGGAATTTGTTGCCGGTGTAGAACGTCATGCCGAGGTCCGCCGCGTGCGCGGCCATCTCGACCTGCGGATACACGATGTTCGCGGGCAGCGGGTCCTTGTCGTAGCCGTTCTCGGTGATGCGCGTGTGGCCGCATACCCATGGATAGCCGAAGAACTGCCCGGCCGCGGTGGCGCGGTTGAGCTCACCGGGCGGAATGTCGTCGCCCATGCCGTCGGTCTGGTTGTCGGTGAACCACAGCGAGCCGTCCTTCGGATTGAAGTCCAGGCCGACCGAGTTGCGGATGCCGGTCGCGTAGACCTCGCGCTTGCTGCCGTCGAACGCGTTCATGCGCACGATGGCACCGATGCCCGCCTTGCGGTAGAGGTCGAGCTTTTCGCGTGCCGGCACGTTGAACGGCTGCCCGACCGCGATGTAGAGCATGCCGTCCTTGCCGACACGGCACGCGCGCGCGCCGTGGTTGAACGATTCTTCCTCGACGGGGATGAGCTGCCCCTGCGGGACCACCTCGATCACCGCGACGTCGGGACCTTCGGAGAAGAACTCGGCAGCTGGGAAATTGAGCACGCGATTGTGCTCGACGACGATGAGGAAGCCGTCCTTGGTCCAGCACACGCCGTTCGGCACCTTGAAGTTGAGCGACGGCGCGAACGCCTTCACTTCGTCAGCGACGTTGTCGCCGTTGCGGTCGCTGACCGCCCACACGGTGGTCTTGCGCGTGCCGACGAACAGCATGTTGGTCGACGGCGCCACGGCCATGTGCCGCGCATCCGGCACCACGGCGTAGAGGTCGATCCGGAATCCCGGCGGGAGCTTGACCTTCTTCAGGTTCTCGCGGATCGCGTCGGCGTTGCGGCCGGTCTGCGGCACCACGGGAATGTTGAGATCGCTCGTGGCGACCTTGAACTGCTTCAGGTTCTGTAGATTGTCCGGCCTTTGCGCAATTGCCGGCGGCGCGGCCATGACGAGCGCAGCCGCGCCGGCGGCGATCCATTTCGACGGGGACATCGTCGCCTCCTGATCGGGTTGTCCCGTACGCGCGGCCGCCGCCCTCGTTCGTTCCGTCCGGGCTTGTGACCGTTCGCGACGAGTGTGCGCGCAGTTTGTATGCGACAAGGTATCCAGGTCAAGCGCGACGCGACGCTTCGCGTCGCGGGTTCGATGCTGCCCGGATGCCGGTCCGCTTCCACGTTCGCGAGCGAGCGAGGGCGATCCCCCCGGGATCGCCCTTCGGGAAGACGAAGCTGTTCAGCGCGCGATGCGGCGCGCGGCCGCCACGCCGCTCATTGCGAGCAGGATGAGCAGCAGCGTCCCCGGCTCGGGCGTAGGGTTGGGATTCGAGCCCGGGCCCACGAGCGGCGCGATGTCGTCGATGTCACCGAAACCGCCCGTGATGACGACGCGGTCGGGCTTGGTGATGTCGTGCGAGATGCTGTAGTCGATGAACGTGATCGCCCCGCTGCCGGCGATGAAAGCGTGCCCGTGACCGTCGACGGCTCCCTGATCGAAGTCGCCGATGTTGGGCACGTCGAATTGCAGCAGCGATCCGGCGATCAGGGCATTGGTCGCCTGCGTGGGATCGATGGTGGCGACCTGCCCGCCGCCGAACATCGTCATCAGGCCCGTGAACGGATCGTAGATCATGCCGTGCGCCGCCGGGACCTGGTTGGCCGGGATCAGCTCGGTCGTCGTGTCGTTCGCAACGCCGAAGTTGAATAGCCCGATCGAACCGTTCGAGTTGGGCACGCCGTCCGTATACATCACGCGTCCATTGGGTGCGAACGCGATCTGCGTGACGTTCGAGAGGCCCCCGGTGGCCGAGTCGAGAATCGGCGTGGTCGTGGCATCGTTGAAGCTTCCGTCGCCGTTGATCGTGAACGTATCGAGCGGGCCGAACGTACGGTTGTAGCGATTGCTCGAGTAGAACTGCGAATTGTTCGGATCGAGCGCCATGTGGAAATCGGGAAATCCCGGCGTGCCCGTGGCCAGCGTCTGAAGCAGCGCACCCGTCGATGCGTTGATGCGATACACGTTGCTCGTGGTGTTGCTCGTGACGATGAGATTGCCGTTGGGCGCGAAGATGATGCCGTCGGCGCCGTTCACGTTCGTGATCGGCGTCTGGGCGCCGTAGCTCACGACGCCCGAGACGTCGTCGTAGGAGAACGATGTCCTGAGCACGTTGTTTCCGCCGGCGAAGTGCGTGTAGTAGACGCTGCCGGTGAACAACGTCGCCTGTGCGCCCGCACCGATGCACGCGAGGCCCAGTCCTACCATCACCGCGGCGGCGCGCCGGCTGGCCGTGCGTACCGTAAGGAAGTTCGACATGGCGTCCCCCCTGTGAGATCGCTGCGAACGCGTCCGTGGCGGCCGAGGTGATACCGGCGGCCGCGACGCTCGCCGCGGAGGAGCATCAATCGTTCCAGCGGCACAAAAACAAGGGGTTGACTACATGCTGTTGCGCGCTTCGTAAAGCCCTTCGACGTCTCGCGCTCCGGCCGAGGGCGAAAAAAAAGCCGGCGGTTGCCCGCCGGCCCCTGACCGAACTCACCCGGGCGGCGCCGACTGGCGTCCCCCGGGCGTTGCCACTCAGGCCGCGTTCGAGATCTCGCTCGCCACCGGCGTGATCTCGGCTTCCGGCGCGAACGCCGCTTCGGCGGCCTGCGCCGCCTCGGACGGTCCGAGCTTCTCGCGGCGCCGCGCGTTGTGATACGCGAGGCCCGTGCCGGCCGGGATGAGGCGCCCGACGATCACGTTCTCCTTCAAGCCGCGCAGCTCGTCCCGCTTGCCCATGATCGCGGCTTCGGTGAGCACGCGCGTGGTCTCCTGGAACGACGCCGCCGAGATGAACGAATCGGTCGACAGCGAGGCCTTGGTGATGCCGAGCAGCAGATGCTCGTACTGCGCCGGCTGCTTGCCGTCGTCGGCGACCTTGTCGTTCTCGTCCAGGATCTCGGAGCGCTCGACCTGCTCGCCGACGATGAAGCGCGTGTCGCCCGCGTCGGTCACCTGCACGCGACGCAGCATCTGACGCACGATCACCTCGATGTGCTTGTCGTTGATCTTCACGCCCTGCAGGCGGTACACGTCCTGCACCTCGTCGGTGATGTAGCGCGCGAGCGCTTCGACACCGAGGAGCCGCAGGATGTCGTGCGGGTCCGCCGGACCGTCGACGATCATCTCGCCCTTGTTCACCACCTGGCCGTCGTGCACGGTCACGTGCTTGTCCTTCGGGATGAGGAACTCGTGCGCGACACCGTCGAGGTCCGTGAGGACCAGGCGCTGCTTGCCCTTCGTATCCTTGCCGAACGACACCGTGCCCGTGATTTCCGCCAGCATGCCGGCGTCCTTGGGCGAGCGCGCCTCGAACAGCTCCGCCACGCGCGGCAGGCCGCCCGTGATGTCGCGCGTCTTCGACGTCTCCTGCGGGATCCGCGCCAGCACCTCGCCCACCGCCACCTTCTGACCGTCCTTCACCGTGATGATGGAGCCGAGCTGGAAGGTGATGTTGACGGGCAGGTCCGAGCCGGCCAGATGGATCTCATGGCCGTTGTCGTCGAGCAGCTTCACCTGCGGACGCACGCCCTTGGCCGTGCTGCCCGCGCGGCGCTTGGGGTCGATGACGACGAGGGTCGAAAGACCCGTCACTTCGTCGACCTGCTTCGCCACGGTCACGCCTTCCTCGACGTTCTCGAACTTCACCGTGCCGGCGTACTCGGTGATGATGGGACGCGCGGTCGCATCCCATTGCGCGAGCACCTTGCCCGCCTTCGCCTGCTCGCCGTCCTTCACCTGCAGCGTCGCGCCGTACGGCACCTTGTGGCGCTCGCGCTCACGGTGGTTGTCGTCGACGATGATGACCTCGCCCGAGCGCGCGATGACGATCAGCTCGCCCTTCGCGTTCGTGACGTAGCGCATCAGCGGCGAGAAGCGCACCGTGCCCGCGGACTTCGACTCGACCTGTGAGGCGGCCGCCGTACGCGACGCCGCGCCGCCGATGTGGAACGTGCGCATGGTGAGCTGGGTGCCCGGCTCGCCGATCGACTGCGCGGCGATGACGCCGACCGCTTCGCCGACGTTCACCAGGTGACCGCGACCGAGGTCGCGGCCGTAGCACGTGGCGCAGAGGCCGTAGCGCGTGTCGCAGGTGAGCGGCGTGCGCACCTTGACCTCGTCGATGCCGAGGAGCTCGATCTGCTCGACCTCGTCCTCGCCGAGCAGCGTGCCGGCTTCGTAGAGCGTCGCCTGCGACTCGGGATTGACGACGTCGGCGGCCACGGAGCGGCCGAGGATGCGCTCGCGCAGCGGCTCGATCACTTCACCGCCTTCGACCAGCGCCTTCATCGCCACGCCGTTCTTGGTGCCGCAATCGTCCTCCGTCACCACGAGGTCCTGCGTCACGTCGACGAGACGACGCGTGAGGTAGCCGGAGTTCGCCGTCTTCAGCGCCGTGTCCGCCAGGCCCTTGCGGGCGCCGTGGGTGGAGATGAAGTACTGCAGCACGTTCAGGCCTTCGCGGAAGTTGGCCGTGATCGGCGTCTCGATGATCGAGCCGTCCGGCTTGGCCATCAGGCCGCGCATGCCCGCGAGCTGCCGGATCTGCGCCGCCGAGCCGCGCGCACCCGAGTCCGCCATCATGAAGATGGAGTTGAACGAGTCCTGCTTGACCGGCTTGCCCTCGCGATCGTTGACTTCCATGGTGCCGAGCTGCGCCATCATCGCCTTGGCGATGTCGTCGCCCGCGCGGCCCCAGATGTCCACCACCTTGTTGTACCGCTCGCCCTGCGTGACGAGACCCGAGGTGTACTGCGCCTCGATCTCCTTCACCTGCGACTCGGCCTCGGCGATGATCTGCTTCTTCTCCGGCGGCACGAGCATGTCGTCGGCGGCGAACGAGATGCCGCCGCGCGTCGCGAGCGCGTAGCCCGCCTGCATGAGCTTGTCGGCGAAGATCACCGTCTCGCGCAGGCCGCACCGGCGGAAGCTCGCGTTGATGATGCGCGAGATCTCCTTCTTCTTGAGCGGCTTGTTGATGAACGAGAACGGCAGCCCCGGCGGCAGGATCTCGGAGAGCAGCGCGCGGCCGACCGTCGTGTCGAAGCGCGAGATCTTCTCGACGCGCTCGCCGTCACGCAGGTCGACTTCGCGGATGCGCACCTTGATGCGGGCGTGGATGTCCGCCTGGCGCGATTCGTAGGCCCGAGCGACTTCCGCCACGTCGGTGAACGCCATGGCTTCGCCTTCCGCGCCGATCTTGTCGCGGGTGGCGTAGTACAGGCCGAGCACGATGTCCTGCGACGGCACGATGCACGGCTCGCCGTTCGACGGCAGCAGCACGTTGTTGGACGCGAGCATGAGCGTGCGCGCTTCCATCTGCGCCTCGAGCGACAGCGGCACGTGCACGGCCATCTGGTCGCCGTCGAAGTCGGCGTTGAACGCCGTGCAGACGAGCGGATGCAGCTGGATCGCCTTGCCTTCGATCAGCACGGGCTCGAACGCCTGGATGCCGAGGCGATGCAGCGTCGGCGCGCGGTTGAGCAGCACCGGATGCTCGCGGATCACGTCTTCCAGGATGTCCCAGACCACCGGCTCCTGCGCCTCGACCATCTTCTTCGCCGCCTTGATCGTGGTGGCGAGCCCCATCGTCTCCAGCTTGTTGAAGATGAAGGGCTTGAAGAGCTCGAGCGCCATGAGCTTCGGCAGCCCGCACTGGTGCAGCTTGAGCTGCGGGCCGACCACGATGACCGAGCGGCCCGAGTAGTCGACGCGCTTGCCGAGCAGGTTCTGGCGGAATCGGCCGCCCTTGCCCTTGATCATGTCGGCGAGCGACTTCAGCGGGCGCTTGTTGGCACCCGTCATCGCCTTGCCGCGACGGCCGTTGTCGAGCAGTGAGTCCACCGCCTCCTGCAGCATGCGCTTCTCGTTGCGCACGATGATGTCGGGCGCCTTGAGCTCGAGCAGCCGCTTCAGCCGGTTGTTGCGGTTGATCACGCGACGATAGAGGTCGTTCAGGTCGGAGGTCGCGAAGCGGCCGCCGTCCAGCGGAACGAGAGGACGAAGCTCGGGCGGCAGCACCGGCAGCACCTCGAGGATCATCCACTCCGGCTTGATGCCCGACTTGTGGAAGGCCTCGAGCACCTTCAGGCGCTTGGCGATCTTCTTGATCTTCGTGTCCGAGCCGGTGGCCTCGAGTTCCTTGCGCAGCTTCTCGATCTCGCGCATCACGTCGAGGCTCTTGAGGAGCTCGCGGATGCCTTCGGCACCCATCGTGGCCGAGAAGTCGTCACCGTGCTGCTCGAGCTTGGCGAGGTAGTCGTCCTCGGTGAGGAGCTGGCCGCGGTTGAGCGGCGTGAGCCCCGGATCGGTGACCACGAACGCCTCGAAGTAGAGGACGCGCTCGATGTCGCGCAGCGTCATGTCGAGCACCATCCCCATGCGGGACGGCAGGCTCTTCAGGAACCAGATGTGCGCGACCGGGCTCGCGAGCTCGATGTGACCCATGCGCTCGCGCCGGACCTTGGCGAGCGTGACTTCCACGCCGCACTTCTCGCAGATGACGCCGCGGTGCTTCAGGCGCTTGTACTTGCCGCACAGGCACTCGTAGTCCTTCACCGGCCCGAAGATCTTGGCGCAGAACAGCCCGTCCCGCTCCGGCTTGAACGTGCGGTAGTTGATGGTCTCCGGCTTCTTGACCTCGCCGTAGGACCACGAGCGGATCTTCTCCGGCGACGCGAGACCGATGCGGATCGCGTCGAATTCCTCTTCCTGCGTGACCTGCTTGAAAAGATCGAGCAGTGCTTTCATGCGTTGTTGCTCCCGAAAGTTTCGGAGTTGCTGCTGATTCGAATGCTGGTCATGGCGTCGGTCAATCCCGGTCCATGTCCACGTCGATGGCAAGCGACCGGATTTCCTTCACCAGCACGTTGAACGATTCCGGCATGCCGGCTTCGATCTTGTGCTCGCCCTTGACGATGTTCTCGTAGACCTTGGTGCGCCCGTTGACGTCGTCGGACTTGACCGTGAGCATCTCCTGCAGCGTGTACGCCGCGCCGTAGGCCTCGAGCGCCCAGACTTCCATCTCGCCGAAGCGCTGGCCGCCGAACTGCGCCTTGCCACCGAGCGGCTGCTGGGTGACGAGGCTGTACGGGCCCGTCGAGCGCGCGTGCATCTTGTCGTCGACCAGGTGGTGCAGCTTCAGCATGTGCATGAAGCCCACCGTGACAGGCCGGTCGAACGACTCGCCCGTGCGGCCGTCGTAGAGCGTGACCTGGCCGCTGCGCGGCAGACCGGCGAGCTCGAGCATGCTCTTGATCTCGTCCTCGGTCGCACCGTCGAACACCGGTGTCGCGAACGGCACGCCGCGCGAGAGGTTGCCCGCGAGCTGCAGGATCTCCGTGTCGTCGAAGCCCGAGAGGTCCTCGCTGCGGCCAGTGCCGTTGTAGATCCGCTCGAGATGCTTGCGCACGTCGGCCGCCTTGGCCTCTGCCCGCAGCATCTGATCGATCTTGGCGCCGAGACCCTTGGCCGCCCACCCGAGGTGAACCTCGAGGATCTGGCCCACGTTCATCCGCGACGGCACGCCGAGCGGATTGAGCACGATGTCGACCGGCGTGCCGTCGGCCATGTAGGGCATGTCCTCGACCGGAACGATCTTGGACACGACACCCTTGTTGCCGTGACGGCCCGCCATCTTGTCGCCCGGCTGCAGGCGGCGCTTCACCGCGACGTACACCTTGACCATCTTCTGCACGCCCGGCGGAAGCTCGTCGCCCTGCGTGAGCTTCTTCTTCTTCTGCTCGAACATCTGGTCGAACTGCACGCGCAGCTGCGCGAGCGACTCACGCATGGCTTCGAGCTGGCGAGCCGACTCCTCGCTGGCGAGGCGGATGTCGAACCAGTCGTAGCGCGCCACGCCTTCGAGGTACTCGTGGGTGATCTTCGCGCCCTTGGCGAGCTTCTTCGGCCCGCCGTTGGCGACCTTGTTCAGGAGCAGCCGCTCGATCCGCGCGTACGCGTCGTTCTCGACGATGCGCAGCTGGTCGTTCAGGTCCTTGCGGTAGCTCTTGAGCTCGTCATCGATGATCTGCGTGGCGCGCTTGTCGCGGTCGATGCCTTCGCGCGTGAACACCTGGACGTCGATCACCGTGCCGCTGATGCCCGAGGGCACGCGCAGCGAGGTGTCCTTCACGTCCGAGGCCTTCTCGCCGAAGATCGCGCGGAGCAGCTTCTCTTCCGGCGTGAGCTGCGTCTCGCCCTTCGGCGTGACCTTGCCCACGAGCACGTCACCGGCCTCGACTTCGGCGCCGATGTAGACGATGCCCGACTCGTCGAGGCGGGACAGCTGCCCTTCGCCGAGGCTCGAGATGTCGCGCGTGATCTCTTCCGGACCGAGCTTGGTGTCGCGCGCCACCACCGACAGCTCCTCGATGTGGATCGACGTGTAGCGGTCGTCGCCGACCACGCGCTCGCTGATCAGGATCGAGTCCTCGTAGTTGTAGCCGTTCCAGGGCATGAACGCGACCAGCATGTTCTGGCCGAGGGCGAGCTCGCCCATGTCGGTCGAGGCGCCGTCGGCAATCACGTCGCCCTTCGCGATCTGGTCGCCCACCTTCACCAGCGGACGCTGGTTGATGTTCGTGTTCTGGTTGCTGCGCTTGTACTTCGTCAGGTTGTAGATGTCGACGCCGACCTCACCGGCCTGCGTCTCCGTGTCGTTGACGCGCACCACGATGCGGCTCGCGTCGACGTAGTCGACCTTGCCGCCGCGACGCGCCATCACCGCCGTGCCGCTGTCCACCGCGGCCGTGCGCTCCACACCGGTGCCCACCAGCGGCTTCTCGGGACGCAGGCAAGGCACCGCCTGGCGCTGCATGTTGGAGCCCATCAGCGCGCGATTGGCGTCGTCGTGCTCGAGGAACGGGATGAGCGACGCGGCCACGGACACGATCTGCGACGGCGCGACGTCCATGTACTGCACCTTGTCCGCGGTCGCGAGCATGAATTCGTTGTGGCTGCGGCACGACACGAGGTCGTCGGAGAGCTTGCCGGTCTTGTCGATCGCGGCGTTGGCCTGCGCGATCACGTACTGGCCTTCCTCGATTGCCGACAGGTAATGGATCTCGTCGGTCACCTTGCTGTCCACCACCTTGCGGTACGGCGTCTCGAGGAAGCCGTATTCGTTGGTGCGCGCGTAAAGGGCGAGCGAGTTGATGAGGCCGATGTTCGGCCCTTCGGGCGTCTCGATCGGGCACACCCGGCCGTAGTGCGTCGGGTGCACGTCGCGCACCTCGAAGCCCGCGCGCTCGCGCGTGAGGCCGCCCGGACCCAGCGCCGAGACGCGGCGCTTGTGCGTGATCTCGGACAGCGGGTTGGTCTGGTCCATGAACTGCGACAGCTGCGAGGAGCCGAAGAACTCCTTGATCGCCGCGCTGATCGGCTTGGCATTGATGAGATCGTGCGGCAGCAGGTTCTCGCTCTCCGCCTGGCCGAGGCGTTCCTTCACCGCGCGCTCGACGCGCACCAGCCCGGAGCGGAACTGGTTCTCGGCGAGCTCGCCCACCGAGCGCACGCGCCGGTTGCCGAGGTGATCGATGTCGTCGATCTCGCCGCGGCCGTTGCGCAGCTCGACCAGGATCTTGATGACCGCGATGATGTCGTCGTTGGTGAGCGTGCCCGAGCCCTTCAGCTCGGTGCGGCCCACGCGGCGGTTGAATTTCATGCGGCCCACGGCCGACAGGTCGTAGCGCTCCTCGGCGAAGAACAGGCCGTGGAACAGCGCCTCGACGGCGTCCTCCGTCGGAGGCTCGCCGGGACGCATCATGCGGTAGATCGCGACCTTGGCGGCGTACTGGTCGGGCGTGTCATCGGTGCGCAGTGTCTGCGAGATGAACGGACCCATGTCGAGGTCGTTCGTGTAGATCGTCTTGATCTCATCGATGCCGGCGGCCGTGAGCTTCTCGAGCAGCTCGTCGGTGACCTCGTCGTTGGCCTTGGCGAGCATCTCGCCGGTCGTCTTGTCGACGACGTTCGTGGCGAGCGTGCGGCCCACGAGGTAGTCGCTCGGAACCGCGATGCGCTTGACCCCGCTGTCGGACAGCTCGCGCACGTGGCGCGCCGTGATCCGCTTGTCCTTCTGGACGATGACCTTGCCGTCCTTGCCGACGACGTCGAAGCGCGCCATCTCGCCGCGCAGGCGCTCGGGCACGAACTCGAGCTCCACGCCACGCGGGCTGATGTGGAACGTGTCGAACACGAAGAAGTGGCGCAGGATGTCCTCGTTGGTGAGGCCGATGGCCTTCAGCAGCGTGGTGACGGGCATCTTGCGGCGGCGGTCGACGCGGAAGAACAGGAAGTCCTTCGGGTCGAACTCGAAGTCGAGCCAGCTGCCGCGATACGGAATGACGCGCGCGCTGAACAGGAGCTTGCCGGAGCTGTGCGTCTTGCCGCGGTCGTGCTCGAAGAACACGCCGGGCGAGCGATGCAGCTGCGAGACGATGACGCGCTCGGTGCCGTTGATGATGAACGAGCCGTTCTCGGTCATGAGCGGGATCTCGCCCATGTAGACCTCCTGCTCCTTCACCTCCTTCACCGTGTCCTTCGGCGCCTCGCGGTCCATGATGACCAGGCGCACCTTGGCGCGCAGGGCCGAGCAGTAGGTGAGGCCGCGCTGCTGGCATTCGACGACGTCGAATGCCGGCGGCAGCAGGGAGAAGCTCACGAACTCGAGCCGGGCGTTACCCGAATGGCTCGAGATCGGGAAGATGGACGTGAACGCGGCCTGCAGGCCTTCGTTCTTCCGCTCCATCGCGGGGGTGAACTCCTGCAGGAACGCGCGATACGACGCGAGCTGCGTCTCCAGGAGGAACGGCACCTGGAGGACGCTCGCGCGCTTCGCGAAGCTCTTGCGGATGCGCTTCTTCTCGGTAAAGGAATAGGGCGTGGCTTGGGTGGTCGCCATAAAGGTGGTCCGGTCTCCGATTCAATGCGAGGGCCGCGTCCGGCCCCGTTGCCGTGCCGTGCCCGGGTGGGCGCGGTATCGGCGTCGTTCGACTGTCACGGGGCATTGCGCCCCAGGAGTGGTGGCTGGCCGCTACCAGCCGCTGGCGGACGACGCGCCCAGGTCATGGGGCGCCCGACCAAACCCGCTTCCTGCAGTCGTCTCAGGGAGCGAAGCGAAGCATTCGGATATGGGGATCGAATGCTTGGCTTCAACCCCTGAGGGCGAAGCCGACCCGGACAAGTTCCGTCCGGATCGTATCCTCCTGATTTACTTGATTTCCGCTTTGGCGCCAGCGTCTTCCAGCTTCTTCTTGGCGGCTTCGGCGTCGGCCTTCGGAATGGCTTCCTTGACCGGCTTGGGCGCCCCATCGACCAGGTCCTTGGCTTCCTTCAAGCCGAGGCCGGTCAGCTCGCGCACGGCCTTGATGACGTTGACTTTGTTGTCACCGATGGCGGACAGCACGACCGTGAACTCGGTCTGCTCCTCCGCGGCCGCGGCGGGCGCGCCCCCTGCGGCGGGAGCCGCAACGGACACGGCGGCGGCGGCTGAGACGCCAAACTTCTCTTCCATTGCCTTGATGAGCTCGGAGAGCTCGAGGACGGTCATCCCGGCGATCTTGTCGAGGATCTCGGTTTGGGCTGCGGACATGTTTGCTCCTGGATTTCGAATGGATTGAATGGGGTTGCGGGATCAGGCGGCCGGCTTGGCATCGCGGACCGCTGCGAGCGTGCGGACGAACTTGCCCGGCACCTCGTTCAGCGTGCGCACGAACTTGGCGATGGGCGCCTGCATCGTGCCCATCAGCTTCGCCAGCAATTCCTCGCGCGAGGGCAGGGACGCGAGCGCGGTGACTTCCTTGGCGGACATCACCTGCCCGGGCATCGCGCCGCCCGTGATCACGAACTTCTCGTTGCCGCGGGCGAAGTCGTTGAGGACCTTCGCCACCGCAACCGGGTCGGGACCGATGCCGTACGCGAGCGGGCCGACCATCCTGTCGGCCAGCGGGGCGAACGGCGTATCGGCGACCGCGCGGCGCACCAGGGTGTTCTTCACGACCCTGAAATAGACGCCGGAAGCGCGTGCCTTCGCACGAAGCTGCGTCATGTCGGCGACTGCCATGCCGCGGTTCTCCGCCATCACGATGGCCTGAGCGCCGGCGACCTGCTTCGCCACCTCCGCAACCACTTGCTGCTTCTGCTCTAGGTTGAGACTCATAGTCACCCTTGTTTCTGGCTCAGTGCCGGTGGACTAATCCGGCACTGCGGTTCGGCGACTTCGTCCAGGAACTGCCACATCCTGTCCGAGGGCACCATCTGCGCTGGATCGGTTTCCCGTTTTGAGCTTTCGCTCCAGCGGTCTTTGACGGCAGGCGGAACGCAATCCCGCCTTCCCTCAAAATCGAAAAAGCAACTCGCCCCCGCATGAGCGGGGACGGAAATCTCTCGGTCTAGCCGTTCGCGGGCGCCGACTGCGACAGGCCCGTCGTGTCGATCCGGATGCCCGCGCCCATGGTGCTCGAGACGCTCACCTTCTTCATGTAGATGCCCTTCACGCCCGAGGGCTTCGCCTTGTTGAGCGCGTCGATCAGCGCGACGAAATTCGTCTTGAGCTGATCCGGCGTGAACGAGGCGCGACCGATGGAGGCGTGCACGATGCCCGCCTTGTCCGTGCGGTATTGCACCTGGCCGGCCTTCGCGTTCTTCACCGCCTGCGCGACGTCGGGCGACACCGTGCCCACCTTGGGGTTCGGCATGAGCCCGCGCGGACCGAGGATCTGGCCGAGCTGGCCGACGACGCGCATCGCATCCGGTGAGGCAATGACCACGTCGAA
The DNA here is from genome assembly GCA_035493035.1 of Casimicrobiaceae bacterium. Taxonomy (GTDB): domain Bacteria; phylum Pseudomonadota; class Gammaproteobacteria; order Burkholderiales; family Casimicrobiaceae; genus VBCG01. The sequence continues at coordinate 2,530 of DATJIS010000002.1, read as the reverse complement.
ATCCATGAAGCCTTCCTTGATCCGGGCCGCGAGATCCTCGAAGCCCACGATGTCGGCGCCGGCGTCCTCGGCCTGCTTCGCGCGGTCACCCTGCGCGAACACCGCGACGCGCACTTTCTTTCCCGTTCCTGCGGGCAGCACGACCGAGCCGCGGACCGTCTGGTCGGACTTCTTGGCGTCCACGCCGAGATTGACGGCCACGTCGACCGATTCGTCGAACTTCGCCGTGGCGGTGTCCTTGACGAGCTTCAGCGCGTCGTCCACCGAGTACGTCTTGCTGCGATCGACCTTGCTGCGCACGGCCTCGACGCGCTTGGGCAGCTTCTTCGTCTTCTGCTCGGCCATGATCACTTCACTCCTTCGACCGTGATGCCCATGCTGCGCGCGCTGCCGGCGATGGTGCGCACGGCGGCATCGAGGTCGGCGGCCGTGAGATCCGGCTGCTTGGTCTTGGCGATCTCTTCAGCCTGAGCGCGGGTGAGCTTGCCCACCTTGTCGGTGTGCGGCTTCTGGCTGCCCTTGTCCACCTTCGCCGCCTTCTTGATCAGCACGGTCGCCGGCGGCGTCTTCATGATGAAGGTGAAGCTCTTGTCCGCATACGCCGTGATGATCACGGGCACGGGCAGGCCGGGCTCCATCTTCTGCGTCTGCGCGTTGAATGCCTTGCAGAACTCCATGATGTTGAGGCCGCGCTGGCCGAGCGCCGGACCGATCGGTGGCGACGGATTCGCCTTGCCGGCCGGCACCTGCAGCTTGATGTAGCCGATGACTTTCTTTGCCATGTGTACCTTCTCCTGTGGGTCCGAACGGACGCTGTCGCGTCCTCCCCGTTGGTTGCACTTGCCGCGTGATCGGCGCCGGGCCGCCCCAAGCCGATTACGCTGACTTCACCGGACCAAAGTATCGTGGGAGGCGCGGAGCGCCGACCGAAACTTTGGTCCGCTGCTCTATGCCTTCTCGACCTGCGAGAAGTCCAGTTCCACCGGCGTGCTGCGACCGAAGATGGTCACCGACACGCGCAGCTTGCTCTTTTCGTAGTTCACGTCCTCCACGTTGCCGTGGAAGTCGGTGAACGGGCCTTCCTTCACGCGCACCGCCTCGCCGAGCTCGAACAGCACCTTCGGTCGCGGCTTCTCGACGCCTTCCTGCACCTGCTGCAGGATCGAGTCGACCTCCTTCTGCGTGATCGGCGTGGGCTTGTTCGCGGTGCCGCCGACGAATCCGGTGACCTTGGGCGTGCTCTTCACGAGGTGCCAGCTGTCGTCGGTCATCTCCATCTCGACGAGCACGTAGCCCGGGAAGAACTTGCGCTCGGAGATGGCCTTCTGGCCGCCCTTCATCTCGACGACTTCCTCGACCGGGACGAGGATCTGACCGAACTGCTCCTGCATGCCGGAGCGCTTGATGCGGTCGAGCAGCGCGCGCTGCACGCTCTTCTCGAAGCCCGAATACGCGTGCACGACGTACCACTTCTTGCTCATCATTGGCCTCGCCCCGTGATCAACGTCAGCACCCAGGCGATCGACGAGTCCACCGCGAAGAGGAACAGCGCCATGACCACGACGAATGCGAAAACCACCGCCGTGGTCTGGACGGTTTCCTTGCGCGTCGGCCACGACACGCGTCCCGCCTCCTGCCACGACTCCTGCGCGAAGACGAAGAACGCCTTGCCGGGTTCGGACGTCCACGCGACGGCGGCGCCGGCGAGCAATCCGCCCAGCACCATGAGGACGCGCAGCAGCACGGCCGCGTCGGCGAAGTAGTAATACGCCCACAGCCCGAGCACGACGCACGCGACCGCTGCGATGATCTTTGCTTTGTCCATTGTTCAGGGATCAGGGATCAGGAATCAGGGATCAGAACCCGATGCGCCGACCCAAACCATTTCCTTGCGTTCATGTTTGCCACTTCGGAGCGAGGCAGGACCGCCTGATGCCTGATCCCTGACCTCTGATCCCTGAAAATGGCAGGCCAGGAGGGAATCGAACCCCCAACCTGCGGTTTTGGAGACCGCCGCTCTGCCAATTGAGCTACTGGCCTAGTTTTCTCACTCGATGATCTTGGCGACCACGCCCGCGCCGACGGTGCGTCCGCCTTCGCGGATCGCGAAGCGCAGACCGTCCTCCATCGCAATGGGCGCGATCAGCGTCACCGTCATCTGGATGTTGTCCCCGGGCATCACCATCTCCGTGCCCGCCGGCAGCTCCACCGATCCGGTCACGTCCGTGGTGCGGAAGTAGAACTGCGGCCGGTAGCCGTTGAAAAACGGCGTGTGCCGCCCGCCCTCTTCCTTGCTCAGCACGTACACCTCGCAGCTGAACTTGGTGTGCGGCGTGATCGAGCCCGGCTTCGCCAGCACCTGGCCACGCTCGACTTCCTCGCGCTTGGTCCCGCGCAGCAGCACCCCGATGTTGTCCCCCGCCTGCCCCTGGTCGAGCAGCTTGCGGAACATCTCCACCCCCGTGCACACCGTCTTCAGCGTGGGCTTCAACCCCACGATCTCCAGCTCCTCGCCCACCTTCACGATCCC
>DATJIS010000001.1:0-13830 GCA_035493035.1 Casimicrobiaceae bacterium | reverse complement strand
CGCCTCATGCTCGAAGTCGAGGTCGACGTCGAAGCGGAGCGTGCGCGCCTCGGCAAGGAGCGCGCACGCGTGGAGGGCGAAGTCAACAAGGCACGCGCCAAGCTCGCGAACGAGGGTTTCGTGTCGCGCGCGCCCGCCGCGGTCGTCGAGCAGGAACGTGCGCGGCTGTCGCAGCACGAGGCCACGCTGCAGAAGCTCGACGAGCAATACCGGCGCCTCGACTGAGCGTGCGTCGCTGACCGTGCCGCTCTCGCGCACCTTCCGCGCGCTTCGGTATCGCAACTTCCGCCTGTTCTTCATCGGCCAGGGCCTTTCGCTGGTCGGCACGTGGCTGCAGCAGGTCGCGATGAGCTGGCTCACGTACCGGCTCACCGGCTCGGCGTGGCTCCTCGGCGTGGTGGCGTTCTGCGCCAACGTCGGCATCCTGCTGTTCAGCAACTTCGCCGGCGTTCTCGCGGATCGCATCGACCGGCGCCGCGGCCTCATGGTCACGCAGTCGCTCATGCTCGTGCAGGCGGTGATCCTCGCCACGCTGACCGCAGCCGGGATGATCCAGACCTGGCACCTCATCGCGCTCGCGCTGTGGCTCGGCACCTGCACGGCGTTCGACCTGCCGATGCGCCAGTCGATGTACGTGCGCTTCGTCGAGGATCGCGCCGATCTGCCCAATGCCATTGCGCTCAACTCGTTCCTGGTCAATACCGCGCGTGTCGTGGGTCCCGCGCTCGCAGGGCTGCTGCTCGCCATCACCAGTGAGGCGGTGTGCTTCGGCCTGAACGCGCTGTCCTTCCTCGCGGTCATCGTGGCGCTGTCGCGCATGCAATGGACGGAAGACGTCCGCACGGCGCCGACCGGCGGCTGGTGGTCGAGCTGGCTCGAAGGCGCGCGCTACGCCGTGGGCCTCACGCCCGTGCGCGACCTGCTGATCCTGGTGGCGGTCCTGGCGTTCACCATCTCGCCGTACAGCGCGCTCATGCCGGTGTATGCCAAGGACGTGTACGGCGGCGGACCGCAGGCGCTCGGATGGCTCCTGTCGTCGGCGGGCGCGGGCGCGCTGCTCAGCACGGGTTATCTCGCGAGCCGCCCGACCGTGCGCGGTCTCGCACGGGTGATCGTGCGCGCGGCGGCGACGTGCGGTCTCGCGCTGGCGGCGTTCTCGTACCTGCGGCTCTTCTGGCTGGCGCTGCTGCTCGTGTTCATGGTGGGCGGCGGGCTGGTCCTCGCCGCGGCTTCCACGAACACGATCCTGCACACCGTCGTCGACGATCGCCTGCGCGGCCGTGTCGCCGCGTTCTACACGCTGGCGTTCCTCGGCGTGGCGCCGCTCGGCAATCTGGCGACCGGAGCGCTCGCCGGGCGTCTGGGCACGCAGACGACGTTCCTCATCGACGGGCTGATCGCGGCATGCGGCGCCGTATGGTTCTGGCGTCAGCTGCCGTCGATGCGGCGCGCGTTGCGGCCGATCTACCGCGAGCTCGGCATCCTGAGCGAGCAGCCGCCCCGCGCGCGATGACGCGGTCGCCATGAACGTCGCGCAGCTCAAGCGCTTCTGCGGCGCATTCCCGGGCGCGTCGGCGCAGCGCTACGGCGAGCCGTGGAACTTCCTCGTGTACTCGGTGGGCCAGCGCAAGTTCGCGTATTTCAAGACCAGCATGCCCGAGCGCTGGCGCTTCAGCGTTCACGTGACGCCGGAGCGCTTCGTCGAGCTCACCGACATCCCGGGCGTCAAGCCGGCGCGTTATCGCGGGCGGTTCTACTGGGTCACGATCGTCGACGTGTCGGCGTTCCCCGCCGCGTACTTGCGTGAGCTGGTGGACGGCTCGTATCGGTGGGCGTTCGACGGACTTTCCAGGGCGAACCAGGCCGCCATCCGTGCATCCGCGGCGACCGCGGAACCGCGCATGCGCGCCCTATAATGAGCTGAGTGCCCGCGCCGCGGGTCGAAACGGGGGAACGCATGCCCGAGGCCTCATATCCCTACGCGACGTTTCTCGACGTCCTTCATCCGCCGCTCAGCCTGGTCGACGTCGGGGCGCTCGTCGACGCATGCACACACAGCTGGTACAACCAGACGCTCTGCAAGGTGAACGATTCGGTCGTGCGCCTCGGCGTGCTGCAGGGTGAATATCACTGGCACAAGCACGACAACGACGACGAGTTCTTCTTCGTGCTCGACGGACACTTCATCATCGACCTCGAGGCACGCAGCGTGGAGCTCGACCGGCAGCAAGGCTTCGTCGTCCCGAAGGGCGTCGTGCATCGCACCCGCGCGCCCCAGCGCGCGGTGGTGCTCATGGTCGAGACGGCGTCGATCGTGCCCACCGGCGACGCGTGACCCTCGATCCAGCCGCAGGATCATCGACATGGCAACCACCCGCAAGCGCGCAACCCGGCGCGTCACGTCAGAGCGAAAGCACGCGGTGCGTGCGCTCCTCAACATCCACGAGCTGACCAAGGCAGGCACCTCGCTCACGCTGGAGATCAGCGCGGCGGGAGAGAAGATCGGCCAGCTCGAGATCGGGCGCGGCGGCCTTTTCTGGTGGGGCGGGCGGCGTCAGAAGAGCAAGCGTCTCTCGTGGACGCGCTTCGCCGAGATCATGGACCATCTCGCGTATGGCGAGCGCTAGCCCGCGCCGGCGCGCCCTCGCGCGTGCAGCCGCGCTGCTTCCGGTCGCACTGGCCGCATCCGCGCTCGCCGCGCCGCCCAACGCAACCGTCGTCGAGTATTACCGCGCTGACGTGGATCACTATTTCATGACCGCGTCGCCCCAGGAGCAAGCGGCGCTCGACGACGGCGTGCTGAAGGGCTGGACGCGCACGGGGCAGACGTTCCTTGCGTGGACGGACGCCGCGCACGCGCCGGCCGATGCACAGCCCGTGTGCCGCTATTACGGCCGCCCCGAAGCCGGTCTCGATTCGCATTTCTACAGCGCATTCACCGACGAATGCGACGAGGTCGCGGCCAAGTTCCCGCTCGCCTGGCAGTTCGAGTCGGCCGCGGTGTTCTACATCCAGGTTCCCGATCGCACGAGCGGCGCGTGCCCCGGGGCCACGATGCCCGTGTATCGCGTCTTCGACAACCGGCGCGACGCCAATCACCGCTACACGACGTCGACCGCGCTGCGCGTCACCATGCAGGCGAACGGCTGGATCCTCGAGGGCATCGGGCCGGGCGGTGTGGTCATGTGCGCGCCTCAGCCGGCCACCGCTGCTGCCGATGTCGCGCTCACCGACCCCACGTTCTATTCGGCCGGTCCGACCGGCTCGCTCGCTTCCGCGATCGATGCGGCCGCGGTGACGCACCACGCGATCACGCTGGGCGGAACGATCATTCCGTATACCGCGACGGCAGGCCATCTGACCGCGCGCGGACTCGGAACCGGCGTGCCGGAAGCGTCTTTCTTCTACGTGGCGTACACCGCTGACGGTCAGGATCCCGGGACACGTCCCGTGACATTCTTCTACAACGGGGGACCGGGTTCGGCGTCGGTGTGGCTGCATCTCGGCTCGTTCGGTCCCAAGCGGATCGCGACCGGCGGTCCGAACGCCTCGCTGCCGCAGCCGTACCCGCTGGTCGACAACGCGGAGAGCCTCCTCGACACGTCCGACCTCGTGTTCGTCGATGCCGTGGGCGCCGGATTGTCGGAGGCCATCGCGCCGTTCTCGAACCAATCGTTCTGGAGCGTGGACGCCGACGCCGCGGTGTTCCGCGATTTCGTCTTCGCGTACGTCGCGGCGAACGGCCGCGAGAGCTCGCCGAAGTTCCTGTTCGGCGAGTCCTACGGCACGACGCGCTCGGCGGTGCTGGCCCGCCTGCTCGAGACGGCGGGGATGACGATCGACGGCGTTGTCCTCCAGTCGTCGGTGCTCGACTACAACAGCAACTGCGGCGTGGTGAGCTCGCCCTCGATCAGCTGCGCCGGCTACTTCCCGACGTACGCCTCGGTCGGCGCGCATTACGGCCTCGCGCGTCCGGTGCCGAGCGACATCGCGACGTTTCGCAGGAGCGCGGAGACATTCGCGATCGGGACGTATGCGCCGGCGATCACGGAGTTCCTGCAGTCGTTCGCGCTGCCGGCGCCCGCAGTGCTCAACACGCTGGTCGACGACACGGGCATGACGCTCGATCAGTGGCAATCGCACTTCAACCTCGACCCGGGCACGTTTCAGAACCACCTGATCCCGGGGATCGTGATCGGGCGCTACGATGCGCGCGTGTCGGCGCCGTTCGGCGACCCGCTCGCGCGCGACGACGATCCGTCGAGCACCGTCATCACGCCGTCGTTCGCGCAGGCGATCCAGTCGTATCTCACGACGACGCTGAAGTACTCCTTCCCGACGTTCTACGTGACGCTCGGCAACGCGATCAACTTCTGGGACTTCTCGCACGACGGCCATCCGCTTCCCGACGTCGTTCCGGACCTCGCGGCGGCGCTGGCGCTCAATCCGCAGATGAAGGTGCTGTCGCTCAACGGGTTCCACGACCTCGCCACGCCGTACTACCAGACGGCGCTCGACCTCACCCGCATGGCGGGTGCCCCGATCGAGTTCAGGACGTTCGAAGGCGGTCACATGACCTACCTCGACGACGGCTCCCGTCCGCTCGAGAAGGCGGACGTGCGTGCGTTGCTGCGCACGCCGCTCACCGGGGGTGCGCCATGAGTCGGAAACGCAACCTGCTGGCGCTGCTGCTGGCGTTACCCGTGGCCGCGGCCGCGGCCGAGTTCACCGCGAATCCGGCGCCACGCGATCCATGGGTGCCGCCGGAGCTGCGCAAGGCGTTGCCGGTTCCGCCGAGCCGCGGGGAGTCGTTCGACGAGCAGGTGCGGCAGAAGCTGCGGGCCAGCTTCGAGGCAGCCGACGTCGATCACGCGGGCGCGCTGACGCGCGAGCAGGCGCGTCGCGGCGGCTTCGGCTTCGTTGCGAACAATTTCGACCGCATCGACGTGGACCGCAAGGGCAGCGTGACCTTCGAGAATCTCCTGCGCTACCTGCGCGCGAACGGCGCGGCTCTCTAGTCGCGGCGTGCGAGATAACCGGTCACTTCCTCGCGGTCGTGATAGAGCTGGCGCAACGCGAGATGCGCCCGCACGCCACGACGCGACAGGTCGTCGGTGATCGCCGCGCGGCAGCGCACGACCTCGTCGTAGCGCTTCTTCATCGGCAGCTTGAGGTTGAAGATCGCGTGCCGGGCATGCCCGGCGCCGATCCAGTCCGCCATCAGCGCCGCGATGCGTGACGGCTTTTCCACGATGTCGCACGTGACCCAGTCCACGGGGCGGCGCGGCCGATAACGCAGGCCGTCCTCGCGCAGATGGGTCACCAGGGCATCGTGCGCGACCTCACCCTTGAGCGCGCCGTTGTCCACCGCGGTGACGCGCAGCCCGCGCTGCGCGAGCTGCCACGTCCAGCCGCCCGGAGCGGCTCCGAGATCGACCGCCCGCGAGCCGGCGCGCAGCAGACGCCGCTCGTCCGAACCGAGGAACGTCACGAGCGCTTCGGCGAGCTTCAGCGTCGAGCGCGACGGCGCGCCGCGCGGCATGCGAAGCCGCGGAATGCCCATCGGCCACGGGCTTCCCGCATGCGCGTCGCTGACGCCGACCCACGCCGTCGCACCGTCGCGCAGCAGCACGTGCAACCGCGGCGTCGCGCTTTCGTCTTCGCGCAGGAGGTTGGCGTCGCGCAACGCGCCGGCCAGGCGATGGTGCAGGCCGCGTGCCAGCGTCGACAGCGCCTTGCCATCGTTGGTGTCGGGATGCTCGAGCCACACCGTGCCGAACGGCGCGCTCGCGAGTGACCTCGCCGCGGCGACGAGCGGCGTGATGCGGTCCGGGGGACCGCTGCGGCTCGTGCCGGCGAGCGTCCACGGTCCGCTGCCGATGAACACGCTGCGTGCGAAGATCGGTGCGTTTGCCGTGAGCGCGCTGCTCCAGCGCGCGATGTCGGGCGCCTCTTCGGTCTGCGCGGCGACGAATCCGGCACCGACCTCGACGTGAGGACGAACCGTCTCGCGAAGACGCGCCGCCGCGGCGTGAAGGTCCGCGGCTGCCTCGGGCTCGAAGCCCGCACGGCAGTGCGCAACGACGCAGCCGTTCAAGCTTCGCTACGCGCCGAGCGCGCGCCAGTCGGGCGCGATGTCGTGGAGCGCATAGCGCACGTGGCCGCGGAAGCCGCGCACCGTCTCGGCCTGGAAAAGCGCGTCGAGGATCGCCTGCTCGGTGGCTTCCGCGCACGCTTCGAAGAGCGACTCGAGCAACGCCTCGGCCAGTGTGTCGCGCGAGGCGATCGGTTCCGTCGGCGCATGCTCGACCGTCGCCGCGGTGGAGAAGGCGAGCGCGATGTCGCCGCTGCCATGCCCGTAGTACGACCCCGCGCGTCCGATGCCCGCGGCTGCACGCATCGCGACGCGCCGCAGCTGGCGGTGATCGACCGGCGCATCGGTCGCGATCACGACGATGATCGACCCCTGGTCGTACGTCTCCGTGCGCGTGGTGAACCGCTGCACCAGCGCGGGCCCGATGCGATGGCCGGCCACGGTGAGCGTCGCGAGCTTGCCGAAGTTCGCGAGCACCAGCACGCCGAGCGTATACGCGTGCGGCGCGATGTACGCCATGCGCGACGCCGTGCCGATGCCGCCCTTCAGCTCGAAGCAGGACATGCCGCGCCCGGCGCCGACCGACCCGCGCGCGACGTTGACGCTCGCGGCGTCGAGCGCCTCGCGGTAGTGCGCCTCGGTCACGGCGAGCGCCTGCATGTCCGAGAGATACGCGTCGCTGCACTCGAGCACGAGCGGATTGACCGACGTCGTGCGCCGCGCGATGTCCGGATGGGCCGCGATCGCGGCGCGAATCTGCGCGGTCGCGACGGTATTGACGCTGAAGGTGTTGGTGAGCGCGATCGGCGTCTCGAGCACGCCGAGCTCGTTCACCTGGCTGAGCCCGACCGCCTTGGCGAAGCCGTTGATCACGACGGCAGCCGCCGGAACCTTTTGCCGGAACGGATCACCCGCGTGCGGACGCACGACGGTCACGCCGGTCTGCAGATCACCTGTCGCGAGCGTGGCATGTCCCACCGTGACGCCGTCCACGTCGGCGATCGTGTCACGCGGCGCCGATGGAAGGCGTCCCACGCGCGGCGTGTCGCGCAGCGGCCTCCAGGTCGAGTCGTGGCTCATCGGCGCTCGATCTTCGGGTCGAGCGCGTCGCGCAGCCCGTCGCCGAGCAGGTTGAACGCGAGCACCGTGAGGAAGATCGCCAGCGCGGGAAAGATGGCTTCGTGCGGCGCGGTCAGCATGTCGGCGCGCGCCGCGTCGAGCATCGCGCCCCACTCGGGCGTGGGCGGTTGCGCGCCGAGGCCGAGGAACGACAGGCTCGCGGCGGTGATGATCGACGTGCCGATGCGCAGCGAGAAATAGACGATGACGGCGGAGATGGTGCCCGGGAAGATGTGACGGCTGATGATCGTGGCGTCGGAAGCGCCAAGGCTGCGCGCCGCCTCGATGTAGGTCAAATGCTTTAGAGCCAAAGTATTTCCGCGGACCAGCCGTGCGAACGTGGGAATGCTGAAGATCGCCACCGCCACGATCACGTTGAACATCCCGCCCCCGAGGATCGCAACGATGGCGATCGCGAGCAGGATGCCGGGGAACGCGAACAGCACGTCGCAGATGCGCATGATCACGCGGTCCCACCAGCCCTCGAAATAGCCGGCGAGAAGACCGAGGAACGTGCCGATGATCGCGCCCACCGCGACCGACACGAAGCCCGCCGCGAGCGAGATGCGGGCGCCCATCACGATGCGGCTGAAGATGTCGCGCCCCAGCGCGTCGACGCCGAACCAGTGCTGCGGCGAGGGCCGGGCGTTGAGCTGATCGTAGTCGAAGTAGTTCTCGGCATCGTAGGGCACGATCCACGGGCCGAGCACGGCGATGACCACGAGCAGAGCTACGAACGCGCCGGCCACCAGCGCCACCTTCTGGCGGCGAAACTTGCGCCAGAACTCCGACCACGGCGTGCGCACCGCCTCGCGCGACGGACCGCTCGGCACGGCCGTGACCGGTGCTTCGTCGATCGCGGTGTCGTTCATCAGCGATACCGGATCGTCGGGTTGATGAGGCCGTAGAGCACGTCCACCACCAGGTTGATCAGGATGAACTCGAGCGAGAACAGCAGCACCAGCGCCTGGATCACGGGATAGTCGCGCATGTCGACGGCATCGACGAGCAGGCGGCCGAGCCCGGGCCAGTTGAACACCTTCTCGACCACGATGGAACCGCCGAGCAGGAACCCGAATTGCAGTCCCATCATGGTCACCACGGGAATCAGCGCATTGCGCAACCCGTGCTTGATGACGACGCGCCGCTCGTCGAGGCCTTTGGCGCGCGCGGTGCGGATGTAATCCTCGCCGAGGATGTCGACGAACGACGAGCGTGTGAAGCGCGCCATGATCGCCGCCACCGCCGCGCCCAGCGTGATGGAGGGCAGGATGTAGTGGCGCCACGTGTCGTCGCCGACGGTCGGCAGCCAGTTGAGCTGCACGGCGAAGACCTGCATCAGCACCATGCCGAGCGCGAACGCCGGGAACGATATGCCCGACACCGCGAGCGTCATGCCGACGCGATCGGGCCAGCGGTTGCGATACACCGCGGACACGATGCCGATCGCCATGCCGAACAGCACCGACCACGCCATGCTCCATAGCGTGAGCCAGAACGTCGGCATGAAGCGCTCGCTGATCTCCGTCGACACCGGCCGCTTGGTGCGCAGCGAGCGGCCGAAATCCCAGTGCGCGACGCCGGTCATGAAGCGCACGAACTGCTGGGCGAGCGATTTGTCGAGCCCGAGGTCCTGGCGCACGAGCTCGACGGTCTCGGGTGTCGCATCCTGCCCGGCGGCGAGGCGCGCAGGGTCGCCCGGCAGCAGATGCACCAGCATGAAGACCAGGAACGCGACGATCAACAGCGTCGGCAGGAGGCCCAGCAGGCGCTTGACGATGTATTGCAGCATCGCGGCGGGTGCCCCCGACCGAGCCCTCTCCCCGCGCGGCGGGGAGAGCACGCCCGCACGGCGGGTGAGGAGGCGCGCCGAAGGCGCGTTACTTCAGGTCGATATCCGTGAAATTGAACGATGCGTCCGGGATCACGTAGACGCCGCTCAACTTCTTGCTGTGAGCCGAGAGCAGCTTCTCGACCACGAGCGGCGCCCACGGCGCGTCCTGCCAGATCTGCTGCTGGGCGTCCTTGTACAGCTTCGCCTTCTCCTCCTTGCTGGTGGCAAGCTGCGCGCCCTTGATGTCCTCGTCCACCTTCGGATTCTTGTAATACGCGGTATTGAACAGACGCGGCGGCCACGAATCGCCACCGAGCAGCGGACGCAACGCCCAGTCGGCCTCGCCCGTCGAGGTCGACCAGCCGACGTAGTACAGGCGCACCGGCGCGGTCTTCGGATCGGGCCAGCTCTCGACCTTCTCGACGCGCTGGCCGGATTCGAGCAGCGTGATCTTCGTGCGGATGCCGATCTGCTGCAGTTGCTGCTGGATGAATTGCGTGACCTTCTGCGCGGTCGTGTGGTTGTACGCCGACCACAGCTCGGTCTCGAAACCGTTCGGATAACCGGCCTCGGTCAGGAGCTGCTTCGCCTTCTTCACGTCGTACGGCCATTCGCCGAGATCGACCGCGAACTCGACGCCGTGCGGCGCGACGCCGTGTGCCGGCGTGGCGTAGCCGTTGAACGCGACCTTCGCGAGCGCCTCCTTGTTGATCGCATACGCGATCGCCTCGCGCACCTTCACGTTGTCGAACGGCTTCTGCTGCGTGTTCATGGACAGGTAGCGCAGCACGATCGACGGCGCGGCGACGACGTCGAGGTCCGGCTTCGCCTTCAGCACGTCGGCGAGCTCGTACGAGACCGGGAAGGTGAACTGCGCTTCGCCGGTCTGCATCATGGCGGCACGCGCGTTGTTGTCGACGACCGGCTTCCAGGTGATCGTATCGACCTTCGGGTAGCCCTTGCGCCAGTAGCCGTCGAACTTCTTCACCTTCAGGTAATCCGTCTGCTTCCACTCCACGAACTCGAACGGCCCCGTGCCGACGGGATGGAAAGCGATGTCCTTGCTGCCGTATTTCGACAGCGCGGCCGGGCTGATCATCACCGTCGAAGGGTGCGCGAGCTGGTTGATGAAGGGCGAGAACGGCGTCTTCAGCGTGATGCGCGCGGTGTAGTCGTCGACCGCCTCGACCTTGGCGATGTTGTCGTTGTAAAGACCGTAGCGCTTCAGCTTGTTCGCGGGATTGAGGACGCGCTCGAGGTTCACCTTCACGGCGTCGGCCTTGAAGTCCGTGCCGTCGTGGAACTTGATGCCCTTCTTCAGCTTGATCGTGTAGACGAGCCCGTCCTTGCTGACGTCGTAGCTCTCGGCGAGCACCGGGATGAGCTTCATGTCCTTGTCGAAGCCGAACAGGCCTTCGTAGAACGACTTGGCCATCGCCTGCGACAGCGTGTCGTTGGCGTCGTAGGGATCGGTCGTGGTGAACGTCGACGCCACGGCGAACACGACGTCCTTGGCGGCGAACGCCGGCATCGCGAATACCGCGGCGAGGCCGAGCGCCGCCATGGCGAGGGTCCGGATCAGGGGTTTCATGCAATGCCTCCTCGAAGATAACGCGCGCGCCTCGCGCGGTAAGACTCAATAGGCGCCACCGACGCGGTGGGTCGCCACGAAATGGCCGGGTCCGACTTCCCGCAGCGGCTCGACCCGCGGCTCGTCGCCGACGGCACGGATGGGGCTCGGGATCTCCTCCGATGATAGCTCCCTTTTGCGCTGTCGCCGGGCAGGGTCGGCGACGGGCACCGCAGCCATCAGCCGGCGCGTGTACGGGTGCTGGGGATTGTCGAACACGGCCCTGCGCGGACCGATCTCGACGATCTGGCCGAGGTACATGACGGCCACGCGATGACTCACGCGCTCCACCACCGCCATGTCGTGCGAGATGAAGAGATACGAGAGCTCGAACTCCTTCTGCAGGTCGAGCATCAGGTTGACGATCTGCGCCTGGATCGACACGTCGAGCGCGGACACGGCCTCGTCGGCGACGATGAGGCGCGGACGCAGCGCGAGCGCGCGCGCGATGGCGATGCGCTGGCGCTGACCGCCCGAGAACTCGTGCGGATAGCGTCGCGCGTGGTCGGGCGCGAGCCCGACGTGGTCGAGCAGGGCGGCGACGCGTGCCTCCGCTTCGCGTCCGCGCGCCACACCATGCACGTACAAGGGCTCGGCGATCGAGAAACCCACGGTGAGGCGCGGATCGAGCGAGGCGAACGGATCCTGGAAGATCATCTGGATGTCGCGCCGCACTTCGCGCAGCGCCTCGCGCGGCAGGTGCGCGATGTCGCGCCCGTCGAACTCGATGCTCCCGCGCGCGGGCTCGATGAGCCTCATCAGCGAGCGCCCCGTGGTCGACTTGCCGCAGCCCGATTCGCCGACGAGGGCGAGCGTCTCGCCGGTCGCAATGTCGAAGCTCACCTGCTCCACCGCGTGCACGCGCCGCTGAACCCGTCCGAGGAAGCCGGCCTTGACGTCGAAGCGCGTGGTCAGGTCGCGCACCGCGAGGAGCGTCGTGCGCGCGCGCGGCGCGGGCACCGGTTCCGGCGTGTCGACGACCTGCGGCGCATCGAGGTGAACGAGCGGAAACTTGCGCGGCGCATCCTCGTCGCGCAACGCGCCGAGCTTGGGCACCGCGGAGAGCAGCGCGCGCGTGTAGACGTGCGACGGCTTCGCGAACACGCGTTCGGCGGCTCCTTCCTCCACCTTCTGCCCGCGCAGCATGACGACCACGCGGTCGGCCACCTCGGCCACCACGCCCATGTCGTGCGTGATGAACAGCACCGCCATGTGCATCTCGTCCTGCAGGAGCCGGACGAGCGTGAGGATCTGCGCCTGGATCGTGACGTCGAGCGCCGTGGTCGGCTCGTCGGCAATCAAGAGCGCGGGGCGGCATGAGAGCGCCATCGCGATCATGACGCGCTGGCGCATGCCGCCGGAAAGCTGGTGCGGATAGCGCGCGAGCACGGCGCGGGCCTCGGGGATGCGCACCTGCTCGAGCATGCGAAGCGCTTCCGCGCGTGCGGCGGCGTGGTCCATGCCCTGATGCAATCGGATCGATTCGGCGATCTGCTCGCCCACCGGGAACACCGGATTGAGCGAGGTCATGGGCTCCTGGAAGATCATCGCGATCTCCGCGCCGCGGATCTTGCGCATCGTCGCGGCCGACGCGCGCGCGAGATCGATCGTTGCGCCATCGGGCCGCGTGAACCGGATCGCGCCCGACGTGATGCGCCCCCCGCCATGCTCCACGAGGCGCATCACGGACAGCGCGGTGACGGACTTGCCGGAGCCCGATTCGCCGACCACTGCGACCGTCTCGCCGCGTGCGATGGAGAACGAGAGATCGCGCACCGCGGTGACGCGACGATCGCTCGTCGCGAACTCCACCGTGATGCCGTCGATTTCCAGCGTCTCAGGCATCACGGGCGCCGCGTGCGCCATGCCGCCGCGCGCGCGAACGCGCGGCACGCGACGCAGTCACCAAACGTTCGCTCGATCGCCTCGGCTCCCGGGATGCAGGCGTTCATGGGTGCGGCAGTTGCCCCGCTCGGGGCATGGCGCCGCAAGTGTACCCAATGGAGGAATGCGGCTGCGGAAGCCGCGGCGAGCCCTCACGGCGGCCGCGATGCCCGGCCGCTTGGGCATCGCGCGAATGCGGGAGTCGCGGCGCGCGGCCGCCCGCCGTGACGATCAGGCGTTCTCGGGTTCCGGCGTGCGCCGCTTCATGAGCAGCGCGGGAACGGGACGCTGCGACTTCGGCGTCGCGTGCCCGTTCAAAGACGCAGCCGGCTTCGCCGCGATCGGCTGGTCGGGATTGCGCGCATAGGCGTCCTCGCGCTCCTGCTCGCGGCGAGAAAGTGCCGTGCGCTCCGTGGCGCGTGCATGCCCGTTCGTCGCACGGCGCTCGGGGTGCGGCCGCGCCGCGTCGGCGCTCGCGCGCGGGGTGGCGGATGCTCGCGGCGTCGCGGCGGCGCGCGGTGCACGCTCCGCAGACGCGCCGCGGGTTCGCGCCGGTGCGACGAAATCGCCCGCCGCCTCGACGGAGACCTTCTTCTTCAGCAGCCGCTCGATCTCGGCGAGGTATTTCTCTTCCTCGGGCGCGACCAGCGAGATCGCTTCCCCGCTCGCGCCGGCACGGCCGGTGCGGCCGATGCGATGGATGTAATCCTCGGGAACGTGCGGCAGCTCGTAGTTGACCACCAGCGGAAGGTCGTCGATGTCGAGGCCGCGGGCCGCGACGTCGGTGGCGACCAGCACCTGCAGCTTGCCGTCCTTGAACGCCTGGAGCGCCTCGATGCGTGCAACCTGCGTCTTGTCGCCATGGATGGCGGAGGTCGCGAGGCCGTCCTTCTCGAGCTGTCGCGCGAGGCGCGACGCACCGTGCTTGGTGCGCACGAAGCACAGGACCTGCCAGAGATCGCGCGAGCGCACGATGTGCACGAGCAGCGGCCGCTTGGCGTCCTGAGCAACCTTGTAGGCCTTTTGCGTGACGGTTTCGGCCGCGGTGTTGCGCCGCGCGACTTCGATGAGCTTCGGCTCGTTCAGCAGCTCGTCGGCGAGCCTCTTGATCTCGTTGCTGAACGTGGCGGAGAAGAGCAGGTTCTGACGCTTGGCCGGCAGCAGCGCCATGATGCGCTTGATGTCGGGAATGAAGCCCATGTCGAGCATGCGGTCGGCTTCGTCGAGCACGAAGATCTCGACCTGGCCGAGGTTCACGCTGCGCTGCTC